>CAVUJE010000047.1:0-31053 GCA_963741705.1 uncultured Chitinophagaceae bacterium | reverse complement strand
AAAATCCCTGGAACCGTTTCAATTTGTACGAGTGCATCGTTCCTACATTGTAAACACGCAACTCATTACGCGCATTGATGCCTACGAAAAAGACAGCCATTTATTACTACTCACCACCGGCGAAAAAATTCCTGTCAGCAAGTCTGGATATGCAAAATTAAAAGAAGTGCTTGGGATATAAATTTCTTTCAAAATAAAAATTGAAAGAATTTGTTGTTTTACTGCAAAAAGCCCCCGGTTATCGCGGAGGCTTTGTTGCAAAAGAATAAATCTTTTCTTACGGCTTTAGAATAAATTTCGCATTAATATTAGAAGAAACTTCTATCTTTTCAAAATCAATTTTCGGCAATTCTACGTCCGCGCTTGCTTTTGCTTCATACAGCCTGATTCCTGCCTCTCTTGCCAAAGGTCGCACAGGGTAAACTTCATTATCAGAAATGTAAATAGCAGGCCCGATCCCTTGCTGCAAAGGCTTTGTCAATGATAAAGCTCTTGCCTTCGCGTTTTCGATCGCTTTCATTCTCATCAGGTTTTTCATTCCTTCCATATTGGAATAATCAACATGATCAATAGAAGTATTTGAAATTCCAAGATCTTCCAGCTTCATAAAAACTTTGGTGGCTGTTACTGCGTCTTTCACTTTCAGCATATATTCTTTGGATTTTAAAACATTTTTCCCCCTAAGAAAATAATTTTTAAAATTGCTTGAAATGTCGCTGGTTGTAAGGTTTTTTTCTACGTCAATTCCCATTGATTTTAAGGCATCAAACATCTTTGCGTTCCAGTTCTTCTAATGAAGTTTTGTTTTTGGTATCACTTTCAGAAATATCAATTTTGATATAAATCTCATCAGGAGTTACCATTGTGTCGGCACTTCCGGCCACTTCAACGTATGGCTGGTCAATAAAGGATTTCATCTGTGCTTTTCCTGCAAAAACAAGTGAAATAAAAAGAATGGTCAGTTTAATTTGTTTCATACATTTTTTTTTAATTCTCTAAAATAATTTCTAATTAGTACTTAGACGCATGATCGCTTAAAATTCAGTTAAGGATCTGTTATTTAAAAATTATTATTATTTGTTTGTTTACCGGCGACTGCTTCCACGGTTATGCCTAAACGATATTTACATTGAAAACTTTTTCAAAATTTCTCTTTACTTTTTCTTTCGCTTCTTCAAAATCTATTTTATGACCTAATTCCTTTTCAATAGAAGTAACTTGTTTGTTCACAATGCCACAGGGTATGATGTTGTTAAAATAACTAAGATCAGTATTTACATTTAAGGCAAAACCATGCATCGTGATCCAACGGCTGCAACGGATTCCCATCGCACAAATTTTCCTTTCTCTTCCCGGAATTCCCGGATCAATCCAAACTCCGGTTTCGCCTTTGCTCCTGTCGCCTTTAATTCCATATTCGCCAATGGTAAGAATGATCACTTCTTCCAAACTACGCATGTATCTTCCAATATCAGTAAAAAATTTTTCCAGGTCAAGAATCGGATATCCTACAATCTGTTGCAATCCATGAAAAGTAATATCGCCGCCACGGTTGGTTTTAAAAAATTCAATTTCTTTTTCTTCCATTTCATTTTCACTCATCAACACATTTTCCATGTGGCCGCTTTTGCCCAAAGTATAAACCGGCGGATGCTCGCAAAAAAGTAAATAGTTATTAGTCGGAAGACCGAAAGGATTCGAATGAATTTGATCTTCCTGGCTACTTAAAGCTGAGAGCTTTCTCGCTTCTGATTTTATCTCAAGATTTTTTTTTACCAATTCTTCCTGGTAATCCCACGCATTTTTATAATTAATAATTCCGAGATCTTCAAAAATGACTTTCTGTTTTTCCAATACAAAGATTTTAATTTGCAAAGATAAGAGGAATGATGAATGATGAATGAGGAATGAGGAATGATGAATGAGGAATGATGAATGATGAGTTATGAGTTATGAGTTATGAGTTGTGAGTTGTGAGTATAAAATGGGAAATTATTAATTTTTGATTATTGGTAAATTATGGCTGATTTAAATAAAGATAATGGTGATTTATCTTCTGAAAATGATGGCAACGAAGAGGAAGAAAGGGAAGAGCTTTTTGAACGTGAAACAATTATTTGTGCCAAAGGCCAGGAACCTTTAAGAATAGACAAATTTTTGATGGGGAGAATTGAAGGCGCAACAAGAAATAAAATACAGCAGGCAATTGAGGCGGAAAGAGTACTATTGAACGATCATCCTGTAAAATCAAATTATAAAGTGCGGCCCCTGGATAAAATTATCATTTTCCAGGATTATTCACCCGGAACAAATGAGATCATCCCTGAAGATATTCCATTTAAAATTGTTTACGAAGATGAAGAAGTTATGGTGATTGACAAAGATCCCGGTATGGTAGTTCACCCCGGAAGCGGTAATCCCGGCGGCACTTTGGTAAATGCCGTGGCTTTTTATTTGAAACAACAAAACCCGGAAATTGATGAAACGGAATTGGCAAGATTTGGTTTGGTTCATCGCATTGATAAAAATACTTCCGGGCTTTTGGTGATGGCAAAAACGCCAAAAGCGATGACGGATCTTGCCAAACAATTTTTTGATCATACGGTTCACAGGAGATATGTTGCACTTGTTTGGGGAGATTTTGAGGAAGCCGAAGGAACGATTGTGGCTCATGTGGGCAGACATCAAAGATTCAGGAAATTATTTACTGCCTATCCGGAAGGCGAGCATGGAAAAGAAGCTATCACGCATTACAAAGTATTGGAAAGATTTAATTACGTTACGCTGGTAGAATGCCGTTTGGAAACCGGGCGTACACACCAGATACGGGTTCACATGCAATACATTGGCCACCCGCTTTTTAATGACGAAACTTATGGAGGGAATAAAATTGTGAAGGGAACTGTTTTTACAAAATACAAACAATTTGTAGATAATTGTTTTGCGCTTTGTCCGCGGCATGCATTGCACGCGCAGCAATTAGGTTTTGTTCATCCTGCTACAAAAATGCCAATGAACTTTGAAAGCCGTTTACCGGAAGACATGAGCACGGTTATAGAAAAGTGGAAAAATTACAGCGCATCAAGGAATTAATAATGGGCTAATCTTTTCTTCGCAAAGCAGTAACTTAGCGGGGTCGGTCAAGAAATAATAACCTAAAACCACCGACAATCTCTTTAACATACATTTAAAAAATTATATCCTTTGATTTTATCAAGATTTGCAATAGGTTTAGAATTCCAGCTTGATAAAACATCCAACTTTATTAATTGTAACTAAAGAAAGCATCGGGAGTCTGTTTTACTCGTTTTGACAACAGTTTTTTAACAATATAAGTGTCAGCAAGTAATATTATCTATCATCTGATTGAGAATCAGCATAAAAGCATTCGTTATATCCTTCAAAGATAAGAAACAAAAAATCTCTAATTATTAGCTAGATTAATAATGGCACGGTTTTAGAATTATTGGGTAGTAATTACGAAAAATTATTCAATAAGCCTTATTCTAAAAGCCTTTATTACCATTTTTATTACCAATTTTTAATTAAAACAAAACATCATGAACGAGTATACAGAGCAACCTGATACTACCAGTAAAAAAACGCGTGATTCAAAATCATTGGTCATCGGACTACTGATAGCAGCTATTGTGATCCTTGGTGGCTTTTTTGTTTTTGATCACAGTAAATCAAATGAAAATTTAAAAGAGCAGCAAATTGAAGTTGCTAAAGTTACTTCTGAAAAAAGTAATATCCAATCAAGCTTTGACGCATCATTAGCAAGGCTGGATTCAATGCAATCCAGCAATACTGACCTGAACGGCAGGTTAACATCGAGCAACCAAGAAATTGCAAAAATGAAATCAGAAATCCGCAGCATTTTGCATAAGAAAAATGTGTCTGCTTCTGAACTTACCAAAGCACGGAACATGATCGCTCAACTCAATGGACAAATTACTGACCTGCAAGCGCAGATAGCCATGCTCTCACAGCAGAACGATAGCCTTAAACAGAATGTAGTTGTTCTTAATAATCAGAACCAAACCTTATCTCATAATCTGGATTCTACCAGCGTGGTATCTCAGAATTTAGCAAAGAAAGTTGATGTAGCGTCCACTTTGAATGCTTCTAATATTTCTATTACGCCTGTAAAAATCAAAAATAATGGGAAAGAAAAAGTATCTACAATAGCAAGAAGAGTTGACAAATTATTAGTAAGTTTTGACGTCAACAATAGAATCATAGAAAGCGGACAAACTGAACTGTATGTAGTTGTAACAGGACCTGACGGCAAACCAGTAACAACTCCTAATACAGAAGGAAATACTTTTACTACTCGCGACAGCAGCAGTAAAACGTTTACGGCAAAATTGCCTGTTGATTTGGAAACTGCAAAAGCAAAAAATGTACAATTTGCTTTTTCACCTTCAGGACATTTTCAGCAAGGAAATTACAGAATCCAAATTTATCAAAATGGATTTTTAATCGGAGAAAAAACACGTGAGTTAAAGAAAGGCGGCTTATTCAGCTAAATAAAATAAAACCTGTTTTCTTTTATATCCTAAAAACCAAAAGGCAACCCGTGGTAAAACCGGGTTGTTTTTTTTATCATTTTTTTAAAAGCGTTTGTGCCTAAACGTTAGTAATCAAAATCAGATCTGTTCTTTTCAAAAATAATATTGCTATTTTCATTTTCTAAAAGAATTAAAAATGAAAAAAATATTAGTCTTTATATTACTCGTTTCAAGTATTAAAGCCTTCTCTCAAAAAACAGATACTCATTTACAAAACGAAATAAAGAATTTAACTGAAGGGTTTCATGGAGATGTGGGTGTTTTTGTATATGACTTGTCTAAAAATAAAATTGCAGCTATAAATGCAGACACTATCTTCCCTACTGCCAGCATGGTGAAAGTACCGATCCTAACTAGCCTGATGCATAAAATTCATAATGGAGATTTGGCCTATCACCAGGAGATGCTATTTACTGACTCTGTTCGTTATTCAGAAGGCCAGGAAATCCTTGCTTCTTTTAAAGACAGCACTAAAATCCCTCTAAATGAATTGATGATGCTGATGATGAGCATGAGTGATAATGGCGCGAGCCTTTGGCTGCAGGGGCTTTCAGGCGGAGGCACTCAAATTAATAAATACATGGATAGTTTAGGCATGAAATTTACGCGGGCAAACAGCCGCACACCCGGAAGAAAAGAAAACTATGACCAATATGGATGGGGACAAACTACGCCAAGAGAAATGGCTACCCTCATGAAAATGATTGCAGAAAATAAAATTATTGATAAACAGATTAGTGAAAGGATGCTCAGGCTAATGAGCCGCCAGTTTTGGGATGAAGATGCTATTTCACAAATTCCTCCCAATATTTTTATAGCAGACAAAAGTGGTGCTGTAGATGCAACAAGAGATGAGGTTCTATATGTAAACGGAATGCATCCTTATATTTTTTGTATCTGCACCAAAAATAATAAAGACACCAGTTGGGAGCATGATAATGAGGCCTGGGTGCTCACCCGAAAATTATCAACTTTATTATGGAAATATTTTAATCCAAAATCCAAATGGCAGCCAGCCGAATTTTTAAAATAAATACTGGAATAGCAAAATAAGAAAGTAGCAAATTTGTTTGTCCACTATAAAGCCAAATGTTTTTTGAATATTGAAATTGACTAGGCATTTTCAATTAGCATTTCCTAATAAAAACAAAACTGCCGATGAAAAATTCACCGGCAGTTTTTAATTTAAAATCTACTTTTTATTGTTTTACAAATTTCGTGATCTTGTTTCCTTTATCTGTTATTAATTGAATAAAATAAGTGCCTTTCGCAAAACCTGAAACATTGATATTTTGTAAACGGGTAGATTCAATTTTACCAAAGTCTTGCCTGTAAACTTCCTGGCCACTCACATCAGAAATTGTAAGAGTGGCAGTTTTAGAAGAAGCTGTTCCAAATAAAATACTCAATTGTTTACGAACGGGGTTTGGATAAGTTTTCAGACTGATAGACTGTGCTTCCAATTTAATAGTTTGCACACTGGAATATTTAGTGTTACCATCTAAATCGTTCAATTGAAGTCGATAATAAAGTAAATGAGAACCTGCCTCCAGGTATTGATTGTCATCATATTCATACGATTTTTCAGAAGTGCTGTTTCCGGCAGCAGGTACAGTACCGATGTCGGTAAAATGCAAGCCATCTACACTCCGCTGAATTCCAAAATCTTTACTGTTAATTTCTGTGGCTGTTTTCCAGGTGAGTTGAACCGCATTTGCCTGAAGAGAAGCTTTGAAATCCATCAATTGGATCGGCAAAGTAGAAACTGTCGCATCAATTCTATAAAAATCGGTTTTAGGCGTGCCATTTCCGTTATCAGCGGTTCCAAAGAGTTTATTGTTAAAGACGAATGTAAAATCCGGATCTGAAGATCCCGAACCCGGATTGATATCAGCTACCATTTGTACTGTTGTTCCGTTTGTAAACCATGGCTCATTACCACGAGTTCCATCATTAGCAGAAAAATATAATCCTGTTTTCGTGTAAAAATAAGTGTCGGTAACGCCGTAATTCGGCGCTCCTATACTTTGCACCAATGTAGTTCCTGCAGAGGTTCCATTGGTTTTCCAAAGTTGAGTTCCATGAGAACCATCATCAGCAGAAAAAAAGATGTATCCGTTAAATAAAGTTCCCCTGTTATAAAAATCAAAAATACTTCCCCCATCCAGAATTTTACTATAATCAATTACCGGATATAATACCGGGTTTGATCCTTCAGTTCCCGGGTTAATGTCTTTAATTATTACCGTATTCGCGGCGGTGCCATCTGATGACCATAATTCGACCCCTTTATCATTATTAGCCGAAAATAAAAAGTGGCCATTTATAAAAACCGAATTAAACAATTGTGGGTATGAGCTATTAGGCACTCCTCCAGCATTGCCTGGAAAAATATCTTTTACCATTGAAGCCGTACTTCCATCAGTACTCCATAATTCTGTACCATTGGTAATGTCCGTTCCTGCAAAGTAAATCTTGTTATTAAAGTTTAATAATCCAAATGAACTAATTGCTGAATAGGGAACATTGAATGATTTGATTAGTGTAGTGTTGGTCCCATCGGTTTTCCAAAGATCTAATGAATAGGAAGCTGTGATTACCGTAAATATTAATTGATTTTTAAGGGTTATAAATCCTGAAAAATTTGTGGAGGTATTTCCTGCTGAAATGTTTTTAAGCATTTTCGTATTTCCGGAGGTTCCGTCCGACACCCAAAGTTCCTTTCCGTTCACGCCATCGTCCGCCGTGAAATAAAGCAGCCCGTTGCTGACTAAAAAATTGGTATTGTTTTCGTCAAACGCATTGCCGGTGCCCGGATTAATTTCCTTAAATAACGATACGCTTCCGTTGGTACCACTGATCTTGTACAACTCCCTGCCCGAGGTTGATGAGTCAGTAAAATACAGGTCGCTTTTATAAAGAACAAAATTGTCAGGTTTAGAACCTTTTGTTCCGGTTAATAAATCCTGTACTAATTTGGTACCGGCGGCTGTTTCATCTGTAACCCAAAGTTCAGACCCATGAGAAGCATCCACCCCGGCAAAATAAATTTTGTTATTTAGAAACCCTATACCATGATCCAAATCAATCTTTACATTAGTTGCAAATTGTAGGGTGCCCCCGGGCGTTCCATCGCTTTTCCAAAGTGTGCTATCCTCGTCGCTGGTTAAGAAAATAGAATTTCCAAAAACAGGGTAACCGCTAAGGCTGTGATTATTGTCCACAATTGTTACTTGTGCACGCAATGCAAATGGCAACGCGCTCAGTACCAGGAAAAGAAACGGGTAAATTTTTTTCATCTTTTTAATTTTAATCGTTTTATTCTAAATATTTCCTAAATAAAAGAGTCCTTGTAAATCAAACGGCAATTTTACTGTGTTAATAGGCATAAAATAGCCAAAAGACAGACGAAAAGATGTTTATTATTTATTAGCAGGAAGCAGTTTGACAAGAATATTTGGATTATTAAAATTAATAAATTAGTAATGAAATAAAAAAAAGAAATATATACTGTTAATTAAAGCAAAGCTCAATTAAAAAAGGTTTGAAGAAATAAATTTTTACACACAGTTGGAATGAAAATTGACTCTTACTGAATAGTTAAATAATTGAGATAAAAATTTTGGTTGTTAACTTTTACATCATTTATGCGTCTTATTATAAAAGCAATTATCATGAAAAATATATATACAATAATTTCCTTTTCGATCATAATTCTAATATCATCATGTACTACGTCCAGATATTACCAATCGGATTCAGGTGAATATTACCAGTCACAACCTGAAATTACTTACCAGCAATTTTATAATGATCTTAGCCCGTACGGCGACTGGATAAACTACGGAAATTATGGATACGCATGGGTGCCTTCCATGTCAAACTTCAGGCCTTATTATACCAACGGGCATTGGGTTTATACCGATTACGGCTGGACATGGGTTTCGAATTATAATTGGGGATGGGCGCCTTTCCATTATGGACGATGGATGAATGATATGCGGTACGGTTGGGTGTGGATTCCCGGCAATGAATGGGCTCCCGCATGGGTTACCTGGAGAGGCGGCGGTAATTATTATGGATGGGCTCCTCTTGGCCCCGGCATGGGTATGAATGACAACTTTGGTTCCATTCCTTATAATGATTGGACATTTGTTCCGCGCAATTATATTACCAGCCAGAACTTAAACAGGTATTATGTAAACCAGTCGAGAAACGTTACCATAATCAACAACACTACGATCATTAATACTACTTCCCCCAGAAATAGTAATGGCACAAGAAGCGCAAATTATCATCCCGGCCCTCCGGTAAGGGAAATAGAACAAAATACAGGAACAAGAATCAGAAAATATAACCTGGAAACAACCAATAAACCAGGAGAGACCCAGGTAAGAAATAGCTCTGTAAGAGTTTTCAGGCCTACGATTAGTCAGCAAGCTTCTAATTCTTCAAACATAAGACCAGGAAGAGTTACCAATCCCGACCAGGGAAGACAAGCTAATTCTGCCCCGGTAAGAGAAATTCCTAAAAATCAAACACCACAAATAATAAGGGATGAACCTCCGGTAAATAACAACAGGCCATCAGTTACTCCGGGTAAGAATAATACCCCTGCCCGGGTTTTCCCTGATAGAAATCAAACTTCACCGCCAACCAACAGGCCGGTGTCGCCCAATACCCCCACCGGGGAAAATCCTCCTGTCAACAATCCTCCGCAGCCAAATAATCCACCGGCACAAGCGCCTGTAAGAACCTTTCCCAATAATAATCCGGCTCCGCCAAATAACCAGGCTCCGGCAACAAGGGAAAGAAGCACTCCTGCGCAGGAGAATAAACAAACACCCGCCAATCGGCCGGTAAGAAGATTTTCAAATCAGCAGAATGCAGCAACGACAAATCCTTATAAGCAAAACGAAAGCAAAGTTAATTCGCGTCCTTCCGGGTCTTCTGAAGAATTGAAAAGGAATAATGAACAAGCTTTAAGGCCTTCAGTAACATCGAAACCAGAAAACAATTCATCTGTTAATCGGCCATCCAGGCGCTTTTCAACCCAACCTATTACTAATTCCTCTACCCCGGAAATTCAACATAGAAATGTAACACGTAATGAAGATGTAAGAAAACCTGATTCGGAAAAAAAATAATTTTACAGGCACATTTCATAATTTTAAATCCTCTGCAAAGAGGATTTTTTATATAATAGCAACATGAAAAGAAACCCAAATGAGAAAACCTATTGGATTAGTTGTCTTAATTTTTATTAGTTTTTATAAAATTGGGATGGCACAGGAAGGTAGATGGAAAATTTCAGGGAAAGTACAAAATGAAACAGGAAGCGCCTTATCACCGGCAAGTGTTTTTATCAGCAATTCTACTAAGGGCGCCACAACAGATACCACCGGAACATTCAGCATTAACGGGCTTTCTAACGGTAATTACAATGTCATCGTTTCTTTTGTTGGATACGAAACACAGATATTCCCCATTATAATTAATGAAAAGAACGAAAACGTGTTATTTGTGATGAAAGAAAATGCAAAAGAACTTGAAGATGTAGTCATAAATCTAAAAAACGGTAACAGGAATCAGCAGTTAAAAACTTTTCGCAAGGCTTTCATTGGAACTGATAAAAATGCCAGGCAAACTGAAATACTTAACGAAGACATTTTGAAATTACACACGGACCCGCAGGGGAAAATAACCGCACACACAAATGACCTTTTACAAATCAGCAACAAAGCCTTAGGTTATAATATTAAATATCTTTTGAGGGAATTTTCTTATGATAAAAAGACCGGCGATCTTCATTATTTAGGCTATCCATTATTTGAAGAAATGCAAACCACTTCAACTTCCCAAAAAAAAGACTGGCAGGAGGCAAGGGAAAAAGAATATCAAACTTCTCTACTTCGTTTTTACAGAATGTTGGGAAAAAGGCAACTTATTCAACAGGGTTATATTGTTGGAGATTTAACAGCCCCTGAAGAGGCAGCCAATTCAACCGGTGGCGGAGTTGCCAAAAAAATTAACGTACCATCAAACGGATTTATTTTGACACTTGGAAACCGGCAATATATTGATACGCTTTTATTCCCCCAAATTCCTTATTACAGAATAATTACCGCACTTCCGGGTCATAAATACCGGCTCAATTTTTCAGGAATGTTAAGCATTGACGCGACAGATTCCAGGACAGGCGTAAAATCAACCGATTATTACAAGCCCGGGCCAAAAACAAGCATTATCACGTTGAAACAACCGGTATTAATTAATGAAAACGGATTACCCGCTAATTCTTCGGACATAATTATTTATGGCTTTTGGATAGATTCCAGAATTGCAGATTTGCTTCCCTTTGATTATTATCCCGAAGGTGAAAAAAGATAACATAATAAAGATTTTGCAATTAAGAATCTTGAATATTTATTTGTTCACTGGACCTATTAATTAACCAGGTGTTTCAATTTGTAAACCTGATTGTAAAATTCGTTTGATTTTTTGCCGAAGCCATAAATTTGCAAAATATGATTACTATTCTTGCCATTGAATCCTCCTGTGATGAAACCGCTGCAGCTGTGTGCAGGGATAAAAATATTTTAAGCAACGTAATTTCCAGCCAGAAGATACATGAAAAATATGGTGGTGTAGTTCCTGAATTGGCTTCGAGGGCCCATCTTCAGTCTATAGTTCCTGTTGTGAATGAAGCGCTGGAAATAGCTGGTGTTAAGCTGAAAGACATTGATGCCTTTGCTTTTACCCAATCTCCCGGATTAATCGGAGCATTATTAGTTGGTGCAGAGTTTGCAAAATCTTTGTCACTGGCATTTAATAAACCTTTGATTGCTGTCCATCACATGCAGGCGCATGTTTTAGCCAATCTCATTCAGCCTATCCATAGTGAAAGCAAGATTCCTTCATTTCCATTTCTCTGCCTTACTGTAAGTGGCGGTCATACGCAAATTATCGTTTGTTCATCCCCGTTAGAACAAAAAATAATTGGCCAGACATTGGATGATGCAGCAGGAGAAGCTTTTGATAAATCTGCCAAAATATTGGGGCTTCCGTATCCTGGCGGGCCTTTAATAGATAAATATGCAAAGCATGGCGATCCCGAAAAATATCATTTTACCGAGCCAAAAATTGAAGGGCTTGATTTTAGCTTCAGTGGGTTAAAAACCGCATTTCTTTATTTTATTCGTGACGGAAAGCTGGAAAATGAAAATTTTGTAGAAGAAAATATGCATGATATATGCGCTTCTATACAATTCCGGATTGTCTCAATTTTACTTAATAAATTAAAAAAAGCTTCAGAAGAAACCGGGATCCGACATGTCTGTATCGCCGGTGGAGTAAGTGCTAACAGTGGTTTGAGGAATGAATTTGAAAAAATGGGAGAAAAAGAAGGATGGAATACATTCATCCCTAAATTTGAATATTGTACTGATAACGCGGCAATGATAGCCATTACTGCTTATTATAAATATCTTGATTCCCAATTTGAAGACCTGTCTGTAGTTCCTTCAGCAAGAACTGTATGAAATAGATAAAACAGGAAACAATTACAGTGAACAAACAAATAACTACAATTCTTATTTCATTTTAAAGAATTAAGAACTTAGAACTTCTAAATTATTCCTTTGCCCAACAATTATTTTCAATTCAAAGAGTTCAAAATTTACCAGGATAAAAGCAGTATGAAAGTATGCACCGATTCCTGTTTGTTCGGCGCTTGGGTAGCTGATAAAATTGAGAGAAAAATTATTGATCCAAAAAGCATTCTTGATATCGGAACCGGAACAGGATTATTAAGCCTGATGGTGGCTCAAAAATCTATTGCAAAAATTGACGCAATAGAAATTGATGAAAATTCATTTATGCAGGCAAAAGATAATTTTGTAAAAAGCAATTGGAATAGCAGATTTCAGGTTTTTCACGCGGATATAAAAAATCACTTTACCAATAAGAAATATGATCTTATAATTTGCAACCCGCCTTTTTACGAGAATGATTTGAGATCGTCCAGCAAAAGAAAAAATATTGCGAAACATCATGATTCACTCACTTTGGAAGATTTGGTCCAAGCCATAAAATTTAATCTCGCTGATGATGGAAATTTTACTGTTCTTCTTCCTCTTCACAGGATTGAGTATTTTAAAAAACTTGCATTAGAAAATAATTTCTATTTTAAGAATGAATTATTGATTAAACAAACCCCGCGTCACTCCTGTTTTAGGGGAATATTATTTTTTGGTACGCAAAAAGAAGTTGTTGCCACGAATGAATTAGTTATTAAAGATATTGAAGGAAATTACACAGAGAAATTCATTTTTTTTCTAAAAGATTATTATTTATAACCCTGCGTAATCTTTCATATAGGCGAAATTATCGGTAAGTCTTCCTTGATCAGTAATCATTGCATCATCAATAATTTTTGAGCTTCCGGCGATAAGGTCGTCCAGTATATATTTTATTAATTGCTCCCCAAAATATCTTGAAGCATCGCGTGGCAATTCATTAGGCAAATTGCCTACTGCCATTATATCCACCGATCCTTCAATATAAGGTACAGTGCGCTTTCCTGTGTTTTTGTCAACTCCATAAACAGGATCTTCCATCGTATTTTCCCCAAGATTGCACGGAACAGAGCCAAATTTATCATCAGAAATATCAGCAATAGTTTTTATCCTGAAACTGTCCTTTTTCATGTCTTCCATTTGAAAGAGACGCGGGACTTTTTCATACCAATAAATTCCGTTTAGCAAAATATCTGTTTCTGAAATATATTCTTCAAAAAGGCATTTATATAATTCAGGATGTTCATGAAACTCTTTTCGTGTATACTTCCCAGTTAGTTTGTTAACATACAAGTCTGAGCCCTTTAAATGAACATACACAGGGTAGGCAAATTGAGTATTTTTAAATTCATCAGGTTCTGCTTCATGAATTTCCATCAGGTTCATAATTTCTAAAATTCCATGTGCTACTCTTCCACTTCCGGTAACAACTACTTTTACCTTCGGAAGTTTTAACCCAAAATAGGTGTGTATCAATTCCTGGAAATTTCTCTTTTTATAAACACGATGTAAAGAATAACTGCCTGTGCGGTTTCCGTAGGCCATCATGCCATTGTGAGCCCCAACAACGCCTGCAAAAAAACCAAAGCCAATTAACCTGGTTCCGTCTTCATGTTCAAGGCACTCGTAATCGATTAAGGTTATTTTTTGAGTAATAATTGATTGCAGAAGTTTTTGATTATACAATTGCAATTTGCGCGTGTGCGAAAAAAAGAAATATTTTTTTCCCGGAATCAACATACCAACTGGCACTTCTTTAATGCCAAACAAAATGTCACATCCGGAAACATCTTCTTTCACTTCTATCCCGGCCTTTGAATATTCCGCATCAGAATAGCAACGGGTAGGGGAACTCTGAACCACAATTGAGATTGACTTATTTTCCTGTATCCACTTGCATTGTGCAGGCGTGAGCGCTACACGGTTATCCGGAGGAGTTTTTCCTTCTTTTATTAATCCGATTTTCAACATCAATTATTATTTTGAAATGTGGCAATTTACAATATCCGGAGAACTTAGATTTATCCGCAAATTATAATGATACAGTAAAGAAACATTTAAATGATATTTTGATTTGACAAAAAATATTAAAACTGATTTTGGACAAATTAGACGGATTACGTAATATTGCCACCCAAAATAACCAAGTGATTGAACAGAAGCCCAGGTGGCGGAATTGGTAGACGCAGCAGACTCAAAATCTGCCGTTCGCAAGGATGTGCTGGTTCGATTCCAGTCCTGGGCACAAATAAGCCATTATAAACGATTAATTTATAATGGCTTATTTTTTAATGTCAACCTCCCCACACTTTTAACGCCTAAATGGTAAAAGAGTTCTATTATAGTCTTGAATGGGGAAAACTGTTGGACAACGTATGAGGTTAATAATGAAGGCATTTACCATAATTCCCATTGGCTCAAAACTGCTTTTCAATTTTCAATGATATTCATATCGTCGGTGGCTGGCTTCAAATTTCCGGAAGGATGATTATGAACGAGATAAATTTGGACTGACGGTCTTTTTTCATTATCAATATACACAGCAAAAGCGTGTTCAACGGCTTCGCTTTCCAACTGTCCGAAATATAAAGGCAACGTCAGCGGCGCTATTAATCTTATTGTCCCCGGAGGTAAATCCAAACATTCCCGCTTCTGCATACTGCGCTCTACCACAGCAAATTCACCTTTCTTTAATTTATAAAAGCACCATATCTCGCAAGAAATGTTAAACCTTGATACTGATTTGCTTTTTCGTTTTTATTTTTGCGAGTATGATGAACGATAAAATAACAATCGTGGAAATTTGTTTGTTCACTATAAAATTATCGTGGAGAAGAATTTTAATACATCGTAACAGTTTTGGTTGAATAAATAGAACTTTATACAGCCTTCCAGAGGTTTTTCATAGAACAGATCAAAAAGTTCTCACTTTTGGAAAGTGTTACAGTGTCTGATTATTTCTTTAAAGAAAGCGAGGATAAAATAATTTTGGAAAAGGTTAATAAAAAAGATTAGTTAAGTTGAAGGGACGCGAAACGAAAATGCAACGTTCATTATAATTCAGAAAAAATAGTATAGAATTCCAGCATGTTTTTTTTAAGAAAATTAAGCCTGTTGTAAATTATTGATACAATTTCTAGCTGGGATCTAAATTGATATGGCAATTAAACTTATTAAGGTGCTTAAATAAATGGTTTTAACGTTTTTTTATAATAAATTATTATGGTCTTAATTATTCTCAATTGTTTTTTTTGTCTTGCCTTTGCAGCATTCGCTTATGTAAACCTCAACGATCCGGATGCCTGGCTGTGGGTAAGTATTTATATGGTGGCTTCAGTTTGTTGCGGCCTTGCTGCATTTGAAAAATATTTTCCTATTGTATATCTTGTGGCCATCACTTTTTACCTTATATACGCCGTCCGCCTTTTTTTTATAAAAGATGGAGTAAAAGATTGGATTGTCAAATACCACAATCCGAGCCTGGTGGAAAGTATGCAGGCTACAAAGCCTTATATTGAGCAAACAAGAGAGTTTTTTGGATTATTGATTATCAGCGCTGCATTGGCAATAAATTATTTTGCAGCGGTGTAAATAATAAAAAGAGATTATGATGGATGCAAAAACTATCACTGCAATAGAAGAATTATTTACAAAAATTATTGAAAAAAATGTAAGCCAGGATGCCTGTACATGGCTACATGACAAAGCAAATCAATTGGCAGATGCAAACAATAATTACCAGCTTAATTTGAGCTTTACCGCCATTCCACGCAAGACCGGGAAGAAAGAAATTGTGTTGGAAGAATCAGATATCAATCAAATCAACAAACTAATTCCTGGTTTTTCTATTCATCATTGGACTGTTGACCGGTTAAGCCGGGTATGGTTGCTAATGCAATTGGAAAGTGATGAAAAAGAAAATTATATCAGCAGAGCGGAGAACTTGTTTTTACAGGCTGAAATGAACGAACAGGTAGCGCTTTACTCCTCACTACCGCTTCTTGCTCACCCGGAGTCGTGGAAATTGCGTTGTGCAGAAGGTATCCGCAGTAATATCGGAACGGTACTGGAAGCTATCATGTATCAAAACCCTTATCCTGCCCAGTATCTCGATGAATCTGCATGGAACCAATTAATTATGAAAGCTTTCTTTACTGATAAAAAGGTAAATTATATCACCGGGCTCGATGAGAGGGCCAATCAAAATCTCGCAAACATACTTTTTGATTATGTAGAAGAGCGTTGGGCAGCGCATCGCGAGGCGAATCCGCAAATATGGAGATTAGTAGCACCGTTTATGGACGAGTCACATTTTTACATGCTTCAAAAGCTTTTTAAAGAAGGCAATGAGATTGAACATCAGGCAGCGGCCCTGGCTTGTGCCTACACTCACTTTGAGAAAGCAAAAGAATTACTGAATGAACAATATCCCGGCTATAAAAATGCGATTAACAATAAAACATTAAGCTGGGAAATTTTAGCAAACAATAATATTTAAAAAATAATAAAATCAATTAATTATGTGTGCCAGTGCAGAAGACAGAGTTGGATTGGAGGTAAAAAATATGATGCCGCTCAACCTGGAAATTGTAAAAGGAATGCGGTTTTTCGATCCGCACATTCACATGGTTTCAAGAACTACAGACGATTACCAGGCTATGGCAGACGCGGGAATCAAAGCGGTAATTGAACCAGCTTTTTGGGTGGGCCAGCCGCGTACAGGCCTCGACAGTTTTCGTGATTATTACAGCAGTCTTGTAGGATGGGAAAGATTCCGTGCTTCACAATTCGGAATCAAACACTATTGTACTATCGGCTTAAATTCAAGGGAAGCCAATAATGAAAAACTGGCCGAACAGGTTATGGAAATTCTTCCAGCTTTTGCATACAAGGAAGGTGTGGTGGGTATTGGTGAAATTGGGTTTGACGACCAAACACCTGCTGAAGAAAAATATTATCGTTTGCAACTCGAGCTTGCTAAAGAAGCAAATCTGCCCGTACAAATTCACACTCCTCACCGCGATAAAAAAAGAGGCACCCAGCGCAGTATGGATATTGCGATGGAACATGGATTGAATCCTTATTCCGTTATTGTAGATCATAATAATGAAGAAACGATGAAGGAAGTACTTGACCGTGGATTTTGGGCGGCTTTCACTATTTATCCCTTTACAAAAATGGGTAACGAGCGGATGGTAGAAGTGGTTAAGCAATTTGGAACTGAACGCATCATGATCAATTCCGCAGCCGATTGGGGAATCAGCGATCCGCTCGCAGTGCCTAAAACAGGAGCCCTTATGAAACTAAATGGTATTGATGTAAAGGATATAGAACTGGTTTGCTACCGCAATGCCATCACCGCTTTCGGACAGAGCGGGCAAATTCAGGAATCTGATTTCGCAGAGAACCTGGCCATTGATCAGTCGGAGAAATTTGAAGGGAATACCGTTCTTCGGGGCGGACAAGCGCCACGTATCAATAAATCATCCCTTATTATTAGTTAACTTTTCCTGAATTGAAAAAAATAAAAGGCTATCTGCAATTGATGCGACCTGCTAATATTGTTACCTCTGTATCTGATGTGCTGGCTGGGATTGCCATATCCGGATTTTTAGTAAATACAAACTTTTCTTCGGATGATATATTTCCGGCGATACTTTTGTGTATTTCCACCATCGGTTTGTACGGAGGTGGAGTGGTTTTCAATGACGTATTTGATGCGGCGTTAGATAAAATAGAAAGGCCTGAAAGACCTATTCCCAAAGGAATTGTAACGATAACAGAAGCAGCAATACTTGGCAGTGCGCTGTTGTTGGCAGGAATGATAACTGCCGCATTTGTGAGTAAATTATCTTGCCTGCTTGCCGTCTCCATCTCCATTGCGGCTCTTATTTATAATAAATGGTCCAAGCACCATGTATGGGCAGGCCCTTTAAATATGGGATTATGCCGCGGCCTGAATCTTTTATTGGGAATTAGCATAGTTATATCTTCCATTTCTGAATGGTGGTTCCTTGCTATCATTCCGGTTATTTATATAGCCGCCATTACTATGATTAGCAGAGGGGAAGTACACGGTGGAAGTAAAAGAACGTTATATGTAGCCGGCTTGCTTTACTGCATAGTAATTGCAGCTATTCTTTTGTTGTCGCATACTAAAGGAATGTTATGGCGGACAATTATTTTTTTACTTCCATTTGCCTGGATGATTTTTACTGCTTTAATAAAAGCCATCCGCACACCCGCACCACAGAATATTGGAAAGGCAGTAAAAGCTGGTGTCATCGCGCTTATACTCATGAACGCTGCGTGGGCCGCAGCATTTGGAATGACGGGGCTGGCTTTTTTAATAATACTTTTGTTACCATTGTCTTTATGGCTGGCAAAAGTTTTTGCAGTTACCTAAAGATTTGTTTAAATAGATATGGATAATGTTTTATCGAATTTTACACCTTTTTAAGTATTTGATTTTATGAAATATTTGGAGCAGTCATTTAATATAAAGTTTGATTACAAGGTTTATTTTACCTCGGATATTTTTCAACCTTCTAATAATGATTTTGAAAGTTTTTTAAAAGAACATGTTGAGCCCGGAACGCTTCAGAAAATTTTATTTGTTATTGATGACGGCGTTTTAAATACGCATCCTGAATTGCCTGATAAAATCAAGGCTTATTTTAAAATCCATAATTCTGTTTCTCTTATTGAGAAGTTACTGACAATACCCGGAGGTGAGGAGGCTAAAAATAATGCTCAATATTTTGATTCCATCGTTGAAGCGATAGACACTTATGGCATTGACCGTCATTCTTATATCGCTGCTATTGGCGGAGGCTCAGTATTAGATCTTACTGGATTTGCTGCTGCCATATCGCATAGAGGTATCAAACATATTCGCATACCCACTACCGTTTTATCACAAAATGATTCCGGGGTAGGTGTAAAAAACGGAATTAATTATAAGGGTAAAAAGAATTTTCTCGGCACCTTTTCCCCGCCTGTAGCGGTTTTTAATGACGATGCTTTTCTGTCAACTTTGAGTGAAAGGGATTGGCGTTCCGGCATTTCTGAAGCGATAAAAGTAGCCCTTATTAAAGATGTAGATTTTTTTTATTGGATTGAACAAAACGTTGAAAAATTACGCAACAGGAATATTAAAATAATGGAGTATTTAATCCACCGGTGTGCTGAATTACATTTGCGACATATTGCTTCCGGTGATCCTTTTGAACTGGGGTCTTCAAGGCCGTTGGATTTCGGGCATTGGAGCGCGCACAAATTGGAGCAGTTATCCGGGTTTAGTGTATTGCACGGAGAAGCGGTAGCTATGGGCATTGCATTAGATACGATTTATTCTGTTTATTCGTCGCGATTAAACAGGGAAAAAGGCGAAAGAATTATTCGGTTATTAATGGATCTTGGTTTTGAAATCAACCATCCGCTGTTACAGATCGAAACCGAAAATAGTGCGATATTGCAAGGCTTGCAGGAATTCCGCGAGCACCTGGGAGGACGGCTGACCATTATGTTACTTACTGATATCGGGCATGGAGAAGAAGTTCATGAAATAAATATTTCTTTACTTAAACAGGCTTCGGAACAATTGGAAATTTATAAACAGGAAGTTTCGGATATGAAACTTAAAAAGGGAGAAACATGCACACTAAATACGGGCATCTAACTTATTGCACCAACATCCACGCCGGTGAAAGCTGGCCGGATCATTTTGCTGCTTTGCAAAATTATTTTTCTTTCATCAAAGAGCAGGTCTCTCCTGGTTACCCTATGGGTATTGGCTTGCGGCTCTCCAACGAGGCAAGCATAGAATTGATAAAAGAAGAAAATCTATATAATTTTAAAGAATGGTTACAAGAAAATAACGCTTACGTGTTTACGATGAATGGGTTTCCTTATGGAAATTTTCATCGTACCAGAGTGAAAGAAAACGTTCATACTCCTGATTGGTTAACGGAGGATAGAGTTGCCTATACCAACAGGCTTTTCAATATCTTAGCTTCATTGCTGCCTGCGGGAATGGATGGCGGCGTTTCCACCAATCCGATCAGTTACCGGAATTGGTTTCAGACTCCTGAAAAATTTCGGTCGGCTAGAAAATCAGGAACTGAAAATATGATCCGCGTTATCGAAAACTTAATTCAAATCAATAAGAGTACGGGAAAAATATTGCATCTTGATGTGGAACCTGAACCGGATGGCATACTTGAAACCGGGGAGGAATTTATCCACTGGTTTGAAAATGATCTATTGAAGGAAGGTATTCCATTGATCGAAAAAAAGCTGAATATTTCATCGGAGGAAGCAGAAGAATTAATCAGGCAACATCTTCGTCTATGCTATGATGTTTGTCATTTTGCAATAGGATACGAGCCACATAAAGAAATTATTCAGCAGTTATTGCAGCGCAAAATAAAAATAGGAAAAATCCAGGTCAGCTCAGCATTAAAAGCATCTATTAATCCTGGAAATAAAATTAACATCAAAGATGCTTTTATAAATTATAATGAACCTACGTACCTGCACCAGGTAGTCGCAAAAATGAATGATGGAAAGTTATTGAGATATCCGGATCTTCCGGAGGCCATTGACGATAATCAGGATGATGAAGTGCGGCAATGGCGCGCTCATTTCCATGTGCCTGTTTTTGCAAAAGATTTTGGGTTATTAGCTTCCACCCGGGATGAAATTGAAGAAGTGTTGACGATTCAAAAAAATAATTTATTTACCCAACACCTTGAAGTAGAAACTTATACCTGGGAAGTGCTTCCGCAAGATTTAAAACTACCGATCGGGGAAAGTATTTGCAGAGAACTTAAATGGGTCCTACAGATTTTAGATTGATTGATTAACTTAAAATATTCATGAATAAAACAGTTGTCATAGATGTGGTGGGGCTTTCGGCTTCCTTAATAGGCACACATACTCCTTTCCTTAAAAATTATATTCAAAAAAAAAATCTTAGCACTATTGATCCTATGCTGCCAGCAGTAACTACTGCCGTTCAGTCAACGTATGTTACCGGGAAATGGCCTTCGGAACACGGCATTGTAGGCAATGGATGGTATGACAAAGAAGATTGTGAAATAAAGTTCTGGAAGCAATCCAATAAATTGGTGCAAAGTGAAAAGATTTGGGAAAGAGCGAAAAAAATGGATCCGGATTTTACATGTGCGAAAATGTTTTGGTGGTATAATATGTATTCCTCGGCCGATTATGCAGTAACGCCGCGTCCGAATTATCTCGCGGATGGTAGAAAGCTTCCTGATTGCTATTCACATCCCGCAGAATTGCGTGACGAATTACAAGAGAAGTTAGGCCAATTTCCGCTATTTCAATTCTGGGGGCCTGGCGCCAATATTAAATCTACGCAATGGATCGCCGATGCATCCATGCTTGTAGATGAAAAATACAACCCTACCCTATCGCTGATTTATCTTCCGCATCTTGATTATTGTCTCCAAAAATTTGGTCCTGATTTCTCGAAAATATCAAAAGACCTGATTGAGATAGACCAGGTAATAGCATCTTTAGTGGATCATTTCGAAAAGAAAAATGCACGAATCATAATACTTTCAGAATATGGAATAGCACCTGTCAGTCATCCGATCCATATTAACCGGTTATTACGTGAACAGGATTTGCTGGCAATAAGGGTTGAAAGAAATTTGGAATTACTTGATCCCGGTGCGTCAAAAGCCTTCGCTGTAGCTGATCACCAGGTAGCGCATATTTACATAAATGATAACTCGGTAATTAATAAAGTAAGAAATATATTAGAAAAGATTCCGGGAATAGAATTAATTCTGGATAAAAACGCACAGAAAGAGTATCACATTGATCATGTCAGAAGTGGAGATTTTGTGTTGGTGGCAGATGAGGGAAACTGGTTCACTTATTATCACTGGATGGATGATGCAAAAGCTCCGGATTATGCAAGGTGCGTAGATATACATAAAAAACCAGGTTATGATCCGGTGGAAATGTTTATGACCTCAAAATTACGTGCAGCATATAAGTTGCTTTGTAAAAAAATGGGGTTCAGATACGTGATGGATGTTATTCCTCTTGATGCAACTCTGGTTAAAGGTTCGCATGGAAGAATCGGTACTCCTTCAGTTTTTCATCCCGTAATTATTGCCGATGTTGCTTTAAAGAGAACTTTGAAGCCAACAGAAGTGCATGAGGTGATAATGAACAATTTACAATGATTAAATAAGGAAGTTAATTTCAGGCTCATTTTATTAATTTGTTTTATTTGCGTGTTTCAGTGACATCTTACTGTCAGATAAATTATCCTTACATGTTAATCCTGAAAAGGGTACAGTGAATATTGAAGAACATGCTTTTCGTTGTGAGGTTTGTCTAAATGACTCACGTAAAATTATGCCTGTTTTCTCTAAAGATATAGCAGATATTGACATCACGAATAAATCTTTTAGAACAGTAAAAGAACAAATAAGGCAGATTTTGATTTTAGAATTATATAAAGGAAACTGGAAATTGGTTTCACAGAGATAAACAATTCATGTGTCTATAAATTATTGAATAAATACAATATTTATGAATGACCCCAAAAAAAAGAATTATGCTATTGTAGTTTTTTTATTATTATCTATCATGATGAGTGCATTGGCGAATGCTCAACGTCTAAAAAATTCAAACAGATATATTTACCCAACTTATAAAGGGCTTGTAATGGCCGGCTATCAGGGCTGGTTCAATACTCCGGAAGATGGCACTGGCCGTGCATGGCATCATTATTCAAGGCAGGGTGTATTTGCTCCGGGCTCCCTGGAAATTGACTTATGGCCTGATATGACTGAGTACAAGAAGAAATATCCTACAACTTTTAAATTCAGTGATAGTAGTGTGGCAGAGGTGTTCAGTTCGTATGATAAAAGCACCATTGACCTTCATTTTAAATGGTTGAAAGAATATGGCATTGACGGCGTGTTTATGCAAAGGTTTGTGGCAGAGATCAGAAATCCGGGCGGGAAACATCATTTTAATACCGTGCTTGAAAATGCAATGGAAGCAGCAAAGAAAAATAACCGCGCTATTTGTATCATGTACGACCTGAGCGGCATGAGGCCTTCTGATACATCATTAGTATTAAGCGATATTGATGAATTGAATAAAAAATATGCTTTGCTTGATAAAACGGCGGCTAAATCTCCCACCTATTTGCATGAAAATGGCAAGCCCCTGGTAGCGGTTTGGGGCGTAGGTTTTAACGATCACCGGAAGTACGGTTTTAAAGAAGCCGAAACGATTATTAATGGTTTGAATGAAAGAGGTTACAACATTATGCTCGGTGTTCCAACTTATTGGCGGGATTTTGGTTCCGATGCTTTAAAAAACGACAGCCTTCATACATTAATAAAGCAATGCGCCATAGTCGCCCCTTGGTTTGTTGGCCGTTATGATGAACGCTCATATCCTGCGTTTAATAAGCATATTAAAGATGATATTGACTGGTGCGCGGCTAACCATGTAGAATATGCGCCACTGGCTTTTCCCGGTTTTTCGTGGAGAAATATGAACGGCCCCCATGCAAGAATCATTGATCGAGATAATGGAAATTTCTTCTGGCAACAGGTAGCTGGTGCTAAAGCTGCAGGCGCGAAAATGCTTTATATTGCAATGTTTGATGAAATGAATGAAGGTACCTCTATCTTTAAATGCGCAACAAAAAGCCATCTTCCTTTAAATCCAAATGGGAGCTTCGTACAGATTGATGATAGCCTGGGTTCTGATTATTACTTGTGGCTGGCGGGTCAGGCTGCAAAATGGTTTCATGGTAAAAGTGGCTATAACAATATGAAGCCGGCACGAAATTAAAACTGAATTAAAATGTAAGTGCTATTACTAAAAATAGGTATTAGCTTTATTACTTGTTTTACTGTAATAAATTGTTTTTCACCGGAACATCTTATTAAATGTTTAAATATGGTCACAATTAAAATCACTCATTTATTAAAGGGAATACAAACAATTTGTATTGTTTTGTTTTTGGTATTATTTGCTCATACAGCAAAAGCGCAGGAGTTTACTTCATATGTTGATCCTTTAATTGGTTCTGGTGGCCACGGTCACGTATTTGTTGGAGCAAGTGTTCCTTTTGGCGCTGTACAGGTAGGCCCTGATAATATTTACAAAGGATGGGATTGGTGTTCAGGTTATCATTATTCGGACAGTTTGATAATTGGCTTTGCGCAAACTCATTTGAGTGGCACCGGTATTGGTGATTTGGGAGATGTGTTGATTATGCCATATACCGGAAATATAAGAGTTTCGAAAGGGTCAGAGGAAAATCCATCCTCGGGTTATGGGTCAAAATTTTCACATGATAATGAAAAAGTAAAGCCAGGTTTTTATTCGGTTAAGTTAGATAACGGTGTTGCTGTTAAATTAACTGCATCTGAACGGGTAGGTTATCATCATTATCATTTTCCATCAAACAGCAATGCGCATATTATTATTGATCTGAAAGTGGGGATAAATGACCGGTCAACAGATACTTATATTGAACAAACGGACGCAACTACATTTAAAGGTTATCGTTTTTCAAAAGGATGGGCAAAAGACCAGCGATTATTTTTTGCAATAAAAATATCAAAGCCGGTAACAGATTTTAAAGTGTATAATGATACCACATTGATGCGAGGCAAGAGTGGCAAAGGCAAGGGTATTAAAGGATTGATAAGCTTTAAAGATTTTGGTGGCGATGTTGACCTAAAAGTAGGCATATCGCCGGTAAGTTCAGATAATGCATTGGACAATATTAAAGTTGAAATACCTGGCTGGAACTTCGATGCTGTGGCTAAGAAGGCAGATAAAAAATGGAATGATGAATTGTCAAAAATCAAAATAGAAACCAACAATGCCGTTAATAAAAAAATATTTTATACGGCCTTGTACCACACCATGATAGATCCTACATTATACAATGATGATAACGGTGATTATCTCGGAACGGATAAAAAAGTGTATCATCATGCTTCTTTTAACAACTATACTGTTTTTTCATTATGGGATACATATCGTGCCTTAAATCCTTTGTACACTATCATTCAGCCGGAAAGAGTAAATGATATTGTGCAATCGTTTCTTGCCATTTATCGCCAGCAAAAAAAATTACCTATCTGGCATTTGGAAGGTTGCGAAACCAATACAATGCCCGGTCTCAGCAGTGTCCAGGTTTTGGCCGAAGCTTTTTTAAAAGGCTTTAAAGGTTATGACACCACGCTTGCATTTGAAGCAATAAAAAATTCTATGAATCGTAATGAACGGGGATTGAAATATGATAAAGCATTTCATTACATCCCAAGTGACAGCTTAGGCGAATCTGTCGCTTCTGCGCTGGAATATGCTGTGTCATCGCGCAGTGCTGCACTGATGGAGAAGGAAGCCGGCCATACGGGTGATTATAATTATTTCAATAAGCGTTATCACAATTATCAATTTTATTTTGATTCATCTGTTGGCTTTATGCGTGGCAAATTAGCTAATGGCAATTGGAACCCGGTTTTTATTCCTTCAAAATCTTCACGTCCTTATATTAACGATTATAGTGAAGGCAATGCCTGGCAATATTTATGGCTGGTGCCCGAAGATGTAGAAGGTTTGATTGGTCTTTTAGGCGGTGATGATAAATTCAATACAAAACTTGATTCTTTGTTTACAATCCAATCTACTCCTGATCCAAATGCGCCACCTGATATCGCTGGTTTGATTGGGCAGTACGCCCACGGCGATGAACCCAGCCATGCAACAATTTATTTATACCCTTATTCCGGGCAGCAATGGAAAACTGCGGAGAAAGCAAGGTTTATTATGAAAAATTTGTACAAAGACAATACCGAAGAAGGCATGAGCGGCAATGATGATTGCGGGCAAATGAGCGCCTGGTATATTTTATCTTCCCTGGGGTTTTATCCTGTCTTTCCGGCTAATGGTGCTTATGTTTTTGGAAGCCCACTGTTTGATAAAGCCTCCATAAAAGTTAGAAATAATAAAACTTTTACGGTTGAAACAGTGAATAACAGTGATGAGAATATCTATATACAAAGTGTGGAGCTTAATGATGAATCTTACACAAAAACTTATATCACGTATGAGGATATTATGAAAGGAGGCATTTTAAAATTTACAATGGGAAATAAACCAAATTACAATTATGGAGCTGATAAAAATGACCGTCCAAAATCGGTGTATAAGAAGTAGTTTTAGTTGAAGCAAACTCTTGCTTCGTTGAAAAGTATTAATTGTTCGTTCAACAACAGTGAAGCAATAAATATTGTCAAAATGAAAATTAGTAATATTTGTCCTTTTACTTTGTAAATACAGTTTTATTAAATTATGAATTGCATTATTCTTTTTGAAAATCAACCAGGTTTCGACACAAATAAAAACAGCACAGAAACCTTATATCCATCATTAAAGTTTTGATTATGGCCGATTACCAGGACTGGTTTCTGGCGAAAGGCGATGGTTCGTCAGCGACGCTCAACTAGCAATGCATCACTGCAACGGAAATAAGATTTTAATATTTGCAAACCAATACCTTCTTTTACATCTGTAAGCTCACCCATAGTTGGCAGGCCCTCTGTTGTTTGCATATTTCTATTAAGTTTGGATACTTTTTATACAGCTGTATTTGTAAGGTATGCGCCATATTTTAAAGTATCAGACTTAGGAGGCTTTTGAACAAAAGAAGCTTTAACTGGAATCGTATTTAAAATGAAATCCATTGGGAAATCAACTTTGTGATCCGGAGTTTCATTTTCAACCGGAGCCAGCGTTCTGATGTAAGCTATAATATCATAAATATCCTCTTTATCCATTTGCAAAGTGTTACATGATTGGCCAGATAACTCCCATGTTCTACTCTTTCCGGAGTGATGTCAACTTTAAGATTTTCAGCAGCCCCTACATTAGGTAAAGCAAATTTTATATAGCAGGCAATTCCACCAATCACTAAAAACAAAATAAACAAAATGAAAAAAATTATCCTGACTGCAGTTGCGATTTTAAAGTGAATACGTTAAATAAAGTATTTTCAAAAATAATACTTTTGCTATTTGAATTTCGAAAACTTTTTCTAATTTAATATGTCAAAAGCTAGCTGGTTTTTATTGATTATTTTATCGTCCGTTTCGGGCTGTACTTCCCTGAAATCGACCCAAAAATCCGAAGACATAAATCACTTAAAACTTTTAAGCGAATATGTGATTCCATTCAATTACCAGTTTAATAATACCACAGTTGGAGGTCTTTCAGGAATTGATTTTAATCCTCTAAAAAACGAATATTATTTTATTTCAGACGATCGTTCTGATAAAAATCCTTCCAGGTTTTATACTGCGCAAATTGTTATTAATAATAATAAAATCGATTCTGTGGCTTTTCTTACATCAACATTTTTAAAAGATAGAAATAAAAATTTCTATCCTGGTTCACAACAGGATCCTTTTCATACTCCAGATCCGGAGGCGATGCGATATGACAGTAAAAGCAATACTTTTATCTGGAGCAGCGAAGGTGAAAGAATTGTAACACCCAAAAAAAATGTTCTTGAAAATCCTGCTGTCACTATCATAAATCCGCAGGGAAATTTTATCGACACTTTCAAATTGCCTTCGCAGTTTGTTATGAGTGCTTCCGATCATGGCCCAAGGCAAAATGGAGTTTTTGAAGGATTGACTTTTTTGGACGATTATAAATCTTTGCTGGTAAGTGTTGAAGAGCCATTGATTCAGGATGGCCACGAGGCCGGAACAGGCGATTCCAGCGGAATAATAAGAATGATCAAGTTTAATATTGCAACCCGGAAACCCATAGCTCAATACGCTTATAAAATTGATCCGGTTGCCCATCCGCCCATTACACCGGGAGCCTTTAAAATAAATGGCATTTCAGATATTTTATCTTTTGGTAAAAATAAATTGTTAGTCATTGAACGCTCCTATTCTACCGGAAGGCTTTCCTGCACTATAAAAATTTACCTGGCGGATTTCACCGGCGCTGAGAATATCCAAAATTTTGATTCCTTAAAAGGGAAAAAAGAAATCAGATTTATCAGCAAAAAATTATTAATAAATATGGATGACCTGGGAATTTTTATTGACAACATTGAAGGCGTAACATTTGGCCCCAGGCTGGCTGACGGAAAAAGATCTTTACTTTTTATAGTGGATAATAATTTTAATCCTTTGGAAAGAGCGCAGGTGTTTTTATTTGAAATAGAGTAAAATAAAAAATTGAGTTTAACTAAAACCAGATTTAAATTTTCCCCAGACAATATAGCTCAAAGAGGGACGTTATATCCTTATATTAATGTAACCATTATCGCGAAGGTTTTCGAAAAATGAATCGATTTTTTTAATTTTAATAACATTGTCTAAAAAAGATCGGGCCGCTAAATATAGGTTAGAACACAATACACTAAAAAAAAATTATTAGTTGAGTCCAAATCAAAACAAGTAGCTGTGGATTTACGCTTTACATGTAATGTTGACGAGAAAATTTGAATATAAATATGGCGTAAAGAAAATCCATCCGATAATAAAATGGCCGCGGGTATCAATATTCATTCTTTTTTCCTTCTCTTCTTTTATTTTAAAGGCTCAACAGTCCGCTGTTAAATTTACACACATAACCAATCTTGATGGCTTATCTCAAAGTACCGTACAGGCTATCATAAAAGACAAAGACGGATTTGTGTGGTTTGGTACCCAGGATGGGCTAAACCGCTATGATGGTTATAGTTTTAAAGTGTACCGGCATGATGCCCAAGATTCAACCAGTTTGAGCAGGAATAATATAATATCTCTTTATGAAGACCGGGAGGGGAATCTTTGGGTGGGTGCCACTAATGGTGCATTATGTATGTACGACAGAAATCATGACAATTTTATACATTTTAGAGAAAGTAATGGTAATCACCAGGGACTAAGTCAGAAAACAGTGACTGCAATGTGCGAAGACCGGCAAAATAATTTTTGGGTCGGAACCTACTGGAAACTAAATCTCTTAAACCGGGAAACCGGAAAAATTACCCAGTTTGCACACGACCCTCTTGATAGTACCAGCCTTAGTAATGATAGGATCACGAGTATTTTTGAAGACACTAAAAATAATCTTTGGATCGGCACCCCCGCGGGATTAAACCTGATGGACCGCAAAACAAAAAAGTTTACGCACTATTTTCATGAAAATCAAAATCCCAATAGTTTAAGTAGTGATAATATAACTGTTATAAATGAGGATGCACAGGGGCACCTTTGGATTGGGACCACTGACGGATTGAATTTGTTTAATCCAATTACTAATTCTTTTACACATTTCACTCATGATCCCAATAATCCTGCTTCGATTACAGACAATCATATTGCCGAAATTCAAGACGAGAAAGATGGCAAATTATGGATTGGTACACCCTCAGGCCTTGATTTTTTTAATGCCAATAAAGGAATTTTCAATCATTTAACCAACAACCCATATAACGCAACATCATTATTTAGAAATGGCAATGTAATGTCCTTACTTTATGACAGGAACAATATTCTTTGGGTAGGAACTTACCAGGGTGGTATTAATAAAGTATGACAAACAGCTCACTTACTTTGATACGTACAGGAATATCCCTTTCGATATGTCAAGCCTAAGTTATAATACTGTTACTTCATTTGCTGAAGAACCTAACGGAGATATATGGGTTGCAACCGGCGGTGCTTCGAATCTATGGAAAAAGCAGCAACACCTTCGTCCGCTTTAATCCGGATCCGGGCAATACCAATTCTCTAAGTAATTGGGGGATTCTGTGTCTTTGCAAAAGCAAAAAGAATGGTTATTTATGGATTGGCACGTATGGTAGCTGTATTGACAGGTACGATCCTAATACTAAAACATTCAGGCACTACACAAAAGGAGATGGCGACGGCCAGTTGAATAATGATGCTGTATATGCCATTTTTGAAGACAGTAAGGGAAATATCTGGATGGGCACCAATGGCGGCGGCGTTAATGTACTGAATCCATCCACCGGTGTTATTGCTAAATACCTGCAAGATCCCAACAACCCGAATTCAGTTGCTGGTGATTTCATACGTTTTTTTATGAAGACAAAAAAGGAAATATATGGATCGGCACCTCGACAGGAATAAGTGTATTTGATCCACGAACAAACAATTTTACGAAATATAACGAAAGCAATAGCGAGCTGGACAGTGATGTAATTTTCTGTTTAAATGAAGGTGCCAAGGGGAACATGTGGATAGGGACATTAGGAGGAGGACTATGTGAACTTATTCCTCGAACAGGAAAAACTATTGTTTACACTACAAAGGATGGGTTGCCTGACAATACCATTAACTCTATTTTAAAAGACAAAGGCTATTTATGAATTAGTACCGGTAATGGCATTAGTCGTTTTGATCTCGTTAAAAAAACTTTTAAAAATTATGGCATTTCCAATGGTATCCAAAGTTTTGAATTTTCGCAGCAAGCAGGTCTTAAAACCAGTACAGGACAAATTCTGTTTGGTGGTATTAATGGGTTTAATGCTTTCAATCCGGATGATCTTGTAGAAAATAAAGCCATTCCGCCTGTTGTTTTTACGGGCTTAAACTGTTTAATAATGCAGTTACATCAACCCAGAAGAATTCTCCGTTAAAACAGGATATCTCTGAAAACAAAGCGTATCACTTTGTCGTACGCTCAATCCATAATAACTTTTGAATTTGCAGCACTCGGATTTACTGCTTCAAGTAAAAACCAATATGCCTATAAGTTGGAAGGGTTTGATGAAAAATGGAATTTAGGCTACCAGCGACGAATTACTTATACCAATCTTGATCCCGGACAGTATATATTTCGGGTAA
>CAVUJE010000046.1:0-41065 GCA_963741705.1 uncultured Chitinophagaceae bacterium | reverse complement strand
TATTGAAACGCTTACTGTGTGGGGATTCAAAGTGATTCCCGGAAAAACATTGGGCAACCAGTATCACTATTTTTCAGGAACAGATAAAGAACGTTCTAAAGACCTTCAACGCATGATGGATGATGAAAATATTGACGCTATTTTATGCGGAAGAGGCGGTTACGGAACAGGAAGAATCATTGACAAACTTGATTTTTCAAAATTTGTAAAGAATCCAAAATGGATTATCGGCTTCAGCGATATTACAGTTTTACACTGTCATTTACTTTCCAATTTTAAAATGGCTTCCCTGCATGCGCCTATGGCGGCGGCTTTTAATGATGGCGAATTTAATAATCAATACATACAAAGCCTGCATAATGCATTGATTGGAGAAAGATCAGATTACAAAACCGAAGGAAATATTTTAGATCAAACGGGAAAAGCAAAAGGGATTTTAGTAGGTGGAAATTTATCTCTTTTGGTAAATGTGATTGGCACTTCCTCCGACATCCAAACAAAAAATAAAATTCTTTTTATTGAGGAGATTGGAGAATACATTTATTCAGTTGACCGTATGATGTACCAACTAAAACGAAGCGGAAAATTAGACAATTTGAAAGGGTTAATTGTAGGCCGCTTTTCTGATATGAAAGATACTACTATTCCTTTTGGGCAAACGGTAGAAGATGCAATAAAAGAGTTAGTAAAAGATTATGACTATCCCGTTTGTTTTGGATTTCCCGTGAGCCACGATAAAGAAAATTATGCGCTGAAAATAGGAGCGCAATACAAATTAAAGGTTGAAAAGAACCTGGTTGAATTAAAAGAGGCCTGAGAAGTAGGAATACAGTAATAAATAATGGGAGTTTTTATTTTCTTATTACCAATTAGCGGTTGAGTTTTTATTCCCTGATATACAGTTTTCGTTGCCGGTTTTTTAAATCATTAGAATCAAACCAGGCCTGGTACCATGCTTTATCCGGATTGCTGATGTCATCAAGATGAATGGATGTTTCTTTAATTTCTTTATTACGCCATTGAAAATGATCAACGAGCACTAATGCCTGGATGGCAAAAGCAGTCACAATATCTTTATCATGTATTTCCAAAAGATTGTCTCCATTGTGTTGTTCAGGATTAAAAGCCAGGTTGCTGCTTCCGCAATAAACCACAGGATCATTGCCTTTAAAATTAACCACGATAAACTTGTGATGTATGGCATATCCGTCTATGCCGGCTACTTTTCCAAATGGCTTTGGCAACACATTTTGGATGCCTCGGGCAGCCACTCGTATGCCTCTTAGCGAATTGGGTTTGTATAAAAAAACACTATACTCCGCATTGTCTGCGATGGTATCTGTTATTCCGTAAGTAAATATTTTTTCATTTCTTACCTGTTGCTGAATTGCGTCCAATATAGAACTTACACTTGTATCTTTCATAATCGCAAAAAGAACATCAGTGTTATCGGATTTAAGAACCCGATTACTGATGCGGTCAAAAATCCGCTTTGCATCTGTTTTGGTATGAGGCGCAAATGTGATGGTCATTTCAGGATTTCTTTTTTCTTCCAACTGGTTATCCGCAACAGAATATTTTGATCCCTTAAATGTTTTCATTATCTCCTCTCCAAAAGAATCGTCAAATACATCGCTATAAAATTGGGCTACTTGTTTATTATCAAAAATGAGAACATGATTACTATTTACATACAAGCCATTGGTTGAAAAATTGGCAGAACCGGTGAGCACTTTTACCGCTTTGTTTTTCTTGAGTTGAATAAATACTTTTGAATGGGCAAGAGACTGGTAGTGGCCTCTTTGAATATCATTTGTATTGATAACTGCTTCTTTGAATTTATCAGCGAAGGTAGCTTCCATTGAAGAAGGTTGACCATGTTTTCCGCTATCATCGAGTATCATTTTCAGCCTGTTTTCAGAACCGAGTTTCAGCAGCCGTTTGCATATTTCCGGCTCGTCAAGGTCATAAGCAAAACATTTAAGAAAGATGCTTTTATTATTAACCGCTTCGTCCAGGAAATCGAGTATGCGTTGCCGTGCCTGCCATCCCAGCCATTTGTGCTGTTCTTCAAAAGTGTAATCTACATATTCGTATTTCTTTTTCGTGTCATTCCATCTAACTGCCTTGTCAGCCTTTTGGGTAATGTCAAAAAGCAATTCATCTTTTTTCCCGGTGGGCCTTACACGGTTGTTGTTTACATTAAAACGTTTGGCATAAGCTACTGAGGAAACGAAGCCGCGTGTAAAACCGATTTTTGTTTTCTTCATTTCAAAAGGGCTGACATTTATTTTTACAGAGACTGTCAGGTCGGCTCTTAACGGTTGCAAAATGCCTGCCACCATATACCTTGGTGTAATGAAGTAGGTGTAATCTGCAAACACAGGAATTTCAGTTTCTATATCTGCACTTGGCACATGCACCCAGTTAAATTTTTGAATGGGTGAATATAGAGTGGAGTTCCTGTCAGTATGAGGCACATCGGGATTGTTGGTAAAAAAAGAATCCGGAAATTTCATCCGGTTATACAGGTAAGATTGTGTCCATTTATTTTCCAGCTTGTACTTGTAGCTTATACTGAATCCCGCAAGATTATTTTTGAGTTTAGTGATGACATCAAATGCCAGCAGCGTCATTGCGTCACCCTTGTACGCTCTTAAGCTCACGCCATTTTTTGTAGCATACTTTTCCATAATAATTAAATTTTGATTTTGACTAATTACTGAGAAGCTGGGAATAAGTTTAAACTATTTAATGATTCCCGGGTTCATATCAATATACTATGCAATTTAAATATAATATATTTTGAATTTGCCCGTAGCCAGGTAAATTCTTTAATAGGAGAAAATTAAAATTCCAGGTAAAAGTTTGTTTACTGTAAATTAAAACTTTAATAGTCCGGCATTTTTTTTGTTTCGGATATAAAAAGCTTAACAATAGAAAAATTTAACCCAGCATTTTTTCCTAAATAAAATTTCACAAACAAAAAAATAAAATAATTAATTAAACATTTGTTTAGTTTTAAACAAGTGTTTAACTTCGCACTCTTTTTTAAAAATGACGAAGAAAGAAATTATTATAGAATCCGCCCTGAAGCTATTTAGTACAAAGGGTTTTGAAGGAACCTCCGTAAGGGAAATCGCTGCTGATGCAGGAGTTAACGTGGCGATGATCAATTATTACTTTGGTTCAAAAGAAAGTTTATTTGAAAGTGTGGTTGAATACAGGGCTGCATTTTTAAAAGGAATTTTTGCTGATCTTGTTAATAATAACAGTCTTTCATCTATAGAAAAAGTTGATATTATTATCGATAAGACTATTGAAAGAAAATTATCAAACGCTCAGTTTAATGATATTCTTCATCGTGAATTATCGCTGGAGCACCGCCCACAGTTAAGAGATGCGATTAGTAATATTCTTTTGAAAAATATGGATCCTGTAAAAATTATCATAAAGAATGGCATTAAACAGGGAGAATTCCAAAAGGTAGATATTGAATTAACCCTCACTACTATGCTGGGAACCATACATTATTTACTGACTTCGGATATAATGTGTCGTAAGATTTTGGGAAAAAGAGAAGGTTTTAGCCCTTTTCATAATAAGCAATTAAAGAAACGGTTGAGTGAACATATGAAGCAATTAATGCGTTCACATTTGTTGAAAAAATAAAAAATATTTAAAAAAAATGAGCAGGAGCTTTATAAAAAAAGAATTGAAAAGGCTTTCACTTTTAATTCCGGTAATTGTTTTTTCAGGTTTGAATATTTTGCCCCTTATTTCAAAAGCACAGGATTCTGTAACCCTTACTTTACAGCAAACTATTGACCTGACTATTAAAAACAGCAATGTACTGAAAGCCGCAGCAGCCAGGAACGATCAGGCTTCTTACCAGTTAAAGCAGGCTGTAGAAAATAAATTGCCTAATGCGGGCGTATCCGGTTCTTATTTATACCTGGCTAATCCGAATATTGGCTTAAAAACGGATGCATTCGGTGGTGGGTCAGATACAAGTGGTTCAAAAAAATCTATCCCTTCAGTTCACCAGGCGATGTATGGAATTTTGAATGTGTCATTACCAGTTTATGCCGGCGGAAAGATTCGATATGGAATCCAATCCGCCAAATACCTGCAGCAAGCTACTATGCTAGATGCAGAAAATGATAAGGAAGCGGTGATTCTTAATGCTATCAATGCTTATGTGAACCTATACAAAGCAGCGGTTACCGTTAATGTAGTAAAAGAAAATTTAAGGCAATCGCAGGCACAAGATTCTGTGTTTAGCCGGCTTGAGCAAAATGGCTTATTAGCGAGAAATGATTTGTTGAAATCGGAATTGCATACTTCCAATGTAGAATTATCTCTTCTTGATGCTCAAAGCAATTTAAAAACTGCTACTGTAAATATGAATCTTATGATCGGTTACCCTGAAAAGACGCAATTAAATGTTGATTCATCCGGGTTTGATAAAAATCTTTCTGTAAAAACTATTGATGATTATGAGCAGATGGCCTTGCAAAGCAGGAGAGATATTATCGCCCTTTCTTTCAGAAGAAAAGCGGCGTCTACTGGAATATCTCTCGCAAAGGCAGATTTGTATCCAACAGTCGCGTTATCGGGGGGGTATGTAGCTGCCAATATACCTCACTTAATAACAATCACCAATGCCGCTAATATTGGTGTAGGCCTTAAATATAATATTTCTTCTCTTTGGAAAACTAAAGCAAAAGTTGCTGAGGCAAAATCCCGTGAAGCAGAGATATTGGCCAACGAAGCTGAATTGGCAGACAAGGTGAAATTACAGGTGAACCAATCTTTTGAAACCTTTTTGCTGAGCCAAAAGAAAACAGAAGTATATCAGAAAGCGGTGGTGCAGGCAACAGAAAATTACAGAATAACTAAAAATAAATATGATAACAGCCTGGTAAATACAACAGAATTATTGGATGCCAATGTTGCACTATTACAATCAAAAATAAATCTTGCTGTTGCCAAAGCTGATGTGTTGCTGGCTTACAGCAAACTTTTGGAAACAACAGGAACCTTAACGAATAATCAATAAATTAAAGCGGCAAACTATTATGCAAGCAGAAAAAGAAAATCTTCCTTCAAAAAATGAAGAGACAAATAATAACGACAAAGTGGTAACTGAGCCCAAAAAAAGGAGTAAAGTATTTTTAATAATACTAATCGTAATGATAATCGGAGGCGGATGGTTTGGTATATCAAAATACATTTACGCCAAACACCACGAAGAAACGGACGATGCGCAGGTAGAGGCGGATATCATTCCGGTTATTCCCCGTGTTTCAGGATATGTAAATGAAGTGCGTGTGAAAGACAACCAGATGGTTAAAAAAGGGGATACCCTGATTATTCTGGATGGTAGAGATTATCAAATCCAGCTTGACCAGGCTGAAGCAGCATTAGCAACAGCCAAAAGCAATGTAGCTGCGAGCCGGGCTAATGCTGCGGCAGTGCGTTCAGGGATTGCATCTTCAAAAGTCGGTGTATCAACCGTTGATGCACAGATAGCTGCAGCGAAAGTAAACCTTACCCGGGCGTCTCAGGATTTCGCACGTTATCAAAATCTAATAAAAGATCATTCAATTACAGAACAACAATTTGAGCAGGCGCAGGCGGCTAAAGATTTAGCTGAAAGGCAGTTGGATATTTTGAATGAACAGAAAAAGCAGGCAAGCTCTCAAACCGGGGTAGTAACTTCACAATCAAAAGCCACTACGGAATCTATCGGCGTAGCTGAATCAATGGTAAAACAGCGCGAGGTAGAAGTAGAAGATGCAAAGTTGAAACTTTCTTATACAGTTATTACGGCTCCGGCATCTGGCAGGGTTTCAAGGGTGGATGTTGTTCCCGGTCAATTGTTGCAAATGGGGCAATCTACTTTTAATATTGTGCACAGCGAAAAAGAATGGGTGGTAGCCAATTTTAAAGAAACTCAATTGAGAAAGATGGTTGTTGGTCAAAAAGTGGTGGTTAGTGCGGATGCATTTCCTGGTCATGATTTTGAAGCCATTCTTTCTTCCTTTTCACCGGCAACCGGCGCCAAGTTTTCTTTGTTGCCTCCCGATAATGCTACAGGCAATTTTGTAAAAGTAGTACAGCGTTTACCGGTAAAAATAGAGTTTACTAATCCTTCAGATTCTTTGTTAAAAAGGTTAAGGCCCGGAATGAACGTAAATGTAGATGTACATCTTCAATAAAATTTAAAAGGCTATTCAGCAGAATAAATGATGCAACAGGATAATTCTTTGGTTGAATATGGTTCAAGAAGAGTCATTGTGACTATAACGGCCATTATCGCAGCCTTGCTCGAAATTGTGGATACCACTATTGTAAATGTGGCGCTCACAGATATGAAAGGAAACCTTGGTGCCACACTTACAGAAATTGGTTGGGTAGTTACCGCGTACGCCATAGGAAATGTAATTGTAGTGCCCATGACGAGCTGGCTTTCCCAGCAATTTGGACGCAGGAATTATTTCGCTGCTTCAATAATGATCTTTACCACTTTTTCATTTTTATGTGGAAATGCCACAGGAATCTGGGAATTGGTAGCTTTCCGGTTTTGCCAGGGACTTGGCGGCGGCGCTTTGCTCGTTACTTCACAAACCATTATTACTGAAAGTTACCCCATAGAAAAAAGAGGAATGTCACAGGCTATATACGGATTGGGCGTAATCATTGGCCCTACTTTAGGCCCGCCTTTAGGAGGATATATTGTAGATCATTTTAGCTGGCCTTATATTTTTTATATTAATATTCCGATTGGAATTATCGCAACCTTATTGACTTTACAATTCGTGCGTAGCCCTAAATTCCAGGAAAAAACATCAAGAAGAAATATAGATTTTTTGGGAATTATTTTGTTGGCAATCGCCGTAGGTTCGCTCCAATATGTGCTTGAGAAAGGTCACGATGATGATTGGTTTAGTAGCAACATGATTATCATACTTACGGTTACTTCTATTTTCGGATTTTTCTTCTTTATCTGGAGAGAACTTACTTATAAAAATCCGATTGTAGAACTGCGCGTACTCAAAAATGGAAACCTGCGAATAGGGACTATACTATCATTCATTCTTGGCTTTGGCCTTTACGGTTCTACATTTATTATTCCACTTTACACTCAATCCACGCTTGGCTGGACTGCGGAAGATGCGGGTTTGTTATTTATTCCTTCAGGTATAGCTACGGCTTTTATGATGCCCATAATAGGAAGACTTTTGCAGCGCGGTGTTAAACAACAATACCTGGTGGCCGGCGGCCTTATCGTATTCTTTCTTTACAGTTTATGGGGTTATAATATTCTTACACCAAATACCCCTGCAGATTCATTTTGGTGGCTGCTTATATTAAGAGGATTTGGATTAAGCCTGTTATTTATTCCTATTACAACACTGGCCCTTTCCACTTTATACGGACAACAGATAGGGCAGGGGGCTGCTTTTACGGGAATGATGCGCCAGTTGGGAGGATCGTTTGGTGTGGCTGTAATTACCACTTTCCTTGCCCGGGCCAATATGACTCATCGGGTGGACCTGATAGGCCACATGGGTAGAAGCAATCCTACTGTTCAAAATCGGGTAGCAATGCTGCAGCACGGGTTCGAAAGTAAAGGGATGACGTCCGATGTAGCGCTTAAATCGGCGTATAAAGCATTGGATTTTTCGGTAACTAAACAGGCAATGGTCTTGTCTTATATGGATGTTTTTCTATATATTGGCATTCTGTTTCTTATTTGTGTACCGTTTGTTCTTTTAATTAAGGAAAAGAAAAACAAAAAAGTTGACCTTTCATCTGCCATGCATTAGCAAAAAAGATCAGCTTTTTAAAGATTTCAATTATTCTTTTCACAATCCAACCTGTAAATAAATTCGTACTATTATATTTGCATAAATGATAACGAAAAATTGAGTAACACTACATCAGACAGAAAAGCCTTTTTTAAAAGACTAAGAGGAAAGGATACGGAAGGTTCTACGGGAGCCGAAATGAGCTTCATGGATCATTTGGAGGTTTTACGCTGGCATCTTTTCCGCTCAGCCATAGCCCTGATTGTAGTGGCTATATTTGTTTTTGTTTACGTGGACTGGATTTTTGATAACATTATATTAGCTCCCTCAAGAAATGATTTTATCACCTATTCAGGATTATGCAATCTTGGGCATAGGCTTCATTTAGGCGATTCTCTTTGCATGCCTCCTGTCAGTTTTCAATTGTTAGGATCAACAGTAAGCGGCCCTTTCATGTCTGCCATAAGTATTTCCTTTATTGGCGCTATTGTGATAGCATTCCCTTACCTCATCTATGAATTGTGGAGATTTATAAAGCCCGCCTTGTCGCCTAAAGAAATTAAATATGCAACAGGCAGCATAGGATGGGTATCTCTATGTTTTTTTTCCGGAGCTGCATTTGGCTATTTTTTATTGGCGCCGTTTACTTTCAATTTCCTGGCTAATTTTCAATTAGGCAGATTGGGCGTTTATAAATACATGCCGACTCTTGATGATTATATAGATACACTAACCTCTATTATATTAGGTTGTGGAATTGCTTTTGAATTGCCGGTATTAGCTTATGTATTGTCTAAATTAGGATTAATCACCCCTAAATTTTTGAAAAATTATCGCAAATACGCTTATGTAGTAATTCTTATTGTTGCTGCAGTAATAACTCCTTCCCCGGATTGGACCAGTCAAACCATTGTAGCGGTTCCTTTAATTATTCTTTACGAGATAAGTATATTCATTAGCAAAAGAGTGGATAAGCAAAGAGTAAAAGAAGAAGAGCAATGGGATTAATTTTTTAAGGCCTTTTAAACTTCATTACAAAAGCTGCATCAAATAAACGTTAAATCCGTTACCTAAAGGATTGGAGATTTTGTATGAATTCCAGTTTTTTATAGATTGCAGTGCCTGTTGAAAATGAAATCACCTTTAAAGCATATCGCCCTTTTTTCCCTTTTTTTATTGGTAATTATTTCGATTGCTCCTGGTAAACGAACAAATAAAAGAGATTCGTATTTTAGAAAAAAACCGGCAAAAAGTGAAGTAAAAGAGAACCCCTATTACATTATTATTTCCAAGAAGAATTATGAATTGCGCGTTTTTGATGATAAAGGGTGGTATGCCACTTATCCCTGTGTTTTTGGCAGTAACGATTTTCGTGATAAATACATGGCGGGAGATAAAAGAACCCCTGAGGGAAATTTTAAAATCATCGTAAAACGGAACAATACCAAATGGAAATATGAGCTTTTATTAAATTACCCTAATCCTGAAAGTTATAAAAAATTTGATGAAAGAAAAGCGGAAGGTCTCATACCACGTGGCGCTCAAATTGGTGGTGGCATTGCCATTCACGCCACCCGCCCCCAGGAAGAATGGACTGTAGATTATTACCAAAACTGGACAGACGGTTGTGTTTCTCTAAAATATTCTGAAGCAGCAGACTTGTATAGTTATATTCCCGTAGGCACTCCTGTTACTATTGAAAAATAGAAAAGTTTAATATACTTTTAGTGCAAAATCAACTATCCTTTTAATACCTATGATAAAACAATTTCTTCATGCCATCTGCTTGGTTTTTTTTTGCGGATTTGGCGCGCACGCACAAACACAATATTCTTACTATTTCGATAACGATATTAACTTAGTAGAAAAATCACACGGGGTTTTTCAAGGTATAGGTGGATACGTGAATGGAATATTTGAATTAAAGGTATTTGATATCAAGCGTAAAAAGCTATTAATATTAGAACATTTTACGGATTCTTCCTTGCAGTTAAGCCAAGGTTTATTTGTTAGTTTTTTGCCTAACGGAAATAAAGAGTGGGAGGGCAACTATTTGTCCGGTAAACAGGATGGTTTATGGAAAAAATGGAACTGGAAGGGAGAGATGACAGATTCTTCAATTTTTAATGGCGGTCAAAAAATCTCTGAAAACATTTACGATTATTATCCGGGAGGAAAGTTAAAGTCAACGGATATTTTTTCGGCTGCAAATAATAAAAGAGAAATGCACTTTTTTGATGAAAAGGGAAATGAACTTACACCCCATTCGAATAATGATCCTGATAAGATATTTTATAAGGTAGAAGCAGAGGCTTCCTTTCCCGGCGGATTGGCCGCATGGTCAAAATATATTTCCAGGACACTGGAATTCAATATGAATGAATTTAGAAAGGAGGATTATGGAACTTGTGTAATAAGATTTATTGTGGATACTTCAGGGAAAGTTCATGATATTGTTGCGGGATCGGGGTGTGGTAAACACATATCGAAGGTGGCGATCGATGCCATTAAAAATGGCCCAAAATGGATTCCTGCCAAACAAAACGGCCGACCTGTTAATGCTTACAGGATTCAACCCATAACCTTACAACATGCCGATTAATGAGTTTAGAATCTTTAATCTAGAAAAAATTTCTATTAATTTTTGCAGATTGTGAATAGTACTTTGTGGAAGCGTTGGATTTAATTGATTAATCCCTAAATAAATAGGGTTACTATTCCCTTTCCTGGTAGTGATGCTGTTGCAAAAGAGAGTTAAGCAAATTATCCGATTGTTTTTCATTTCCAATCAGGTCGCTTAATTGTATTTTATCTAATAATTGATCTATAGAAAACTGTACCATTTGCCAAAGCGAACGTACAGAACAATCTACCGAATTAGTACATAATCTGCTGGCGCCTGTAAAATCATTACAAAATTCTTTGCTATATAATGAACCGCCTAATGCTTTTAAAACCTGGTTGATATTAATTTCTGTCGCAGGTTTTGCTAAAATATATCCGCCTATATTCCCTGGTGTGCTGTTGATAAATCCAGCCTGGCGTAACAGCCTGGTTAGTTTGGCTGCATAAGCAGGCGACAAACCTTCAGCAACGCTCAAAGCCTGTATGCTCATGCTTTCTTCGTCATGGCATCGTGCAATGCGCAGTAATATCCGTAAACCGTATTCTTCCTGTGATGTGATTTTCATGATGAATTTATTTTAAACAAAAAATCTATTTTACTTCAACCGTCAACTTTCAATTACATAAAACCTAATTCCAACATCGCCACTTCGCTCATCATGCTTCTGTCCCATGGCGGATCCCAAACTACGGAAACGCTAACTTCGTTTACACCTTCAATCCCCCGGATTTTATCTTCTACTTCTACAGGAATTTCCTGCGCTGATGGGCAACTTGGAGCAGTAAGCGTCATTACGATTTGAACATTATTGATGGGCAATATCTCCACTTCATAAATCAAACCCAATTCATAAATGTCCACAGGGATTTCAGGATCATAAATTTCATGCAATGCCTCTATCACTTTTTCTTTTAATTCTTCTGCTTCCATTATTTTTAGTTTAAGCTTTGCTTATCGATTTATAAGCCAAAGCGTAATTTTTGATTTGCTTAATCATTGATAACAAGCCATTAGAACGGGTTTGAGCCAGATGCGTCATCATTCCGATGTCATTGATAAAATTTAATTTTGCATTCAAAATGGCATCGGGAGAATTATCTGACAACACTTTTATCAACATGCTTATAAGGCCTTTTACGATCACCGCATCGCTATCGGCTTTATAAAAGATTTTTCCATTTTTGAATTCAGAAGTAAGCCAAACTGTTGACTGGCAACCTTTAATAATGTTTTCAGGAACTTTAAATTTTTCCTCCAAAGGCTCCAGTTTTTTGCCAAGATCAATAATATATTCATATTTTTCCTCCCAGCTATCAAACAAAGAAAATTCCTCAGTTATCTCTTCTTCTCTTTCTTTTATAGTTGTGTTTTCATTCATTTTACGAGAGCATTTTTATTGCCTTTTTTATAGCACTGACTAACCTGTCCACTTCTTCTTTGGTGTTATACATTGCAAAGGAAGCACGTACAGTTCCCGGAACTCCGAAACGCTTCATCAAAGGCTCAGTGCAGTGGTGGCCGGTCCTTACAGCGATTCCCTGGTTATCTAATAATACGCCGATATCCTGAGGATGAATATTTTTTATGACGAAAGAAATAAGACTTACTTTATTTTTTGCTGTGCCAATAATACGAAGGCCTTCTATGGTGTTCATTTGTTCAGTAGCATATTTCAACAAATCATTTTCATGATTTCTTATAATATTCTTTTTGATTTCTGTGATAAAATCCAGGGCCACTTTTAACACGATGGTATCAGCGATATTGGGTGTGCCTGCTTCAAACTTATAAGGCAATTCATTGAACGTTGTTTTTTCAAACGTCACTTCTTTTATCATTTCACCACCGCCCATAAACACCGGCATTTCTTCCAGAATTTTTTTCTTGCCATAAAGAGCTCCGGTTCCTGTTGGTCCATAAATCTTGTGTCCTGAAAAAGCGAAAAAATCGCAATCCATTTCCTGCACATCAATATCTAAATGAACAGAGGATTGAGCGCCATCTACCAACACTAAAGCGCCAATTTTATGCGCTTCAATAATTATTTCTTTTACCGGATTTATAGTTCCCAATGCATTTGAGACATGAACAATAGAAACCAATTTTGTTTTTGGAGAAAGTAGCTTTTTGTATTCCTCCATCAACAATTCTCCCTCATCATTTATCGGTATTACTTTTAAAACCGCTTTTTTTTCATCACACAAAATTTGCCACGGAACAATATTGGAATGATGTTCCATGGTGGAAATAATTATCTCATCTCCTTCATGTATATTTTGTCTGCCCCAGGTGTAAGCCACTAAATTGATTCCTTCGGTAGTGCCTTTTGTGAAAATAATTTCTTCAGAATTGGGCGCATTAATAAATTTTTGTACAGTTTTCCTGGTGGCCTCATAAGCGGCTGTGGCTTCTTCGGCCAGCGTATGAATTCCACGATGTATATTGGCATTGTAATTTGAATAATAATAATTCAACGCGTCTATTACCACCTGGGGTTTTTGAGAAGTGGCTGCATTATCCAAATAAACCAGTAACTGATTGTTCACTTCGCGATCCAAAACAGGAAACGATTTCCTGATTTCATTTACATCAAAAGTGGGTTTTATAATTGTTGTTTCCATTTTTTGTATTCCGTTTTTGCTTCCAGCTTTTAGCTCTCGGCCTTAAGCCTTTCTTCAATTAATCGTCCCGCAAAGCCGCGAAGCGGTTCTATTTTTATTTGTTCTACAATGCTTGAAGCATAAGCTTCGAGCAACATTGCCTGCGCGTGTTCTTTGGAAATACCACGCGTTTGCAAATAAAATAAGGCTTCTTCATCTAATCTTCCAACGGTGCATCCATGCGAACATTTTACATCATCGGCGTAAATTTCCAATTGAGGTTTGCTATTTACGCTCGCTTTATCACTCAATAAAATATTGTTATTGCTTTGATACGCATTGGTTTTCTGGGCATCAGGCCTTACGAAAATTTTCCCGCTAAAAACCCCTGTCGCACTTCCATCTATAACGCCTTTGTACAATTCATTGCTGAAACAATTAGGCATTTTATTGTCAACTAAGGTATGATTATCAACATGTGTATTTCCCTTCAATAAATACAAACCGTACATGTGCGCTTCATTTCCTTCAGCTTCCATTATAATGTTGGTATTGTTTCTTATGGTGTCGCCATTTAAAGAAATTACAAGCGTATGCGCATAACTTTTTCCAACCTGGCGAACATGTGTAGTGCCTACCTGGCTGGCTGATGCATTGTCATTCTGAATTTTGTAATGCTCAAAAACAGCATCACTTTTTACTACTATTTCAGCTACTTCATTGTTGAAACTATCCATGGAGCCAATGGTTTGATATGTTTCAACCATTTGCAATTTTGCACGTTCATCAACATAAACCAAACTACGTGGCTGAGCTAAAATATGATTGTCTCTGGCGTCAGAAATGTGGTAGAGGTAAACAGGGTTTTCAATTATTTGTTTCTTTACTGCAAAAATAAAAACGCCGCCATAGATAAATGAAGTGTTGAGCGCATGAATCCCGTCATTAATGAAAAGAGCACTTTTGCCTAAATGTTCTTTTACGATTTCTTTATAGGCTCCATTTTCTGCTTCTTCGAGAGGCATAATTACCAATTGCTCTTCAGAACTACGAATGGTTGACAGCTCAGGAATGTATTTGCCGTTTACAAAAACCAGCTCATTGGCGTTTTCAAATCCAGGTAAGCGCATTTCATCAATATCAGCCTTATTAACCTGCAATTCTTTTTCATCTTCAGTAAGCTGATATTCCTTTTTGAACAGATCGCCAAGGTTAAGGGCACTATACTTCCATTCCTCATTTTTATGAGTAGGAATGCCTTTCCCGTTGAAATTATCAAAGCCTTCTTTTCTCAATTTACATAAGAAAATATCAGGGTCCGCAGACTGAAGGTTATTAAACTTTTCGCCGAAATATTCTAATTTAATTTGTTCCATTTTTTTTATTTGCTTTTCCTAAACTAAATCATCTAAACCTCTAAACCTTCTCCTCCGTTCCATTCAAACTAAATTCCTCTTTAATAAAATCATATCCTTTTTCTTCCAGTTCCAAAGCAAGTTCTTTATTACCATTTCTTACGATTTTTCCATTCAATAATACATGAACAAAATCCGGCTGCAGGTAATCCAACAAACGTTGATAGTGTGTAATTACAATAATAGCGCGGTTTTCATCGCGTAATTTATTGACACCATTTGCCACGATGCGAAGCGCGTCAATGTCAAGCCCGGAATCGGTTTCATCTAAAATGGTAAGCTTTGGTTCCAACATCGCCATCTGGAAAATTTCATTTTTCTTTTTTTCGCCGCCTGAAAATCCTTCGTTGATAGAACGGGTTAATAAAGATTTATCAATCTCTACCAACTTAATTTTTTCTTTCATCAGTTTTATAAACGAAACCGCGTCTAAAGGTTCCTGCCCGTGGTATTTCCTTTTTTCGTTTAAAGCAGTTTTTATAAAATTGTTGGTGCTCACTCCCGGGATTTCCACGGGATATTGAAATGCCAAAAACAATCCTTCGCGCGCACGATCTTCCGGGGATAATTCCAACATATCTTTTCCATCAAATTCTACCGAACCTTCGGTTACTTCATATTCTTCCCTTCCTGCCAAAACCGAAGCGAGCGTACTTTTTCCTGAACCATTCGGCCCCATGATCGCATGTACTTCACCGGCGTGTACTTCAAGATTAATTCCTTTTAATATTTCTGTTCCTTCTACAGATGCATGCAAATTTTTGATTGATAACATTTTCGTTTATTGATAAAATTTTAATTAATATTTTTTGACCCTCATCCCAACCCTTCTCCCCAGGGAGAAGGACGCGTCTAATTCATAATTCTCAATTCATAATTATATCCAACACTTCCTTCCAAACTAATCGCTAATAATTTCTGCGCTTCTACCGCAAATTCCATGGGCAGTTGGTTCATTACTTCTTTGGCAAAACCGGTAACAATCAATGCTACGGCAGCTTCAGTATCTATCCCGCGCTGGCGGCAATAAAAAAGCTGGTCTTCGCCAATTTTTGAAGTAGTGGCTTCGTGTTCTATGATAGCAGTTTTATTTTTTGATTCAATATAAGGAAATGTATGCGCTCCACATTTATCGCCGAGTAACAATGAATCGCACTGGGAATAATTTCTTGCATTCAATGCATTTTTTGAGGCACGTACCAAACCTCGGTAACTATTTTGGCTTTGGCCTGCAGAAATTCCTTTGGAAACAATTCTGCTTCTTGTATTTTTTCCGATATGAATCATTTTTGTTCCGGTATCAGCCTGTTGAAAATGATTGGTCAGCGCTACGGAATAAAATTCGCCGATTGAATTATCACCTTTCAAAATTACGCTTGGATATTTCCAGGTAATAGCCGAGCCGGTTTCTACCTGCGACCATGAAATTTTAGAATATTCTCCCTGGCAAATACCACGCTTCGTAACGAAGTTGTAAATACCACCCTTTCCTTCATCATCGCCGGGATACCAGTTTTGTACGGTTGAATATTTTATTTCTGCCTTGCGCATCGCCACTAATTCTACCACGGCAGCGTGCAATTGATTTTCATCACGACGAGGAGCGGTGCAACCTTCCAAATAACTAACATAAGATTCGTCTTCGGCTACAATTAAGGTACGCTCAAACTGACCTGAATTTTCTGTATTGATTCTAAAATAAGTAGATAATTCCATCGGGCAACGAACGCCTTTTGGAATATAACAGAAAGAACCATCGGTAAATACTGCTGAGTTTAGAGCCGCAAAATAATTATCCGTCATCGGCACCACAGAACCTATATGTTTTTTCACCAACTCAGGGTGATTTTGAATCGCTTCGCTGATAGAGCAAAAAATAATTCCTACTTCTGACAATTGCTTTTTAAAGGAGGTAGCAACAGAAACACTATCCACCACCACATCCACTGCAACGCCCGATAATCTTTTTTGTTCGTTGATGGAAATTCCTAATTTTTCAAATGTTTTCAGTAATTCAGGATCCACTTCATCAAGACCGTTCAAAGCCTTTTTCTTTTTTGGCGCGGCATAATAAATAATGTCCTGGAAATTTATTTTTGGATAATGCACATGAGCCCATTTCGGCTCCTCCATTTTAAGCCAATGATGATAGGCTTTCAGGCGCCAGTTAAGCATCCATTCAGGTTCATTTTTTTTCATAGAGATAAGACGAATAGTTTCCTCGCTTAGACCTTTGGCAACTACATCTGTCTCTATATTTGTTACAAAACCATATTTATATTCGCTTGCTACCGTCTGCTCCAAAACGTCCATTTCTTCTTTCATTCTTCCCTGTATTTTAATAGTTGAATTATTTAAAATTACAGAGCAAAGGTAAATGGTTTTACTGTTTGTACAAAATAGTATAAATAGATTTTAGGTTTGTTTTTATAAAGTTTTGAGGATGAAAAATAAAAATCCTTATTATTTCTTTGTTTACTACAAAAAATGCCGGTTTTAAGGCGGCATCTCGATTAATCCTATTATATGAAAGTTTATTAAGATTTTTCTTTCATTTCCGCTCTCACTTTTTTTACTTCCCCGGCCGTTACTGCGGGAGCTTTATTTCCAAAACTATTTCTTACATAAGTTAACACATCAGCAATCTCTTTGTCTTTCAAAACTGAACCTAAGGCTGGCATAGGATTGTTGTAAGTTTCCTCGTTGATTTCAACATTTTTTAAACCATTCAAAACGATTTTTATCAATGGCTCTTTTTCGCCCAAAGTATAAGAAGTTTTTATTAAAGGCGGGCTCATATTAGGAACACCACCACCATCCGCCTGGTGGCAACTGATACAATATTTTTTGTACACTAATTCGCCCGGCATTTTTTGTTGTTGAAATGCAATGGAAATTGTTGGATTTTCTCCGGAATAATTTTTAAATGAATTTGCAAAAACCCAAATAAAAGGAATTATTAAAAACTCTAAAACAATCAATCTATTCATTCCCTTATTTTTTATATGAAATTTTGTAAATAGTTCCTTTTGAATCATCGGAAACATACAGCGAGCCATCGGGACCTTGCGCTAAGCCACACGGGCGGTGTTCAGCTTTACCAGGCGACATTACCACTTTTTCTCCTGCAAAACCATTGGCAAAAATTTCCCATTTGCCGGATGGTTTACCATTTTTAAAAGGTACGAATGCCACAAAATATCCGGCTTGTGGCTCGGGACTTCTGTTCCATGAACCATGAAAAGCGATGAAAGCGCCGTTCTTGTATTTTTCTGGAAACTGGTCGCCGGTATAAAATAATAATCCGTCTGGCGCCATGTGGCCGGGGAAAGCTTCTACAGGGTCTAAGTATTTTTTATCAGCTATCTTTTTTCCATCTCCGCCATATTCCGGCATCAGGATTTGTTTCTTTTGAATCTGGTCGTAATAAATATAAGGCCAGCCTGCATTATCACCTTTGTGAATTTCATACATACATTCTGCGGGAAGCACGGCAGATTGCTTTTCAGTATAGTATTTAGGGAACAAATCGTGCAACTGGTCGCGGCCATGTTGCATCACAAAAAGCGAATTGTTTTGTTGATTCCAATTCAATCCCACAACATTGCGTAATCCCATAGCATAGTGAACGCCATCTCCATAATGCTGGTTCATTTTATCAGCTTTGAATTGCCAGATACCTCCGGCAGAATCCAAAATCGGGCAGCCGGGCCTCCCCATCGATCCGGGCGTTCGATCCTGTACCTGGCAAGAATTAGAATATGCGCCGATATTTACGTAAATATTTCCATCATTATCAAATGTGATGGATTTTGAATTGTGCTCCCCATGATCTAATAAGCCTGTAACGATGGTTTCGGGCTGATCCGGATTTTCCACTTCATCATTATCGTTTAATTTATAACGATACACATCTGTGTTGGAAGAAGCATACAAATAGCCATCATGAATGCGCATTCCGGTTCCTCCATAATCTCCAAAGCCAGTTTGCTCTTCTACATTACCATTATTGTTTTTCAAAAAAAGAATGCCTTTCCCGTTTTTAGCACGCTCGAGCTTTGCATATATATCCCCTTCTTTGGTAACGGCAATATGCCTCACGCGGCCAAGATTATCAGCAACTACAGAAGCGCTGAATCCCGATGGTAAAGTTAATCCGGCATTATCAGTTATAGAACCAACTACTTTTAGTTTAGGGCCAATATTTTTAAATGAGACAGTGCTCACCATAACGGCGGCAACTATTAATAAGAAAAAAAGGAAATTCTTTTTCATTGGAGAATGTTTTAATTATTTACAAATAATATAATTAGAAAAAATTTACTATCAAAGTTAATGGAATTAAATAATGGATTTTTCGGCATCTTAATTATTATCCGGATTTAATTTACAAAATAAAAATCATCCGGGTTCCTGCCCGCTCCCTAGTTCAGGCGGGTGTTGCTTTATTGTTGAAAACAGTACCGGCCTTATTTAATGGTTCGATGTCTTCTTCGTCCAGCTTCAAACCTGCTGATTGCATCAATTCTTTTAATTGCCTTTCATCAACCGGTGCATTATATTCAATTGAGTAAAATAAAAATCATGATTAAATATTGGTTTACTGCCTTATTGTGATTTGATTTTAAGGCAAAGTGAATAAAAAAATTTTTACATAGTAGATTTTTATTCACCAATTGATAAATAAATATATACCATTTGCTCATTAGGGTAAAATATTTCCCTATTAAGAGTTTTTACATTTATCCTGCAATGATTGTTTGATTTTGTTCATGGCAGATTTTGTTTCCCTTCTATTTTGAATTTTCTTTTTTGTGCTTGATTTTTTTTAATCTTCTAGTAATTAATTTTAAATGATCCGACATTTTCTCACCAAGTAACCCCCTCATCCTATGGCCGATAACCCCCTTTTGGCGCAACTTGCACAAATTTCCGGCGAATTTATTGCAACCACGCAACCTTCTTCTGCCGACGTGAAAGAGTTTCAGAATCTAATTGCGTCGGCACTTTTGCAAAATCAACCTGTAGAAACTTTACAGGACAGCCATCTTTTTGAAAAGATGACTTCTTATACCACTGAGCAATTGAGCCCGGAAGAGTTGTTACAATTAAGCAAAGTTTTGGAAACCAATTCCGCCGGAACATCTGTTGATAAAGGAATCCGTGTATTCAGGCGCGAAGTGCCGTTTACCAGCAGCCAGGCAAAGGGAAGTGTTCCCGACTGGGGAAGAGGAGCAGCTATTACCAAAACGGTAGGCCCTTTTATAAATAAAGTGGGAAGTCAAATTGTTTTTGATATTTACAAGGTAGTCCCGGGCGTAAAAATAATTTTGCAGGGAGCTGCCAATCCTTCATTAATTCTCCCATTAAAAGTCAGGACGATTCTGCAATTAAATACAAAGAATACCAGCTACGTGGTTCCTGCCGGCAGTGCGTGGATCAATGCAGCCCTTATTGCAGCCGGCGCTCCGGCCAATCAATTTTGTGGATTAAAAATAAAAAGCGGAACCCTTAGTTTTTCAGCAGCCATTACCTTAACTAACAATACGATTACCATTCCTGCCGGAAATACAGTAACACTGGATCTTAAGCTTGATGCTGCAGTAGCGACCGGAGATGCGCCGGGAGGCATTGGTTTAGATGCTAAAAATTCAAAAGTTACGCTTCCCGATTCACTCACTTTTACTTTTAGCAACACAGGTTTTAATATTACCGCTGCGGGCAATGCTTCCTGGAATTTATACGGACAGGCCAATGATTTTACTTTTTTAAAGGGAAATCCCGGCTATTATCTTAGCCAGTTCAACAGGGTAATGATTCCTTATAAAAACAGCGTACCCGATTTTAAAATAGTTCAATGTGATTCTACTGTAATAAATCTGAAGGATGAAGCCACCATAGACAAAGCCGCATGGAGCCTTTCGTGCGCGGTGCTCGACATCAATAATCCCCTGGAAGCCAGTGGTGCAGGAGCTTTGATGGCGCTTGCCAAAGACGGTCTTCAACTTAGCTGGAATGGCCTTAAAGATATCAACCAGGAAAATAAAGAATGGATATTTTTAAGAAATCCATGGATATTGTGCGAACCTGGCCGCGTATCCATCACTGATACCAATGCAGGCAATGAAAATGCAAAACAGGTATTCTTTTTATGGAAAAATAAAAAAGGGCTTTGGAACAAAATTGAACTTCAATACCAGAAAAAATTCAACCTCTTTTATAATTGTATACAGCAGGGAAACGAAACCGTGATGGCGCAGACCGACTGTACCGGCACTGTTGATAAACCGGTAGATGTTGCCGGCGTGCCTTTTGAATTAAAAAGCAAGCAAACTATTTTTATGCTTACGGTTTCTGAAAATATGCCGTTAGCAATTTTATACGATGATAATTTATGGATTGATAATCTTTCAGGGCCAAACGATATTTTAAAGCCTAAAGCGATTGGATTAAATAATGCATTGCTTACCGTAACGCCTATTGCTTCCTTTTTTCTTTACGCTAAAATAAAGCCAGGCAATGATTGGAATGAATTTGAGAAATCGGCACTTTTATTTTCGTATGGTTTATTAAGCTATCTGCCCACGCTTCCCGATCCTTATGCTGCAGATGTAGATGTTTTCAAACGTAGATTTTCGGCAAGATCAAATTATGACCGGATAGCATTGGTGGGCACGGCCAATTCTATACAACAGCTGCTGGTGGCCCTTCTTCAATGGCAAAATGACGAAGAACCTTCTGTAAATTTTATTTGGGGGGATATTACCGGAGGTTTGCAAAAAGCCTTAGCGCCTTTTGATAATTCAACTTCTAATGCGGGCGGAAAAAATCAGGGCATAACCGCTACAACTTCTGCTACAACAGATACCGCATCGACAGCAAAAATCCAAAGTGTCGTTGCTCCCGTTTCACTAAATCTTAATAAAAATATTAGTGATGCCGAGGAAAAGATTACACTCGCCGGCAAAAGACAAATCGATCTATTAACCGCTCAATATAAGGCAGCCGGCGTGCAGGACAGTGAAGCAACAAAAATGGCTGTTTCTTATTCGCAATCTCCCCGTGCAAACTTTGGCAGGTTTCAACAAAGATCGTTATTCAACCTTTTAGACGTAAGTACCAATGCTGATTTGCTTGGAGTGAGTATTGGTTATGTAAATGAAGAATATATTTTCCAGGAAACATTCAAAGTAGAACCGGTGGATGATACTCAAAATCCTATGGCCATACAAGGTATGGATGTGGTAGCTTCCGGCCGGTTTGTACGTATTTTCACGGTGCCACAAATAAGTTGGGAGCCACTGATAAATATTCCCACTCCTGACGCCACCAATCCCCCTACGCCATTTGATCCTCCATTAGGAATTTTAAAATTTGATGACGATGGCATCCCTGCGCTTATTGGAAATACGGGCACTGGTCCGGTAACGATGGCACCGATACCTGCGGTAAAAGAATTGATTGAAAAATATAAAACGGATGATAAGTTCAAAGCATGGAGCATGTTTACATTGCCTAATGGAATGATAGCCGTTGGCAGGTACAATCAAACCAATTATTACCTTCCTAAACCCAACAATGATGGTGCAAAAATAGAATTGGCAGAAGCGACTTTTGATAATGGTACCAATACCGGCTGGCAAATAATTACCAAATCAGGTAAGAACCCTAATGAAAATAATGCTGTATTTGAAGGAATGACCGTGCAGCAATCTAACGTTCACAATATTTTAGTTCCCGGCACATGGAGCATTTTGGGAAAATCCCCTACCACCATTTTTAACGGTGAATTCGCTACCGGAATTATTGTCCGTGGTGTGCCATTGGAGCGATATGACTTTACAGGTTATGGTGCACAGGTATTTAGCCAATGGCTTAATAATAACGCAGAAATAGCGCAGGTTTCCCAATCTATTTTCGATGTGTGGCGCGGCCGCGTAGCAAAAGAAATCATCCAGGTAAGAAGTATTATTTATCCATGGGGCATTCGTGTGGTTCGCACTATTACGATGTACCGAAGCAGTACGGGTTTTGAATACCGCGTGGACAGTGGATGGCGCGCGGATAGCGATGGGGTGTATAATTTCTTAACAAAAGGAAAAAAAGATGCCACTGATCCTTTGAAAACAGCCTTGCAACAGGAACTTGATGCCATGTTCCAGGTTCACCCCGGGCTGGTAAAAGGAGTTTACAAGGTGAGAAATATTGTTGAGAATGATCTCGCACCTTATTCGCATACATGGTTTAAAAATTATGGAGTTCACATTGATGATAATACAGGAGAAACTGTGCCGGTAGGTGCGGGAGTAAACCTGGATGTGGAATTGATTCCTGTTTATTTTGATGCAGATGTTTTTATTACGGATGTAGAAGGAAGCAATTTAGTAGATGGCGTTCCCGGAGGCCGCTTTGTTCCATCTAAAAAAATGATTGGCTACCTGCAGCTGGCACCCAAGGGAATTGTTATTTCTTCCCAGGAATTTGCAAATGTACTTGACCTTCAAAATGGACTGGGTGGCCCGGTAGATTGCGAAGTAAACATCAATGGCAGTGGCCAGAAAATGCGGGTGAGCAGTGTAGAAGTGAACCACAGCCTGGACGCAGCCAACAAAATAGTATTTGCCACTTCCGCCAAAGGAATGCCCGTACTACCTAAAGACGGTAGTTGGAGTCTTGTGGTGCATGATAAAAATTCTAAAGAAGTATTACCCATTTCTGAATCAGCAGTAGATTTAATAAGACAAGGATTGCTGAAGTGGGAAAAACAAACTATCAATGGAGTTGAAGCCTGGGTAAGTTCCGTAGCCGATCAATCACATGCAAAAGAAATTACCGCTATAAGTGAGTTATTTAAAAACCCTGAAGACAGGCTGAAACAATATGCCTTTTTACAAAGTACTGATGCACAAAAAGTGTTGTTCCGTAACCCCTTCTTTAAAAAAGCTGAAAACCTGTTGCATAGTACGATGCCTGATCTTGGCGACGCCTATCGGTTGCTCAACAGCAAAGGCGTATTTCCCAACCTGGATGACCTGCCTAAAATTGATTTAGATGCAGAAGGTTGTGCTACAAAAATAATAGAACAGGGCTATCAATTGGTTGACAAGGCTGCCACCGGTGTTCTAAAAACGTTGGAACAAAAGTTTCCTTCAAACGCTTCTTTCACTTTTATCGATAAACCGGGTATTTTAAAAGTGTATGTTGAATATGCTGAAAAAGGAAAGGATAAAAATTCGCCTCCCACAAAAGAAGGGATTTTAAATTTTGATATCAACAGCGAAGTAAATAAATGGGTAAATAAAATGAATGATGTTACCATGGTGGTAGATCTTTTAACCATGGAAAGATTGTTTTTAATCCAGGGGAAATTTGATACCGCCAAAGGCGAAAAACCGGAATTCAAAGGACCCAAATTAGTTCCCGGTGAAGACCTTAAACCCATAATCGAAATATTGGAAATACTGGAAGCCATTGGCAGCAGCAACGATTATGCAGATCTGGTAAAGAAGGGTTTGAAAATTGCTATGAGCAACAGCCCCAATAACTGGGAATATAAATTTACCGCCGATAAAGAAATTCCGGTTCTGAGATTTCCCGCCGCCTATCTGGATGGCCCTACCACACCGTTACGCCTGGAAGCAGGGTTAAAACTTGGCGTTTATTTCAATATGGGCATGGAATTGCCACCAGCCAGTGCATTGCCTGAGTTGAGCGCCGGCGCTTTCATTGAATTTGATGGAAAACTAAGCGTAATGTGCGTAAGCCTTGCTGCGGCTACAGTTTACGCGATAGGACAGGTAGTACTTCGTATTTCCGCAGATACTATCAAAGGCCCGGGTCTATACATGAAGATGGGATTTGGCATTGAACTGATGGTGGGCATTCCTGTGGTGGGAAATGTAAGTGTTTATTATGCAGTAGGGATTGAAATTTCCCTGGATACTTCACAAATAACAGTGGCTGCATTTATATTATTCCGTGGCAGAGCAGAACTTATTGGTGGGCTGGTAACTATCCAGATTCAAATTGAGGCAGCCGGAAAAATTCATAAGGAATTTGGAAGTGGCCGTACAGACTGTATTGCTCAGGTAACTTTTAGCATTGACGTAAGTATTGTATTTGTTATCAACATACATGAAACGGAGAGCTGGCAGGAAGCAAGGCAAATAGCCTGATAAATTTTCAATACAACTAATTCAAAATCATTCTAAAAAATTACTATAATGGAATCTAAAATAAGCATCATGGCGTTTCCCCAAAAGCAGGAGGGGAATAGTTTATTTCTGAATGTATTAGCAGTGGTAAGAAATTATAATCCGCTCACTACAGATAACCTTTCAACAGCCTGGGTGGACAGTACACTCAGGCTTCAGGCGATGGTAATAGATTCCCCGAACGAATACCCGCGACTAAACCTGGCTGCCACTCCTTATGATCTGCCCGATGTAAAAATGAGCCCGCAGGCAAAAAATATTTTTACCTCATTAAAAAGCCGATTCAAAATAACCAAAACAGCCAACGATCCTACAGGGAGAGCTGATAAAACCATCACCGGAACTGTAAAAAAATATTTGCCGGTAACTTACCGCGAGTCTTTTAATTTCACTTCTCCCCGTGATAAAAACAGTGCGGTCATCAATGACGAATACCATTGTGCCATAAAAGCACAAAAGGATCCGGACCCAAATTTCGCGGCGGCAATTACCGATGAAACCAGTTGGGGGAAAGTATTTGCATTTTGTCTACGACATAAAGAATTGGCCAAAAAGTGTGGTTTCATCCATGAAAATTTAGAAATAAAATTAACGGCTGACACATTTAAAAACGGGGGATGGATTTACATTGATGTGCATCCCGATTGCAGTTATTATGGCGATGTGCAGGCTGATAAAAATTATATTAAAAGATATGCGGCGAGGATACCCAAACTGGATTTTACAAAAAACAGGAGCCTTTTTGCAGCCGTGGAATTTCCTGTTTTGCTTAATGAAAATGTGCCGGCATCTGATGAACCATTACAGCCTTCAGAAGCCATACTTGACCAGATGTTTATCGAAGCAGCAGAATATTCAGATGGCTTTTGTAAAATAGTTCACAATTACCAGCCGCTGAGCAATAGCCTGATACGCGAAGAACAAGATGAGGAATCGCCAGTTACCAACGACATTGGAATAAGGCTCGGATGGGACGATGAGCAATTGGCTATTTGGCATTCAAGGCAAATGGGCGCTGATCCTGCAACAGGAAATCGTCCGGATGCGCCATTGGGTGTTTTCCAATATAGGATTGATACAAGAGAAACTGCTAATGACCCCAACAATCCCAATAAATGGATTTCTTTGTGCAAAGTAAAATATGATAAGGATGTTTTTTTGGATGCTGAAAAAATTGGAAATAATAATGAAGAATTGGAAATGGGTGTGGAGGTGTATCCCTCAAAGCCACATCCGGATACCCATTTCTGGCTGCCGGCTTATTTTTCACAATGGATAGGCAACAGCCTTGCCTTGCAGGATGAAGATGCCATTGCAATATATCATAAAGATGAAATCGATAAGAATCATTTATCCCCTAAAAATATATATGACCCCGCTAATGACCTACCATTTAAAGCGGTAAAAAATGATTATTACAAACCGGTAGGATTGGAAAATATTTCTCTTTTGTATGGTCATCAATATGATTTTAGGGTACGCATGTCTGATATAACCGGAGGTGGCCCTGCGCAGGAGGATAATCCGCAATTTGATGCGCCATCGCCTGTAACTACCTGCCTTTTTAAACGTCATGTAATTCCCCAGACACTAAACTTTGTAACTCCTTTGCCACAGAGTGATACTGCATTTTTTGAAGGAAATAAATTAAGCGTTAAAAGGCCTCTGCTAGGTTATCCTTCTGTATTGTTTACCGGGGCATATGCTGATTGCGTTAAAAAATTAATTGCTGATGCCGACACGGTTATTGCCGGTAATTTAAAAAGAGACGTAGGACTTCCTGATCCGGATGTAAACCGGGTGGAAATAACTGTGGAGGTGAAATGCCTGGCCCTGGATGCAACCATCCGCAAAGTACATGAGAAAGATAACTTTGCGCTGCTTTACATCACTAACCGCAATTTTACAGGTGCATTTGACAGCCAGATGGACCTTGCTCTCAATTTTATTGATGCTCCCGTAATTAATTTTTCCTCCGGCCAGGAACTTCCGGACATGGGATTGCATCTCGCGGGAGATACCAATATTGACAAACGTTCAGACATCGTTTTGCCAACAGCAAGAGATATAAGAATAACAGTGCGCCCCTTAACAGTTTCCAAACCTGATTATTATGGCGGCACAACAACCGGTGATAAAAACGGTACAAACCGAAGCGAACTCAAAGGAATGTCTTCTACTTTTATAACAAGAAGTGCGGCAAAATCAGAGAAAAATTTAATAAAACCGACCGGTGAAAATATGATGATCCGCGGTATTTACCTTCAACCTGAGGAGCCAATTAAGGTAACTGCTGATTTCAAAAAATTACTAGTAGAAAATCTTCCTGACACCAACCAGGTTCCAACAATTATGGACAGGCTTGCCGCAGCAGCGGGAACAGATGCAAAAGGAATGTCACTCACCGGCAGGCCAGGCCAGCGTTGGCAATTTGGTGTTAGCCGTTTTATCAGGTATACCGCTGCGCCGGATAATACGAGCATTACTTTCGCCACTAAAAAAGATCTGCTGAATCATTGGATTATCCCGATTACTTTATTGATTGACAGGGACTGGAGCTGGGATGGCTTAACGCCAATCAGCATGAATATCTACAGGAGAAAAATCTTTGTGAGGGATGCTATGCAAATAATGGGTAGCACAAACAAAGAAGATTTTTTAAAGGACAATGATGCTGAAACCGTATTTTCTAATGCTGCCATCAAAGCAGGTGTTGAAGAAGAATTGGTGGGCGATATCGAATTTAAACAAGCTATTAATATTACGGCACTCACAGGTGCCGACAGGTCGCAGACCTATACTGCATTCATCGATGCGATAGAACCTAAACAAAATGATGAAAATAAATTTCCTGACGAATTGATGGTTGCTTACAGGGTGAGTGTAAACTTTAATCAAAACATTGATAATAGCGTTCCTGCCAAAGATGGTGATTTGAATTTATACCTGCATTTGCCTATTACAACACCGCCGGTGCAAATGCCTAAAATAGTAAGCGCCGGGATGGCTTTCAGTAAATATATGCGTGATGAAAATTATGCCAATACCGAAAATCGAAAGAAATATTTGTGGGTAGAATTTGAAGAACCTATTCAAAATCCGGACGATGCTTATTTTGCAAGAATGTTGGCTTATTCGCCGGATGTGCTGCTGGCGCGGTGGGAAACAGAATTGCTCATTGTAAAAAAAGAACCTCCTTTGCCTATAGATCCCGAATTCATCCGGATTATAAGTCCTTCGGGCAGTGATGACAAAACGGGTTATTATGCTATGCAGCAAATGATTCCTGCTTCTGATAGTAATGTGCATTTTTTGGTGCCTTTGCCTCCCGGCATTCATGCAGAAGCATTGGAAATGTTTGGTTTCTTTACTTACGAATTCAGGGTCGGCCATAAATTGCCATGGACAACCGCGCACGGCCGTTTTGGAAGGGCACTACGCCATACGGGAATTCAATTTCCACCTCCACAATTATTTTGTGTGCCCAATCGAAATGAAAAATATATCACGGTTACCGCTCCTTATGCGCAAACAGTTTTTGATGGCAGAAATGTTACTGCTAATCCTTCCCGAACTGAACTTTGGGCTTTGTTGTACGCCCAGGTAAGAATGGCAGATGACAGCGACACCCGCAATGTTTTGATCAGCGACAGGAAGCTAAGATGGATGCCACAAAAGCTTGCCAAAGGTGAAAGCGCTATTAATTCTGATGCAACGCCGCAGGGAATAACCGGATGGCGCAATAAGGAAGTAGAAGATTTACTTGGCGTATATGGCTTACCGTTAGACAGCCAATTAAGTGTGTTGTGCGTGGAAATGATGCCGGGTTATGATAATTTTTTAGTTGATCAACAAAGAGCAGGGGCACAAAAAGACCTGGAATATTCTTTAGCATACCGTTCAAGAGTAAATAATCAGGATACAGTTTCCGCTTCAGTGCAGTGGAATAGTCTCAAACAATATATGAGCCTAACGAATGAGAGCATGCAACAAGTTAAGCAAAGTATAAATGCGGGTTATCAAAAAGATGCTGTGCCCGCAAATGATTTATATGCAGCCGCTTCAGGAATTTATGATGACCAGGGGCCACGCCCCCTTACCACCGACCTTGGGAACAGCCGTATATTAAGGACTTCTACGCTTATCGCATTCCCTGAAGTTTGTTGTACTGTTTAATTTGAAAATAATCAAATCATTCTTGCTTAAAATATTTCTTAAGTTATAATACTTTTTCAAAAAAATCAATCCGGATTTGCAGAATAAAAATCCGGTGTTTTTGTTCGTTTACTATGCTTTCAATTAATAATAATTTGATATTCGGTTATTGCAAGACAGGTAGCACAACCCGCGAAGCGTGGTCTTTATCAAGGAAAATATGAATGGTTGATTTTTGAAAATCGCTTTCGTTGGCATCGGGAATGCTCATAAATTTCTGAGGATTCATATCCACCAGCGGAAACCAACTGCTCTGCACCTGCACCATTATTTTGTGGCCTTTCTTAAAAGTGTGGCAAACATCATTCAGATGAATTTTTACTTCACTGATTTTTCCAGGAACAAAAGGCTCCGGATGAACATAATCATTTCTAAATTTTCCACGCATTACTTCCGCACGCACCAGTCGCTGAAAGTCGCCGATCGCAGTTTCTTTTGTTGGATTGGCTTCATTAATCTCGTCTGCAGGAACCACATCAATCAGCTTTAAAATAAAGTCTGCATCAGTTGTTGAGATGCTAACAAAAAGATCAGCAAGTATAGGGCCTGTGATGGTGACGTCTTCATGTAAAACCGGCGATTCATAAAACAACACATCATTTCTTTCAGAGGCAAAACGCTGATCTTCTATCATGTATTCATTGTTTCTTCGCTCCTGGATTTTTGAAGTATAAGGAACCGGGTTTGCAGGATCGCTCACATATTCGTCTGAACTTGTTTTGCTGTTATTTTTTTGAGTAGATAAATTTTTGTTTTCGTCAAGGTAATAACTCACTTCAGCAATATTTTCCGGAGGCCATTGATTAAAATGCCGCCATTCATTGGTTCCTGTTTCAAAAACAGTTGCTTCAGAAGTATTCCATGTTCCTTCATCTTTTAAGAAATAATCGAAGAATTTTGTTTGCAAACTGTCCTGGAAATATTGGCTGGTATTGCTTCCAAAATTGTATGTTCCAAATTTGTTCCATTCGTTTCTTGCCCATGCGCCATGCGTCCAGGGGCCCATCACCAAATAATTTTTGTTAACGCGGCTCTGCTTTTCAATCGCCTCGTAAGTATGAAGTGAACCAAAAAGATCTTCCGCATCAAACCAGCCACCAACAACCAGCGTAGGGATTTTTATATTTTTTAAATATTGCCGGATGTTCCTTTTTTGCCAATAATCATCGTAAGTGTCATGCGCCAGATATTCATTCCAGATATAGCTGCGATGGTTAAAATATTTTTTGGATTGTGTGTTTTTTATTGGTCCAAGATGTAAAAAAAACTGGTAGGCATCTTTTCTTGAAGCATCAAACATGGAGGATCCATAATCTTCTGTGGGCCCATTTCTTTCCTTGCCAAAATAATTCATAAAATCAAAATTATCGAGAAGGAAAAAAGCGCCGTTGTGATTGGCATCATCACCAATAAATTCATCGGTTACCGGGGCCTGGGGACTAACCGCTTTGATAGATGGATGGGCGCCGGGCAAACTTGCTGTGGCATAAAAACCAGGATACGAAATTCCATATAAGCCGGCGCGGCCATTATTATTTTTAATATTTTTTAAAAGCCAATCCATAGTGTCATAAGTATCACTGCTTTCATCCACATCTTTGTTACTTTTTTTATTGGGAACATAAGGTGTTACTTCTTTATTATGGCCTTCGCTCATATAACGGCCACGCACATCCTGGTAAACAAAAATATATTTCTCATGCATCAATGCTTCATTCGGTCCGATTCTTTTTGCATAATTATTTTCTCCATAAGGCGAAACTGAATAAGGAGTCCTTTCTACCAGGAATGGATATGTTTTGGACTGGTCTTTTGGAACATAAATAATTGTATATAATTTGATTCCATCGCGCATGGTGATGGTGGTATCAATTTTATTGTAATGGTCTTTTACAAATGTGTTCCCGGTATTGTTTTGGCTCCGTGCAAACAGAGCTGGGATGCAAAGCAAAAGCAATAATTTAATTTTCATTTTTTTTATTTAAAAATTTTTTCGGAAATAAATTTAATGATAAATAGGAGAAACTTCTTTTTTAAAGCTATAAAGAATCAATAAGCGTTCCCAGCCATGAAATAATAATCTGCATTATTTGTTCTTTTACTGTGATAAATTAAAATTTATTATAATCAGTAAAAAGTGTAATTTTCTGAATCGTTTACCAAAAATTAAAATTATGAACACAGATGTATTGCAACAGATTAACTGGCTTGCCGTATTGGCGGCAGGTTTAGCCTATTTTTTCCTGGGTGCTTTATGGTACACCGCTTTGTTCGGTAAAAAATGGCAATCATATAATAGCCTCTTAATGAGCCAGGAAAATGCAAAAAAAGGAGCCGTGGGTATTATGGTCATTTCTTTCATTTTAATGCTTGTTTGCGCGTTCGGCCTCTCATTAATTGTCCATCGATTAGATATTGGAGGTTGGAAAGTTGGATTGAAATTAGGGTTGCTTACAGGCATTTGCTTTGCGGCTACTGCGGTCCATATTTCATACATTTATGAAAAACGGCCGCTTGGCTTGCACCTTATAAATGGCTTGTATAATGTTTTAGGAAATATTGTGGCAGCTATAATTGTAGCTTGCTGGCAATAAAGAAACTAAACTAAATTTCAAGATTCTATTCCCTTTATAAAAGAGGGATGTCATTTTTTTATTCAGTAACTTTTGTGATCTTTAAAACATTGGTAGGAAGATGCAAAGAAACAGGCGTACTACCTGTGTTCACCACAATGTCGCCTGCTTTTAAAAAGCCTCTTTCTTTTAAGATGTTTAGCTGATCGCTGAAAATATCATCAAGGCTTTCTTCTTCATCGTAAAAAATAGCCCGGACTCCCCAACTTAAGCTAAGCTGGTTAATAAGGCTGGGAACTTTACTAAAAATATAAAGAAGAGATTTAGGGCGATAGCTGCTGAGCATAAAAGCTGTATATCCGCTTTGTGTCATTCCGATAAGCGCTTCTGCCGATACGTCCTGGGCGAGTTTGCAGGCGCTGTAACAAATGGCATCGCTCAGGAGAGAAGGAGAATGCGGTTGAGGAGCAAGAATATCTTCCCGGTTATAATCATAAGCGGTTTTTTCTATTTCCTGGATGATTTTACTCATCGTTTCAATTACCAAAGTAGGATGATTTCCGGTAGCGGTCTCGCCACTAAGCATTAAAGCATCAGCACCTTCCAATACGGCGTTGGCTACATCGGTGATTTCGCTACGGTTTGGTTTTATCCTGTCCATCATGCTTTCCATCATTTGAGTAGCAACAATTACAGGTTTGGCACGATGCATACATTTTCGGATGATTTCTTTTTGAATCAGCGGAACCTTTTCAATCGGAAGTTCCACGCCCAGGTCGCCGCGGGCAATCATTATTCCATCACTTTCAATAATGATATCACGGATATTGATTACGGCTTCCGGCTTTTCAATCTTGGCAATAACTTTTGAAGTGCTGTTTCTCTTCTTTAAAATATCTTTAAGCTCCGTAATATCTTTTACCTGGCGAACAAATGAAAGGGCGATCCAGTCAACATTTTGTTTAATAATAAACTCCAGGTCATTAAGATCTTTTTCAGTAAGTGCTGGCAAGGATATTTTTGTATCGGGAAGATTAAGGCCTTTTTTGGAAGAAAGAATTCCACCAATTACTACTGTAACTTCTACATTATTATTTGGCAAAATATTAGTAACAACTACTTCAAGTTTGCCGTCATCTATCATGATCGTATTTCCTGGTATCACATCTTTATGCAGGTCAGGATAACTTACATAAATCTTCTCTTTTGTGCCGATGCATTTGGTATTGGTAAAAGTCAATTTATCGCCGGGCTGAACTTCGAGGGCATTATTTTCAATTTCCCCTACTCTTAATTTGGGTCCTTGTAAATCGGCAAGAATCGCAACATTAAATGGAAGGCTGTCATTAATTTTTCTGATAATTCCTATGATCTTGGATTTATCTTCATGATTGCCATGAGAAAAATTGAGACGGAAAACATTTACACCTGCTTTTACCAGTTCGACCATTGCTTCATAATTATCACAAGCAGGGCCTACAGTTGCTACTATCTTTGGTGCGCTTTATAGAATGATCGAATCCTGCTTTTTTATCCATTTGCTGATGAAGGTATTTACTTGATATTTTTTGACATTTGGTCTTTTAATTTATATGGATATATTATAAATTCTTAAATTTTGAATGGTTTAGATTTTAAAGTTTAGAATGGTTTAGAAAAAAAATTTCACCATTCTCCATTTCACCATTCATCAATTTAACTCGATAATATTTTTACAATTTTCATCCAGTCTTCGCTTATTTTTTGTTTTTGTTTTACAGCCTGGTCGAGCGGAATATAATGCATTTTATTATTTACGATACCTACAAAAACATTAAATCTTTTTCTCATAAGACATTCTACGGCAGCATATCCCATACGGCTTGCAATTAGCCTGTCGAAACAGGTTGGTGAACCTCCGCGCTGTATATGGCCAAGAATTGTTACTCTCACTTCCTGTTCCGGAATTCTTTCTGTAATTACTTTGGCAAGTTCAACGGCGCCGAAAGATTCTCCTTCAGCAACTACAATAATATTTACCAGTTTTTTTCGTCCGTGTTTTTCTTTAAGAGCCGTTACTACTCCTTCTACATCTGTTTTTTGTTCAGGAATGAGAATGTTTTCAGCGCCGGTTGCAACTCCGCTGTGAAGTGCTATGTAGCCTGAATCTCGGCCCATTACTTCTATTATAAAAAGCCTGTCGTGGGCATCAGCAGTATCTCTTACTTTGTCAATTGCCTGAACAGCCGTATTTACAGCAGTGTCGAAGCCAATAGTAAAATCTGTACCCGCAATATCTTTATCAATTGTACCCGGAAGTCCGATACAGGGAATATCAAATTCGTGACTAAAAATCTGTGCCCCGCGAAAAGAACCATCGCCACCAATTACAACAAGGCCATTGATCCCATGCTCTTTAAGATTTTCGTAAGCTTTTTTTCTACCTTCAGCTAAGAAAAATTCTTTGCACCGGGCAGTTTTTAAAATGGTTCCACCGCGTTGAATAATATTAGCAACGCTTTTACTTTCCATTTTGAAAATGTCATTATCTATCATTCCCATATAACCGCGCATAATACCATATACTTCCATTTTGTGATAAATGCCGGTACGAACTACAGCCCTGATGGCTGCATTCATGCCAGGGGCATCGCCGCCAGATGTTAGCACCCCGATTTTTGTTACTTTACTTTTCAAGATTTAAAAAATTACCTTTTGAATTAGTTTTTCTTTTAAGAATGCGCCAAAAATACACATTTAGAATTATTAATTTAAAAGACATTTTCCAAATCAATTTTAAAATATATTTTATCTAAAAATAAAAAAGCCTTGGAACCGGAAATTAATCCTTACCAAAGCTTAAAATATTAAAAAGTCTTTGCCCCTTAAAAGCTTAAATCTTCAATCAGGCAGTTTGTGCTACTTCTTTTTTCAATTCCAGTTCACAACTAATATTTACCAAATCAGCTACCAACACTCCGCCGCTTTCCAGGGCTGCGTTCCAGTTTAACTCAAAGTCTTTCCTGTTTATTTTTCCGGTAATACTTACTCCCGCAACTTCATTTCCCCACGGATCTTTTTGAATTCCGCTGTATTCAACGTTGAGCTTGATTTTTTTTGTAATGCCCTTAATAGTCAAATTGCCCCACAGTTCATACTCGTCATCCTCCTTTTTCTCAATAGTATCAGACTGGAAGGTTATTTCTTTATGATGTTCCACATCAAAAAAATCAGAGCTTCTTAAATGCTGATCTCTTTTTTCGTCATTGGTTTTTAATGAATCAGGATTCATCCAAAAATCAACTTCTGCGCTGGCAAAATCATCGTCAGTTGTGTAAATACTTGCATTGTATTCTGTAAAAGTACCTTTTACGTTTATCATCATAAGGTGTTTTACTTTAAAAGAAATTTCACTGTGTGCGGGATCAATGATCCATTTTGTTTTTGTTGCCATGTTATCTTTTGTTTAAGGTTTATAAAAAAATTAATTGTCAAGCATTCCAAATTTACCGCTATTAAAATCTTCAATCGCCTGCTGAATCTCCTCCGTTGTATTCATAACGAAAGGGCCATACGCTGCTATGGGTTCGTTGATGGGTTCGCCACTTAATAGTAGCAACACACTTTTTTTAGTTGCTTTTATTTTAATAGTGCCATTTTCATTTTTAAATTGGATATATTGATGTTGGCGGGCAGTTTCATTTTCATTTATTGTCGCTTCACCTTCCACAACCAATAATCCTGTATTAAAATTCTCTGGTAAATTCAATTCTAAATCGCCTCTTTCTTCCAGCCTGATGTCATACATTTCTACCGGGGAAAAAGTGGTTGCTGCGCCTTTTATGCCTTTGTATTCTCCTGCTATTACAAACACATTTCCTTTTCCGTTTTCTAATTCGTACTTACCTTTTTGTGCATGCAAAATCCCCTGGTATTTTGGAGCAGACATTTTATATTTTTTGGGAAGATTTACCCAAATTTGTGCCATTTCGAAAGGGCCTCCTTTTTTGGCAAATTCTTTTTCATGGTATTCTTTATGCAAAATTCCTGAACCTGCTGTCATCCATTGTACATCGCCTGGGTTTATTACTCCGCTGTTTCCGGCGCTATCATTATGAGCTACACTTCCTTTGTAAGCAATAGTTATCGTTTCAAAACCGCGATGAGGATGAACGCCAACACCACGTGGAGCAACTGTTGGAGTAAAATTAAATTCGGGATTAAAGTCCATCAGGAAAAACGGATTCATTCTTTTTCCAAAGCTCCTTCCATTTGGTAAATAATTAACCACTTTAAATCCATCGCCCACCATGTGAGGTGATGAAGGCGATAATATTTCTTCCATGTTTCTAAACTTTTCCATTGATATATTATTTACAACAAAGTTAGCGCCACACATTGCGCTTGCCAATAACTTATATCAAGAAATATCATTAATATAGATCAAGTGTTTGAACTATGAAAGATAATTATTATAGACAGTAAACAAATAAATAAGCAGGATTTTCATTCTAAAATATACCCATTGATCTTTAAAAATATTTCCAGGTTACATTCGATTTTTCATTTAGTCTCGTTATCTTACCAACCTTTTAAAATATGTTTAAAAAATATTATATCTATATTTAAAAAGTTTACCAAATATGCCTCATCCTCTTTTTCGTAAAAAAAGCATTTCTTCTATTTTAGCAGATGCGCAATCAGGCCTTTCGGATGCCACACATTCCGCATCAGGTTTGAAAAAAGTGTTGAGGGTTAAGGATCTTACTGCCATGGGTATTGCTGCCGTTGTAGGTGCGGGCATATTTTCTACCATCGGCAATGCTTCTTTCCAGGGAGGCCCCGGAGTTTCCATCTTATTTGTGCTCACGGCTATTTGTTGTGGATTTTCTGCTTTGTGTTATGCAGAATTTGCTTCGCGTATACCGGTAAGCGGTAGCGCCTATACGTATGCGTATGCTTCTTTTGGCGAATTGATAGCCTGGATAATAGGATGGGATTTGTTAATGGAATATGCGATAGGAAATATTGCGGTCGCCATTTCATGGAGCGAGTATTTTGTAAATCTGATGGAAGGTTTGCACATACATATTCCCCACTTTTTAACCACTGATTATTTAAGCGCTTCAAGAGGTTTCAAAGAAGCTACAGCAGCTATGGCAAAGGGCGGAACTCTGGAAAGCCTTCCATCAAATGTTCGTGATGGATATTTAGCGTGGACAAATGCGCCTCATTTGGGAAATTTTAAATTGATAGCCGATATACCCGCCCTGGCAATTGTATTTTTTATCACATGGTTAGTTTATACAGGCATAAAAGAAACCCGCAGAGCAACGAATATGATGGTTGGGTTTAAAATCATCATTCTTATTGCCGTTATAGCAATTGGTTGTTTTTATGTAGCGCCTGCCAATTGGAGCCCTTTTTTGCCAAATGGATTTGGGGGAATGATGAAAGGCGTGTCAGCAGTTTTCTTTGCTTATATCGGATTTGATGCCATTTCGACCACCGCAGAGGAATGCGAAAATCCGCAAAGAGATTTGCCAAAAGGAATGATTTATTCTCTTATTATTTGTACGCTGCTTTATATCGCCATCGCTTTGGTATTGACCGGGATGGTTTCTTATAAAGAGTTGCAGGTAGGAGATCCGCTGGCTTTTGTATTTAAAAGAATCGGGCTTAACCAGATAAGTTATATTATATCATTCAGCGCGGTAATAGCTACGGCAAGTGTGTTATTGGTTTTTCAAATGGGGCAACCCAGGATATGGATGAGCATGAGCCGCGACGGATTGTTGCCAAAAGCATTTAGTCGCATTCATCCAAAATATAAAACGCCTTCGTTTGCCACAATTGTCACAGGTCTTTTTGTGGCGATTCCTGCGTTGTTTTTGAACTTAACAGAAGTTACAGATTTAACCAGCATCGGTACTCTATTTGCCTTTGTGCTTGTTTGTGGCGGAGTACTTTTATTACCAAAAAGAGAAGAAGGAGAGGCCGCGCCAAAATTTAAAATTCCTTATATCAATTCTCAATTTATTGTTCCGGTATTATTTATAACAGGCGTCATTTTTTTCTGGAAAAATTTCCTGGGCCTTTTTGATTTTACTGCCGGATGGGAAGTTTTTAAAGATAAACTACCTTTCTTTTTGTTCGTTATTCTTTCTACAGGAATAACTATTGCTTCTTTTGTAAAAAAACTATCTCTGATCCCGGTTTTGGGACTGGCAAGTTGTTTTTATCTGATGACAGAATTAGGCTTCACCAACTGGCTGCGGTTCCTGATCTGGCTCGTTATAGGGCTGGTTATTTATTTTCTTTACAGCCGGAGACACAGCAAATTGGCTAAAGATAATGTGGTAAAATAAAAACCTGCTTTAAAGTTAGTTTACTATAAGTTATTATCTTTTAAGGCAGATTTTAATCTTACAAAAGCCTCGATGGCAGCATACTTAGTCAATCCAAGATGAGCGAATAAATTAGCGGTATTTGCATTTCTTTCTTCAGCTCTTTGCCAGAACTCGCGTTCATCACTTCCCTGGAAAGGCACTGAATCTTTTTGCGACTGATGAATAAAGATTCCATAGCGCTTTTTTCTTACCTGTTCAGGGCTCATAGGCACCGCCATTTCTATTTCACTGATATCCCATTCTTCCCAGGCACCTTTATAAAGCCAAACATAGCAATCATTTAACCATTCATTATCCGGTTCATTTTTTATTACATCAAGAGCAGCTAAGATAATATCCAGGCAAACTTTATGAGTTCCATGCGGATCAGCAAGGTCGCCGGCACAAAAGATTTGTTGTGGTTTTATTTTTCGCATAAGCTTTACCGTAATATCTACATCTTCTTTACCCATAGGCTTTTTTTCTATGGTTCCTGTTTCATAAAACGGCAGATTCATGAAATGTATCTGGTCATCTGTGAGGCCAACATATTTACAGGTAGCTCTTGCTTCGCAGCGTCTTATCAAACCTTTTATTTCTCTTATCTCAGGACTATCCTGCTCGGTAGATTTTTTATCTTTTAGAAATTTAGATGAACTTTCCAATACCTTCTTACTTATCGTATCGTCAATGTGAAATATTTTTTCAAAACCAACCGCAAAATCAAGGAACCGGGTTACAAACTCGTCAGTAACCGCAATGTTGCCACTTGTTTGATAAGCAACATTCACGTCGTGGCCCTGGTCATGAAGGCGCATAAAAGTTCCACCCATACTAATTATATCATCATCAGGATGAGGGGAAAATATGATCACTTTTTTGGGATAAGGTTCACTTCTTTCAGGATGGTTGGGAATTACAGAATTGGGTTTACCCCCGGGCCAACCTGTTATAGAATCCCGAAGCATATAGTAAACTTCCAGGTTAATGTCGTACGCATTTCCTTTTTCTACTAATAAATCGCTAAGGCCTGATTCGTTGTAATCATGATCGGTAAGGCTTAACACTGGTTTTTTCAATTGCATGGCCATATTGATCACCGCCTTTTTGATCATTTTTGGTGTCCATTCACATTCGCCTGTCAGCCAGGGTGATTTGAATCTTGTTAACTCGGAGGCCGCGAATTCATCCAAAACAAAAGAGCAATCATCATGATGTTGTAAAAGAGACGCAGGAATTTCTTCAGTTGGTTTTCCTTCTACTGCTTTTTGAATCACCGGGGCTTTTGTTTTTCCCCAGGCCATCAGAATAATTTTGCGTGACTTCATTATAGTACTAATTCCCATGGTGATAGCCATTCTTGGTACTTCTGAAATGTTACCGAATTCCTGGGAATTGGCCATTCTTGTAGAATTGTCCAATGAGATTAAACGGGTTTTGGAATACATGGGAGAGCCAGGCTCATTAAAACCTATATGGCCATTTACGCCAATTCCTAAGATCTGTAAATCAATTCCTCCGGCTTCTTCAATTTTTCTTTCATAATCCGCACAATGCTCCTTGATTTTATCTTTTGGTATCATTCCATTTGGAAGAAAATAATTCTTAGGATCAATATCTGTTTGTTCAAATAAATATTTGCGCATAAAATAATGGTAGCTATTGAGCGCATCGGCTTCCATCGGGTAATATTGGTCTAAATTAAATGTGATTACATTTTTAAAACTTAAGCCCTCTTCATTATGCATTCTGACAAGTTCCGCATATAAGGATTTTGGTGTAGATCCCGTGGCAAGGCCAATTACTGCTTTTTTCCCCTGCGCATTTTTTTCTTTTATTAATATTGAAATCTGTTCGGCCACAAATTGGGAACCTTCTTTAGGTGTTTCAAAAATTTCAACGGGAATTTTTTCAAGGGAGTCGGAGAGGGAAATATTCAATGGCATAGTCTTTAAATTAAATTCTCTTAAATACATAATGAAGAAATTGAATTACAAATCAAAAATCGTAAATATAACTTGCTTTACTGTGACAACAATAATCTTTTATGAAAGCTTCTTATTTAATGAGTTTAACATTTTTTTATGTTTTTAAGATTTTAATAAATCAAAATTAAGGATAAAGCGTTAGGTTAACCTGTGAGATATGGAGAACTTTTTAATCAAAATCTCTAAATCCTGCCGTTAATTTAAGCGAGTAAGTATTAGAAAACTTATAAAAGGAAGCGATTTCGGTGCTGAACAGATTTTTGTTGATATTTTATTTTTATTTAATATACATATATTAATATAATAAAATATTCATTGTTGCCTGATTAGTCGTGTAATTGGTATTTGATATTTTTATAGTTGAGTATTTTTCAGAATTAGGGTAAAAAATACCCATATTGGCATAAATATTGCCCAATTACTGCTAAAATAAAATTAAAAAATTCAATAAAAAATCCTTCTTTCAAAAAAGGTGCCAAATAATCCAAATCCTAATTCAAAACTCGATAACCCCTTTTAATTAATTGTATTTAATGGTTTCTATCAATCGTATTTAAACCATTCATTATTTTTTTATGCAAATAACATAATAAACAATACAGACATATAACCATAAATCAATAATCTACAAAAACTTCCATTAATGAAAAATCTTTTCTCTATTTTCTTAATTTTCTGTTTGACATTTTTTTCATTCAACAGTTTCGCAACCACTTATTATTTATCCAGTTCTTCAGGTAGTGATAATAACTCGGGAACGGATGCCTCTTCTCCCTGGCGATCTATTGATAAATTAAACAGCTTCAACAATCTCCGGCCAGGCGATAATGTTTTGTTTAAAAGGGGGGATACTTTTTATGGAGGGATCGTAGTAAATAATTCAGGAAGCTCGGGAAATCCTATAACCTATGGAGCCTATGGGGCTGGTGCTAAACCCATAATTACTGGATTTACGAATATTACTTCTTGGAATAATCTGGGAGGAAATATTTGGGAAAGTAGCGATGCTGTTTCAACATTGCCATATACAAATATGGTCTCTGTAAATGGAGTTAATACAGCTATGGGAAGATATCCAAATAGTACAGGACCGAATACGGGGTACCTTACTATCGCTTCCACATCTGGCAGCAATTCGATTACCTCTGCAACCAGCCTCGGATCAAATTGGTCTGGAGCAGGAATAGTAATTCGGAAAGATCGCTTTGTGATCGAAAGGGGAACAATTAACGATCAATCTGGAAATACT
>CAVUJE010000045.1:0-45025 GCA_963741705.1 uncultured Chitinophagaceae bacterium | reverse complement strand
CACAGGAGAGCTTACCGTTCAGTAAACTGACAACACTTCTGTGCCCTAAGGCCACCCGCGGGTGGCCTTTATTTATAAACTTTTAAATACCATGTTATGAATATGGAAAATAAAATCTTCAGGGCTATTGATACCATTCTTTGGACTGATTGGGATCCTATAGGAGTGAATGACCTGCAAATATGCCGTGATGAATATAGAAGTTATGTGCCTGCTATCTACGGTTAAAACTGGCAGGAGGCGACCGGGACACGATTGCATCAAAGCTTGTTTGAAATTTCGCAAAACGAAATGGATGTCATTTTAGCAATTGAGGTTTGCCGGAAAGTGGCTGAGAAAATAATAAATGTATAATTAAGTGCACCGCTTTTTTACTATAAAGCCTATTTTACACAAGAGCCTGCCTGTGGCAACTTTCAAACTCCTCCATCATTAACCTGCTGCCTATAAATAACGGAGAACGCTCATGCAATTCAGCGGGTACTTTTTCAAGGATCCTTTGACGGCCATCCGTAGCCCTGCCTCCCGCCACCTCAACGATATAAGCCAAGGGATTGCATTCGTATAAAAGCCGTAATTTTCCTTTTGGTTTTTTTAATGTAGCCGGATACATAAAAATGCCTCCTTTAATTAAATTGCGATGTACATCAGCCACCATACTGCCAATATATCTTTGCGTATAAGGGCCACCGTTATTTTTGCTTTTTCCCTGGCATTGGGTTATATATTGCTGAACGCCTTCTTCAAACTGAAAAAAATTACCATGATTTACTGAATAGATGTTACCGCTTTCAGGGCAACGGATGCCCGGATGGCTTAAACAAAATTCGCCGATGGATGGGTCAAGCGTAAACCCATTTACGCCTCTTTTGGTAGCATACACCAATATGGTAGAAGAACCATAAATAATATAGCCTGCAGCCACCTGCCTGAGGCCGGGCTGCAGAAAATCCTGCAATTTTACCAGGGAGCCAGTTTCTGTAATACGGCGGTAAACACTAAAAATAGTACCGATAGATACATTTACATCTATATTGGAACTGCCATCAAGCGGATCGAACATGCAGATGTATTTTGAATTCCTGCTCACAGGGTTGTCAAAAGCCACCATTTCATCCAGTTCTTCACTGGCAATTCCGGCGCAACTGATGCCATGCTCTAAAACGCCGGTAAGCTGATCATTGGCATATTGGTCCATTTTCTTTACTTCTTCTCCCTGTATATTTACATCACCTGTGTTTCCCAGAATATCCACCAGCCCTGCTTTATTTACTTCTACATTAATGCGCTTGGCAGCAAGGCCTATATCCCTTAAAAGGCCTGCCAGTTCTCCGGTAGCCCTGGGAAATGCGCGCATTTCGCGGAGGGTAAATTCATCGAGTGTTAATACATTTCTGTTTACCATACATTTTAATTAATTAATAGTAATAACCGGCCCTGCCGATATAATTTCTTTACTTACCAAACTGCTGTATTTTTTAAAATTGGCGATAAAAAATCCGGCTAATTTATTGGCAGCCTCTGCATATAGCTTCTTTATTTTTCCAGGTGCTTTCGGGCTTTAATAAATGGGAGGGTACTCCCGGGCAATGATGAAGGCATCATTAATCCAAATACCGGCTGCGGGTCGATAGTCCACTGTTTCCAGTTTACCATTAAGTGCTGCTGAAATGATCGCTCTTGTATATTCCAGCGGAATCCTTTTTCCCGTTCCATATTCCCCGCCATCCAGCCGGTATTGACCAGCCATACTTTTACATGGTTCGTTTTTATTTTTTCACCCAGCATTTGGGCATATAGTACGGGATGGAGTGGTAAGAAAGGCGCTCCAAAGCAGGCGCTGAAAGTGGGTTTAGGTTCAATAACGCCTTCTTCTGTACCGGCTACTTTGGCCGTGTAGCCGCTGATAAAATAGTACATCGCCTGTGCAGGAGTAAGCCGGCTTACGGGAGGCAAAATCCCAAAGGCATCGGCAGTAAGGAAAAATATATTAGCAGGGATTTTGCCACAGAAGGTTGTATGGCATTATCGATATAATCCAGTGGATAGCTTACCCTGGTATTCTCTGTTATTTTTTTGCTGCTAAAATCTATCACATTGCTGTTTCCAAAAAAACAAACATTCTCTGCCAAAGCGCCAAACCTGATGGCTTTATAAATGCCGGGCTCTTTAGCCGCATCGAGGTTAATGGTTTTGGCATAGCATCCGCCTTCGATATTAAATACCGAATCCTCATCCCATCCGTGCTCATCATCGCCGATAAGCTTTCTTTCCGGGTCGGCGCTCAAGTGTGGTTTTACCCGTGCCGCTCAGGCCAAAAAAAGGGCCGTATCCTCCTTTTTTCCGGCATTGGCAGCACAATGCATACTTAAAACCTTTCTTTCTTTCGGAAGAATAAAATTCAAGATGCTGAAAACTGCTTTCTTTATTTCGCCGGTGTATTGCGTGCCCCCGATGAGAATTATTTTTTCGGTAAAATGGATGATCACGAAATTCCTGCCGCGGACGCCATCCGTTTGCGGATCGGCAAAAAAATGAGGAAGCTGCATCAGGTGCCATTCGGGCTTTAGAGCGCTATGCTCTTCTTCGCCCGGGCGCAAAAACATATTGTAGGCAAAAAGATTGCAGCAGGGATTTTCATTTACCACCCTTATATTAAGGCGATATGCTTCTTTGGCGCAAACCTGGCAATCTCTTATCCATAATTTTTTTCCTTCTATGTAGGCCATCATTTTTTCAAAAAGCTGCCTGAAATATTTTTCTTCTATAGGCTGGTTCAATTCATTCCAGTCGATGGAAGAAGCGGTTATATCATCTTTAACGATAAACCGGTCTTTAGGGCTTCTCCCGGTAAATTCGCCGGTGTTAATAACAAGGGCGCCGGTGCTGCTTAAAAAACCTTCACCCTTTTCGACTGCCTGCATTATCAGATCTTCCGGCAAAAGCTGGTAATAATAGTTTTCAGGATTTTTGATCAGTTCATTAAAATATTGTTGCGCCTCCTGTTTGAAAGAGGCTTCTTTTGTAAATAGGGAATCCATAAGAAAAATCTTTTGAAAATGTTGAAAAAGATAAAGAAGCTTCTTCCGAAGTTTTATTGAATAGAGAAATTAAAAGAATCCATTACAATCCTGCAATTGATTGCATCAAAAATCACGTTCAACAAAATAGTTTAAGGAAGAAAAAATATTAAAGAGAGCAGCAAGGATCAGCAGCAAGGGCTTGCATCAAACAACAATAGCTGTTTGATTTGTCGTTAAAGATTTTGGAGGGATAATCCGGCCTCATATTTACGAAATGAGGGGCAAAGAAAAACAAATTCTTTGCATTCAACAATTAAATTTAGAAAGGCAGAGATGTCCTAAAAGAGTTTACAGGTTGAAGTAGGTTTTAGAAATGTCGGATGTAAAGCGAGCCCGGGATTGGGATAACCAACAAAAGCATTGGGTTTATATTGGTTTTTATCCACATGGGAAAATTATTTAACACAGTTTATTATATTGCAATGAATTCCTTTTTCCAAAACTAATTTATCAAACTAATGACAAAATGGAATACTACCGACGGACATTCACCCGTAGTCCCTTTTTTAAATTCAGTTGCCCCTATTTCCAAAGGAGCCATAGAGACATTTGACAAAAGCACATTTCCGGTTTCTCTCGAGAAAAAAAAGTTGCTTTTAAAGCCTGGCGCTATTGCAGACCATTTTTATTTCATATTAAAAGGAGTAATTCATGGATATATTAAAGAAGGAGGCAGGGAAATAACCACCTGGATAGAAGATGAAAATGAAATTGTAGGTTCGATTCGGACATTGGGCACCAACAGGCCTTGCGAAGAATACCTGCAGGCACTGGAAGATTGCGAATTGATAGCTATACCCATTGCAGTTACAGAAGAAGTATTTGATAAATACCCTGAAACAAATGTGGTAGCGCGCCGCTTGTGGGAATACAATTACCGGAGTGCTGAGGAACGCGCTTACTTAGGCCGCATTCCCTCGGCAGAAAAAAAATACAAACAATTTATTGAAACCAAACCCGATCTGATTAATAGAATTCCGTTAAAATATATTGCTTCTTACCTGGGGATGACAGTTGAAACCTTGTGCAGAATAAGGGCCCGTCAAAATAAGGTTTAAGTTTCATTTAATCAGCAATGATCCCTCTTTATTCTTTTTCAATTCTTATGCTGAATGCAATGCATTGCTAAAAACACAGGTTAAAAACTTTGCTGCAGAAATGTGGATGGGCTTTTTAAGCAATTACGAAAAGAGGGCTTCCAATAGAAGCTATAGGGGCAGAATTAATATCTGAAAATTTTTCCTACGGCTTTGGCCTCACCCAATAAATTCTTTTCAGTTTCAGGATTGGGATTTACAGAATTTTAGGACGGGCTAATCTTGTTCATATTTTCATCTTGTGAATCCTTGATTCCAACAATTATTTACAGTAAACGTACAAATAATTACGATTTTTATTAGCACTCTCAAAGGTTATTATCACTAAGAGTAACGAATAGTCATAGGTTTACAGTCATTGATTATTTTTAAATTGTGGTTACAGGTAAGAACCTACCATTTAGTAAATACCCTTTGTGAAAATGAAAAGCCCGACACCAGTGAAAGGTGAGAAGCGGAAAACGTACACCGAAAATTTTTGAAGGGGAATTGACTAATAAAATAAAAGAGTTTCCATCCGCTATTGAAATTTATTTAATAAAAATTCGTTAGCAAAACTTGCAGCCAAAACTAATTTTGAAATCGAAGTTTTAGAAACCCGGGTTAGTCGGGTGAATTGGGTTTAAATCATTCATAACTGGTTGGTTGATATTAAAGCCCCATATTGGTTGGTAAATCGGCTTACACTTACGTCTACTATCTCGCTGTCTGTTTACGATGCTGGATATTATTTTGCAAAAATTTGGAAAAGATGCCCTCCTGAGAGCAGTTTTGAAGAAGCCCTTATAAAATTCCAACCACGGATTTATCCGGATCAATTTAATAATTCAACCTGATAAAACCTTTGGAAAATAAAAATTATCTTTGTAAATTATTATCGCATTTGACAATTAAATATATCTTTATATAGTATTATGAAACTAACTGTCTTTATACGATTAAAAGCGGCTTCTCTATTGATCATATTCTCTCTGAATATGTTTATAGGTCTTGCTTGTGTAATTGGTATAGATATGTGGTTTAATACCTGCCATCATGAACAAAATGAAAAAGTAAATCCTGGAAGCACTTCTCATCATCACGACGGTACTGAAATAGCAGATCATGAAAATTCTTCTCACCGTCATACTGAATCAGATGAACATCATAAATCAAAAAACCATAGGGAAAATTGTTGCAATGATGAGGTTATTAAATTTGCCCTGGTTGATAAATTTGTGCCTCATGGTTTCGCAGGGTTAAATACAATCTTTTTTACCACTTTAGCCTCTACTTTTTATAATATTGATACTTTAAATACTTTCAAATCATTCGCAAACACCAAATATTTTGTCCGGCATTACCATCCCCCAATTCCAGACATTCGTATAACTATCCAAAGTTTCCAGATATGATTTAATGCTCAAGGTTATTTTCTTCATGGTATTATTATCCATGTTGGTAATTATTTTATTAAGCATTAAATACGTAAAATTATATGAAAACAAAAAAGCCTATTGCCATTATAGGAGCAGGGATTGCTGGATTGACTGCAGCAAATTTTTTAAGACAGAATAATGTTCCATTTGTACTTTTCGAAGCAGGCGATAAGATAGCAGGACTCGCCTCTAGTTTCAAAGACGCTGATGGGTTTAGCAATGACTTTGGTGCGCATTTCGTAACTAACCGGCTGGCAAATGCAATTGGGGTGGGGGCTGAATGTCACTTGGTAAAACATTACGGAGAAGCAGTCTGGTTAAAAGGCAAAAGCTACAATTATCCATTTGGCCTGATACAAATTCCCAGGATGTCTTTGAATTTTGTAAAAACAAAAATTCAATTATTTAATAACAAAAAAGCACCTGTTTCAGCGGCTGAATGGTTTAACAGGCAGTTTGGATCGTCTATCGCTAACGAAGTTGCGCTTCCTCTTATCGAAGCATGGTCAGGGGCACCGGCAGAAAAACTTTCTTCGGCCGTAGGTGAAAGTTTGCCTGGCAGCATTTTTAAAATTATTTATTTAAAAATTTGCAGCGTTCTCACAGGCCGCGCGGTTTCTTGTGGTTATAATAGAGAGATGCCGGAAATGCCGTCTGTATGGCATGTTTATCCAAAAGGTGGCATTGCTACCTTATGCTCAAAGCTTGCGGAAGGCATAGAGGATTCTATTAAGCTAAAATCGCCGGTAGAGGAAATTCTGGTGGAAAACGAAAAAGTGGTTGCCGTAAAGGTAAAAGGCGAAATACAAGAAGTGGCAGCGGTTATTAGCACCGCACCCGTAAATATTCTCGCAAAAATGGTGAAAGGTACTTCTGCTTTGCAGGGTGTTAAGCGTTTTCAATTTCGACCAATGCTGTTTGTGAATTTGCGGTTAGAAGGTCGCAAGCTATTACCTGATACCGTTCTTTGGTTTCCGGAAAATAAATTTCCTTTTTTTCGAATCACTGAAGTAACCCGATCAATGCCCTGGCTGGCACCGGAGGGGAAATCCATTATTACTGTTGATATTGGATGCCAAAAAGATGACGAGTATTGGACCATGGACGAAAAAACATTGACGCAGCTATGTCTAGACCATCTTGAGTCAGTAATTCCCGGCGTAAAAAATAAATTTTTAGGTAGTACTGTTTTACGTACAACCATTTCTTATCCTGTTTTTCTGACCGAATATGAAAAGGAGCGAAAAGATTTTGAACTATCAACTAATGTGGAAAATCTTTTGAGTATTGGACGTAATGGAGAATTTTCTCATCGGTTTATGGAGGATGTTTATTGGCGAACCCGAAAAAAAGTTGGGGAGTTGATTGAAAAAATAGCGCATGAGTCTTAGTAGTTTTTAATTATTTATCAACGAATTTTTTAAACTCTCCTTATGGAAATTCATCAGCAGCATTCAGAAAGCAAAAGAACTCCTGAAAGTAAAATGGACCATGAATCAAGCTTCTATGGATCATGAAGCCAATCCATCTATGGGAATGGCAGGGCATGACCATCATATAATGATGATACACGACTTCAAAAAACGATTTTGGGTTTGCTCTATTATCTCTATCCCGATCCTGATCTTTTCGTGAATAATCCTGATCTTTTTTGGATACCAATGGCTGCTGCCGGCAATCCTTATATTTTATTTGAACTTTCTTCTATTGTGTATTTCCGGGGAGGCTGGCTATTTTTTAAAAGGTTTCTGGAATGAAATAAAATCCAAAATATCAAAATAGAAAGTCCTTTTTATTTATTATTAAGCGAACAAAGTTAACGGAATGTCGGGCGATGACACCCGCCGGAAAGGCGGTTACTTTAGAAAAAATGCCAGTATATTTTATACTTTTCTGTTGAGTTTAACGTTAAATTTTCTGTTAGGGTAATTACAATGTATTTAAATTGCATACGTATTAAAAGAACATTCAATTATAACTTTGTATGAATTTTTTATCCAATTAAGTAGCCTTCTATGAAAAAAGATTTACGAAGTTCCTCGCCGCTTTGGATGATTCTGTTAGTGTATGTTGCCATATTTATTTTATTAGTTGTCATCAAAAATATTCAGTTTTGGCATGTTCGACAAGTGAGCAATAGCTTAGTGGAATTGGTTTCTAAATCTACATTCCGCCAATCAAATTTTACCAATTTAGAAAACGGCGTTATCAATGAACAGATTTCTGTATTAAAATTATTATCTAATCCGGGGGAAAGTAAAAATGAGGAAATAGTACGTATTATAAACTCGGAAGTCGAAAAAAACGATAGCAACCTGTCTGTTTCCGATAAGTTTATTTCTACTAAAAAGGAGAAAGAGATTTTTAGGAGGTTAAAAACTGTTTCAAAAGAAAAACAGGAAGGGCTTACTACTTTTTTTGAATTACTTAAACAGGCAAAATATGGAGATGCAAATAAAAATTATGAAAAAAGTTTGTTACCCCTATACCATGAATTTCAATTTACCAATAAATCTCTTTTAAAAACTATAACCAACAGGGATAAAAATGAAATAGAATTTTTAGAGGGAACCATAAATACAACTAATAAAATTAATTTCGGGATAAGTATTGCATTAATAATCCTGTTAATTTTTTTAGGAATTAACCTGGTAAAAATTGTAAAAATCAACAAGAAGACCCGTTTGGAACTGAAGGAAAGCGAGTACAAATACAGGACATTAAGTGAACAAACGAATGAAATAATTGAAAGGTGCGATGCTAAAGGGAAGTTTGTATTTGCCAACGACTCTTTTAAGAAAAAGCTGGAATATAATGAGGAGGACCTTTCTAAACTATATTTTTCAGACTTACTGGCGGAAGGATCATTTGATTTTGATGACTTATTAAAAAAAGATGAAGAAATAGTCACTAATGTGCAAAGAGTCTTTAAGAGTAAAAGTGGAAAAAAAATATACCTTGAAGGTAATATTGTTTTAGAATACAAAGACGGCGAATTTATAGGTTCGATGGGTTTTTTTAATGATGTAACAGAAAAGAAGCAGCTTGAAGAATCATTAATTTCTTCTGAATTAAAGTTTCGAAGTTTTTTTGATGTCGCTCCAATTGCTATGGGCGCTTTTGACCCAAAAACCTTAAAGTTCATACTGATAAACAAAGCGGCTATTGATCAATACGGGTTTAGTGAAGAAGAGTTTTTGAATAAAACCATATTGGAGATAACAGGGAACGAGGATAATTCAAAAATGAAAGATGATATCCTGATGATGAAAGAAGATGTTATCAATTCAAACAAAAATAAAATTTACAAACTAAACCTGAACCACTTTAAGAAATCAGGCGAAAAAATAGACGTTGAAATTTATAGAGCGCCTGTAATAATTGATGGTAAAGATTGCATATTAACGATTGCAATTGATGTTACTGAACGAAACCAGGTCGAAAATAAAATGACCAAAGCCATTATAAAAACGCAGGAGAACGAGAGATATGAAATTGGTGGCGAATTACATGATAATGTTTGCCAGATTCTTGCTGCAACAAAAATGAACCTTTCCAGGATGAAGCCTTCTTTAACCGGGCCTGTTATCGATTTGTATAACCAGTCTTCTGAAGGAATTATGATGGCTATTGAGGAAATCAGGAATTTATCGCACCGGTTGGCTCCTGCTTTTTTTGACAATACGAAACTGGAAGAATCTTTTAAAAGTTTGTTTAAAACTTTCAATGTAACGAACATATATAATATTTATATGAATTTCGACAGTTGTGCAAAAAAATATCCCGTTACCCAGGAAATTCAATTATCGCTTTACCGGATTTTACAGGAGCAATTAAGAAATATTATTACGCATGCAAAATGTACTTCTATAGAAGTAGAGGTTTTTATTAAAAATGATAAACTTCAAATGCGAATAGCAGACAATGGAATAGGGTTTAATATGAACCACGTAAAAGAAGGAATTGGGTTGTCTAATATGAAAAGGCGCACAGAAATAATTTCGGGAGAATTTCATATTAATTCATCACCGGGAAAGGGGTGTGAAATATTAATAACTATACCCGTCGCCAAAACCTTACGTAAAGTAGTCCCGGAAAATTTAAAAATAGCAGTTTAGATTCCAAAGTGTATCCTCTTGTAAGAAATAATGATCAAACAATTAATCATAGTTTGAATCCTTTTCTTTTTTTATCTCCTAAACTTTGTTGTCAACACTTTTTGTTAAAGAGATAAAATAAAAATCGCTTTATTTGTTGGTTTGCTATAAAATTTGATTTGCCAAAGCCACTAAAAGGCGCTTTTTTCAAATACAAACATTAACACTTTTGGGAATTTAGGCTGTTTCATAAAAAAATAATTTTTGATTTTTATCAACATTTTAGAGAGCCTGGTAAACCAATTTTTACTCTTAAAATTTGGATTGTTCCTATGAAAAGCCTACTGGTAAATGGTTTCAGGTTTTTTTTCTGGCTTTGGGAGTTTTCTTCAAAATTTTCTTACCGATAAGCCAGCGTAGAATAAATACTACAAAAATAAAAATAACGTTTAACATAAAAATCCACCCTAACCGGATTTGAAATCAATATGAATAGACTATTTTTATTCTCATGGGAACATTTGCTATCGCTTCCCCGAAACAGGAAGATTATATTAAAATTTCCTGTTTTAATATTCTTTCTTTTTCAGTTTTCTAATATTTCCGGACAAAATACAGCAGGAACCGATTCCTGGATTGGCCATATATATGACGGGACTAATTTCAATACTTATATTGGTGACTTTATGGAAACCGAAAATTTTAATGAAAATTTCGGTGGAGAATGTGCTAATTTCACTGTGAGCACCAATTCAGGAACAACCACTGTTTATACGGAAACCTTCTCTGTTGCTTTCAAAATGAACTCTACAAAAAAAGGTTTATATGTAGTTGATTTGGGTTCTGATGATGGAAGCCGTTTAACTGTGGATGGTACATTATTATACAATAACTGGAGCGACCAGGGTTTTTCCAACAAACCCGGAATTTTAATGAACTTGAAAGGCAGCAGCCAATTGAAATATGAGTTCTATGAAAATGGAGGCGCCAACCAGGCTGTTTTTCAAAATCTAACGCTTGTATAATTTAAAAAAGAAATAAACTTTTTTCTTATAAATCTATCTAATTGAAACTCCGAATCCTTATAGTGCTAATAATTAAGAAGATAAAACTGCTTAAATCTCAACCTAAAACTTTAGCGCTGTTTTATTGGAATTTATTCAAAACTATTTTTTTAAAAATTGTATATTTTTTCTCCTTAAACAGAGTATTTACCATTCAGGAGAAATTTTTAAATAAATTATTAGTTTTATTTTTTACTTCTCTTTTGTTAGGTTTAAACACTTATGCTGATTATACAGTTGCAAGCGGCGCCAATATCAACGCGGCCTCCCTTGTTGGCCAATCCGGCGTTCTTACCATTAATGGAACAATTACACTTTCCTCTAACGTTACGTTATCAGGATTTACAAGTGTAATTATTAATGCCCCGAACGGGGAAATTTACTGGTCTAATAATAGTAACCTGACTTTTTCTGTTGGATGTACCATATCTATCAATACTTCTGCTCCCGGCTTACAGGCCAGTGGAAGTAACGGGGCACAAAGGCTTTACGTTGGTAATGCTATAATTGCAGTTTCAAGTGACAAAGCTAACAATGCTGATTTTAGTTTTGCAGAATTTAATCAGCTCGGAGGCTTACCTCAATACAACAGTAATGCTAATTCAAATGTATGCAGCGGAAGTGCAATTACATCCTCGGTAACACCTGTAAGAACTGTTTCCGGGGTTGCTTATGATTACTCATGGTCAATCACACCTTCTTCCGGAACTTTTATTTATAATAGTGATAAATCTATTGCTAACATCTCTCCATCTGCAGGTAATTATACAATCACATGTGTTGCAAGTGCAAATACTTACGAAACCACTTTTAATTTCAATGTAACCGTTATTGCTCCTTATACCTGGAAAGGTATCAACACTAATTGGAACGATGCTGCCAACTGGTGCCCCGGAATTCCAGGAGGTTCTACTTCTGTTACCATATCTTCGGGCGTACAAAGCCCAATTATTTCATCAGGGAATACTGCATCAGTCAATAACTTAACTATAGCGAATGGAGCTTCGTTAACCGTTAATGGCACGTTGCAGGTAGCAGGTTCTCTTTCAAATAGTGGAACTCTTGATGCAGGCAAAGGCACCATAGAAATGAAAGGCGCTGCAGCTCAAACCATAGCGGGCAGTCTGTTTGACAACAAGACCGTTAAAAATTTAATTATTAGCAATACCAGTGTTACAGGATTATCGGTTTCCTCAACCGTTACTGATACTTTAAAAATAACCGGGGCGCTCACCTTCGGCAATGGCACCAGCAAATTAAATACAGGCGATAATATTACGCTGGTTTCAGATTCTTTTGGAACAGCGCGAGTAGGAATTGTAGGAGCAGGCAATACTATTAACGGAAAAGTAATAGCAGAAAAATACATCAACACCGGAACCGCTTCCGGGCAACATGCCAAGTCATGGCAGTTTTTATCCGTTCCTACCTCGGGGCAAACTATAAAACAAAGCTGGATGGAAAATGGAGCTACGCCCGGTAATTATGGAACTATGATAAGCGGCCCGGCAGGAATAGCCGCAGGATTTGATATTACCTCTGCAGCTCCATCCATGAAATATTTTGTTGATTCATTAAATAACTGGAAAGGCATATCCACCACCAATGACCTTATATCCAATACAGGAGGTTATATGGTATTTATAAGAGGCGACCGCACCGTTACTACAACCTCTGCCCCGGCCAATTCAACGGTTTTAAGAAATAAAGGAACGCTGTTTTTAGGAGATCAGCTACCCATAAAAGTAAAAGCTCATCTTTTTCAATCTATCGGCAACCCTTATGCTTCACCCATAGACTTTTCATTAATAACAAAAGATACAACTATTGATGACGCATTTTATGTCTATGATCCTTATTTGTATGGAACTTATGGAGTAGGTGGGTACCAGACGCTAAGCAGTGTCAATAACTGGAAGCCGGTTCCGGGTGGAACGAGTTCTTATCCGACTACTGTATTATCCTCTATCATTCAATCGGGGCAAGCCTTCTTTGTGCACTCGCACAGTGACAGTAATGGTGTAATTTCTATTACTGAAAATTGTAAATCCACTTTTTCAAGGCCCGGTCATTCTTCCCGCATCGCCGCGAAAATTACAGGAGAACAAAAGCAATTTTTAAGAGCCAGCCTTATCACCGGTTCGGGACTGATGGCTGATGGAAATGTGGTGGCATTTGATAAAACATACAGGGATAATATTGATGGCAATGATGTCTTAAAAATGTTAAACAGCGGTGAAAATTTTGGTATAAAAAATTCGGGTAAGTTATTAACCATAGAAGCCAAATCTCCGCTGTCTTCAAATGATACTATTTTCTATAACATAGGCAATTTAAATAAAACCATTTACCAACTCGCTTTTGCTCCTGAAAACCTGGAATCGTCAGGATTGCAGGCATTTCTTTTGGATAAATTTATGAATGCCGAAATCCCCGTTAGTCTTAGCGATAGTACATTCATTAATATTACTGTTACTTCCAACGCTGCATCTTCGGCGCCGGACAGGTTTAAAATTGTATTCAGGCAAATGAAAGCTTTACCTGTTACAATTACATCCGTTAGTGCAACTGCAAAAGATGCTGAAAACCTCGTTCAATGGAATGTAGCTAACGAAAGCGGCATCAGCCAATATGAAGTAGAAAAATCAACAGACGGAAACCATTTCAATCAAATAGTAGTTGTAAATGCGCTCAATAGCGGAAAAGGAAGTTATTTCGGCACCGATAAAAATGTAGTTAGCGGCACAAATTACTACAGGATAAAAGTCGTAAGTGTTGATGGCAAAGGAACCTATAGCCAGGTGTTGAAAGTAATTAATGGGAAGCAACTGGGTAACATTTCAGTTTATCCTAACCCCATAAGTGATGACGTTATTCATTTGCAGCTCAATAATCAACCTGCCGGAATCTATAAAATAAAATTATACAATTCAGCAGGACAGATTTTGATTTCTAAAAATATTACCCACCCTGAAGGCAGCAGCAAAGAAGATCTAAAATGTGATAATTTGCCTAAGGGAATTTACCAGCTCCAAATATCTAATAGTTCAGATTACCAGGTTATTAAAATATTTAAATAAAATTTAAAAGCTCAGGCATGCAGTTAACCGGATTTTAAAATAACACCTAAAATAAAAATTGCATCTATTTCTTTGCTCACTACAAGACCAATCATTTAGAATTATGAATATTGATATGTAGAAAAAGCCTGATTATTTATACAAATTTATACGACTAAGGCAATTTTTTATATTAACATACGTTTTACAGATATAGTTAACCCGTAATGAAAGCCAAAAATCTTACCTCAATAGCCAAAAGACTATTATTTCTCTTAGTTATTGCTCATTTTTATTGTTTTTCCACGGCACAGGTTACAGGAATTTATACAGATTATAATGGATTTTGGAAATCCTCAACAACTGCTATTAACCCGATATTACCTGATAACAGTAATAATGTGCTGGCTTTTACTTACAATTCAGTAACTTTTTCCACCGGGGTAAATGACAATTTATTAACTACAAAAGGCGTGACTTATACCGCGTCAAATTTTAAAGCGCTGCCAGTCACATCAATCGGAAGTACTGTTGCCTCAAGTACTTATATTGCTTTAGGTACACTATATGACGGTGTCAATAACGGTTTCAGCAATCCGCTACCTTCAGAAAGAATGATTGATGTTCTTACTGATGGTATAAATGGATTGAATATAGGCACGGGTGTTACCAATATTCCTGCGGCAGCGGCAATTACATTTCCCGTAAACAGTATTGATGTAAATTCTATAAACGATTCGAAACCAGATATTCTTTTCTCACAAACTGCTCAGCCTACAGGTGCCGGCGATAAATTGTATTTTGTTGATAACTCAGGTGATACTGTTGGAACCAGTGTTTCTGTTACCTGGACTTCAGTACCTGTTCTTGGAAGCTATACCTGTGACTTATATAATTTAAGCAGCACCACCTGCGATGCAGCAGTTATAACATCCGGAGCCCTGACAAATCAAATAAAAGATATCCGGTTAATTGGATTACGATTATCCGAATTTGGTCTGACTGCTGCAAATTCTGTAAATGTAGTAAGCCTGGTCATAAAGCCCGGAGGCCAAAGTGATCCGGCATTTGTAGCTTATAATTCAGACGCTGTAAGTATTCCAAGTCCTGTTATCAACATCCAGCCTCATACAACAGTTACCTGTCCGGGATCAAATAATGATGCTACTTTTTCTGTAACAGCTTCCGGGTTTGGTTTAACCTATCAATGGTTAAAAGATGGCGTTGCTATTCCCGGCGCTACTTCCTCTTCTTATACTATAGTGAATGTAAAAGCAAGTGATGCAGGTAAATATGAAGTTGCTGTAAGTAATGACGGAGGTACAGTCACCAGTAGCGTTGCTTATTTAAATACAACAATAACGGTTCAACCTTCGCCGGTTTCCCAAACCATTGCAACGGGTAATAAAGTAACCCTGTCTGTTACAGCCACCAATGCTACCAGTTACCAATGGAAAAGAAATGATGTCGATATAGAAGGAGCCACTTCGTCTTCATATACCATTAATCCTTTAACCACAACCAACGATGGCACCTTTAACGTAAATGTTATTAATTCAGCACTCAATGGCTGCGCTTCTTTATCAAGCAATGCAGTTAATGTGAGCGCGTCTGTAATTTTATATTCTAAAAGCTCCGGTAATCTTAATGCCGCTTCTACCTGGGGCGTTAATACAAACGGCACGGGCAGCACACCGGTTAACTTTACAAGATCAGAACATATTTTTAAAGTAGCCAATCGAAGTAATGCTGCTACTGGTGGAAATCTTACTATAGCGGGAACTTTAGATTTAATGGACGCAATAACAACTATTACACCGGGCACAACTTTAAGTGCCGGACATATAATAAGATCGGGAACCATAGGAACTTTATCAGGCTCAGCAACCTCTAATCTTACTCTTAGCGGAAATTCCAATCTCTATTTTACGACAGGAAACCAGGTACTTAAAGATCTTACCATTAATGGTGGCACCACCGAGTTGAATACTCTATTAAATATTACAGGAGGCACCGCTCCGGGTATAGTTACTATAAATTCAGGTACTCTTGCTACATTAGACAATTTAACTTTAAAAAGTGATGCAGACGGCACTTCTGCTATTGGTACATTAACCGGAACTATTACCGGTAAAGTAACGGTTGAGCGCTACATCAACACAGGCACTGGTGCAGGGCAACATGGAAAAGCATGGCAATTTTTATCGACTCCCACTTTGGGTCAAACCGTAAAAGAAAGCTGGATGGAAAATGGAGATACAGCCGGTAGCTATGGTACCATGATAAGTGGCCCCGGAGGAACAGCCTCAGGATTTGATATGTATTCAGTAGCCCCTTCGATAAAATATTTTAGTGATATTACCGGTAACTGGAAGGCCGTTTCCAACACGAATGACCTTTTATCCAACAGCCAGGGATATATGCTCTTTGTAAGAGGCGACCGCTCCGTTACTTCAACTACAGCGCCCGCTAATCCAACTGTTCTTAGAAGCAAAGGGACCTTGTTTACAGGCACCCAGTTACCCATAACGGTGAAGGCTAATCAATTTCAATCTGTGGGCAATCCTTATGCTTCACCCATAGATTTTTCATTGATCACCAAAGATACCACCATCGACGACGCGTTTTATGTGTATGATCCTTATTTGTATGGAACTTATGGAGTAGGTGGGTATCAGACGCTAAGCAGCGTCAACAACTGGAAGCCCGTTCCCGGGGGGACCAGTGCCTACCCAACGACAGTATTGTCTTCCATCATCCAGTCGGGGCAAGCTTTTTTCCTACATTCCCACAGCGACAGTAATGGTGTAGTTATCATTACCGAAGATTGCAAGTCCACTACTTCAAGGCCCGGTCATTCTTCCCGGATCGCTGCGAAAATTACAGGAGAACAAAAGCAATTTTTAAGGGCCAGCCTTATTACCAATACCGGCCTCATGGCTGATGGCAATGTAGTGGCCTTTGATAAAACCTACCGGAATAATATTGATGGCAATGATGCCGTAAAAATCGTAAACAGCGGAGAAAACTTTGCGGTAAAGAGAGAAGGGAAACTGTTCAGTATAGAAGCCAAAAGCCCGCTAAAAACAGAAGATACCATTTACTACAACATAAGCAATCTGAACAATAAGCCTTATCAACTGGCCTTTGCTCCTGAAAATATGGAATCAACAGGAATGCAGGCATTCCTGATTGATAAATTTCTAAACAAAGAAACCCCCGTAAGCCTTAGCGACAGTACTTTTATTGAGGTAGCTGTAACCTCCAATGCCGCTTCAAAAACAGCCGACAGGTTTAAGATAGTATTCAGGCAAATGGGAACTTTACCGGTAACAATAACATCGATCTCTGCAATAAACAAGGAGAACAACAACTTCATACAATGGACAGTTGAAAACGAAAGCGGCATTCAACAATATGAAGTAGAAAAATCTACCGATGGAAATCATTTTAGCCAAATGGCTATTGTGAAAGCGAACAATACCAAAAGTGGAAATTATGAAGCAACTGATAAGAATGTAAATAGCGGTACTAATTTCTACCGGATAAAAATTGTAAGTGTTGACGGAAAACCGACCTATACCCAAATAGTAAAAGTAGTCAATGGAGGCCAGCAGGAAAGTATTTCAGTGTATCCCAACCCAATAGAAAATGATGTAATTCATTTGCAACTCAACAATCAACCTGCCGGAATCTATAAAATAAAATTGTACAATTCTGCAGGGCAGGTATTGATTTCTAAAAATATTGCTCATGCAGAAGGCAGCATTGAAGAAAACATCAAATGCTTAAATTTACCGAAAGGTATATATCAATTAAAAATTATGAAGCCTGATGGGAATGAGCATGTTGAAAAATTTGTTTATTAATTGATTACAAGTGATATAAAGAATGCTTTAAAGGGAAGTCCAAATAAGAAACCCGATTATTTATTAGTTTACTGCCTTTCATTATTATCTTTTTGAACAAGGAGATTTAAGATAAGGAGATATTTTCCGCTTTAGCTACCGGGAAATATTTCCTTTATTGCACAATTTTTATCGTGTTAAATCGTTACCATTTAAAATGTCTTTAGCGGAAGGGAAAGTTTATAAAAAAGATTCAATCAGTTGTTTATTTTTTATCTCTCCTTTGTTGAAATATTTTCAATTTAAATACAACCTCTATGAAAACAAATTTGTTTTACTTCCAACATCTTAATCCGGGTTTTGTTCTCAATTATCTGGCTGCAAAATGGTAAGCAGAAAGCTGATTCGAAATGGTTAAAGAATACATATTTCCTGTAGTCTTTATTTTCCTTTTTATGCACCATGTGGTCGCACAAGATGTTAAAAGGGTGGCTTGTAACCTCACGGTTTCCGTTAGTGCAGATTATTGTACTAACCCCGGAAAAGTGATTTTGACCGCGAGCCCCCCAAGTGGCGTTTCTTACCTCTGGAGTACAGGTGAAACCACTAAAAATATTACGGTAGATGTAGCGGGTGTTTATTCCGTAATAATCACTGATAATAGTGGTTGTTCAGCTTCAGATGAAATGAGTGTAGGCCAGGAACTTGTAACCAATGGTAGTTTTACAGCCGGTAATACGGGTTTCACAAGCGGCTATGTCTTCAAGGCCGATTCAGCGAATTACAATAAGGAATTATATGATGATAGTGGTAATAATGCATATGGAGTTGGTATAGATGGTCAAAATTATCATCCCTCTTTTTGGGGAAAGGATCATACCAACAACCAAAATGGCAATAAGAATTTCATGTTGGTGAATGGACATGGAACTGTTGTCGTTTGGGAGGAAACTGTTCCTGTTGAACCTAATACTAATTATTATTATAGTGCCTGGGGCATGAATTTAAATCCGGCATCACCAGCTAAACTTCAATTTGAAGTGAATGGAGAAAAAATAGGGACTATTGCCGATTTGAACGATGCGCCCAAACCTTCAAAAGCCTCTGATGTAAATCTGGCTAATTGGGAACGTTTTTATTATGGAAGTTCCAACGGTTGGAATTCAGGTTCGGCAACTACTGCCGTTATTCGTATCATTGATTTAAATGCTGATTTAAATGGAAATGATTTTGGGCTTGATGATATTTCATTTGCAACACTGTCTCCTTTTCTTATCGGCCCAATTGTTTCAGGCACCGATAACCAGGTAGTTTGTCCCGGCACTTCGCTACAATCCATTACTTATAAAGTCGGAAGTGGCGGAACGCCCTCTGTCACAGGTTTGCCTCCCGGAGTTTCTTCATCTTTTGATGGATTAATGCTTACTATAAGTGGCACACCGTCCACGCCCGGTTCTTACCATTATGAAGTTTCAACAGCCGGCTGCACGGTTCCAAAAACAGCCTCGGGTACATTAATCGTAAAAAATCCGGGTATTTGGACCGGGACAATGAGCAGTGATTGGAATAATACTGCAAATTGGTGTTGCGGAAGTATTCCAACAAACAGCACAGACGTTGAAATAAATGCAGGACTGACAAATTATCCAAATATTACTAATTCAATTACCGGCTATTGCAAAAATTTGTCCATTGACGCAGGTGCATCTTTAATTATTTCAAACGTTGGTACTTTGCAAATAGGCGAAGCTATTGCCAATTCAGGAACGCTGGATGCCACTGACGGAACAATTGAAATGAAGAGTTCAGATGCCCAGTTTATTTCTGGAGACATGTTTGAGAAGAGGGGTATCAGGAATTTAATTGTCAGTAATACCAGTTCATCAGGACTTTCAGTTTCTTCCATACCAAACGATACTTTAAAAATTACAGGTACTTTATCCTTTGGCGATCCTAATGGAACATTGAATACAGGAGGCAACCTTACCCTTGTTTCAACAAATGGAGCAACTGCCAATGTGGGAAAAGCGGGCACGGGAAATTCAATTAACGGAGAAGCCATAGTAGAACGATACATAAATATAGGCTTAGCCAGTGGGCAACATGGAAAATCCTGGCAGTTTTTATCAGCGCCGGTAAGCGGGCAAACCATAAAACAAAGCTGGATGGAAAATGGAAATGACACTACTAAATATGGAACAATAGTTAGTGGCCAGGGTGATACAACTGCAGGGTTCGATATGTATTCAATGGCTCCCTCTGTAAAATATTATGTTGATTCAACCAATAGTTGGAAAGGAATTTCAAGCCCTGATGAATTGGTTAATAATCCGCTTGGATATTTTGTTTTTGTACGCGGCAACAGAACAGTCACAAAATCTAACCAGCCCGCTACCGTAACAAGGCTAAGAGCAAAAGGAACTTTGAATTTGGGAACTGTGGCTGCCGTTAAAATCAGAGATGATAAATTTCAGACAATAGGAAATCCTTATGCATCACCTATAGATTTTACTTCAATCTCCAAGAGTGCGAAAGTGGATGATGAATTTTATGTTTGGGATCCTTATTTGTATGGGTCATACGGAGTAGGGGGATACCAATTGTTTAGTGCTACTCTTGGCTGGGAACCAGTTCCTGGTGGCACTTCAGCTTATCCATCAGGTGTGGCCAATACTTCAATACAATCCGGTCAGGCATTCTTTGTGCACGCTACCTCATCTGGCACACAACAACGCACTTATGATGCTTTGCCATCAGAATTAACGATTACTGAAGATGCCAAAGTCTCTGAAGGAAGTAAGGTTAATGTCACCAGGAAAGCTCAAAAATTTATTGCCACACCATTACAGGCTTTAAAGGTTAGTCTTTATACAGGACCGGGTCAAAATGATTTGATAGCTGATGGAAATGCCGCAGTTTTTGACCAAAAGTATAGTGACAAATTTGACAGGTATGATGCCCTGAAGATTGTGAATAGCGGAGAGAATTTTGGGCTGAAAAATAATGGTAAGCTATTATCTGTTGATGCAAGAAGCCCGTTGTATGATGGTGACACACTTTTTTACAATATGACCAATCTTGCCAAACATAATTACCAGCTAAGGTTTGCTCCAGTCAACCTGGAAAGTATCGGGCTAAAGGCAACTCTTATTGATAAATTTCTAACCACAGAAACGCCGGTTAGTCTTAGCGACAGCACTTTTATTAATGTTGCTGTTACCTCAGATGCTGCTTCTTCTGCTGCTGACAGGTTTAAAGTTGTATTCAGGCAAATGGGGGTTTTGCCGGTAACTATAACTTCCATTATTGCAACGAACCAGGGAGCGGATAACATTGTTTATTGGAATGTAGCCAACGAAGGCAGCATAAGCCAATATGAAATTGAAAAATCTAAAGACGGCGCTAAATTTAACCAGATTGAAATCGTAAAGGCTGAAAATCAAATCAAAGGAAGTTATTCGTTTACTGACAAAAATGTAAATTCCGGAACCAATTATTACAGGGTTAAAATCTTGAGTGTTGATGGGAAAGTAAATTATACCCAGGTAGTAATGGTGGCTAATGGAAAACAGCAGGCCAGCATTTCGGTTTATCCTAATCCAATCATAAATAATGTAGTTCGTTTGCAGTTCAATAATCAACCTGCCGGAATTTATAAAACTAAACTCATCAATTCTGCAGGGCAAATATTATTAACCAAAAGTATAAACCACTCAGAAAACAATGAAGAAACTATCAATTGCGAGAGTTTACCAATGGGTATCTATCAATTACAGATCAATAAACCTGATGGAAAAGATATAATTATTAAAATTTTAAAATAATTAAAGGACTTTTTTGAGCCTTACGATGTATTTACAAAAAGTAAATGCACCGTAAGGTTTTTTATTTTTATAATTGTCGTCCAATCTTCCATTTAAATACAAAATAGAAATAGTCCTTTTTTGTTTGTTTACTATTAATGTATCAGTTTTTTAAGATACTTGTAAAATGAACAATAGCACTCTTCAAAATGGCACTCTTATTTAATTCACAAATTGGCAAGTCTGATTCTAAAACCCGGATTGATATTTAAGCCAGGAATTCTAAAGAACGATCAAACAATTCCGGCAAATTTTAAGACCGCAAATTTAACATTGATATTTTTGCGAAAAAATACTTAAATCAGAAACTTTATATTCAACTTTTTTTATGGTTGTCTTTAAAATTAGTTTAGAAAAACCCCCTCAAACTAATCATAAAGGGCCATTTGGTGTGGTTTTCATCAAATTGAGTTAGTATTATTACGAATTTAAAATTAAAAAACTGCAATATTCCCTCATACCTCACGAAAGGCAAGTAAGAAAAAATACGAAAAATTTTTTGAAAAAGCTTTGAACTTTCAAAAGAGATATTATCTTTGTGGTCCCTAACAGAATATTTTAAATACTTACACAATTGTCTGCTTTACAAGACAAAAAATTCCATTTTTTGACTCTTTCTTTATCCTCTGAATAATTTCCATCCTTTCCTGCGATTTAGCTAAAACGATCCCGCATCCCTTGTAATACCTTATTACATTTTAAACCAAGGAAAAATTATTAATCATGAGGATTATTATCATTCTTGCACTTGCAGGATTATTTAACACAATTACTGTTCAGTATGCTGACGCACAGTCACCTGTTATCAACAGCCTTACTAAAAAATCTTATAATGGATCAGATGTAAGTTGTTTTGGCGTAAAAGACGCACAAGTAACAGTGAATGCCACAGGTGGTACAGGAACACTCAAATACTCTGTCAATGGCGCAGCTTATCAGCAAAGCAATGTTTTCAGTGGCCTTGGAAATGGCCATTATTATTTCACAGTAAAAGATGCAAGTGGACATATCTCCATTAGATGGGATCTTGATATTAGTACTCCTAATCCACTCCGAATCACCAGCCTTTTTAATACAGGCGGAAACTACGGAGGAAGCACAAGTTGTTTTGGATCATCTGATGGTTCATTCGGAATTTCAGTAGATGGCGGAACTGGTAAGGTTTTAGCATCAAAAGATAATGGCGCCACTTATCAATCAGCTTATTATTTTGATAAACTGGCCGTTGGTACTTACCAGGTAAGAATTGAAGATGTTAATGGTTGTGAAGCCACAGGAAATTACACAGTAAAAGGCCCTGATCCTGTAAGCGCTACTTTTAATCAAACAGATTTTTCATGTAGCTCTTCAAAAGGAACTGTGGTTATCACTCCTTCCGGCGGAGCGGGCTCAGGATTTTATTATAACATCGATAACGGTGGAACTACATGGAGTACAACTTTTTCTAATCTTTCCGAAGGTACTCACAATGTTAAAGTAACAGATTACAGAGGATGTAATTCTACAGTTCCTGTCACCGTTTCTAAAAATTACACAGCAGTAATTTCAGGTAATTCCACTACCTGTACAGGCGCATCAGGAAATTTCAATATTAAAATTTCAAGCGGGGTAAGCAATAGCTTTACTGCTGTTTATAAAGACAACGCAGGTACAAAATTTACCGTTAATAATCTTACCGCAGGTGACAATTCAGTTGTTACAAGTGGTATTGCCGGCAATCAATCTTTTAGTCTTGTCTCAGTTACAAGCCAGACTGGTTGTATAGCTTCAGCCAGTGGAACAGCAAATGTTACAGCCGTTGCTCCCGGCACATGGTTAGGTAACAATAGTACCTGGAACGATGGCAGCAACTGGAGTTGTGGTGAAATCCCTACTTTGGCTACTAGTGTAACAATTCCTCCAACCTCAAATAATCCGGTAATTCCAACAGGTATTTTCGGAGTGAATAATATCACTATCAATAACGGCGCTTCTCTTACCGTTCTCGGTACTGTTACAAATTGCAGGATATATCGGTAATAAAGGAACTTTTGATGTAACAAACGGAACTCTCGAATTTGATGGTGGTTCACAACACAGTAACAGGCCCTAAAGCTCAAACGATTTCAGGAAGCTGGTTTGTAAACAAAACCATCAATAATCTTGTTATCAGCAATACAAAAGGCCTTAGCCTTTACTCAACCGCAAACGATACTTTAAATATTACCGGAATTCTTTCTTTCGGAAAAGGCAATTGTTCTTTAAATACTAACAACAATCTTACTTTAAAATCTACTGCCACAGCAACGGCAACAGTAGCTGACATTACCGGTAACGGCACTTTTAAAGGCAATTCAATCACAGGCAATGTAACCGTTGAGCGTTATATTAATATCGGAAACCAACCCGGCCAGCACAACAAGACCTGGGTAATGGTAGCTACTCCTACACAAGGCAAAAGTATTTATCAGACATGGATGGAAGGTGGTGATAAATCAATGTCCGGATATGGAACACAAATAACCGGCAAAGGAACAGGATTCGATGCAACTTCAGCAGCTCCTGCTCTTAAATATTATAGCGATGCTACCAATAACTGGGTAGGGGTTACCAACACCAGCGATCCTGTTTACAATCCCCTGGGTTATATGCTTTTTGTACGGGGCGACAGGGGAACTGCTTATCCTAACATCAGCAATACTACTTTAAGAACTTCCGGCACCTTGCTAACAGGCACAACTACACCTGTAAATGTTAAAGCGGGTAAATTTCAATCAATAGGAAATCCCTATGCTTCAGCAGTGGATATCAGGAAAATCTCAGCCAGCGGAATCAATCCTGATATTATCGTTTGGGATCCTACTTTAACTATCGGAAACCCTTATGGAGTAGGCGCTTACCAGACTTTGTATAAAGATGGAGACAATTATCGTAATTTATTGCCTTCACCTACATTTGGCCCTGCCGGAACTGTCAATAATAATATCGAAAGCGGCGTGGCTTTTTTTGTACAATCTTTCAATACCGATGGCCAGGTTTATTTTACCGAAAGCGCTAAAGCTGCTTCTGCAGGCAAGGGGATTGCCATGAGAGAACAAACCACTTCTGATGATGTTGCAGGTTTGAGTGCAAGGATTTTTGTTGTGAATAAAAACGGATCTTCTTACGTCGCCGATGGAGTATTACAACAATTTAGTGCTCAATTCAGCAATGATATTGACAATATGGATACCCGTAAAATCTATAACAGCGCAGAAAATCTTTCTATCAACTCTAACGGGCAAAACCTGGTGATTGAGAGAAGAACTGAACTTAGCGCAACGGATACAATTTATTATCAACTTACCGGCGTAACCAATCAAAATTACCGTTTCATCTTTACCGCTTCAGGTATTGAAAATACTGCGGTTAATGGCTTTATTGAAGATAGTTACACAAAAACAGAAACCCCTTTAAATTCTGATGGAGATACACAACTGGATTTTACTGTGAATTCGGATGCCGCTTCTAAAGTTGCCAACAGGTTTAAAATTATTTTCAGGAATTTAAATACAACTCCGGTAACGTTTACTTCTGTAAAAGCTAATGCTCATAACAACCAGATCTCAGTAGATTGGAATGTGGAAAATCAAAGCAAAATGAAACAATACGAAGTAGAAAGGTCTGCCGATGGAAATAAATTCAGCAATGTTGCTGTAATAGATGCTAACAATAATTTGTCATCTTCATACAGTTGGTTGGATGAAAATCCTTTTCAGGGAAATAATTTCTACCGAATCCGCAGTGTGGATTTGAATGGTAAAATTGAATACACTTCTGTAGTAAAAGCACAAATAAACGATATTTCTGTTTCGATGAAAGTATTCCCTAATCCGGCAACACAGGCTAAAGTAAATCTGCAATTGAATAATCAAACTGCCGGAGTTTATTATGCCCGCCTGATCAACCCGATTGGACAAGTGATTGTTTCTAAAAAAATAGTTCATACAGCAGGAAACAGTACAGAAGTAATTGAATGGAATCCAGCATCAGCAAAAGGAATTTACAATTTGCAAATTACTCAGCCTGATGGATCAATGAAAGTGATCAAAATAGAGTACTAACCAAAACACCAAATACCAAAACTCAAAAAGGTTTTGTCCTGCAAATGCAAGGCAAAACCTTTTTACTTTGATACACCTTATTTTAATTCAAATGACTGCAAGATTTTATTACCAGACTTCGTAAGCCAATAATTTGTTTTCTTCTTTAATTCTTCTGCCTTCTTTAATAGTGTAATAAACCGCCGCACCAACGATTACAGCACTGGCTATGAAAAAAAAGGGAGTACTGCTTTTATTCTTTTTTTTATTTGGGGTTTTGTTCTTTTTCATTTACTTCTTGCAAAAATTATATTGCAATATAAGAAAACAGGCTATTAAAAAAAAGAGCGTTTTTTAAAAATTGTTATGTATTTAAGAATGTAAAGAAAGATTGCTCAAAGATATTTTCGTTATGAATCAACCCCGATGATTTCATAGTTCCTTAAAAAAAGTTTTATTTTATTGATTCAAAATATTTACTGGTAAAATAATTTCCCAACGATTATTTCCATGTGCTCCATAAAGATCTTTGTCGAAAAGCCGGCTGTACCTGATTCCAAAAGAAATGCTTACTTCGTTCCACCATTTGGTATCAAACATTATTTCTGTGCCTGCAGATCTAAAAGTTTGAGAATAGGAATTCCTGTTTTGATAAAAATCATTAATCCTGGTATCGTCATAAAAGAAATTACTTCTTACACGAAGAACATATAAAATATCACCAAAACCCTTGTCAGGAAAGGCTATCGGAAAATGATAATTAATTCCCCATTTAAACATCTGGTAAAAATTTACTGCCTGGTATCCCCTGGAAAAAGGAAATCCATTTGAAAAATTAATTTGGTTTGAACTGTCTTTTTTTAACCATGCGCCATTTAAAATCAAACTATGCGTTTTTAAAAACCCCGGGAAATACAAATTCCCATTGGCCATAAGTTGAAAACCTTTCACATTTTGAATGGCACTTTTATAAGACAAGGAGAGGGTTTGGGCAAATGAGGGAAATATTTGTTGTGATGCTTTTTGTGTTTCATTGCTAAAGCTTAAAAAGTTGTTGAGATAGCTATAAGATGAAGACAATGAGTCTTTATAATTTCCCCTGAATATTCCCTTGCTGTAAACATATTGAGATCCGAAATTGAGTCGTGTGAAAACCCGGCCTTTACTTAAATTCAATGGAATATTAAATCCTGCAAATGGTTCCAGTTGATCAAACCGGACAATATCCTGGTGAAATAAAGTGCTTCTGTCAATAAAATAATTGGCACCGGCAGAAAGGAAAGGAAACCAGCCACCGTAAGTTCCTTCAAAGGAAATTTCTTTATATTTTTCTGCACGGTTATAGGTAAATGACACATCAGACTGAAGTGTGTTTAAAATATTTTCACTGATAAGGCTCAACTTATACTGTGGGTCATTGATGAATGGTTCAATACTGTGAAAATTAAAAAGTTGAAAACTTTTGTGGTATTTTGAAATGGAAAAAGAATCATTGGGAACTTCATATAATAATCCTGCGTTGGTTTCGTCAAGCGTAGTTATGCCGAAATTAGAAATTGGATTTTCAAGTTCCTTTGGATTAATTTCATTGAAATCAACTTTGGATTTTAATTCTTTTTCAATACGGTATCCTTCGGCTGTAAAGGTTGACCAGCCTATATAATCTTTATTTACAAAGGGATGGTATCTGCCAATGCCAATAGAATTTTTCACATTGAGATGCCATAATTTTTTGCCGGAAAAGGTGTACGCAAAAAGTTCTACATTTTTTTTAAAAGCAATAGAAAAATAAAGCGTGTCATTAAAAATAAACGGATAACCCGACACATGATAACTAAAGGGAACCAGGAATTTTGTTTCATTATTTTCAACATCAATTTGTGCTATTGACATTTTTCCTTTACGGTTTCTTACAGCGGAAATTATTTTTTTACTACCATAAAATTTAGGATACGTATAAAGAAGATTTTCGGGATTTGGTATTTCCTGAATCACTTTTCCCGTTTCAGAATTAATTAACCGGAGATTGCTTTTTCCACGTGGCGACTGGTTTACAACAACAATTGTTTTTCCATCCTCACTGATATCCGGCGAAAAATATTTTGATTTATTTGAAAGCGTTTGTTCTTTACCGTTAGTAATGTCAATTATCCTGAGAGTGTTGTAATCACGGTAGCCCCAGCGGATATCGGGTTGGTAGGAGCAATAAACTATTTTACCGTTTCGGTAACTAAAATAATTATTTAGCGAATAATCCTGTGTCCTTATTTTTTTCTCCACCCCATCTTTTAAAATCACAAATTGAGGAACTTGTTTCGATGTGCTTTTTACAAAAACAATTGACCCGTTACCAGTAAACGAAGGAAATTGTTCATTTTTTATTTTGCCTGAATTGCTTTTTGTTTTTGCAGATGTCTCATTAAATTCTTTTTTGAAAAAATCAAATGCATTATTTCTGAAAGTGACATAACCATGGCCAGAATATTTTTTTATTGCATGTTGAAAAGGATAGATAATGCCTTTAAAAGCAGCAGCATCATGCGTTACATTTTTCCAAAAATCATCGCCATATTTTTGTCGCCCATACGCTACCAATAGATATCCCAGTGCATAATGATCCGGAACAAAATCTTTTAAAGAACCATTTCTTAATTTCATCCAGCTATAATTTTTTCCTGCTTTCCAGAGTGAACGAAAAGCATCAAAAAATTCGGGTAGATTTCCACGTCCCTGGGCGCTTAAATTGGTTTCATTATAAACTGCATCGCCTTCATAAAACCAATTGGGTATGGCAGCGTTATTGGCAAGCGCTCTTCCTTCTTCACCGAAAATAATTCCCATAATTTTTGAAAGGCCTACATTAAAATTATTGTATTGTTCTACATGCCGGTATTCATGTATGCGAAAGTTCATCGGGCCACGGAATGCTTCCCATTTCAAAACTATTCTGCTGGGGAGTCAGGTAAAACTCGCTTCTGAAAGGCCCGAGCGCCACATAACCATTGGAAATTACCGTTTCGTTTTGTAAGACAATATTTATTTTCCCTGTTTGGTTGCCGATCGTTTTTTGTGTGGGCTTCCTGGTAAAAGAAATGATATTTGTAATCCTTTTGGCAACAGAATCCAGGCCTTTTGGAAAAATTATCCTTGAATACGAAGTATTTATTTGTTGCCATTTAACGGAAGCCGGATCTCCTCCGAATATTTGGGAAAAACATTGGGAAAATGAAAGGAAACAAAAAATCAGAAAAAAAATTCTACGGGAATAAAGCATATCATATTTTCTAAAATAAAGATAATGAATTGTTTTGCGGATGGAGATCCCTGGATTAATCTATGACAATAGTATTTTTTCAAAAGCAGATTAGATGCAGTTTTTGTAAAACATTGTATAATTTTATAATGATCCTAGCGTTTACGTTTATATAAAAATTCCATTTTGTATTTCTAATGAAAAAATTATTTACTTATCTTTTTTTGACTTTTTTAATTTTCAATTTTTCCTGTAAAAAATCAATAGAAAATGTCAGCCATTCGCTGGCAGAAAAATATTTTGAGAAGTATGTTATAGGAAATGATTTTTTAGTAACGCTTGCAAAGGATAGTACTTCAGATATCACTTCTGAATATAAAAATTATAAATTCGTTCTTTTAGAAACAGACCTGCTTCACGGGCCTTTGAAAGCTACTACAGGTTCCAGCACATACATGGGCACCTGGCAAACCAATGAGGATTATAGCAAACTCGATATATCTTTACCTGACTCAATTCCCGTTTTCAAATTTCTTTCCCGGAGCTGGCGGTTTACCAAAAAAGCAAACCCTACACTTGAACTTGCTCCCTGGGGAAGTTCCGCTCCTGTACAGCTTCACATGACAAGGCAATAATTTTTAGCTTTTACTTTTCAAATCCATTTTTTCATTTCTTGAAATGAGCAGATATTTTATTATTCGTATGCAATAAAGAGAAGGCTGTTTTCGTTTTCACAGGGTATTAATCCTATAACTTTTTTTTAAATATCCTAATCTTGAAGACCCTAACCTTCTTTAATTATTTAAAAAAAGCCACGAGGCATCTGGCTTTATTTTCCTTATTATTCCTGTCCGGATTTGTAGTAAAAGCACAATTAAAAGCAGATTTTAGTACCACAATTACTGCTGGCTGTGCTCCGTTAGTAGTGCAGTTTTCTGATACCTCTTCAGGAAATCCCACACAATGGCAGTGGAGCCTTGGCAATGGAACTACCTCTGTTTTGCAGAATCCTTCAGTTGCTTATTTTGATCCCGGCACCTACACAGTATCATTGGTTATTAAAAATTCGTTTGGTACAGATTCAATAACCAAAGTGCAATACATAACTGTTTATTCTTCTCCTGAAATTAATTTTAATGCCTCTAATGTTACCGGATGCTTTCCTTTAAGCACCCGTTTTTTTGATTCCAGCATAGCGGGAAGCGGCACTGTCAACAAATGGCAATGGGATTTTGGGGACGGAAATTTTTCTGATCTTCAAAACCCTGATCATATTTATACTTCTGAAGGCAAATTTAATGTGTCTTTGAAAGCCACTAATAACTATGGATGTGAAAGTTCAAAAACTATAAAAGATTTTATTAGCATAAAAACAGGAGTTAAGGCTGATTTTACCAATTTAACATCAAAGACTTGTAATGCACCTGCAACAATTAGTTTTGTAAATAAATCTTCAGGAGTAGGTTCTTTAAATTATAGTTGGAATTTTGGAGATAGTGCTACTTCTACTTTAGCTAACCCTACTCACACTTTTACAACGTCAGGAAGTTATTCAGTTAGCCTTATCATTAATAATGAATCCGGTTGTAGCGATACACTATTAAAACCCAAATTAATTAATGTGGGCGAAACCGTCGCCGATTTCGATATTCCAAAATTGATCTGTTCTGAAACACCCGTAGCGATTAACAATGCCAGCAAGCCAACTCCATCAGGCGCTTCATGGGATTTTGGCGATGGTACATTTTCGGATTCTATAAACCCGGTAAAAGTCTTCAAATATCCCGGCGATTATATGGTTAAAATGAAAAGCAATAACGGCGCTTGTTTGGATTCTGTTACCAAAATGGTAACAGTAATTGCTAAACCGGTTATTAAATTTTCTACTGCGGATACTATTTCATGTGCAGCGCCATTTACGGTTAATTTTGAAGATCAATCCGGCGGATCGCAAACTTCTTCGCGGGCGAGGGTGGCTGGCCAAAGCTATTATTGGGATTTTGGCGATGGTACCAATTCTAATGAGCAAAATCCATCTCACACCTATACCAAACCAGGAAATTATACCGTAAAATTGTTGGTAACGAATGCTTCAGGTTGCACTGACAGCCTCGTGAAAAAAGAATATGTAAGAATTAGCCCTCCAGTAGCGGTTCTTAACGGATTGCCTCGAAACGGATGCGCGCCTTTAATTCATAAGTTTTCCTCAACCATAAAATCGCTGGAGGCAATCAGCAAATACCATTGGGATTTTGGTGATGGAAATTCATCTGATTCTATTACTCCGACACACATTTTTACTTCGCCGGGATTTTATACCATCACGCTCACTTTCACTACGGTTAGCGGATGTGTTGATTCAGTAAAAAAAATAAATGGCATTGTAATAGGCCAAAAACCAAAGGCGGCCTATATAGCAGACCCATTGGAAACCTGCGCATTTAAACCTGTTGATTTTAAGGACAAAAGCGAAGGCGAGCCCGATCAATGGATATGGTTTTTCGGTGATGGCGCCAGCGCTATTACTCAGAATCCATCTCATTTATACAATGATACCGGTTTGTTTTCCATTACTTTAATTGCGATAAACAATGGTTGTGCAGATACGCTCACTAATAAAAACCAGGTGCAAATTCATCCGCCTGTGGCACGCTTTACTTATCAGAAAACCTGTACAGTTCCCCGCCAGGTTATTTTTAAAGACCAATCTGTCGGAGCTGATTACTGGTTATGGGATTTTGGCGATGGTACCACATCGGCCGAACAAAATCCAACGCATGTCTATATGAACCCCGGTTTATATAATGTAAAACTAACGGTTACCAACCAGGCCAGCGGATGTTCTGAGAGCAAAACAATCTCTTTACGAATCATTCGTGAAATTGCTGATTTCAGCATAAGCACTCCGGAAACCTGTAGAAATAGTTCTGTGGCATTTAACGCTATTAAAAGCAATCCGGGCAATATCAATTTATACACCTGGAAACTGGGTGATGGTATTTCAGTTGCCGGCGCTTCAGGTTCGATAAGCCATAAATACAAAAGTGCCTCAGCGTATGATGTTACTCTAATAGTGAAAGATTTAAATGGATGCCTTGATTCAATTACGAAACCACTAGCTGTTACGATATATGGCCCAACTGCTGTTTTTCATTCCACTGTGGCAGGGACTTGTGTAAATAATTCAGTTAGTTTTTCAGACAGTTCTTTCTCAGATGGTAACCATCCTATTCAGCAATGGAGCTGGAACTGGGGCGATGGAAAAACAGAGCAGCTTGGTTCAGGATCTTTTAACCATATATACACTTCTTCAGGAAATTACACAGTTTCGCTTGTCGTAACTGACACAAAAGGATGTACAGATACACTTGAAAAAAACTAGTGCTGTAATTATTTCACAACCTCTGGCAGTATTTAAGGCAGATACGCTTTCCTGCACCAGTAAAGCAATAAATTTTACTAATTCTTCTTCCGGTCCTTCATTAACTTATGCCTGGGATTTTGGCGATGGCACTACTTCCAATCAAAAAAGCCCCGTTCATCTTTATCCCGTTGAAGGATTTTATACAGTAAACCTTTCCATTAGCGATAAATACGGTTGCAGCAGTTCTGTTTCAAAACCTTCGTATGTTCATATTGGAAATCCGAGGGCTGATTTTACAGTAAGCGATACTATTGGAACCTGCCCTCCTTTAATAGCCAATTTTACCAACACTTCAGAAAATTATTCTAAATGGAAATGGGATTTTGGCGATGGAACCACTTCTACTGAACGCAACCCATCTCATTTCTATTCTACTGCCGGTACTTTTTATGCGGTACTTACTATCTATGGCGCTACAGGTTGTGAATCTCAAAAGTCACAACGAATCATAGTAAAAGGCCCTACCGGTGTTATTTCTTATTCAACTGTTAGTGGATGTGATCCCCTGCAAACCAGTTTCCAGGCACACACCAAAAAGAACATTCTGTTTGTGTGGGATTTTAATGATGGAACAACCATTACTACCAAAGATTCAAACGTGGTGCATACTTATACCACACCCGGGAAATATTTACCAAAGATGATCTTGCAGGATAATAATGGTTGTAAAGTAGCAGTAAGAGGAAAGGATTCTATCGGGGTTTACGGAATCTCGGCATCTTTTGACCACAATGGCAGATTGGTATGCGATTCAGGTTCGGTTAGCTTTGCCAACACAAGTATTACCAACGATATAATTGCTTCTTATTACTGGAATTTTGGAGATGGAACCACTTCCGTGTCAGCATTTCCAAAACATGTGTATAATCATCCCGGTTCTTATAAATCAACGCTTAAAGTAGTAACTAAAAATGGTTGTGTGGATTCCGTTCAGAATCCTGAACCAATCATCGTTAATCCAAGTCCCAAATTAATAATTAATGGAAACGCAGGCGCCTGCGTTCCCGCCATGATAACTTTTAAAGGCGTAATCTCTAACCCTGATACATCAAAGGTTTCATGGAAATGGGATTTTGCAAACGGAAACGTTTCCACACTTCAAAACCCGGCTACGCAAAGTTATCCTACATCAGGAACTTTTTCTGTGAAAGCGATCGGGTTAAGCAATAATGGCTGCAGCGATACAACTACCAAACAAATTGAAGTGTATCCTTTGCCTGAATTGTCAATTGCCGGCGACACAGTTGTTTGTTTCGGTTCGTCCCAGGCATTAACTGTTTCAGGAGCACAGAATTATTCATGGAGCGCTTCTAAATATTTATCATGCACTAATTGTGCTGCGCCGGTTATCAGGCCTGATTCTGCAATGCAATATCATGTAAAGGGTACGAGCAGCAAAGGATGTATTTCCTTCGATTCTATTTCTGTTTCTGTTAAATATCCATTCAAGCTTACGTTCAGTAAGCCTGATACTTTATGCGTGGGAAAATCGGTAAAACTGTTCGCCCAGGGATCAGAAAATTATTCATGGTATCCTTCATCGGGCCTTGATAATGCTTCGGTTTCTTCGCCCGTAGCTTCGCCGGATAGCAGCACCACTTACCAGGTGATTGGTTCGGATTCAAAAGGTTGTTTTAAAGATACCGCTTACATTCCTGTGAAAGTGTACCCGATCCCGCACGTTGATGCAGGAGCAGATCAGACGATTAATGTAGGAAGAGAAGTCCGTATTACTCCAACTCTTTCCAGCGATGTAACGCATTTTCAATGGGCGCCAACTATTGGTATTGTTTCCCAGGAAAACCCTTCCATAACCGTAAAACCTACCCAATCAGTTGAATATACTTTGCGTGTAAAAAATGATGGCGGCTGCGTAGCTGAAGATAAAGTATCAGTCTATGTTTTGTGCGATAACTCTAACATTTTTGTCCCCAATACTTTCTCTCCTAACGGCGATGGTAACAATGATATTTTTTATCCGAGGGGAAGCGGCTTATTCAAAATCCTGAACATTAAAGTTTTCAATCGCTGGGGTGAAGTGGTTTTCGAAAAATCCAATTTTAATGCAAATGATGCAGCTGCAGGATGGGATGGAACCTATAAAGGCAAACAACTTCCGTCGGATGTTTTTGTATACATGATGCAGGTAGTTTGTAACAACAACAGTACGCTCACTTTTAAAGGTAATATCACCCTCCTGCGATAATATAAAATCTATGAAAACGTTTTAGCAAAAGAAAGAATCTACCATGAAAACTGAAATCCTAAAATCCATTTTTATCCTTGCTTTGGTTTGTATTTTTCAAAATGAAATCAAAGCGCAAGATCTCCATTTTTCACAATTTTTTGAAACGCCACTCCTTAGAAATCCCGCGCTGGCAGGCGTTTTTAGCGGTGATGTAAGAATGCAGGGCGTTTTCCGAAGCCAATGGGGATCAGTAACAGTCCCTTTTCAAACTACTTCGTTAAACGGTGAGTACAAATTGCCTGTGGGACATGCCGATGATTTTCTCACTGTTGGTGGTGCCATACTTTATGACAAAGCCGGAACGATAGGTTTAAACTCTACCAGCGTAATGCCTGTTTTTAATTATCACAAATCTTTAAGTGATGTAAAAAACACATATTTATCTGCAGGTTTTTCTGCGGGGATAGTTCAACGGAAATTTGATCCTTCCAAAATGACTACCAACAACCAGTATGATGGCGTAGGAGGAAGTAACGGAATGCCAACAGGCGAAGAATTTGGTGCGAGTAATTTGTTGTATTTTGATGGAAGCGCCGGTTTAAGTTTCAATACACAAGTTGGTTCCCGACCGGATAACAACTTGTATTTTGGAGTAGCGTATCATCATTTTAACAAGAACGCAAAAGTTTCGTTTTACGATAATGGAGATGTTCATATAGATCCAAAGTGGGTGTATTCAGCAGGGGTGAGAACCACTGTAAACGATTATGCATACATAACTTTTTACGCTGATTATTCAACCCAGGGTGCCTATTCAGAATTGATTGGCGGAATGCTTTACAGCTTAAAGCTGGATTCTTATCCTGACGACCCGCAATATGTTATTTCCGGCGGTGGTTTTCTAAGGTGGAACGACGCTTTCATTCCTGTGATTAAAATGGATATGAATCCTTTCACTTTCGCTGTTAGTTACGATGTAAATGTGTCTGCTTTAAAAACAATCAGCCAGTCCCGTGGCGGATTCGAGCTTTCGCTCTCTTATCAAAAATTTCTTGACAGGAATAATTCAACTAAAAACTCTATCAGGTGCCCGAGATTTTGATTAGAAGGTTTAGAAGAGATTAAAATGTTTAGATGACGTCACTCTTGTATGCCTTTAATCAACCCTAACTGCTTTTTAAACTTATAGTATTTATTCTCACAGTAAAGCAACAAAAAAGCCGGATTCCTGTTTTCTCTCAAACAAAAAAGTCTTCATTTACTATTACCTTTAAATTCTGTGTTTTAAAATTAAGGACTAAAAAAAAGTAAATGAAAATAAATGAGATCGTCCAATTTCTTGAAGGCATAGCTCCACCTAATCTGCAGGAATCTTACGACAATGCAGGTTTGATTGTTGGTAATGCAGCATCAGAATGCTCAGGAATTATTACTTCATTGGATGTAACAGAAGAAGTGGTAAAAGAAGCAATTGCCAAAAAATGCAATTTAATTGTTGGCCATCATCCTATAATTTTTAAGGGATTAAAAAAGCTTAACGGCAAAAATTATGTGGAAAGGACGGTTATCTGTGCCATAAAAAATGATATTGCTATCTATGCTATTCATACCAATCTCGACAATGTTTTGGAAGGGGTAAATCAGAAGATTGCCGAAAAATTGCAACTTCAAAACTGTAAAGTTCTTTTGCCAAAAGAAGGAACATTGGAAAAACTGGTCACATTCGCCCCGGTTAAAAAAGCGGAGGAAGTCAGAAATGCTTTGTTTGAAGCTGGCGCCGGATCGATTGGCAATTATGATCAATGCAGTTTTAATGTTGAAGGCACAGGAACTTTCAGGGCTTTGGAAGGCAGCGATCCTTACGTGGGAGAAAAGGGAAAGCAGCATCAGGAAAATGAAGTCAGGATAGAAGTGATTTTCCCGTCAAACCTGGAACAAAAAATAGTCCTGGCGTTGAAAAAAGCCCATCCTTACGAAGAAGTCGCTTTTTATCTTCAGTCGCTTAAAAATTCGCAAAATAATATTGGAAGCGGGTTAGTGGGAGAATTGCCTGCCCCGGTAGCTGAAAATGAATTAATGGAAATTCTGAAATCTGCTTTTAATCTGAAAGTAACCAGGCATACTGAATATCTTAATAAGCCTGTACATAAAATTGCTGTTTGCGGCGGTTCCGGATTCTTCCTGTTGCCTTCCGCAATTGCAGCAGGAGCGCAGGTTTATGTTACCGGAGATGTTAAATATCATGAATTTTTTGATGCGGATGGGCGCATACTGCTGGCAGATATCGGCCACTACGAGAGCGAGCAGTTTACAATAGAGCTATTAACTGAATTTTTGCAGAAAAAATTCAGTAACTTTGCCGTCCTAAAAACGGAAATTAATACCAATCCTGTAAGGTATTTTAGCTAAACAGGATGCTGGAAAGCCGTTTCAAATTTAAAATCATCAAATAAAATATGGCACAGGTTAAAGATTATTCTGTAGAAGAAAAATTAACATCGCTCGTAAAGCTTCAGAAAGTTGACAGCAAATTAGATGGCATCGAAATCCTTAAAGGTGAACTGCCGATTGAAGTCAGCGATCTTGAAGATGAAATAGCAGGCTTAAATGCCCGGCAAAACAGGATCGAGGAGGAGATAAACGGGATGCAGCAATTTATTGAAGATAAAAAAACTATTATCAAAGATTCACAGGAGCTGATCAAAAAATATGAAAAGCAAAGTGATAATGTGAAAAATAACCGCGAGTTTGAAGCTATCAATAAAGAAATTGAAATGCAAACCCTGGAAGTAAAACTTGCAGAAAAGCATATAAAAGATGCTACGGAAGATCTTGGAGAAAAAGCAAAACAACTGGAAGGCGCTAAAAAAGCCATCAGCGTAAAAGAAGGAAACCTGAAAGGAAAGAAAAGTGAACTGGAAAAAATAATTGAAGAAACAGATAAAGAAGAAAAGCATTATAAAAAATTACAGGAAGCTGCCAGGAGCGCTGTTGATGAAAGATTATTAACCAGCTACGACAGGATCCGTAATAATTATCGCAACGGGCTTGCAGTTGTGCCGGTTGAAAGAGATTCCTGCGGCGGTTGTTTTAATGCCATTCCTCCTCAAAAACAAAGCGAAGTAAAACAGCGCAAAAAAATTATCGTTTGTGAAAACTGCGGCCGCATTTTAGTTGACGATGATTTGGAAAGCATGATTGAAATAAAATAACAATAACTTGGTATAAAGATTTTAAAGGGCTCAATTATTTGCGCCCTTTTTATTTTTCCCTGAATTAATCTTTGTCAGGAAAATTTTGCCGGAAGAAACTAAACGAAAAAGAAGAGAATATTGTAATTTGGCCTTTTATGCTTCAGCAATTACAAATTCATAATTACGCGATTATTGATGCCCTTGAAATTAATTTTTCAGACAATCTGAATATTATTACCGGCGAAACCGGCGCAGGAAAAAGTATTTTGGTGGGGGCGCTTGGTTTGATCCTGGGAGACAGGGCCGACACTTCTGTTCTTTTAAACAAAGAAAAAAAATGTTTTATTGAAGGAATTTTTAAAACAGATTATTCTTCTGTAAAAGATTTTTTAATAAAAAATGATCTGGATTGCGAGCGCGAAATGCTTATCAGGCGCGAGATTTCAGCTAATGGGAAATCGCGTGCTTTTATAAATGATACTCCCGTCACCCTTACGCAGCTTAAACAATTATCACAATTGCTCGTTGATCTTCATCAGCAATTTGATACGCTTGAATTGAATAATAATGACTTTCAGCGCGAAGTAATTGATGCGCTTGCGGCAAATGGAAAAATAATTGAAGATTACCAATTGGTTTTTAAAAAATACAAAGCCGAACTGAATGAGCTTGAAAAATACAAAGCCGAACAGATAGCGGCTAATAAAGAGTTTGATTACAACCAGTTTTTATTTGATGAACTTAAGGAAGCTGGTTTTTCAGAAAATGAAATTGAAAATATTGACGCGGAAATTAAATTGATGAGCAATGCTGAAAATATAAAATCTACATTGTCAGAAATTTATTTTCAATTGGAAGAAAGTGAACAACCAGTTATACAGGAAATAAAATCTTTGAATCAAAAGTTGCATGGCCTTCAAAAATTATATCCGGAAGTTGAATCGCTTCATGAAAGATTAAATTCTGTTCAGATTGAATTAAAAGATATTTCTTCAGAAATTGACTTAATCAGTAGCAACGTAAATTATGATGAAGAAAAGATCAATCAGCTTAATGACAGGATGGCTATAGGTTATGGGCTTTTAAAGAAGCATAATGTAAACACTACTGCTGAATTGATTGAAATAAAAAATCAGCTTGAAAGCGAACTGGAAAAAGTAATCAATCTTTCGGAAGCTATCACTAAAAAAGAAAAACTGGCAAAGGAATATTTTGATGAAGCCATTGCAAAATCTAAAATTATTTCAGCAAAAAGACAAAAGCAAATTGCGCCTTTTGAAGAAAAAGTAAACCAACTTTTATCGCAAATGGGAATGCCCAATGCAAAAATTAAAGTAGAAATAAAAGAGGAAGAAAGTTTGAATTCCTTTGGAAATAATAAAATAGATTTTTTGTTCAATGCTAATTTATCTTCCGGCCATCGGCAGTTTGAACCGGTGCGCAAAGTGGCCAGTGGTGGCGAATTGAGCCGTCTTATGCTAAGTATAAAATCATTGGTAGCAAAAAGTATTCATCTTCCTACTTTGATTTTTGATGAGATAGATTCGGGCATCAGCGGCGAAGCAGCGCGCCAGGTTGGGATGATCATTAAGGAACTCTCTTCGGCTCACCAGGTTATTGCAATCACGCATCAACCACAGATTGCCGCTAAGGCGAACACTCATTTTTTTGTTTACAAAGAAATTAAAGACGATAAGATCATCACCGCAATAAAAACACTAAACCAGGATGAACGAATTACAGCTATCGCTACTATGCTAAGCGGGAAAAAGCCCACGGCTGCTGCCTTTGAGAATGCGAAGGAGATGATAGGGAATTAATTAACCTGGATTCGCTATGTCGAAATGTTTAAAAATAAGTAAAAAAAATATTCAATAATCAATTTTCAATAATCAATGTTCAAAGAGAAGAAAATATTCAATAATCAATGTTCATCCTGATTATAACTTTTAAAACATTTATATTGGCCAATACAAAATTCGATTTAGAAGATAGGCTTGTTGATTTTTCTTGCAGGATTATTGAAGTTGTTGAAGCTTTGCCTACAACCCGGGCTGGAAATTATATTGCAGCGCAACTGATAAGATGCGGATTGGCTCCCGCACTATTATATGGGGAAGCACAGGGCGCTGAATCACGGGCAGACTTTATCCATAAAATGAGAATCTCTTTAAAAGAGTTAAAAGAAACGCGTGTTTGTTTAAAAGTAATTTCAAAAGCAAATATGATCAAGCCAGTCAAAAGATTAGACAACATTAAATCAGAAAATGAACAATTGGTTTCTATTGTAGCTAAGAGTATTGAAACAGCAAAGAAAAATGTAAATAATGAAAAGAAGAATTAAGCCTGGAAATAAGTTCTCATTTGAGCATTTGACATTGAGCATTTGACATTGAGCATTGGTTATTGAATATTAATTTTTATTGTTCTAAACAAAAATACAATTCGTTAAGCGGTTAATTAATTACTTTGTAAAAAAATAAAAACTATGTCGTACAATTTATTGAAAGGGAAAAAGGGAATTATTTTCGGGGCGCTTGACGAAAGATCCATTGCCTGGATAACTGCGTTGAAATGCCATGAAGAAGGCGCTGAAATTTTGCTAACCAATGCGCCGATTGCTATGCGAATGGGTGAAATTAATAAGCTTGCTGAAAAAATAAATGCGCCCATAGTTCCCTGTGATGTTACCAGCAATGAGGATATGCTAAATTTAATAACCAAAGCAAAAGAACACTTTGGTGGTAGCTTCGATTTTATTTTGCATTCTGTGGGCATGAGTATGAATATGAGAAAGGGAAAACCTTACACTGAAATTGATTATGGCTTCAATCAAAAAACATTGGATATTTCTGCAACCAGTTTGCACAGGCTATTGGCAACCGCCTATAAATCAGATGCTTTAAATGAATGGGGAAGTGTGGTGGCGCTTACTTATATAGCGGCCCAGCGCGTGTTTCCTGACTATAGTGAAATGGCAGATGCAAAAGCTTTGTTGGAAAGCATTGCGCGTAGTTTTGGCTATCATTATGCACTTAAAAATAAAGTGAGAATAAATACGGTTTCCCAATCACCAACGAGGACGACAGCGGGAAGCGGCGTCAAAGGATTTGATGGCTTTATCAATTATGCTGAAAAAATGAGCCCTTTAGGAAATGCGACCGCCGAAGATTGCGGAAATTATATTGTTAGTCTTTTCAGCGATTTTACCAAATATGTGACCATGCAAAATCTTTTCCATGATGGAGGTTTTTCATCAACAGGAGTAACACACCAGGTTATAGACCAAATGGAGAAGTAAACGGAGCCAACTGAAATTCTTAAATTTGTGAAAATATTGGTTATGTCCGATGTAAATATTTTAAGAAGTCAAGTAAAAAAGATGGTAGAAGATGCTTCAGAAAGGGAGCTTTAAATGGTTTATCACCTATTTGAAGCTACCAATTCTAATGATTGGTGGGATGAAATCGGTCATGATCAAAAAAATGCAATAGATAAAGGTATGCCCAATTGAATAATGGCGAAGGAATACCCACAAAGAGGTAATAAAAAAGTACAGTAAATGGTTGAAGAAATAATATGGTCGCCCATTGCCATTGAAACTTTTGATAATATCCTTAGTTATCTGTTTTAAAATTTTGGAGAAAAAACAGCCAAAGATTTGTTCAAAGGGTGGATGCTAAATTGAAATTAATTCAATCAAGGCCGAGGATGTTTAGGCGTAGTGGTCAGAGGCGAAATACTTACATCACTGCTATTAAGCGCAAAACAACTCTTACTTACAGGTATAAAAAGCTGGAAATAAAATTAAACTTATCGTTTGTTGGGGAATGCAAAAATCCTTTATCTAAACCAAAATGATTATTTTCAACTGTTTTCAAAATAACAAAAACCGCCTAACAATAGACGGTTTTTTAATTTTTTATTATAGAGGAATTATCTTCTAAACTTTCTAAACCTCTAAACTTTCTTTACTAATATTCATCTTCGTTAAAGAAAAAATCTTCCTGGCTTGGGTAATCAGGCCAGATATCTTCAAGGCTTTCATAAATATCTCCGCCGCCTTCGTCTTCTAATTCCTGCAGGTTTTCAACAACTTCCAACGGTGCACCGCTGCGAATTGCATAATCAATCAGTTCATCTTTGGTTGCCGGCCATGGGGCCTCTTCAAGGTGAGAGGCAAGTTCTAATGTCCAAAACATATTTATTAATCTTTAATTATTAGGGTTTAAAATTAAGAAAGAGGCTTTCTAATTTTCCGCAAATGTAAAAGTTATATTCAGAAAACCAAATAATGTTTTTCAAGAGCCTGTTTCCAGATAGATTACGGATTTTGAACTTTTATATTGCATAATCCTAAGTTTTTATTTTTATTTTTCAATTTCAATTTTACCCTTACATTTAATCATGTTAAAAGCTACTGATATTCATAAAAATTATGGTTCACTGGAAGTATTAAAGGGGGTTGACCTTGTTATTGAAAAAGGAGAAATCGTTAGCATTGCGGGGTCTTCTGGTGCGGGAAAAAGTACTTTATTGCATATCCTCGGTACCCTTGACCTGGCAGATAAAGGTAAAATCTTTATTGACAATGTAAATGTGAGTGAGTTGCGGGGTAAAAAATTAGCAGCCTTCCGAAATGAACATATTGGCTTCGTGTTCCAGTTTCATCATTTGCTCCCTGAATTTTCAGCAATTGAAAATATTTGTATTCCAGCATGGATAGCAGGGAAAAAAAATAAACAAGTTGAAAACAGAGCAACAGAATTGCTGGAATTGTTGAATCTCAAAAATCGGGGCGAGCATAAACCTGGCGAGCTTTCCGGAGGAGAGCAACAACGTGTGGCCGTGGCAAGAGCGCTCATTAATAATCCTTCTATTGTAATGGCTGACGAACCCACAGGAAATCTTGATTCCGCAAACGCCAAAGAATTACACAATTTATTTATTGATCTTCGGAATAGATTTCAACAGACTTTCTTAATTGTAACTCATAATGAAGAACTGGCCCAACTTAGCGACCGGCTGCTTCACATGAAAGATGGAAAAATAATCAATGAAAAGTCTAAAATAGCAGAATAATAATTCGAATTATTTGTGGTTTTACTACTTGATTTTGCAGTGTGATTGTTTAGAATTTATTTTGCGGCTTAAAATGATAATATGATTAAGGAAAAGATTTTGGTTATTGGTGCCTGTGGGCAAATAGGTGTTGAGCTTACTTTAGAGCTTAGAAAGATTTATGGAGGAGCCAACGTAATAGCCTCCGATCTGCGCTCCGAGAATGATCTCTTAAAAGGAACCGGGCCTTATGTGAGCCTGGATGTTATGAACAAAGAAATGCTGCATGTGCAGGTGATACGTCAAAATATTACTCAAATATATTTACTGGCCGCTATTCTTTCAGCCACAGGAGAAAAGAATCCAAATCTTGCATGGAGCCTTAACATGACAAGCCTGTTAAATGTGCTGGAAATTGCTAAAGATGAAAATGTGCATAAAGTTTATTGGCCCAGCAGCATCGCCGTTTTCGGACCAACGTCTCCTAAAATAAATTGTCCGCAACAAACAATAATAGAACCGGTCACAGTTTATGGTATCAGTAAATTTGCAGGAGAATTCTGGTGTAATTATTTTAACCAGCGATTCCAGATTGATGTAAGAAGTTTGCGCTATCCGGGTCTTATAAGTTATAAAAGTGAACCTGGTGGCGGAACTACCGATTATGCAGTGGAGATTTTCCAGGATGCCATGGAGGAAAATCATTTTGATTGTTTTTTAAAAGAAGATACTTATTTGCCCATGATGTATATGCCCGATGCAATAAGGGCTACGATAGAACTGATGGAAGCGCCTGTGGAAAAAATTTCTGTCCGCACTTCATATAACATTTCCGGCGTCAGTTTCTCTCCAAAAGAAATTGCTGCTGAAATAAAAAAGCACCGGCCGGACTTTACTATTTCTTACGAGCCTGATTACCGACAGGACATAGCTAATAGCTGGCCACAAAGTATTGATGATTCTGTAGCACGGCAAGATTGGGGATGGAAACCCAAATATGGACTGGCTGCGCTGACGACAGAAATGATTGAAAATATGGAAGATAAAGTATTGTAATAAATTAGAATGTTTGGTTAAATAAAAATATTATTTATATTTTTACTTTGATTTTTAACGAGCTTAAAAATCATCATAACCTATTAATAATCTAAAAATTAAAAAAGATGAAAAAGCTAATTTTTGTTTTTGCGATTGTTGGATTTTCAACATTCTCTGTTAAAGCCCAGGAAAGCGCCAGTGTAAAGCCGACTAAAATAAGCATTGCTGCTAATATCGGAATCCCTACTTCAACCGGCCTTTCTCTTGCTTATGGCGCGGACATCCAGGCTGATTTTGGAGTAGCACCTACAACATTCATCACTGTGAGTGGTGGCTATGAAGGATATTCCTGGAAAGGCGGCGGTGGAAGTTTCGGAATTATTCCACTTCTCGCCGGTGCTAAATTCTTTTTTGGAGACATGAATAAAGTTTACGGACATGCGCAGTTAGGTTATGCCTTTTCCACAACAAGTGGAGGTGGCGGCGCGTTTACTTATGCACCGAGCCTGGGCTATTATGTGAGTCCTAATTTTGACATAGCACTTAAATATCTTGCATCCAGCAAAAACAGTAACACAACTGGTTCCTTAAACTTGCGTTTTGCTTACAATTTTTAGTTAATAAGATGAATAAAACGAAAAGGCTTCCTCATGGGAAGCTTTTTTTGTTTACATAAAAATTTAATTTGAGATAACAAGAACAGTAAAACAATAAATTCTTCAAATTTTTATTGCGCCTAAAAATTCAAAACATCTTTCATCGAAAAAATGCCTTTTTTATCACCGACAAATTCTGCTGCCAAAACAGCTCCTTCTGCAAATCCTTTCCGGGTATGCGCCGTATGAATGATTTCGATATCATCAATTGCTGAGGTGTATTTTACGGAATGCGTACCCGCAACTTCATCAATTCTTTTGCTGATGATGGAAAGATCATTTTCATTTTCGCTTTCGTTATTTATCCATTGTTCTTTGTTATCAGAATCCCGGATAATTTGTTCAGCAAGTGTTATGGCGGTTCCGCTTGGCGCATCTTTTTTTTGCGTATGATGAATTTCTTCAATCGTTACGTTATAGGCCGGATGGGGCTTTAGCAATGCCGCTAATTTTTTATTCAATTCAAAAAAGATATTTACGCCAACGCTAAAATTGCTGGCGTATAAAAAACTGCCGCCTTTTTCTGTGCATTTATCTTCAACGGTTTTTAAATTTTGTAACCATCCTGTGGTTCCGCAAACCACTGCCACGTTTTCGTTTAAACAAAATAAAATATTTTGC
>CAVUJE010000044.1:0-34497 GCA_963741705.1 uncultured Chitinophagaceae bacterium | reverse complement strand
TTTTACACCAGGTGAATTTGCATAATAAAGTGTTATCCGCAGACCTCAGCAATCAGATTGAAAGTTTCGGATGACACGGTACGTAGGGATATACAGCAACTGGCTGAAGAAGGAAAAGTAATTAAAGTTCATGGAGGGGCATTGTCTCCTTCATTTCACAATAATTACACTTCTTCGGAATGATGTGTATGCTTATAATCAAAAAAAGATAATTGCCCAAAAAGCAATTTCGCTCATAAAAAACGGGATGGTGTGTTGACAACAGGCGGAACGACAATTATTGAAATGGCAAGAGCTTTGCCTCCGGATCTTCATGCAACTTTTATTTCAGGAAGTATTCCTGCGCTTGCAGAATATATTGTTCATCCAAATATTGAGGTAATTGCTATTGGTGATAAAATTTCCAAAGATTCTAAAATTACTGTTGGATCTGATGCTATCGCAAGAATTAAAGAATTAAAAGTAGATTTGTGCATTTTAGGTGTTTCCGCGATTAATCTTGAAACAGGCGTTTCTGATAATGACTGGGAAGTAGTTCAGATAAAAAAAGCAATGATTGAGGCTTCAAAAAAGTGATCTGCCTGACCATTTCTGAAAAAATCAATTCGCAGCAGCCTTTCCAGGTTTGTGACAGAAAAAAAATCAATACGATTATAACCGAATTATCACCCGATGATCAATTGTTAGCCCTTATAAAAAGCAGGAATAAATATTTTATAAAAATTTAAATGCAATTCACTTTTGGTACCCATAAAGGAAGCCTGATTTAAAATCAAAAAATATGAAAGCAGCGGATTATAAAATTTCATTGTCATTCTCTAATATAACATAATACAAATCTCAATTTAAATAACTCTTCTTTACAAACCATTTTCAAAAATTTTCGCAATGAGAAAATTAGCAACGGCTCTTCTTGTACTACTGTTCCATGCAATTTAGCCATGCAGCCCTGGCCCAGGAAAGGACAATTACCGGCACTGTAGTTTCGTCAGATGGCGTTCCAATGTAATTGGAGCTACAGTCATAGTCAAAGGCAGCAACTACTGGTACTACCACTGATAACAATGGACATTTTTCCATCAGGGCACTTTCCAGGGATGTACTTGTCCGTAAGTGCAGTTGGATTTACAACTATTGATACCAAAGTTGGAAATTCTTCCAGTCTTTCTATTACTCTTCAGCAAGGAAAAGGAGAATTACAGGAAGTTGTTGTGACAGCCCTGGGAATTAAAAAAGAACAAAAAGCTCTTGGTTATTCGGTTACACAATTAGATGCGAAAGAATTAATGAAAAACAAGAACACTAACGTTATTAATTCTCTTGCAGGTAAAGTTCCCGGTGTCAATATTACCCAATATCAGCGGTTCGCCGGGTGCAGGAGCTTCAATCACTCTTCGTGGCGGAACTTCTACTTCAGAGACCAGGCAAAACCAACCGTTATTTGTTGTAGATGGAATTATTTATGATAACTCCACTACTATTACCGGGTAATACCGGTACTGATGGTTTGTCACGAAGTAATACGACCTATTCAGACCGTGTCATGGATATCAATCCTGAAGACATTGAAAGCTTGTCTGTTTTAAAAGGCGCTGCTGCTGCGGCTTTATATGGTTCACGTGCAGCTGATGGTGTTGTTATCATCACCACTAAGAAAGGAGCAGGAAGGCAGCGTAATGGTGAACTTTTAATAGTAAAATAAGCACTTCCTGGGCAAATAAACTGCCTGAGGCTCAAACTGAATTTGGACCTGGTTTTTATTCCAGCAATGGCGTTTTGAGTACAGATGGAGTTTATAGTTCATGGGGCCCAAAAATACCTGCCAGATAGTACGATATATGATAATATCGGTAATTTCTTTCAACACGGTGTTATTTATGATAATAATGTAAACGTATCAGGCGGTTCAAAGAACGGTTCCTTTTACTTATCGGGATCCAATTACAACCAAACAGGTATCGTTCCTGGTACGGGTTATGACAAAACAACTTTTCGTTTCAATGGGGAACAGAAGTATGGCCGTCTGACATTGAATGCGAATGTGGCCTATTCTGTTGCCAAACACCGATAGAACATTGACAACTGCCGGCTTATATGGAAGTGGAGTAGGAAGTATGCAGGAGTTATATAGCTGGCCTCAAACATACAATCTAAAAAATTATATAAATCCTGATGGAACGCAACATCGGATATATCCCGGGGCTATTCCTAATTTAGAAGACGATGTTGATAATCCTTACTGGATCATTAATGAAGATAACTTAACCTCAAAAACCAGATCGTTTCACCGGCGGCATTAATGGCAATTTTAAAATCGCCAATTGGTGGGATATTACAGGACGCGTAGGATATGATCAGTACACCACCAATGACTATACTTATATAGCTCCTGGCTCTGCGCTGAAACCTCTATATCAAAACGGGCGGCTGAGCAAAGACATGGTAAATTATACCTATATCACAACAACTGTGATGAGTAATTTTCACAAGACTTTCGGAGATTTTGATACACACCTGCTATTGGGAACTACTTCAGAAGATTTTGATACAAAAAATCAAAATCATTGGGGATATGCCTTTAGTACACCGGGTACTATTAGCTTTAATAATATAGAGAACGACAATAAATTTTTTACTGATGGAACTACCAGGAGACGTTTGGTTGGAGCCTATGGGGAAGTTGGTGTATCTTATAAAGATTTGGTGTATCTCACTGCAACAGGACGCAATGACTGGTCATCCACATTACCTGTAAAGAACTGGTCTTATTTCTATCCTTCAGTAAGCGGTTCTTTTATTTTTTCGCAATTGCTACCTGCAAACAATTTTCTTAGCTACGGTAAGCTACGGGCAAGTTGGGCCAGGGTTGGTAAAGACGCAAATCCTTATGCGACAAACACGTATGAAAATCCTCCGATTTCTATTGGTGGTTATATTGGAGTTGGTAACCAGTATTATTCCGGCAATCCTGATTTGATACCGGAAATTCAAAGTTCCTGGGAAGTTGGTGGGGCGTTTAGATTTTGGAATGATCGTATTGGTTTAGATTATACTTACTATCATAATGAAACACAAAATCAAATTGCGCAACCTCGTTTGGCACAATCCGGCGGTTTTATTTTCAGTGCCCTTAATTCCGGCTCGGTAATTAACAATGGTATGGAAATAGCGCTTACAGGAAAAGTAATATCGCAAAAAGACTTTTCATGGGACGCAACGCTAAATTTCTCCTACAATAAGGGAAGATTAGGGGCTTTCATTCCAGGCGTCTCCTATTTTTACCCAACAGATGCTCAATTTGGAACCATAAAAGCAGCGTCAATCCCTAATGGCGGTTATTTTGCTGGGATGACCGGCCAATCGTATTTGCGTGCAACCGACGCAAATGGAAAAGAAATTCCTAACGGCGCTTACCAGATAGATCCTAAAACCGGGTTATATAAATTGAATCCTGCTGTTCTGGTTGTAGGTAACCGTGAACCGGATTATATTGGTGGCTTTGAAAACACCTTACGTTATAAAAGATTAACATTATCTGTTCCTTCTTGATATTCGAATCGGAGGAGATGTATTTAATGGTACCGAGTATGCCATGGTTGTAAACGGTTTAAGCAAACAAACTTCATTGAACGATCGTCAATCGGTTACATTAAAGGGAGTCAACAGTGTAACAGGGAACTGACACTACTGTAACCTATAATTCAGGCCAATCTTACAACATCGGTACTACCACTTATTCCGGTGATTACATGATTCGGCAATATTGGTTAAACTATGCGGCCAATTCTTATAATTTTATCACTTCGGTAAATTGGTTAAAACTTCGTTCACTGTCTTTGACTTATGATTTCTCTGACGTACTAAAAAGTCAAAAAATCATTAAAGGCCTTACTGCTACGGCAATAGGAACCAACCTATTTACATGGACCAATTATAAAGGAATGGATCCTGAAGTTAGTGCAGCCGGCGGAACCGGAGGGTCTGGTTCTACAGGCATTGACTACCTGGGAGTTCCTGCTGTAGCAAGTTTTACATTCGGAGTAAATGTTAAGTTTTAAACTCAAAAAAATTAAATCATGAAAAAAACAAAATATATTATACTGGGTTGCGTATTCGTAATGAGTTTGGCCTCCTGCAAAAAGTGGCTTGATGTTAATACAGATCCGGACAACCCAAACAATCAAAGTGTACTAATTCAAAATCGTGTTCCCTGGATTGAACACTTTTACCAGTATACTTCAGGCGTTACCAATTATCGTACTTCATGCCAGGCGGGAGTCTTTTATTCTAACTCAGGAACTCAAAATACATTTAGCACAACATGGCAATGCTCTACAGGAAATGTTACTACTCCTTACCAAACATGGTTTGTGGAAGTATCTTCTAATGTAGTTGATTTGTATAATAAAGCCGAGAAAGAAGGTGCCTATCATTATATGGCAGTGGCTGATGTTTTCAGTGCGTTAGGTTATATGCAAATGCTGGATCTCTATGGAGAAATGCCTTACACAGAAGCAGGAACAGGAAATCCAAGCCCTAAACCTGATGATGGTAAGACCATTTACAATGGCTGCATGGATAAATTAAATGAAGCAATCGGCCTGTTTGCCAAAACTCAGGAAGCAGGTGTACCGGCACTTGCTTCAGGGATTTATGGAATGGCGGAGATGTAAGCAAATGGATAAAATTATGCTGGGGCTTAAAAGCGCGTTATATGCTTAAAGTTTCAAAAAAAGCTGATCTGTTTAATGCAGACTCTGTTCTGTATTGCTTGTCCAAGGCCCCTCAATCTAATGCCGATAATACTATTGGACCAGGGTTGAATAACAGCACCGTAACTGATTATTTGTATGGCGATCCTGTAGTTACAAACGGCAACTTCGATTATGCAGCTTATGGAAATACCATTCGTGTTTCGCAATACTATTATAATCTGTTGACTAATATGCGTGGTTCTGGTGTAGTTGATCCCGCGAATGCCTAAAATTGTACCTGCATCTATGGCTGATGTTAAATTGAATGGCTCCGGCCAGGTAAGTTCTTACACGTGGAATCGTTCTAAAGGGGTGGATTCTTATGGTGCAGCAACTCGTTTACTAAATGGTGGTCCTACCTCTATTCAAACGGCAAGCTATGCAGCTACCCCTCAGAAGATTGTATATAATATTACGAATTCTACTGATCACGCCAATTTTGTTGATTCTCTGGTAAAGGCAGGCAAGGTGGCCGGACAGGACTATGCAGATAGTGGTACATACGTAAGGGTAATTTACCCGGCAGGATCCATCTTTATAAACAGTAGCAACTATATTTATGCCGGAGATACTGCTTATGTAAGTATGCGTAGCAATTCGTTAGCCACGTCAGGCAATCCTGCTCAACCTTCAAATGACGTGAACTGGTATCCATCAATAGACGCATATAATGCCGGTGTGATTGGTTCAACAAGTTCCTTCCAGGTACGCCCGGTTTCTGATCAGGAGATTTTGACCTACCATGAAATGTGTTTTATCAAAGCAGAAGTAGAGATGAGAAAAGGCAATGCTGCAGATGCTTATACAGCTTATATCTCAGGCATCAAGGCTCACTTTGATATGATGCAGGCTAAGCTTAACGAATGGAAAGGTGGTGGTTTCGACAAAAATGCTGCCGGCGTTGTTATTCCTGATATGCAACCTATGGATCCGACTGATATCAATTCTTATCTAGCCAGTAGTGCTGTGGCACAAAGCCCTGGCGACCTATCTATGTCCGATATCATGCTTCAAAAATATGTGGCTATGGGTTGTAGTATTGAGAATTATAATGACATGCGTCGTTTTGATTTCAGCGCTGGCGACATTCCAGGGTTCGGAGTTGTTTATCCTGGTTACGACAGAGGTCCGTTATTTACAGGGGATGCCCAGTTAACAGGTACTTCCAAAGACGATCCAAGGTATTGGATGCGCCGTTGGGCTTTACCTCCAACGTATGAAATCAATTACAACTCGGTTAATACGCTTTCCTTAAATCCCCATGCCGGTGACCCCAATATTTGGAGTATGCCTGTTTGGTGGGATACCCCAACAGATGATGCATATTATGGGTACCTTAAAAAATAAGAAAAGGAGTTGTGTTTATCAAAAGGCTGTCTCAATTGACATTTAGGGCATCAGGTTTAAAAACTGAAACCTACAATGGAATTATATTGGCTTAAAAAATAACGTTCCTGATGACATGTTCACAATCGATGGAATTTCTGCAGATAGTTTTTGGTGTATGCAAAAACGATAAGGGAAATTGATTAGAGTTTCCACTATGGATGGAAATAGGGAGCTTGTTTGAAATTTTAATTATCTGGAAAAATAATATAAAAAATCAATCTATAAAATTTCGAAGAAAAAACAAATAATCCGGTTACTTTTTATTTTATAGTAAACCCACAAATAATTTATATTCTTATTTTACCAACTACTTCCTCCGCCACCTCCAAAACCGCCGCCGGAAAATCCTCCACCACCGCTAAAACTACCGCCACTGCTGCCACTGCTGTGGGGTGAGCTGTAAAAACGTTTGCGTCATTTGCATTCATAGAATGATCGAGGCTGTTCATAAACATAATTGTATTGAAATTATTTCCGCCATAATATCCGGAATACCATTTTGGTGGCGGCACTTCAAGGCCTTTTAATTTATCTTTCCATTTATCAGCCATGTCAAAAACAATTGCATAAGGCAACACTTTATCAAAATAATTTTCATCCTGTTTCAAAAATTCCTGCAAGCGGTCTTTTTCAACTGATTTTATAAACTCTTTAAATCCTAATAATTTTTGGTAAAACAACGTTCCTTTTTTTGTTTTTTTTGTCATAAAAAAACCAAACGCGAAATCAAAATAATCCCGCTTGCAATCAAGTGCAATTCCTAACCAAAGTTTTTCCTGCCAATCATCTACCAAAGCAAAAAAACCAATGGCAACAGCCAGCATATCCCAAGAAAGGAAAAATGCATCCCATACTTCTTGAATACATCACATAATAATCTTCCCTGTTGATCTCTGCTTTCAATTGTGACTTTGCTTTATTCATTGTGGTATAAAGTACATTTTTAAGATCACTCAATTTTACTTTGTCGCCTGTTTCAAATATACCATCAAATAAAGTCTTTTCAAATTGCAGAACAGTTAGCAGGTAATTCTTTCAGCTTTACAAATTCGTAATCTTTATTTTTTATTATTCCTAATAAAGAACTTTTTCAATTTCATTTACGCGTAAATAACCACCGGCTCCCCAATAGGGAACAAGCGCTGTAAGGTCTCGCCTGTCCAGCTTATCATCAATTATATATCCCGAGATATGCCGGGACTTATATTTTCAGGAGGATAATATTCTGTTTGCACAGTCACTTCTTCATCCTTCCCCATTTTTTCCACATCTAGAGCATCATCGCAATAAACAAAAACAGGCAGTATCAGCCACCAAATGCCACGAAATGTATAATCCGGTTTTATTAAATAATCCTTCCGGAAAACTAATACCGATCGTTAATCCTTCATAGGGATTTAATTTTTGTGTGGTGTGCCCGTAAAAAATTTTATTATAAGACCATCTGGTAATAGTTTTATTTTCTTTTGAACCATATGCGCCGGTAGCAACAAAGTAATAAGGCGTATCAGAAAGCGGCTGTGGCAATTCGACCTCAAAATCTACAGAATCAATAGTGGTAGCCCATTGATTGCCGATAACATTAAAATAAAGTTCAGAATGATTTTTAAAAAAATTGATTGCATTTAATATGCGGTATTTAATCATATATTGCTGGTCGCCATCAACATATTTATCTTGCAGAACCGATCTTTATATTTTCATAATCACCATTTTTGCTGACGTCTGATTTCATATCCCGGAACTTTTATATTTTCAATGAAAATGCGGGTATAACCATCCGCAGTCCATTGCCTTTCTGCTTTTTCAGTACCTGCAGGTATTTTTTGCATTGCGGATATTTGTATGGAATTTTACGGATGATTCCATGGCGCTGTTCAGTGAAATGAACATCAAATTTTCGGTAATATCAAGAGAAGCATTTTTATTTACTTTTAATGTCATATGCATAATGTTTGATAGTAAAGGCTTCCTGCGCTTTTGAACATTGAAAAAAAAACACGAATGAAAGAATACAAAAATATTTTTTCATCAGGAAAATAATTAAAACTTTACTTCTACATTTTTTGCTTCCTGCTGGTTTTCCAATTCATAAAATTCACGTGCTTTAAAACCTGACATATTTGCAATGATCACGCCCGGAAATTGTTGAATGGCTGTATTATAATCTCTTACCGTTGCATTGTAATAACGGCGGGCATTTGCCAAATCTCCTTCAATAGATTGAAGCGCGTTTTGCAGTTCAAGAAAATTTTGATTCGCTTTTAATTCAGGATAATTTTCTGCCACGGCAAGCAATCCTCTCAATGCGCCTCCCAATATTTGGTTAGCTTGTGCCGCACCCTGCTACATCTCCGGGAGGAACTGCTGCTGCAGCGTTTCGGGCTTCAGTCACTTTTTCAAAAGTTTCACGCTCATGAGTGGCATATCCTTTTACCGTATTTACCAAATTAGGAATCAGGTCGTAACGCTTTTTGAGAAAAACCCGGATATCACTCCAGCTATTATCAACTTTTATTTTCAGTTTTACTAACCCGTTGTACATGCTGATGATCCAGATGATCAATAAAACGATTATGGCAAGAATAATCCAGATCTATCATAAAATATATTTTAAAATTTAAAAATGAACTTGATTATTTAACACAATTTAAAATAATTAATAATATAAATACCTAAATTTAATTAAAAAATATTAACTTAATGAAAATCAGATAAGTAAACAAATAAATACTTATAATTTTTATTTTCGCGATAAGATATCTTTAAATCACCTGGAAACCCAAAGCATAAGGATCATCATCTTTATCAATTGAAATAGTATTGTAACCGTAAATTTTTGCCCAGCCTTCTATTGACGGGCGTATGGCGGGTTTCCCGCAACAATTAATTCTTCTTCAATCCGGCCAATAAATTTACTTCCGATAATACTTTCATGAATAAACTCCTCTCCTTTTTTTAATTTGCCTTTTGCATACCATTGCGCCATGCGCGCCGAAGTTCCCGTGCCACAGGGCGAGCGATCAATTGCTTTATCGCCATAAAAAACAGCATTGCGCGCTGTTGAATTTTTATCCAAAACTTTTCCTGTCCATAAAATATGTGAACAGGAATTATTGTTGGATTTTCGGGATGAACAAATTCATTTTCTTCATTTATTCTTTTTCTCATTTCCCTGCTCCATGCAATTAACTGTCCGGCAGAATAATTTTCAAGTCCTGCAAAATTTTCCTGTACATCCACGATTGCATAAAAATTTCCTCCATAAGAAACATCTACTTTTAATTTGCCCAAATCAGGACATTCACTTCAATATTTTCTGCCATAAGAAAGGAAGGAACATTGGTTAATTTTACTGAAGAAACTTTTTTATCTTTTCGTTTATAGGTAACCGTTACCAAGCCCGCCGGAGTTTCCATTAGCACAACTCCCGGAGTTTTTGGTTGATTAATTCTTCTTCTATAGCAATGGTAATTGTTCCAATCGTTCCATGGCCGCACATTGGCAGGCAACCGCTTGTTTCAATAAATAAAACACCCACATCATTTTTAGGATCACACGGAGGATACAAAATACTTCCGCTCATCATATCATGGCCGCGCGGTTCAAACATCAATCCTTTTCTTATCCAATCGTATTCTTTTAAAAAATGCTGCCGCCTTTCACTCATTGTATTCTCCTTCCAAAGCCGGGCCACCGTCAGCAACCAGGCGAACGGGATTACCACAGGTGTGTGCATCTATGCAATGAAAAACAGAACCACCAAATCGTTGTAAGTGATGAGTTGGGATATTTTTTGGTGATTGGATTTGATAACATTGCATATCTAATAAAAAACTCTATCATTATATCACGCAACACCTGCCAGGTGTGTAATTATTAAATAATCTCTTCCTTTGTCAATTCATTGTTCACCGTACGCCAGATATGCAATGGATTTTCATTTTTTAATTCATCAGGCAACAATTTATTTTCCCAGTTTTGAAAAGCGATTGGCCTCGCAAAACGCTTGATTCCATCGGCACCAACAGAAGTAAATCTTGAATCAGTTGTTGCCGGAAAAGGGCCTCCATGCTGCATACTGAGGCAAACTTCCACACCAGTAGGCACGCCATTTAAAATAAATCTTCCGCAAATATTTTTTACCGCTTCTACTAATTCTTCATTGGAAAGAATATCATTATCAGTTGCCATTAAAGTAGAAGTTAACTGCCCTTCAAGATGTTTTGCAACTTCAACCATTTCATTTTTGTCTTTACAACGGATTACTAATGAATAAGGCCCAAAAACTTCCTGGTGCAAAACAGGATTATTCAGAAAATCTTTTCCGGTAACTGTGGCAATGGTTGGCGTCCCTTCATTTTCTTTTTTCGAAGTTGCATGAAACAGAAATAGTTGTCACATTTTTTGTTGCAAAGCTTTGTCTCTTTTTTCATCAAATGCTTTTGCAATGCCGGGATGCAACATTTTTGCAGGAGATAATTTTTCAATCTCTTTACCAATATCAGATATAAATTTTTGCAGTTCATCGCTTTCTATTCCGATGATCAACCCGGGATTGGTACAAAATTGCCCAACGCCCTGTGTAATAGAACCGGCATAGGTTGTAGCAATTTCTTCAGATGAATTTTTTAATTTTTCCGGTAACAAAAAAACAGGATTTACACTTCCCATTTCGGAAAAAACAGGAATCGGAACTTTTCGCTGATTTCCCCAGTCAAACAATTGTTTTCCTCCGCCAAGTGAACCTGTAAAACCAACTGCTTTTGTATAATTCATGCATTACCAAAGCTTTTCCCACTTCTATACCTGCTCCGTGAATATGTGCAAAAATACCTTTTGGCATTTTTTGTTGCTCTACTGCATTTAAAATCGCTGCGGCAACTTTTTCGGATGTTTCTGCATGTGCAGGATGTGCTTTCACTATTACCGGACAACCTGCAGCAAAGGCACAAGCCGTGTCACCCCCAGCAGTTGAATAAGCAAATGGAAAATTACTCGCGCCAAAAACCACCACCGGCCCAAGAGGAACCAGCATTTTCCTTATGTCCTGTTTAGGAGGTTTCTTATCAGGGTTAGCTGTATCTATTCTTGCTTCCAGCCATTCACCACTTTCTGCAGCTTCGCCATATTGGTTTAATTGAAAAATAGTTCTTGCCTAATTCACCTTTTAATCTTGCTTCGGGTAAATTGGTTTCTGTCATTGCTGATTGAACCAATTCTTCTTCATTATTTTTTAACTCCTCGCCTATCGCACGCATAAAATCAGCACGCTTTTTAAAGGCAATTTTCTATACTGATGAAATGCATCCCATGCATCTTTCATCGCATTATTTATTTCTTCTGTTGTTGCATCTGTAAACATCTTATATAATTTTTTTTATACGAATGATACGAATTTACACGAATATTTTTTTTGCAGCAGCAGTTCGCAGCCAATCCTAACTTATATTTTTATTGATAAATAATCAGGAAGTTCAGGTCGTGAAGCAATTCCATCATTAATAATTTTTAAAATAGCTTTTCTCTCCTCTCCTTCTAAAATTAGCCGTGGAGCCCGCACCGCTTCACTTCCAATGCCTTCTTGTTCTTCTGCCAGTTTTATATATTGTACCAGTTTGGGATGAATATCCAATTCAAGCAAAGGCATAAACCAGCGATAAATTTTTGCTGCTTCTTCTATTCTTCCTGCTTTCACCAAACGATAGATAGCAACCGTTTCTTTTGGAAATGCACATACCAATCCTGCTACCCATCCATCTGCACCAAGACAAAGTTCCTCCATTGCCAGTGTATCCACCCCACATAAGAATTTTATATCGGTCTGCAAATCGATTTCGCATGCGCGTTACATTGGTAACATCTCTTGTTGATTCTTTCACTGCCTCAATATTTTTGCAATCATTTAATTCATCGAACATTTCTAACGTGATAAGTGTTTTATAATCTACAGGATTATTATAAACAATTATCGGCAAGTCTGTCGCGTTTGCAATTGTTGTAAACCATTGCACCGTTTCCCGGTGATCGCTTTTGTAACGCATAGGTGGCAAAGCCATCAAACCCTCTGCGCCCCAGTTTTTTGCAAATTCTACCTGTTCTAATGCTTCACGTGTACAGCCTTCAGCAATGTTTAAAATCACAGGAATTTTGCCTGCCACTTTTTCAATCGCAAACTTTACTAATTTTTCTTTTTCTCCGGTAGTCAGAACGCTTGATTCACCTAATGTACCTCCCAATATGATTCCATCAATCCCTGCATCTATCTGGGCTCTAAGGTTTTTTTCAAATAATGGGAAATCAAGTTTATCCTCTTTTGTGAATTGGGTAGTTAGCGCCGGGTAAATCCCTTTCCATGTAATTGCCATAATTTATTTTTTTATTGTCAAAAGTATCTCATGTCGCAATTAATTACGGGTTATTTTTTTAAACCAGGAAATGAATTATTAAAAATAAAAATACATTCTAAAAATTGCTTTACTATCAAATTATATTACTAAAAAGCATTACAGGATTAATTAATGGCATCATGCAACCGTTTTTCATGTAAGAGACATTCAATAAAATAATTTCATTTTTTTACCGAAATAAATTCCATTATGGCACTGTGTTTCTAAGCCTTACTGGTTGGAAAGTGCTTTAATATTGGAGTAAAATATTAAACAAGAATTGTCATTTTTTATCGGTTTACTATGAATTATCATTTTCATGTCAATTTCGCTTTTTTATAATCTCATTTTTAACGATTTTTACATCTTTATTTTTTTAAACCCGTATCCATGAATAAAAAATTTTCACTTCTCTTCATTTTTAATTTTGCGTTATTAATTCTGGCAAGCGCACAGCCCGGCCGTTGGCAGCAAAGGGTAAAATATAATATGAATGTTGATGTTGATGTGAACACGAATCTCATCAACGGAACAGAAAAATTAGAATACTTCAACAATTCTCCTGATCAATTATCGAAAGTATATTTTCATTTGTATTGGAATGCATTTCAGCCCGGAAGCGAAATGGATGTAAGAAGCCGGGAGCTCGGAAAAATTATGATCGGGCAAAGGCCGGATTGGGATGGAAGAGTTAAAGACCGTATTTCTAAATTAACCCCATCAGAAATTGGTTTTCAAAAAGTAAAATCTTTGAAAATAAATGGAGTGGAGCAACCCATGGTGGTTCACGGAACTATTCTTGAAGTGGATCTTACCAAACCGATTCCTGCAAATGGCAAAGTATTTTTTGATCTCAATTTTGAGGCCCAGGTTCCTGTTCAAATAAGAAGAAGCGGGCGTGATAATGCGGAAGGAATCCGGTATAGTATGAGCCAGTGGTATCCCAAACTTTGCGAGTATGATTATGAGGGCTGGCATACTGAGCAATATGTGGCACGTGAATTCTATGGTGTTTGGGGAGATTTTGATGTCACTATAAAAATTGATAAATCTTACAAAATCGGCGCTACCGGGGTTTTAAAAAATGCCGGTGAAATTGGCTGGGGATATGACAAACCGGGCACTTCATTAAAAAATATTTCTTCATCTAAACGCACCTGGCATTTTGTGGGAGACAATGTTCACGACTTTGTTTGGGCGGCTGATCCGGACTATGAGCACATTGTAAAAAGTGTGGATGGAGTAACGATCAATGTGATCTATAAAAAAGTAGATTCATTGCAAAAAGCCTGGGAAACTGTTGCAGATGCCGCAGTTACAGTTTTGCCTTATATGGAAAAGCGTTTTGGAAAGTATGCTTATCCACAATATTCTTTCATCCAGGGCGGCGATGGCGGAATGGAATATCCGATGGCTACATTGATAAAAGGGCCCGGTCTCGGAACCTGTTTTCATGAATGGATGCATAGCTGGTACCAGATGATGCTTGGTTCTAATGAAAATGAACATCCATGGATGGACGAGGGCTATGCAAGCTATGCTGAAGGTGAAGTTTCTGCCTATTATCGTAAACAAAAGGATTTGGAAGAACCGCAGGCGCTTCCTTTGAATCATGCGGGCGCTTATCGTGGCTATTATTATTTAATGAAAACTGATTTTGCCGAACCAATGACAACCAACTCCGATCATTACAATACTAATTTCGCGTATGAAATAAATGCCTATTCCAAAGGAGAAATTTTATTGGAACAATTGGGATATATAGTCAGTGATTCTGTAAGAGATAAAATTTTATTGGAATATTATAAGCTCTGGAGATTTAAACATCCTAATCCAAACGACTTTTTTAAAGTGGCCCAGGATGTAAGCGGAATACAATTAGGATGGTATAAAGAATATTGGTTGAATACTATCAAAACCATTGATTACAGCATCGACAGCCTTTGGGAAGATGGAAATGTTACTAAGATCAGGTTGAGAAGAATTGGTGAAATGCCTATGCCTGTTGACCTTGAGCTTACTTTTAAAGACAGCACCAAAGAATTACATTACATCCCGATGGATATGATGCTCGCTGATAAACCTGCTGAAAATTCTGAAAAAAGAATTGACCATAAAGAATGGAACTGGACAAATCCAACTTACATCGTAGAGTTTAATCATCCTTTAAATCAATTAATAAAAGCAGAAATAGATCCCACAAAAAGAATGGCCGATGTGAACCCGGATAATAATGTGCTGAAGTTGAATTGGTGATTTAGCCTTCCTTTGAAGGAATTACTAAATTAAAAATTCATGTTTTTTGTTGCTTCACTGTGCCCGGTTTCCATGAACTGTTAAGTAAAACAACTGTATATAATTTTCACATTCGTTGCCAACATTTAAGAAAGGAATAACTAAATCACTGAAATACCTTGCAGGCATCTAAGTTGATTGTAACTTATCTTTGGCCACAATTTTTTTAATGAATGGATATGCTGAATGAAATAAATGAAGCGATACAATTTATACAATCAAGATATGCCACAAGGCCATTAGCCGGAATAGTGCTGGGGAGCGGGCTTGGAAGTTTTGCTTCTGAAATTGATATTGAATGTGAAATACCTTATAATGATATTCCGCATTTTCCGGTGAGCACGGTAAAGGGCCACAAAAGCAAACTGATCTTTGGAAGCCTGGGTGGAAAAAAGGTAGTGGCAATGGCGGGCCGGTTTCATTATTACGAAGGATATTCTACACAGGAGGTAGTTTTTCCGATAAGAGTTCTTAAATTCCTGGGCATTCAAACGCTCTTTATAAGTAATGCGGCGGGAGGAATAAATCCGGCTTTTAAAGTTGGCGATCTGATGGTAATCCGCGATCATATCAGCATGCTCTCCATCAACCCGTTGATAGGAAAAAATGAAGATGTATTTGGCGAACGTTTCCCTGATATGAGCGAGCCTTATAAAAATAATTTAATAAATGCCGCAAAGCAGATTGCAGAAGAAAATAATATTAATCTGAAAGAAGGTGTTTACGTTGGCGTTACCGGGCCTACATTTGAAACCAGGGCTGAATATAAAATGCTTCATATTCTTGGAGGTGATGCCGTGGGGATGAGTACCGTGCAGGAAGTAATAGCTGCTGTACATCTTGGTTTGCCGGTGTTTGCAATGAGCGTGATAACTGATGTTGGTATAAGGGAAGAAGAAAATACAATAACTCATGAAGAAGTACTACAGGCTGCAAAAGAATCGGAACCGAAGCTGACCCTCATCTTCAAAAAAATGATAGCAGAGTTATAAGCATTCTTATAAAATGGCTACCTTACCTAAAATATTTATTCAAAACTCTTTGTTCCAAAAGATTATTATTCTCGTTGGATTGATTTTTTGTGTGCAGTGGGCTGCTGGCCAAATACCCAATTTCAGAAACGGGAATCCGATGAGTAGTTTGAGGAACATGAGTGGAAACTCAAGCCCTGATACCATCGCATTTGAACATCGCGATGATTTAAAAGATTCTATTACTATTTATTATTTTCATCTCAACTCATTAGTGAAGGAATATTTAGATTCTTCACTGAATGACTACGGAAAGGTTTTTACAGTTCCTTCAGACTATGTAACTCTTGGAAATAATGGTAATGCGGCCTATCCCGTTTTATTTACCCCTTTGCTAAAAGCCGGATGGGATGCAGGTTTTCATGCTTTTGATCTTTATAAATTCACATTAGATAACACCCGCTTCTACCAAACGACAAAACCATATACACAATTAGGGTACTACCTGGCATCCGGAAAACAGCAAGTGGTAAAAGTGTTACAAACTCAAAATATAAAACCCAACTGGAATGCGGGCCTTGATTACCAGTTAATCTCGGCTCCCGGTACTTTTCAAACCCAAAATACAAACGATAACAGCTACCGTTTCTTCTCTAATTATCGCGGAAAAAGAAAAAGATACGGAGCTAATTTAGTGCTGTTAGGCAATAAATTAAATTCTTCAGAAAATGGTGGCATCAAGGCCGACTCCTTTTTATATGATCCTAAGAATAAACGACGCCTGGCGGTTCCTGTAAATCTTGGCGGCGATGATCCTAATCCTAATATTTTTTCAACTACTATAAATACAGGCAATCTTTACACAAACTTCACTGCGTTTTTCAGGCAAACTTATGATTTGGGCAAAAAAGATTCCATTGCTGTGAATGACAGTACAACAGAATATTTATTTTATCCAAAAATCCGCTTTCAACATTCCATTAATTATACATCCTCCCTTTACCAATTCAAAGACACCCTTGCAGATGTAACCTACGGTAAGGCCGATTCGGCGTTTTTTAAAGACCATTACGATACTTCTGTTAATGCCTCAAATGGAATAAATTTTAAAGTACAGGACAGGTGGAAATTTGTGTCAAATGATTTTGCTATTACCCAGTTTCCTGACACTAAGAATTTGGGGCAGTTTATCCAGGCAGGTTTGCGCCTTGAAAATTTTTCGGGTTATTTTGCTTCCGGAAAAAAGAATTTCTTCAATGTGGTTTTGCATGGAGAATACCGCAATAAAACAAGAAACCGGAAATGGGATGCAAATGCCCACGGAGAGTTTTATGCTGCCGGGCTTAATGCTGCGGATTTCAATGTTTACGCATCTCTTGCCCGAACGCTTAATAAAAAATTTGGGGATGTACAGGTGAGTTTTCAAAACGTGAACCGCTCCCCTTCTTATATTTATGAAGGTAATTCTTCATTTAATTTTGGAAACGCGCTTGATACCAAAAAAGAAAATATTACAGTGCTAACAGCGGTTGCCAGCAATCCGCGCTTCTCTTTGATGGCAAGAAATATATCAATTGCCAATTACACTTATTTCAAAAGCTTTTACCAAACAGACCAGTTTAATGGCCTGGTAAATATTACACAGATTAACGCTTCAACACACGCTAAAATCGTTGGCCATTTAAATCTTTACAGCGATTTTATTATCCAACAAACTGCAGGAAATAATCCCATCAGGGTGCCTCTATTTTATACCAGGCAGAGGCTCGCATTTGAAGGGATATTTTTCAAAAACCTGAACCTCAGTACGGGGCTTGATATAAATTACAATACGCCTTATAAGGCTTACAATTACTCGCCGGTGATGGGTAAGTTTTTCCCGCAGGATAGTATAACAATCAGCAATCTTCCGCAGGTAAGTATGTTCTTTGATTTTCGCATTAAATCATTGTTCGCATTTATCAGGGCAGAAAATCTAAACACCCTGAAAATCCAACCGGATTTTGGTTTTACCAACAATAGTTTTGCTGCCCCTTTGTATCCCTTGCCTGGCCTGGATATCAGGTTTGGTATTAAATGGGGATTCGTTAATTAATTCCCTTATTATCATTTATCATCTTTAAATTTTTTTATAAGTTTTAAATTAATTTTAGCCTGCGCCATTGCTGTCGTTAACCTTCCCCGCCAACAACTACCACTTTGGAAAGCTTATTTTTAAAAGAACAGTTTACATTTATTCAATTGCCTGATTTAAAAAAATGTAGTAAAAGATGTTATTGTTTTAACTGATTTTAAATAGAAAACATTACCATCTTTCGGCCTAACGCCAAAATCAGCAGGACAGTTTAAGGTTTTATGAGAGATCCCGGGATTATTGGTATTGGATGAGATAATATCATTTTACCTATGTAATAATAAGTAAGTAGCAGACCAACAAATAATAAGAAAACTTATTTTCTTGCTTTGTCAGCCCATGTACTCATTTTTTGGTAAAAGAAAATTGTATGCAAACAACCATTCCTATGCCGATGGGAAGATGAACCATGGAAAGGCGAAAAAGAAAAAGTAAAGAACCTGCCTTTGCAGGCGAAGGAAAGGGATCTGGCTATTTCTCGTGTGCGCCGAAACCGAAGTGATGTATGGGAGGTGATAAATATTTTATTGTGCCATAAAGCACCACCCGGATGCTGGAGCGGCACGAGGAGTTGTAAAGCACAAAACATTACCGTAACAAAAGTTACCAACAAGCCAGTTGGAAGTTTCTACCTTTACAAAAAATAAAACTACACTATGGCAACGATACAACTTACCACCACGGATTTTAAAGAAAAAGTATTTAACTACGAAACAGAAAAAGACTGGAAATACGAGGGATTACCAGCAATTGTCGATTTCTACGCCGATTGGTGCGGCCCTTGCAAAATGGTAGCTCCTATTCTTGAAGAGCTTTCAAAAGAGTATGATGGAAGATTGGTAATCTATAAAGTGAATACCGATAAGGAACAGGAGCTTTCTGCCGTTTTTGGCATACAAAGTATTCCGACGATGCTGTTTATAGGCGCTGATGGCGAACCTATGATGCAGCCTGGTGCTTTGCCAAAACATGTTTTAAAACAAGTGATTGAAGAAAAATTACTTGTAGCTGTAAAAGCAGAATAATATTTGAGTCTTATCTCCTGTGTTGCATGAGCCGGTAGTTTAATGCCGGCTTTTTTATAGAATAAAGTTCACTTTTTTTATTAGTTATTATCAAGTCGTGCCCCGTATTTTTTGAACTCAGTTCATCACGGCCAATATAATTGAAAAAACAGCCAGCAATAAAGTAACCGGTGTGAACAAACTTTTTTCAAGTTTGTTTTTTGAAATCGCATTTCCTAAGGTATTCAATAAAAATAATGCAGCCATACACCAAAGAGAATACGCTATTATTTTTTTGGGGATAGCAACTTCCACGTAATTTGCCCTCACTAATACTAAGCAAATGAATAGCAGGTTTATTAAAACCGATAAAATTTCAAACCGGTACATTTGTGCATCAGATTTTAGCCTGCCTCCCCAAACTGCCCTGTAAGGAATAATTTTAAACAGGATGCCCAAATGCAATCCTACAAACAGAAAGAGGAAAATCAGAAGACCATATTGAGCAATATATACCATAACAGATAATTCAATAATTAATTTTTCGTCTTTGAACTGCCAATTACTAAGAGCCGCAAAAGTGAGAAAATATTTTGAGTAGAGAAATCTTTTTTTGGCCTTTAAAAGAAATAGGGATTTGGTTAATTAATTTGTTTTTTCTCAGCAATGCCTCTTAATGGAGGACTTTGTGTATGTGTAAAATTCTTGTTTAATAACCGGTTAAAATAAAATAGGAATCAAATGAATTTATGGGTTTACTGAAAATAGTTATAATCCTGAAATGTCGTGTGAGCAGACATGCCAGGAGAAAGGAGTTGAGCTTGCAGGGTTGCCAGGCTGGCAACCCTGATTAAAACTAGCTTCCCCCGATAAGATCAAAGTGATGCGGCCTCCCGGAACAAAGGCAACCTTTACTGTAGTTGATTTTCCCGGCAAAACATTTACTGTAAATTTATCACGAAATAGTGGGGCTTTAGAGGTAGCCTCCCGATCTGTAATTGCAGAGTTTGATGTGCCTAACCTAGACTCAGAACTTAGGGCAGGACAATTCGCTAAAGTAAATATTCAATTAATGAGAACTCAACCAACACTTTGGGTTCCCGCCCGGTCTGCCTATGTTGTTTGGATGCAAACAGATGAAAACAGCATTAAAAATATTTGGACAAATAAAATCCTCAAAGAAATTGTTTTCAAAAGCGCTGACAGGTTCCATCAGTACTGTTACGCCTCACTATCCTACAAAGATTTTTATTACTGCTGAAAATGATGGTAATCTTTCTTACCCGCAGGGTGAAACTGTGTTGACTACCGAAACTTTTTAAATGTCTGCCATAATTATTAACAGCAGGAAAAACCTGTTTTCATATCAGGGCATTTTACAGAACCGTAACTTCAATAAATGCTGCAATCTCCTTCTTCTGGTTTTAGGCGCGTGCCACATTGTTTGCAAACATAGAAATATTGGCAAGAATCGGTGGGTATAGTTTCTTGTTCCCGGGCCCACAGACGGGACAGGTAAAGACCGATTGTAGTATCTCGTCTCTTGTGACCAATTTCGCGTAGTCTAAAAAGCTATTTCTGCTTCTCCGTTTGTGTCGGATGGAGCGCGATCCCAAGACAATTAGATATTAGCGCTGCCAGGTGATTCAAATCAAACGGCTTTTCAAGTGAACCATCGGCTCCTGCCTGTTGCGTCAGTTCCTGAATGTCTTTACTGGCTGTGCAAAGGATTACGGGTATGTGTTGAAGATCCGGACTTTTCTTAATGAGCTTTGTTGCGGCCACTCCACCGATATCAGGAATCCAATTATCCATTATGATAAGATCAGGCATGGTTTCTCTCACTTCACGGGTTACATTCACAACCGTTTTTTCCGTTGTGACGCTATAACCAAGCATTTCTAATTTTATCTTGCAAATGAATAAGACATCTTCCTCATCGTCAAATATCATGATCTTCCGGGACATTAATTTTAGATTTAATTAAATAATTTCGCCATTTGCAGCTATGGGGATAGTAAACCAAAAAACAGACCCTTTTCCTTCTTCTGAGTCAAACCCTATTTTACCGTCATGTCGTTTAATAATTTCCGAGCAGATGTACAAACCAAGCCCCATCCCCTGGTAATTGTGGGAGGTTTTCTCCACACGGAAAAATCTTTCAAATACATGGGGTTTCAGGTCTTCGGGTATACCAATACCAAAATCAGTAACACAAATTTTGAGTTGGTGATCGGTTCTTGAAGCTTCTACAACAACCTTAACAGAGTTGGGGGAGTATTTGACAGCATTAGAAATGAGATTTACCACTACCTGCTCTAACCTCACACGGTCTCCAAAAACCTTTGCGTCCAAATCTCCCTGCAGGATGATAGTATGCTCGTTAAGTTGCTGCGATAACTGGTTAACGCAATCGTTGAGGAATGGTTCAATGGGGAAATCTGAAAAATCGTATTCCAGTTTTCCTGCCTGTATTTTAGAGACATCCAATAAATCATGTATCAGCCGCGTAAGCTTATCAACCTGTTTTCCCGCTCTTTTTACGAGCGTTTCAAAAGGTACATTTCCGCCACTGTCAAGTGTCATTTCCATCAATTGAAAATATCCTTTTATACTGGTGATCGGGGTTTTTAATTCATGCGAAGCGATTCCGATAAATTCATCTTTTAGCTTTGCTAGCTTTTCGCGTTCAGAAATATCTGTATTTGTTCCAAACCATTGCCAAAGATTGCCACTATTATCGAATACAGGAACTATCCTGGTTAAAAATTCTCTGTACCCGCCGTCCTTGCCTTTAAGAGGAAAAACCATTTCAAAAGGTTTTCTTTCCTTTATTGATGACTCCCATTTGTCTTTTACTACCGAAAGCATTTTTGGGTCATGGACTGATTCCCAGCCCCAGCCTTCCATTTCTTCAAGAGTAGTGCCTGTATATTCGTACCAGCGTGAATTATACCAATAAATCGCACCGTCGGGCTTTGCCATCCAGCATAGGTTGGGTATGTTTTCTGCCAGAGTTATGAATTTTAATTCGTTTTGTTTCACGTTGGTAATGTCCTGGGTTAGATACATTACTTTCTTTTTGCTATCCGAATCGTTCAGGGGAATAGTTTGCAGCGTATACCAGCGGTCTTCAAATGTAAACTCCACCGTGCACGATTTTCCGGTGAGCGTATTGGTGAAAGCTTCGATCAGCTTTTTTCTTTCCGCCTGGAGCGGGCCTTTTTTTTGCGGGTTTTTATGAAGCAGGTCATGAAGCCTGATATTATATATGTCCAGCCCCTTTCCTGCGGTATATTCCATTTCAAATCTGTCATTTAAAATTCCTACGATACCATTGGGGATATTTTCTGAAATGGTGCGATACAATCGTTCATTTCTTTCGATGGTATTTTTTGCGTTCTTGAGCTCGGCTTCTTTTTCAATAAGCGCATTGTTGGCAAATCTCAACTGTGCATTTGACGTATGCAATTCTTCATTGATCGATTGTAATTCCTCGTTACTTGTTTCGAGCTCCTCGTTGGCCGACTTAAGTTCTTCGTTAGCCGACTGAAGTTCTTCATTCATAGCCTGCATTTCTTCATTGCTGGTTTCAAGTTCTTCCGTGAAAGTTTCCAGGTGCTCACGTAAAGATGTTACTTCCTGTTCTAACTCTTTTATGCGAAAGTCTTCAAATCCTTTATCGGTGAACTTCCTGGAAAGCTGTAAGTAAGTTTCGTCAGGGTTTACTGCTTCAAAAGCCAGTATGTAGTGCATCAACCCGCCTGAAGGATATATAAGAGGTGTCAGTTTCAAACGAACATAATACTGTTTTTCAAACAAGGTAAATTTGATTACATGGCTCGTTATCTGGTTACTGTTGTTTTTCTTTCCCTGTGCAAGTAAAGACCGGATTTCCGTAACGAGCTCCTTATTGGCCATTTTGAAAATATTCGTATTCGTGGCGCCCTGGTTTATTTCAATATACAGCCTGAGGCTGCCCTGCGCTTCTTTAATATCCCCTTGTTCGCTAAGAATAATAAATGGATCCTTGTTTTGATAATAGAAAGTTTCTTTGGCAATATCCACCAATGACAAATTGCGATTAGCCGTTTTAGATTTGTCATCTCTCGCGTCTATTGTCATGCGATACCTGGAAAAACGAAGATTGAGGGGCACAGGTGGTTCTATTTTTCTGAAAATTTTCATCCCCTCGGTTTTGGCAAATAGATCAGCAAGAACACTCACGCTTTCTGATTTGCCTAAAAAAAGTAAACCGTCTTCTTTCAGCGCATAATTAAAGATCCTAAGGGTTTCTTTTTGAAGGTAGGTGTTAAAATAAATCAGCAGGTTTCGGCAAACTACAAGATCAAGCTTTACAAAAGGCGGATCGTTGGTAATATCGTGCCTGGAGAAAAGAATATTTTGTTTAATGTTTTTTTTCACTTCAAATCCGTACTTATTTTTATCGAAATATTTTTCCAGCAGGTCCGGTGGAATTTTCCGCAGGGCTTTTTCACTGTAAATTCCTTTCCGCGCAAAACTTAATGCGCGTTCACCAATGTCGCTGGCAAATACCTGGAATTGAAAATTGTATATCTCTGAACCCAATAACTCATGAAGAAGTATAGCAATTGAATATGCTTCTTCTCCTGTAGCGCACCCTACACACCATATGCGGATGGAGTCATTATGTCTTCTTTCCCGCAACCTTGTATTAAGTAAGCTCTTTATTTTTTCAAAAGCTTCAGGGTCTCTGAAAAATTCGGTAACACCGATTAATACAGTATCAAAAAGAGTATCCAGTTCAAGTGCGTTTTGCCTGAGTAATTGGTAATATTCGCTCATGTTTCGCACGTTGAGCGCTTCAATTCTTTTTTCAATCCTACGCATCATCGTGTTAGACTTATATTGCGAAAAATCAACGCCTGACCGCTTCGACAAAAGATCAAAAATAAAATCAACGCTTTTTTGTGACGGGGTTATACCTGCTATTACCCGGTGATTCACGATATAATAGGTCATCTCTTCAAACATTTTGGAGGGATGCAATATCAAATCCAGAGTACCGGTTTGTATAGCCGCCAACGGCATATCAGCATGTTGAGCCGACTCAGGAGATTGCGCGATGGCAAAACCATTTTGTTCTTTAATTGCCATTATCCCTTCTGCGCCGTCATGGCCCGATCCGGATAAGATAATGCCTATAGCATGTTGCTTTTCCCCTTCGGCGAGGGAAATAAAAAATTCATTTATTGAAGGCGCATGCGAATCGTTGGGAGAGAGTTCGTCGAGTTTAATTTTGCCAGATGAATAAAGGATGCTTTTGTTTGGCGGGGTAACGTAGATGTGACGAGGCAGTACGGTTGCATCATCTTCTGCGGTTACAACCGGCCATTTGCATTGCCTTGCCAAAATGGCTGTAAGTTCGCTTTTATGATTGCGACTCAGGTGCTGAACTACAATCACGCTTAAATTAAGTTTATCTCCGGTAAAACTCCCCAGCAAACTGGTTAAGGCTTCTATACCTCCGGCAGAGGTTCCCACTCCTGCTACATAAAAATCCTGTAATTGATTTTTAGGCTTTTCATTACTCATGTTTTAGTCATTTAATTTCATTACATCCCTTAACCGATTAATATGTTCGGTAACTTCTTCCACTTTATTTCTAAAGGAAGCCGATAGCGTGGTAAATCCTTTTTCCGAATAGGTTTCTGCCATTCTTTGAAGCAGGATTCTTTTTTCTTCAAAAGTTCTTAGAGCCACCCACAAGGTTTCTTCAAGCTTCCTATTCTGACCTGAAAGCATCGCTTCCTGCGAAAACGCATGTCCCACATGACAGCGATATCGTTCCATCGATTCGTCGGTCATTTTCCATAATGGACCACCGCAACTGGGGCAACTAAACGGCACCTGTTCGCCGAGGCTGTCTTCTTTGCTGATTTCGCTTTTGATTGCCAGGGCAATTCGTGCTTCCTTTACCAGGCTTTGGGGTACTTCTTTTTCAGGAGGTAATGGCTGCTGACAAATTACTTCAATCAACTTTCCGATATCTTCAACGTCCATGCAATAATCTACCTTTACACTTCTTTGGGCCGATAACGGCATTTCAGAAAATTCCGCAGTCTTCGGATCCTGGATGATGGCTATACCTCCACATCTTTTTATAGCTAACAATCCCGCTGTGCCGTCATTCAGTCTGCCAGTCAATAATACCCCTACACACCTGTTTTTAAATGATACTGCTGCTGAGCGAAATAAAACATCGATGGAAGGCCTGAATAAGTTTTCACGTGGGCCTTTTGATAACATTAGAGATGAATCACTAACCACCAAGTGCTGATTGGAGAAGCTCAGGTAAACATTGCCGGGAAGTATAGGTACTTCTGATCCTGCCAATTGCACCTTTAATTTAATTTTTTTTTCTAACACTCTCTCAAAGCCTCCAGATGAATCAAAAGAATTATGTATTACCACTAAAAATGCCCCGTTAACATTTATAGGGATATTTGCCAATGTGTTAATAACCGCATCATGCCCCCCTGCTGATGCCCCAATTACAAAGACTCTAAATAGATTGCTCAACGCCTTAATTTTATTAGCGAAAATTTTATTGTCGAAATTAGAAAAAACCAAGCACAAAAACCATGCAGCACGGGTAAATAGAAAAAATTGGAAAATGTTTAGGATGAAAGAGGCCTGGCGATGCAAAAGATGGTAGCGGAGGCGGATTATTTTGTTTTTGCAGCCTTGCATCACGAAATCAAAAATCGAGAAATTCTGGTAAAATGGTTGGAACACAGAATCAGCCAAATTGTTGTTTTTGATCGTCCTGTCAACTTGTTTCATTTTTTTGGTCAACTGGCACTTACCGTTACAAGGCATTGCCGGTTTATCACGATTTACAGAAAGTTTTTTTAAATGTAGTCCTGGTTTATTTTAAAGGGTACATAATCCATATTTTGCTCAAAGGTTGCAAGAATAGTAAAGCGAATAATATAGCAATCCCCTGTTTTAATCGAAAACAAAGCAGTTAAAAGTTTACTCAAAATTATAAGGCAAACTAAAGCAAAAAGTTGATCCATCGTTTGGGGTACTTTCTACCCAAATGCGTCCGTTTTGTTTTCTCACGATTTCAGTGGCAATGAACAATCCGAGGCCTAAGCCGGGAAAAGTGCTCGTTGTTTCATCAGTTACCCTAAAGAATCGCTTAAATAGTTTTTTCTGCATTTCTTTGGAAATTCCGATACCGAAATCCTGTACACTCACTGTAGCACCTTCTTCGGAAGCTGATGTTTTGATAATGATCTTATCAGATGAAGGAGAATATTTTATCGCGTTGGAAATAAGATTGACAATTACCTGCGCAGTTCTTTCTTTATCGCCATTCATCAGTTTTATTTCTCCCAATTCTCTTATTATTTTGTGTCGCTTGGTAGTCATTTGCAAATCCTCCGTAACCTCAGTAATCAATTCGTTCAAATCATATTGCTGGCGCTTCACTATCATTTGCCCTTCTGTTATTTTGGTTACATCAAGAAGATCTCTTATCAGCGAGGTTAATCTATCAATCTGGCTATCCATTCGTAACAATAAATCGGCTGAATCATTGTCTTTCTTTTCAAGCAAACTTTCGTGTAGTATTTGCGCATACGCTTTTATGCTGGTAACCGGGGTTTTTAATTCGTGGCTGGCCACTCCTATAAATTCTTCCTTCTGCTTTTCTATCTCTTTTCTTTCAGTAATGTCGCGATAATTTTTAATGATACCATGAATGCTGGAATTTTGAAGTAGATTGATACATCCCACTTCCATTATCCGGTAATTGCCCTCTTTGTGTTTCATCCGAAATTCGCCTTGTATATACCGGTACGGTTTCTCTATGCACTTCTCAAATAATCTCTTTTCAGTTTCCCGGTCATCAGGATGTACCAGGCTGTCTTCAAAAAGATTTTGGCCCAGGCGGTCTTTGGCATCATAGCCTAAAACTCTTTCTATAGAATCACTTTGGTAAGTTATCGTTCCGTCGTAATTAAAAACGGTTATCACGTCAAAGGAATTTTGCACCAGGGCTTTAAAACGTTCTTCATTTTCCTGCACCAATTGCTCCTGGAATTTCCTTTCGCTGATATCAATATTAACACCGGACATTTCAACCGGTTTTCCATCACTATCATAAGTAGTGCTCGCCCGCGATAATATCCAATGCAACGATCTGTCGGGCCAGTAAATCCTGAATTCTGTTGATAATTCTTTTTGCTTTTCAATGGCATTTTCAATGGCTTTTCTTGTCTCCGCCACGTCTTCAGGATGAATAAACGACATCCAGTCTTCCAGTGTTCCTTTAAAAGTAAATTCCTGTATGCCATACAAAGATTCCTGCACTTTGGTCCAGTGTATCTTGCCGGTTTTAAGATCCCAAACATAAGTTCCGACAGAACCCGCAGCAAGGGCGAAATTCAACTGTTGACGGGTCTTTGCTAATGTTTCTTCTATTACTTTTTTAGCAGGTAATATCCTGCTTGGTGCCCCAGATACTTACTAACTTTTTATCCGAAGTAATACCAACGAGGCTATTTAAAAAATAAGAAACATGGCCATCCTTTTCGTAAATCGATTCTGCATCGTTAAGCCGGTAACCTGATTCGATAAAAGTTTTTATGGAAAGATTATTTTGTTCATTATGCTGAACTACACTTTTCAGGCTTATCCCTCCAGTTCTTTCGCTTTTTTATATCCATACATTTTAGCGATAGAATCATTACATTCTGCTACAAATGCATTTTCAAAAACAGCTTGCACTTGTTTTTCTACCGGCGCTTCCTATAGATATAGGTTCTTTTAGCGCAAACCGCCAGATGCCTTCGCTAGATTGAGCAATGAACAACTCATATCTTTTCTTGCTTTCTTCCAAAAGCTGCTGCGATCTTTTTTGTTCCGTAACCCTGCTGCCATAAATTGAAAGCGCATCGCCTGTAGGATACAAGCGGAAATGGTACCACTCTTTTTCCCTTTCATCATAATATTCAAACTGGGTAAAAGACTTCGTTTTCATCGCCGATGCAAGGCTCTTGTGAAAATCGGTATCCATATAATTAATAAGCACTTCCCAAAGATTTTTACCCGCAATATCAGTAGATTTCTTACCTGCAAAACTTTCGCCTTTCGGATTAATAAAGGTGATATCCCATTTATTATTTACCGAAATAAAAATGTCGCTGATGCTATTGAGAATGGCAGTGTTTAATTTTACCGACTCTATCAATTTGTCTTCGGCCTGCCTGCGGGTGGTTATATCTTCAATTACAAGCAGAATGCGGTCCTGTTGATTTTTATTGTATCGCATCCTTAACGCACTAAAAAGAACCACTCTTTCGCCAATCCCCGGAAACTCATGTTGCACTTCAAAATTTTCAAAACTTTTATCTTTTGAAATGATATCAACCAATTGTTCTTTCAACCCCGGCATATTCCATTTTCCATTCTTCATCTCGTAAATAAAAAATCCTTCTGTTTCAGAAGCCTTTTGGTGAAAATGACCATAAAAGGCTTTATTGGCTGAGTTTACGCGCAGGTCGGTGGTTAGCACAATAAGCGGTTCCCGGATGGTTTCCACTATGGCTTCCCTGTATTCAAAAGCCTCCTTTAATTCATTATTGCGTATCTGCAATTCTTCATTAATGGTGGTTAATTCTTCGTTGGTAGATTGCAATTCTTCTTTGGAAGTTTCCAGCTCTTCATTAATACTTTGCAATTCTTCGTTGGAAGAAAGTATTTCTTCATTGGCGCTTTGCAATTCTTCACGGGTAGCTTCAAACTCCTCGCTCATGGAATTCACTTGTTCTTTAAAACCTCTAAGCTCATGTTCCAACATGGCTATACGCTCATTTTCCTGGTCCCTTTTTCGTACCGTGGAGTTGTCTATCAGTTTTTTTTCCTGTTGCTTTAAAACAGCGCCTTTAAATAAAATAAGAAAGTAGGGTTCAGATGAAGAGATATTTAAGGGTACTACTTCAAGATTTACCGTTTCTGCCTGGTTGTTGGTAAATATCTTTACGCCATTTTTTTCAACAGTAACCTTATCTTTTCTTGCTTTGTAAATGAGCGATCTTAATTCAAGAACCAGGTCTTCCCGCAACATTTTTAATAAATTAAGGCTCGCTTTACCATTGGCCGGCTGCAGAAACCGGGAGGTAGCGCCATGAAATCGTTGTATTAGGAGATCTGAATTTACTACTACACTAGCGGGTACATATTGAGCCAGTAAAATATTATCGCTTAATTTGTCGATATCGGCTACGGTGGTTTTTTCATTGTTTAATGTATTCACTTCAATTTGTGCGTGGCGGTAGTTACGCGAAGAAGGAAATGAAAAATCAAGATCGAAATGGCCGATTCCATTCTTTTTAATATAAACTTTAAGTTCTTTATCAGGTTGTGCAAAAAGATCGGTATTGGAGCCGATAGTTTCAGATTTACCCAATAAAAGAAAACCGTTGGGTTGTAAAGCGTAATGAAAAGTTTTAAGCACCTTTTGCTGAAGCGAAGTTTCAAAATAAATCATCACATTTTGGCAACTTACAATATCCATCCGCGAAAAAGGTGGATCAGCAAGCATATTGTGGGTGGCAAAAACGCATACATCACGGACGGATTTTATCACCTGGAAATTGCCCTCCGTTAGGTATAAAATATTTTTTAAGTAATTCGGTCGAAACATTTTCAAGGCTTCCTGGCTGGTAAATACCGGAACGCGCTTTTTCAATTGCCAGGGGGTTAAGGTCTGTCGCAAAAATCTGGAAAGGAATCGAAAGTGAGTTTTCTGATAATGAATTCAAATATTGCTATGGCAAATGAATAGGCTTCTTCGCCTGTTGCACAACCGGAAATCCAGATGCGAACTGTATCCGTAGATTTTCTGTCTTTAAAAACCTGCGGCAATACTTTTTTACGCAAAGCCAAAAAAACCGAATTATCTCTGAAAAAATGAGTAACGTTAATAAGCAAATCCTGGTAAAGCTGGTCTACTTCTTTATTATCTTCTCTTAGTATTTGCGTATAATCTTCCAGGTTTTGTTTATGCCTTAGTGCCATCCTTCTAAGGATGCGGCGGTTAACCGTTGTTTGCTTATACAATGAAAAATCAATTCCTTTTTTATTGAGCATAATTACGAGTATCCGGCGCAGTTCTTTTTCATTGGAAGTTTTCAGGTCTGTTTCGGTAAGTGAAGTGTAGGGATGCTGAAGAATATCATTTAATTCTGTTGCAATCTTTTCTACCGGTAAAATAAAATCCACAAAGCCTGAATCTACAGCGCTCCTTGGCATGCCGGTAAAAGCAGCCGCCTCATCCTGGGCAAAAGTAATTCCGCCCTCGGCCTTAATATCTTTAAATCCTTGTGTACCATCTGAGCCTGTACCGGACAACAATATTCCGATAGCCTTGTTTTTATAAATGCCTGCCAGGTTTTTAAAGAAGAAATCAATAGGCAAAAAAATGCCTTCCTTATTTTTTCGGGGAAATAAAGTAAGATGGCCATCTACAATATTCATATACGTATCCGGTGGTATTACATACACTTGGTTTGGCTCAATGGGCATCTTATCTTGTACCTGGTGCACCTGCATTTTTGTTTGTTTCTCCAACAGCTTGGGCAGGATACTTTCGTAGTTGGGTGAAAGGTGTTGCACAATTACATAAGCGATGCCTGTATTATCCGGTAAATTTTGAAGAAACAACTTAATTGCTTCCAGCCCTCCTGCAGAAGCACCAATAGCAGCTACCGGAAATTTTTTCGGTTTTTTTTTTGGTGATTTTTGGGATTCTTTTGGAGAGGCTTCTTTGGCGGAAGCCGGTTTTTTTTTATCGGGACTCATGTTTTTCTTCAGCTTGAATAAAAAAAGAAAGTTAAAAATATTTCCTGAGAATATAAGAAAATAATGTTGAGAAATTTAAATTTATTTTTAAACAAAACCTATTCATTGGAGAAGTACCTAACTAATCTAAAGTGGGATTTTTAGAAGGATAACACATCATATTCTTCCTCGAAGCAATTTTTTCAAATGGTGAATGTTACGGTATTCTATTTTCCGACCCATTGTGTCAAAAAATAAGATAGAGCTATAAATAATTAGTATGGATTTTGATAGTTTATTTTTAAATTAATAAAATGGGGCAACCAAAATTTGTAATTGTTGTCGGCGCATCAGCAGGTGGACTGAAAGCATTATCCGAATTTGCAGGTCAATTAAAGATTGGAATTGATGCCGCAGTTTTTATTGTAATGCATTTATCAAGAACCAGTATCAGTGATTTTTTGATGCTTCAGATTCAAAAATTTACTGAATTTCCATGTAAAATGGCAATTGATGGTACATCAATAGAAGCAGGTCATATATATATCGGGCCACCCAATGTGCATTTACTCGTTAAAAAAGGTAGCATCAAACTTGGATATGGGCCGGAAGAATATCGGTGGAAACCATCAATTGACGTATTATTCCGTTCTGCAGCGGCGGCATACAGTACAAGAGCAATCGGAGTCGTATTAACCGGCCTTCTTGATGATGGAACCACGGGTATGCTGGCTATTAAAAAAAGCGGAGGCATTTGTATTGTCCAGGATCCTAATGAAGCCGAATACCCTGATATGCCCTTGTCTGTACTTAACAATATGGAAGTTAATTATAATATTTCTCTTGCTGATATGGGCGAAGTAATTGAAAGTATCACACAAACCACACCCGAAGAAAAACCGGCGCCTGAAGATGTAATTATAGAATCACAAATTGCAGAAAGAGTGGTGATTGATTATGGTAACGTAGAGCAACTGGGCGAAAAAAGTATTTATGCCTGCCCTGATTGTGGAGGAGGATTATGGAAAATAAACAATAGTGATAACGGAATAGACAAGACCGACCGTTACCGTTGCCACATAGGGCATTCTTATTCAGAGAAAGAATTAGTTATTAAACAGGGAGAAAAGTTTGAATCCACTTTATGGATTGCTTTACGAATTATGGAAGAACGCAAAACGCTATTGAAGAAAATGGAGAATGATAATACTAAAAGAGGATTTTCAAAATTTGCACAAGGTTACAAAGAAAAGGCAGATAGCATCCAAATACATATTGACAAAATGAAAGAAGTTTTATTTGCTTCCCAAAATTTAATTTAAGCCGGCACCTGCAATTACAAACTAAGGTGCCAATTCCTGCAAGGCAAAATGCAATTAAATCTTTATGCTCTCATCGCAATCCGATAATTATTTCCCAGTAAACCTACAAATAATTGAGATATTTATTTTGATGTACTAATATTTATGTAGGGGATAATGAGAAAAAAAGCCATAATTTCCTGCCATCAGAAAAAGTACGGCGCTGCACCTTTGCGCTGTGCAGATATTAATATTTTGCAATTGGTTGACTTTATCTTCAGTCATAAATAACCTTTTATCCAATTCGTTGAAGTTTACTCCTTACGACGGAAAAATAGAGGTAAGCATTACTGAACCCAATGAAAAAGAAATTCTAATTAAAGTGAAAGATGACGGAATTGGAATACCGTCAGATCTGCAGCCGTTTCTGTTTGATAAATTTACAAAAGCAAGAAGAAAGGGTATCCACGGCGAACCAACTACAGGTCTCGGCATGTCAATTATTAAAACAATTGTAGAGTGGCATAACGGTCGTATATGGTTTGAAAGTTCAGAAGGAATAGGTACAACTTTTTATATTGAAATACCGAAAGATTAGTGACTCGTCCTTGCTCGGTGTCTTCACCGACCATTCCGCACCGACCATTAAATCAGAAATTATATCTTTAAATTACATTCAACTGCACTCTTCGGAGAGTTGGCTCTCGCGTGAAGCCACCACAATATTTAAAAACAGACGATGCAGTTGAATTGTCAATTGCAAGGTTGGGCGGCCAGAGATAAACCGGCGTGAATGTATAGAGGTCAGTTCAAAGATTTTTAGTGTAATTATTATCTGAATAATTATTGATACCATTATTTTTTAAGCAATAAAATAAATAGCAGGAAAATGAAAAGATTTGAAAATCAGGTAGCCGTCATTTCTGGCGGAGCCGATGGATTGGGGAAAGGAATTGGGGAGCGCATAGCATCGGAGGGAGGAAAGATTGCCTTATTCGATATTAATAAAATTTTGTTGGAACAAACTATTGAGGTTTTTAAAAATAAAGGTTTTGATGCCGGAGGTTACGTGGTAGATATCTCTTCTGAAAGCTCAGTACAACAAGCTATTCAGCAGGTAGAAGATAAATTTGGGAGAATAGATATCATGGTGAATTCTGCAGGAATTGTTGGGCCAACCAGCACAAAAATTACTGACTACCCCGTGGAAGAATATGATAAAATTTATGCTATTAATTTAAGGGGATCTTTCTTAATGACAAAGTATGTCATTAAAGCAATGGAGAAAAATAATTATGGCCGTATTTTATTGCTGGCATCTATTGCCGGTAAAGAAGGAAACCCATTTATGGCAGGCTACTCTTCTATGAAATCCGGTGTGATAGGGCTTGTTAAAGGAATTGGAAAAGAATATGCTCAAACGGGTATAACAGTGAATGGCCTTGCTCCTGCCGTTATTAAAACCACTATGAATGAAAATACGGCTCCGGAACAACTGGCTTATATGACGGCTAAAATACCAATGGGCCGCCTGGGAACCGTGGAAGAAGTAGCTGCTATTGCCTCCTGGATTGTATCCAAAGAAGCAAGTTTTAATACCGGTTTCATTTTTGATATTTCTGGTGGCAGGGCTACCTATTGATCAATATTTATGTTTGTTTGTTATGAAAAAAAAAGTAATTGTATTAGGTGGATCTTCCGGAATTGGGAAAGCCACTGCTGAGCGCTTTGCCAATGAAGGATGGCAGGTAATAGTTGCTTCATCAGATCTTTCGCAATGCCTTTCAGTAGTTAACAATTTAAAAGGAGAAGGGCATTTTGCCTGTGAAGTAGATGTTCGCAATGGCGAACATCTTAAAAACCTTCATCAAACCGTTAAAGAAAAATTTGGTGATTTAGATGCATTGGTAAATAGTATCGGCATATCACAAAGCCATGCTGCAATTGACTCTGATTTTTCTGCATGGGATAATTCAATTCAGGTTATGTTTTATGGTTCTGTGAAAGCATGTCGCATACTCGTTCCATTACTTAAAACAGGCGGCCGCATTATTCATGTCACTTCTATCCACTACGAAAGAGTATCAAAAGGGAGTTCTGCCTACGGAATGGCAAAAGCTGCTATTACACAATTTACACGTTCATTGGCAGTAGAATTAGCATCACGAAATATCCTGGCGAATACCATTGCGCCGGGATTTGTAAATACCCCTATGTCAGTAAAAGCTGATGGGGGAAATGAATTGGATTCAGATTGGTTCAAAGATAATTATATAAAGTATGACCACCTGCCTTTGAAGAGAGCAGCAAAACCAGAAGAAATTGCAGGGGTTGCCTGGTTTCTCGCAGGGCCAGATGCCTCCTACATGACAGGTTCTGTAGTAACAGTTGACGGCGGTTTAACGATCACTTTTTAAGTAATAAA
>CAVUJE010000043.1:0-62788 GCA_963741705.1 uncultured Chitinophagaceae bacterium | reverse complement strand
CTGGAAACCATCTGCAGGCCGATGTTTTATCCAAAATAAAACACTTATACTATCATACCCATCATCTGAAAGTTCCACAGTATCCTTTTTCAGAAAAAATACAGTAACCCAACAAATCACCACGATTTTTATTCTGATGAAATAAAATGCACGAACGAATAAAATTCAAGCTTGCGATTTCTATTTTCTAAAGAAATATATTCCCGTTTAAAAAATTAACTTTAAAACTAAATTTTCAAAATTCAATATTATGAAAAAAGTTCCCGCCTGTCTTTGTGCAAATGTTTCTGCAACGGTTACAAAGTTTTTGTTGTTAAGCGCCTTTCTTTTTTGCTTTTTATTGAATAGCAATGCACAGCAAAAACTGCGGGTGGTCGTAGCTGGTTTAAACCACGATCATGTTCATAATATTTTACATGCTAACCAGGAAGGCAGAGTAATAATTGTTGGTATTGCCGAACCCAATAAAGCTTTATGGAAAAAGTTCGAAACCCAATACCGCCTGCCTGATTCTTTATTTTCAGAGAACCTTAAAACCCTGGTGTTATCCAAAAAACCGGATGCTGTTTTAGGATATAACGAAGTATCGGGCCATGTGGATATTGTAAGAATATGTGCGCCTTTGCAAATTCCCGTTATGGTTGAAAAGCCTCTGGCTGCAACGCTTCAGCAGGCGCAGGAAATAGAGTCGCTTTCTGAAAAGTATAATGATATGGTTTTAGTGAATTACGAAACCACTTGGTATCCTTCAATAGCAGACGTAAAGGATACGGTTGAAAGTGGCAGTATGGGCAAAATAAAAAAAATGGTATTTCATGATGGCCACCAGGGGCCGAAAGAGATTGGTTGCAGCCCGCAGTTTTTAGCATGGCTCACAGATCCTGTAAAGAATGGTGCAGGCGCATTGAATGATTTTGGCTGTTATGGCGCCGATATTATGACCTGGATGATGCACGGGCAAAAACCTATTGCAGTAACTGCTATCACAAGGCATTATAAAACCGCTGAATATCCGAAGGTGGATGATGACGCTACTATCATTGTAGAATATCCCGGAGCCACCGGGATAATTGAAGCTTCCTGGAACTGGCCATTTTCTATAAAAGATATGGAAGTGTTTTGCGAAACAGGTTACCTGCATGCATTGGATAATGTAAACATCACAAGCCGCCGACGCGAAAAAATAGTGAGCTCAAAAAAAGCAGCTTCTTTACCGGCGCCCAATAACGACCCGATGGAATATCTTGAAGCGGTTATCCATCACCGGCTTAGCGGCACTAATGATCTTTCGTCATTAAATTATAACATGATCGTGATGCAAATATTAGATGCGGCCAAAAGGTCGGCTGCCTTGGGTAAAAGAATCAAATTATGATGAACACCCGCAATGTGTTAATTTCCTTTTCTAAAATATCTCCTTAAGAAAATTAGACACTTTAATAGTTGGATTTCCAACTGATCTGTTTTGTGAACATGAACCATTACCATCACTTCAAACCAAAAATAAAAATCTGTGGAATTTGTTTGTTCACTGTGCCTATTCTCTGAAATGATTTATTTACTCACTCACAATTCTGTTCTTTGTTTTACTTTTGAGAATGCCAAAAAAAAATCCGGTTTTCCACGCAAAAAAATTATTACTGATCTTCTTCGTATTTACAGTTCATGCGGCATTTGCGCAAACAGATACGTTTCATATCAGCATTGATTCAAAAAATGTAATAGGCCCTTACAAACCAACCTGGTCATACTTTGGATACGATGAAGCCAACTTCACAACCATGAAAGATGGTAAAAAATTATTGACGGAATTATCACAATTAAGCAGCGCGCCCGTGTACATAAGAACGCATAATTTATTGACAAGTGGCGATGGAAAGGCCGCGCTGAAATGGAGCTCTACCAATGTTTATACAGAAGATAAAAATGGCAATCCTGTTTATTACTGGAAAATTGTGGATTCTATTTTTGATGCATTTGTAAAGCGCGGCATCAGGCCCATTGCCGAAATCGGTTTTATGCCCCAAGCGCTTTCAACAAAGCCTCAACCTTACCGGCATCACTGGAAGCCGGGCGTGCCTTATGATTCCATTTATACAGGCTGGGCGTATCCGCCTAAAGATTATAACAAATGGGCTGAGTTGATTTACCAATGGGTAACGCATTGCGTAAAAAGATATGGAGAACCGGAAGTAAAAAAATGGTATTGGGAAGTCTGGAATGAACCCAACATTTCCTATTGGAAAGGGACGATGCAGGAATATTTTAAACTGTATGATTATACGGCTGATGCGGTAAAGAGAGCTTTGCCTTCTGCAAGAATCGGTGGCCCAACTTCTACCGGGCCGGGGTGGAATAAAGCAGCGGATTTTCTAAAAGCTTTTTTACAACATTGTGTGGATGGTAAAAATTATGCAACCGGCAAAACCGGCAGCCCCCTGGATTATATCACCTTTCACGCAAAAGGAAATCCAAAGGTGGTGAACAACCAGGTGCAGATGAACATGTCTGCTCAACTAAAAGATGTTGAAAAAGGATTTGAGATAGTTAGTGAATTTCCTGCCTTCAAACACTTACCTGTGATGATTGGTGAATTCGATCCCGAAGGTTGTGCCGCCTGTTCTGTGGATTATAGTCCTGAAAATGCTTATAGGAATGGAACGATGTATTCGAGTTATACGGCGGCTTCTTTTGCGCAATTATATAAGATGGCGGGGAAATATGACATCAATCTTGTTGGCGCGGTTAGCTGGTCATTTGAATTTGAAAACCAGCGCTGGTTTGGTGGCTTCAGGGATTTATCAACCAACGGAGTGGATAAGCCTGTATTGAATATTTTCCGGATGTTTGGCAAAATGAAAGGTGATATGCTTGCGGTCAATAACCCGGATGGAATCTCTCTTCAAACCATTGTTGACAGCAGCGTGCGCAATCAACCTTATGTAGATGCGCTGGCCACTATTGATGCAGATACCATGTATATAATGCTTTGGAATTATCATGACGATCAGAATACAAAAACGGAAGCATGGATAAAATTAAACCTGCAAAACCTGGCTGCAAAACAAACAATAGTAAGCAGCTATCTTGTAGATAAAAATCACAGTAACGCATACACTGTCTGGCAAAAGATGGGCTCACCTCAAAATCCGTCAAAACAACAAATTCATACTTTACAAAACATCGGTCAGCTAATGCGAAATGTGCCGGGCCAAAAATTTGAAACAACCAATGGTAACCTTGATTATCATTTTAAATTAGCGGGCCAGGGAGTAGCTTTACTGAAAGTTAGTTGGTGAGAATAAATTGTTTCAAAAAAATATTTTCAGCTCCTCAACTTAACATATAATTCAAACAAAAACTCAATTCTTTTTGTTTGAATAAAAAAGGTTGCTGACGATACCTCTGGGATGCCCTCACCAAACTTTTGTTGAATTAATATTATTTTCTTTAGCCCTCTTTTATGAAGCAGAAGCTTACTCTGATAATTTTGAATTTTAAATCCACTGATTGTAAGCAATAAGCTTGATTTGGGAATGCCGGGTGAGATATCCGTCCCGAGAACATGCAACTGCTGGAAATCCTAAAACAAACTTGTCTAAGAGAATGATTTACAGCTAATTATTATAAAATTTATGGCTTTGGAGATGCTTTTTTTGCCTTTAATATGTTTTTAGAGACGGGGTACTACTATGTAGCTTTGCGTTTCAAAAGTCTGGGGAAGTAAGATATCAACTTCAAAATGAGTGCAGAACGGATCATGTCAGAAAGAAATCATATTTAATAACTGCTGATGTTACCCTCCGCTTCTCCCCGAAAGACCTATTTATTAATTAAACCTTAAAAAGGAGTTATGATGAAAAGTAATACTACACAGCCAACTGTGCAGTTGGACAATTATGAGCAACAAGACACATTGGTACAGGAAGCCAACAGTAATGGAAATGGCCAAAAAAGAAATTTTACCACCATAGACCTGTGGAACCGGAATCGTAAAGTACGTTCTGCAAGTAGCATGTCAAGGAGATGGCGTTTTAACTAAGGCTTTCTGAAAATTGAACTGGCCCCGGCGATTAGCCGGGGTTTTTTTATTGTATGGATGCTCTGAAGATTTTTTATAACACTGTCCTTCTTTTGCCTTCCGCCTCTGGCGTATGAATTTACCAGGCCGAAATTTTAGTTGCTGCTTGCCGCGTCTTTCCTTAGTTTTGCGCTCTTTATGAATAACAGCAACATTATATTATCCTCTTCTGTTACTCCACCGTGAGTACGGTTTCCCTTCTGGGGGATTTTTGCTGCTATTTTTTTCACTATTATTTTCTTGTTACATACACTAAAATCTGTCTCAATGACACCATATCTAAAACTGTTTGATCTGAGCCGGAAGGTTAATTACAAAAATGAAATTTTATCGGGCTTAACAGTTGCGCTGGCTTTAATCCCCGAGGCCATCGCTTTTGCTATTATTGCTGGTCTCTCGCCACTTACCGGCTTATATGCTGCTTTTATGATGGGATTGGTTACTTCCATTTTTGGTGGACGTCCGGGTATGATTTCGGGCGCCACCGGGGCTGTGGCTGTCGTGTTGGTGGCTCTCGCAAAATCGCATGGAATCGAATATATTTTGGCAACCGTTGTGCTGGCAGGATTAATACAAATGACTGCAGGCTTTTTTCGTTTGGGTAAATTCATTCGCCTGGTGCCTCACCCGGTCATGTTTGGTTTTGTAAATGGATTGGCGATTATCATTTTTATGGCTCAGTTGGTTCAGTTTAAAGTAACCGACAGCGTGGGAGTTTTGCATTGGATGCAGGGCCCCAAACTTTATATAATGCTTGGATTGGTGTTATTGACAATGCTCATCATCTGGTTGTTGCCGAAATTGACGAAAGTGGTACCTGCATCGCTTACGGCTATTATTGTAGTGTCTGCCATTGTAATAGGTTTCGGGGTAGATACAAAAACTGTTGGAGATATCGCTTCAATACAAGGTGGCTTTCCGCCCTTTCATGTTCCCGGAATTTCCTTCAATCTTGAAACATTGAAAATAATTTTTCCTTATGCGTTAATCATGGCTTGCGTGGGTTTGGTAGAAAGCCTGCTTACTTTAAATTTAATTGACGAAATCACTGAAACCCGTGGCAGTGGTAATAAAGAAGCCGTAGCACAAGGCGCTGCCAATGTGCTTTCAGGGTTCTTTTCCGGTATGGGTGGCTGTGCTATGATTGGCCAGAGTTTGATCAATATCTCATCCGGAGCCAGGGCAAGATTATCCGGAATAGTAGCGGCAGTTATGCTGTTGGTGTTTATTATGTTTGGCGCAGGCCTCATTGAAAAATTACCGATGGCCGCTCTTACTGGTGTGATGATCATGGTAGCCATAGGTACCTTTGAATGGGCCAGTTTCAAAATGATTGGCAAAATGCCGCGACATGATATTATCATTGGCATGCTGGTGGCTGCCATCACAGTTTTGCTACACAATCTTGCGCTTGCTGTTTTGATTGGGGTCATTATTTCGGCGTTGGTATTTGCGTGGGAAAGTGCCAAAAGAATCAGGGCCAGGAAATATATTGATGAAAATGGCGTAAAGCATTACGAAATGTACGGCCCTTTGTTCTTTGGTTCTGTAGCTGCTTTTACTGAAAAGTTTGATATTTTAAATGACCCGGATGAAGTTGTTATTGATTTTAGTGAAAGCAAAGTTGTGGACATGAGTGGTATTGAAGCCCTTAATAAACTAACTGATCGTTATCTTAAATTAGATAAAAAATTACACCTGAAACATTTGAGTGAGGACTGCCGTAAGTTGCTGGCCAATGCCGATGAAGTTATTGACGTTAATATAATGGAAGACCCGTATTACAGGGTGGCGGTAGATAAGGTGTTCAAATGATGATACGTTTTAGAAATTAGTTTTTTTAGATCATTTTGGTTTATAAATCCAGCGCGCTCAAAAAACAGGAAATCTAATTATTTGTTCGTTTACTGGCTCGGGTCTTTTAGGCTAAAGCCATGCATTGACCTATATAAAAATATCGCTGTGTTTTTAGATATACTGTTATTCTTTTATGAAGTTAGTTTTGCCTTAGCTTTTTAGTAACGCCTATAACAGTTGGCACAGGTCGGTTCAGGTCAGACCGCGGGAAATTAATAAAGTAAGCCAACTTTTTCCCGTCTTTTTGATTTAGCGTTGGTTATTTAATTTAAAAGATTGAAAATTTGGTTACAAGCCCTGGTGCCGACCTTCAGCGCCGACCGCTAAAATAAAGAAAAAGCGAACGCCGTACCAATCGGTTTAATCAGTCTGAAGTAACTCTTCAAAAAAGAAAACCTGTATAGTACAGAGGTTTTTAAAAAAATACAATAGTTTTGATTTATCTATTTTCATTACGGAAAGAGAATTCAATGAAAACGAAGTAATGGATTTTTAACATCAGGTGGATGGCTTGATACTGCAATACGTTTTGCTCTGATTATTTTTAATAGAAGATTTCCGGTTGACAAATTTGAAAGGCTGTGAACTTTAGAATGATCTTTTAGAAATCTTTTTCTAATTATAAAGGCACGTTTTGCTAAATAAATTATTTGGAGCGGGGAAAGGTTTTTTAGTGGGGCTATTTGTTTAAATCCGGCGATTTTTATTTCGAACTCACGCTATATTGTTCATCTTTAAATAAAACAATTTCAATGGAAAAAAGAAGAGAATTCATCAAAAAAAGTTTACTGGGAACTGCAGGCCTGGCTATTGGTGGTATGGGGTTTAGCGCCAAATCTTATGCATCAATCCTCGGCGCTAATGATCGCGTAAACATTGCTGTCATTGGCATTCATGGCCGGGGCGTGGCGCATATTGATGCCTGGTGCAAATTGAAAGATAGTAAAAATGTAAGGCTGACCTCGCTTTGTGATGCCCATGAAGAATTCTTTCCTTCCCGGTCAAAAATGGTTAAGGATCAAAGTGGTATCAGTCCTAATACAGAGTATGATATGCGCAAAATTTTTGATGACAAGGATATTCATGCTGTGTCAATCGCGATGCCCAATTTTTGGCATGCATTGGGAACCATTTGGGCCTGCCAGGCGGGTAAGCATGTTTATTGCGAAAAGCCTGCCATGCACAATGTTTGGGAAGGAAGAAAGATGATTGAGGCGGCCCGTAAATATAACAGGATTGTCCAGGTTGGTTTTCAGAATCGTTCGATAGCTAATGTGAGGGAGGCTATTAAATTTCTTCATGATGGCGGTATTGGAAAAGTCTTTATGGCGCGTGGCCTCTGCATAAAACCTCGTAATTCATTTGGCATAGCCCCCGATAGCCAGCCCCCTGCTGATTTTCATTATGATCTTTGGCTGGGCCCGGTTACCTACCGCCCCTACAATGTAAAACGGGATATATACAATTGGCATTGGTTCTGGGATACCGGCAACGGAGATACCGGCAACCAGGGGCCTCATCAATTTGATATTGCACGTTGGGGACTTAATAAAAATGAGCATCCAATTTCTATTCATTCATCCGGTGGTCTTTATGGATGGTCTCCTGATGAATGTGCCCAGGAAACTCCTGATATGCAAAGCACCGTTTTTAAATATAAAGACGGATCGATGCTTGAGTTTGAAACCCGTGGACGTCAATCTAATGGAGAAGTGAAGTCTTGGAATTAAGATTGGGAATATATTTTATGGCACCGAAGGTTATCTTGAAATTGACGGATCTACCTGGAAGGCATTTCATAGCGGGGACGACAAACCTTTTGCGAGCTCAAAAACTGCGGGAACCAGTAATGAGAGTATCTCTCTTTCCGGCCCCAGTGAAACAGAACACTTTGCTAATTTCCTTGATGGAGTAAGGTCCGGCAATTACCATGATTTGCATTGTGATGTCAATGAAGGATTTTTCTCCACCGTGCTTCCTTTAACTGCAAATATTTCTTATCGTCTCAAACGCGGTTTAGAGTTTATGGGAGGAGATATGGATAGGGAGAAATTTGTGAATGATCCGGAGGCAAATGAACTGTTGACAAGGGTGTATCGTCCTCCGTATGTTGTTCCAAATGAAGTCTGAAATTATTGGAAAAGGGGACCGCTGTATGAATATAACTGGTTAATTAAAAATTATAAAAAGTATGAAAAATCGATGCTCAGTTCTTTTTTTATCGGTTGTTATATTTTGCTTTTCATGTAACTCAATTACAAAAAAGCAGGGAGATGATGATGAACAAAATAATGGTCCTAAAGTAGAATTGTTTGATCAAAAGGCAGATCAGAAAGTGGATGTAATGATTGGAGGTAAACTTTTTACCTCCTACTGTTATGCTGATTCCTTAATGAAACAAATCCTTTATCCAATATTTACCGAAGGCGAAAACCCTGTAACCCGTGGCTGGCCTATTAAACCAAGACCGGGCGAAAGTACTGATCATCCCCACCAGCGGGGTATGTGGCTGAACTATGGAGATGTAAACGGGTATGATTTCTGGGGAAATTCTTATGCCATCGCACCGGAAATAAGAAAAGTACAGAAGGGCAGAATTAAACATATTAAGATTGAACAGTTGTCATCAGGTCCAGGAGAAGGCAGCCTCGTTACAGATGAAAGTTGGATCAGCCCTTTTGGAAACCAACTTTTATCTGAAAAAACAACCTATCATTTTATTGCGGATGGATCTACTAATATCATTGATCGGATTACGACATTGACATCTACTGATAGCGCGGTGAGTTTTAAAGATACAAAGGAGGGAATGTTTGGTATCCGTTATAATGAACAATTAAAATTGCCGATAAAAAAACCGGAGTCTTTTGTGGATGCGAAAGGTGATACAACGACTATAGCTGCATCTTCAAAAGAGACTACAGGGGATTATAGAAGTAGCGAAGGAATCACGGGTGATAGCGTTTGGGGCACTCGTGCAAAATGGATGGACCTATTTGGAAATATTAACGGAGAAAAAGTGTCATTAGTCATTTGTGATCATCCTAAAAACTTCGATTATCCAACGTATTGGCATGCACGCGGTTATGGATTGTTTGCGGCTAATCCATTCGGAGCACATGACTTTACTGATGGAAAATTAACCACAGATTTTACCCTTCCTAAAGGCCAGTCGTTGACGTTTAGATATCGCATAATTATCAGTTCCGGTAAACATCTTACAGATACAGAAATTAATAAGCTGGCCCATGACTTTGACAATAAATATTAATGAACCTGTATTTCGTTTATAATGGTAAACTGGCATTTTCTGACTTTTACCAGGGTTTAATTAAATCATGATAAAATCTACACTTAAATTATTTTCGGATGAAAAAATACGGTTTAATTATTCTAATGACTTTTATAGGCGCTATAGGAAGCAGGAAGGTCAATGCGCAAAATAAATCGGCTTTTAATTTTTCCGAAAATGATTTGAATACTCTTCCGCCTGCAACTTATCCGTCTTTGACCCAGGTATATGACGATCATGCATTGGAAAACCGGGTGGTAACTTTTCGGGATGAAAGATTATTGACAAGCCGCGGAGTTAATACAGTCTATGATGATATGCCCGTTTACGAGAGTAAAGAAGAATGGGAGAAAAGAAAAGAATTTCTAAGACAACAAATTTTAGTTGCCGCCGGGCTTTGGCCAATGCCGCCAAATAATCCATTGCTTCCTCACTATTATCATAAAATAGATCATGATAAGTACACGGTAGAAACAGTATCTATTGAAACGTATCCGGGATATTTTTTGGTAGGCGATTTGTATAAGCCCAAAGGGAAGGGGCCTTTTCCGGCTATCCTAACTCCGCACGGACATTTTAATTTTGGGCGCTTTAATAATGACAGCATAAATTCCATACCTGGCCGCTGTATTAATTTCGCACTTCAAGGATATGTAGTTTTCAGTTATGATATGGTTGGTTATAATGACACCAGGCAGGTATCCCATACTTTTGCAAACGATAGTATTTCCCGGCTGTATGGCATCAATTTACTAGGATTGCAACTAAGGAATAGTATTCGTGCATTAGATTTTCTTTTAAGTCTTCCTGATGTGGATGCCGGCAGAGTTGGTATTACAGGCGCTTCAGGCGGGGGAACCCAAACTTTTCTTTTAACAGCGGTGGATAATCGTTTTCAGGCCGCAGCCCCGGTAAATATGGTTAGCAATAATATGCAAGGTGGCGGCTTATGCGAAAATGCGCCGGGCTTGAGGATAAACACATTCAATGTGGAAATCAGCGCCATGGTAGCGCCAAAGCCACTTTTATTAATTTCGGATACCCATGACTGGACGTATAATACCAGGGACACGATCATGCCGATGGTAAGATCCATCTATCATCTCTACGATGCAGAAGACAAATTAAAAAATGCGCATTTCGATTATGTTCATAATTATAATAAAGCCAGCAGGGAAGCAGCGTACGAATTTTTCGGAAAATGGTTATTGCATGATAGTGATGTAAATCATTTTAGAGAAAAAGCATTTGTAGCAGACAGTCCGAAGTATCTTTTAGCTTTTATGAATCAACTAAATTCTGACAGAACAAAATCTTTTAAAGAATTACCAGCTACTGAATATCACGATGTCCCTAATAAGATAGATGAAGAAAGATTAAAAGCATTGCTAAAAGATATTTATTCAAAACAATTGGTTCAATACTGGCCAAAGGACCGGCCAAGCCTGGATATCTTTAATTCTTTATACGGAACCGCTTTCAGGCATTTAACAAACTTTACAGAACCGGAAGCAACAGATTACAAAATTATGGGAAGTGCTAAAGGCAAAAATTTTACCGCCACCCGTTTTTTAATTGCAAGAAAGGATAAAAATGATTGGATACCCTGCGTATTGTACCAACCTCTTACGGTTGCAACGTCAACTGTAATAGTAACAGCGGATGAAGGTAAAAATCATTGGGTTGAAAAAGATCAGAGTTCTCCTGATAATATCATTGAAAAACTACTCAATCAAAAATGTAATGTATTGGCTCCTGATTTATTCAGGCAGGGTGAGCATGTGCTTCAGGCTGGTACAAAGACGATGCGAGATGAAAATGATAAGTTTTTTACAGTTTATAATTTGACCGACCGGCAGGAGCAAATTCAGGACCTAATAACCATTATTCAATTCATCAAAGGAATCGGCAATCTTTCTCATAACATCAATCTCTATTCTACCGGAAATACCGGAATCACTTCGTTGTTGTTAGCTACAGTTACAAAGGAGGTGAGCAAATACCTTCTTGATGGGAGCCATTTTAATCCCAACTTAGACCAGGAAATGCTGACACTGGAAATGCCCGGTATAATGAGAGTGGGTGGACTAAAAACAGCATTGGCCTTAGATGCAAAGAGCCATTTATTACTTTATAATGCACATCCCAATCTTTTATCATTAGGAGTACAAGGGATAAGTAAGTTAGAAAATAATAGCAATAACTTTTCTATATTAACAGCAAGTCTTGAAGAAAATAAAATTATTGATTTCTTAAAACCGTCTGATTCCCTGCCCGTGGCAGCAAAAAAAGAAAAGACACAAGGTTGGGAGATATTATTTGATGGAAAGAATACCAATAAATGGAGATCAAAAAATAGTGAGACTTTTCCGTCAGATGGATGGACTATAAAAGATGGTTCTCTATTCTTAAATAAAAAAGGAGCCGGGGATATCATCACGCGTGAAAAATTCAGCAATTTTGAGCTTGACCTCGACTTCAAATTAACCTACGGTGCCAACAGTGGCGTAAAATATTTTGTAGGTGAATTAAAAAATTCAAAGACAGGTGATGTGGCAATCAATGGCCCTGAATACCAGATTATAGATGATTATAATCATCCCGAAGTTAAAAATCATCAACATGATATAGCGGCGACCGCATCCTGTTACTTACTATATATTCCCGAAAATGTGCATTTGCATCCTGCGGGACAATGGAATCATATCAGGATTATTGCTAAAGGAAAACATGTAGAGCATTGGTTGAACGGGGTGAAGGTCCTGAGTTATGAGAGAGGAAGTGCTGATTTTCTTAAAAAAAAGGCAGAGACCAAATTTAAAGATTACGATAACTATGGGGAATTGGCAAGTGGATACATTTTGCTAACTGATCATAGTGACAAAGTGTATTTCAGAAATATTAAAATAAAACGTTTATAAATCAAGAGGCACGATTATGTTGCACTAAAATGAAGGCCACTCATAAGAGCCCTCTTTCTTGCATTTGCACCCCAATCTGGAATGGTATTGGTTTCTCATAAATATCATTTAATTCCCGCCACAAAATAATAATCCCTAACCCCCTTAAGCATACGCTTATTTTTAATAAAGATTTGCTATGAAAAAAATAATTGTAATAGACAGTGTGCTATTCACAGCCTTTAGTACAACGGCACAATAAAAAGTAATTCAATTATACAACGGAGCGGCACCTGGCCCTGAGAACTGGACTTACAATGAACTATACCCCGGAAAATCGTCCTGTTTGTTGCCCCAATCTATGCTTATATGCCTCCATCAATGCAAGGAACGGTGCCCCCCGATGCTCCTCCGCTTTTTGTTGCTGCGGCTACAGATGATGACCTCAGCCTGACTTCTCAAAGTGTGGCTTTGTATTCAAAATGGCTTGCTGTAAAGAAGCCAACGGAGATACATATTTATGAAAAAGGAGGCCATGGTTTTGGAATGCACCAGCAGAATATTCCCACCGACACGTGGATAGATAGATTGGGCGGCTGGCTTGGGTTATTGGGATATTTAAAATCAAAATGACCTGGATAGGATCTGATTTTAGGCGTTTTATGAAATGCGGCAGTTGAACACTTTAAGTGATAAAAATCTATATCCGCTGTATCATCCTGCCAGGCAACATAATGATCGATTTTAAAAGACTGAACGCACCTTCCACCGCAATGCCAAGCAACCTGAAAGGCAACAGGATCAGCCATATAATTGGATATAATACCAATGCCAAAATAGCCAGCGGCCAGCAGATAATAAACAAAAATAGCCAGGCGATAAAAGTAATCATCTATTAAAGATAATCACAACGCAAACAGAAAGCAGATCAAAAACATGAGTGGCAAATATCCGGTATAATCTGAAAACAGAAATCCGGGTGATTTCTTCGTTTACTGTAACTGATTTTTTATTTTCCAGAGTCGCTGCCAATCCATAGCAGTCTTCTTCTTTGAACCGAATAAATTACCATTTTTTGACTTTGCATCAGGAGTAAACAATAGACCTCGGAAAACACTTCCACATCTATTGTTTTTTCTGGTCCCGATTCAAATGCTCTTTCTTAGAGTTCTAAGCTTACGCTGCGATTTTCTTTGCTTTGTCAAGCACATTTTTAAACAGGTCGTCAACAAAAGCTGTTGCATTTTTCACATTGAAATCCAGCTTCAAATTATAGTTTTGTTTAAAGACAGATCCATCAAATGTTGCCACAAAGAAATCCCCGTTTTCGATACCCTTTAAGCTGGCAGCGAGGGTAATCTTTCTTATCTCGAGCAGATCGCCAGCATGGGCAGCTATATAGGCGCTCAGGCTCAGGATACCTTCGGTGCCTTGTTTTGCACCTTCCAATACTCCTTTAGCCGATTCAAAGGCAACGGCAGCGGTACTTTTTTTGATTACTTCCAATGAGGCAGTGGCTGTTTCCAGCGCTATGTAAGTTGCAGAATTACCCACATTTTTCAAAGTAAATTCAGCAGCCGTAAGCGCACTGCGCCCGGTTGTCTGCGCTGCATTAAGTGTACCGTTAGCTACCTGCAAGGAAGCCTGGCCGGTTGTCTGTGCTACATTCAATCCTTGTTGTGCTGTTTGTATAGCAATATAACCACCACCATATCTCACTAATTCGAGGGAATTTTTAGCGGCATTCAGTGCTGTCATTCCTGTCGTTTGAACTGCGTTTAAAGTGGCTTGTGTTGTTGCTTTGGCCACTGCAACTGATGAATTTTGAAAAGCATTTACGATTCGCTGGCATGCGGACAAAACTCCCTGTGCAGTTTTCATGCTTACCCAATCGGCAGCCAGTCTTGAGCCCCAATATATCGCTGCCGTTTTCTCATACCATTTTAATTTATCAATTTTATGTTGGCAGTTATTAATATCGTTCTGCAAAGAGTTAACCGTATTCTGCGCGTTTCTTAAATCGTTGTTTGCCTTTCCAAAAGAATTATTATAAATATTTATTGCCCGGTCAGCCTCGGCTTTGGCCTTGTTGAATGCGGCATTATATTTTGCCTGTTCGGTGTTCACCTTATTTTGTGCAGCCCGCATCGCATTGTCATAAGCATTTTGCGCCTGGGTCACTTTATTCCGGGCATCTGATACGGCCTTATCCATGGCTGCCTTTGCTTTATTTACTTCGTTCTGTGCAACATTTACTTTCGCTTCCCAGGCTGCTTTCTGGTCGTTGACGGCCTTAGAACATTGTGCTACATAATTATTGAAATCTTTTTGTGCCTGCTCCAGCCTTTTCAGCGCAGGTGTAAATAGAGCCATGTAAACCTTCTCAGCCTCATCTACCTTTTTCTGAGCATCGCTTATACTCACATTTGCAGCTCTTTGTGCATCATTTATTTTATTAACAACGGCCGTTTTGATATAATCGGTAAGTTCATTTTCAAATTCTGCATAAAGGCTAAAATCCAGCGTAGCCAGCTTATTGAAAGACCCGGTAGTTTTTGCGATTATCTTATACTTCAACAGGTCGGCAAATGTTTGTTCAAGCATAAATGAAGCGCCTTCGTTAGAGATATCTAAGAATATACTTTCGCCGGTTCCCAGGAATTTAATGCCACAGTCGAGATAGACCGATTGTTTTTTGGTGGTAAGTTCCAGGTCCAGTTTGGCATTTCCGCCGTTGCTGCCAGAAATTTTTAACGGCCCAATCTCAATTTGATCCAACTCGCCCTTTGCTACAACGCCATCTTCATTAAACAACGTGTAAATATTGATGCGCTTGCCAAACAATACCATGTCAGCTACAAAGCTGAAACCGGATCAAAAGTTATGGTACCAATGCTGCCTCCGGCCGGTGCACAATACAATTTGAGTTTTTCAATCTCGAAGAAGTTGGGAACGTCTTTCGTATCAATGGAGATATTAGTTATTTGTTCTGCGAAAGCAACAAGATTTTGTGGGCTTAGTTTATCAATTTCTCCCATCAAAACTTCATGCATAGGATTTTCGCTCACATTCACCGCCATTTTCCCACTCACATCTCCTAATACAATGCCTCCGACAAATCCGAATTCACTTGGTAAACCGCTTGCGGCAAAAGTGGCATATATAATACCGAGCTGTAAGGCCAGTTCGGGACCTATTTGCAAACCTTTCACTCCAAAAGGATCTACCCAATAACCCTTCATGGTAATAGAGCCGCGGGCTTCGGTAATTCCTATTTCCAGCACCGGGTCAAAATGTAAAGGATTTTCCTGATTGGGCACTTTTACATCCATGCCAAAAAGCATCTGCAATGCGGGAGTGGGCAATATCTGAATTCCCAGGCGCAATGCATCGCAGGTTACCGAACTGCCAAGATTAAGCCGGGTGTCGGGTATTTCGATGCTGATGTCTGTAGTTGTTCCATAATGCGCCGACAAAACAAGCCCCACGCTTTTCTTTTTGGTAAGTGACGACAAAGCCGGTACTTCTTCCAGAACAGCCGAAAGTTGTAATCCTTTTTTTACGTGGAAGTTGAAATCCTCGTCTTTTGTCTCTGCATCTGCCGAAGAATAGATAAAGGCGGCTTTGGAGAATTTAAGCGAATCTATAAATGTATTTTTCGCGGCAGGAAAAACAGTTGCAAGGCTGAATGAATTTGCCTGGATACCTGCATAGACCAGCTTGTTTGAACTTCCGTCAGGTTGTTTTTCATAAGCTACTTTGCAATCCAATGTTATTCCTTCTATAACGGCCTCGCCCATTAAAGAAAATGAAGATTGCTTTTTACTGGCAGCAGAATACAAGTTTAAAGCAAGCATTGTTTTTACTATATTAACCGGACCGACAGTTACATTCCCCGCTAACCCGGTAAATTCAACGCCTTCAGGACTCAATTGTGCGGTAGCTGAAACCGTATAATCATAAGCTTTTACTGAGCCACCAACGGTTAAGCCTTTCTTTAATTTTTTTTCCCCCAATGCACCGTCTGCAGTAGCAAAGCCGATAAATACATTTTCGAATGCCATATCGTAAGAAGGCAGGGAAAGCGCATCGTTACTGAAATATTTGAAGAGGGTATTCAGATCGTCCAGGCTGAAGGATGATGCGGAAGCGAACATGCCGGTGAAGCCTGAAGAGATTTTTCCGGAAAGGCGATAGGTTGTTTTGCCCGGAATAAAATCTCCTGACATGGCGATATCATTTTCTTTACCCACATTGAATTCCATTTTCAGGTTGGCTAAATTCAGTTTTTCAATATCAAATAATCCACTGGCATTTTCCGCCTCTGCCTCCACATGTAACGTACCGTTATTATAGGTAACCGTTGCATTCAGCTCAACGGGTGAAATACCTAGTTTATTAATTTCCAGAACAGCATTTACCGATTCCGTAAATGCCCATTGATCATCTTTTTTTTCCAGCAGTATTTTTAATTCGGCTGATTTAAGAATAACGCCATCCGCTAAAGGAAGCAGAAAGTGCCCGGCGCTTGAAAGCTCAACTTTACAGGGAGCAATTTTCTGATCTATATTCGAAACTGTGGTGTCTATTTCACCCGCTATTCTCAGTCCTTCATCACACTTCAGGAAGCTCTTAAAGGTTTTTAATGGTTCCTGGTCCATACGGAGGGTGCCGTTGAAACGCATAGTACTATTTACAGCGTCTCCCGATATTTTCTGCTGAACGTGAATATTTACATCATCAAAAACAAAAAAACTTTTTGCAGGGCAATTAAAATCCAGGAAGATATCGTCAAATGTAAATCCATTTACTGCCACCTTCAGGTTCAGGTCATTCTGATTCTCACTTACGATTGAAAGGGTGGGTACTTCTGCATTCCCAAAAGCCTTTGAGTTGCCGGTAAAGGCCTGCTTTTCTTTCAGCACGGGCTGCGGTGCTTCCGCTTTTTTGGTAAGAATTTTTTTTTCAACAGGCTTCTTAAGAGAAACCGCCTGTAAGGCAGATTTTGACGCTTCGCTTATATCCTCAAGCTGAAACGATTTTATTCCAGCTTTTTTTAACTGAAACTCTGCGTATTTAAGGGCCTGTTCTGTTTGCAGTGGAGCTTGCTGATCAGTTACTTTCTTTTTAAAGGGAGTGCTGCTCTTTGCTGATGCAGGCTTTGTTTTCGTTGTCTTTTTAGATGCTTTTTTTTGGGGCGGCTCTTTTTTGACCGCGGCTTTTTTGGATGCTGCTTTTACAGATCCGGCAGTTGTTTTTTGCTTTTTAGTGATTGCCTTTTTGGGGTCGGTAATCATTGTTTTCTTTGCCATAAAAGTGGAATTTAATTATGAAAATATCAAGATTGACCGTGCGCTAAGAATAACTACATTTTCTGAATACATCCTTTGAAACCGATTATTATAAATAAAATAGTATAAAGTAAATGAGTAATTTTTGGAAATATTTTAGCAGGCATGTGTCAAAATATGATGAATTAATCGCAATGTTTACGCAATAAATCAAAGTGTGTCAATCACAAGAAGGGGCGAAATACTTAACCAGAGCAACACGAAAAACTAACCTTTAGGATGAATGCTGTTTGAAATCACCCAAATCGCAGCTACTTTACAAATGTAAGGGTTACGGTTGAGTTTTTAGTGTGATTGGTGTAATACAGATTTTCTTTTATATACTTTTTAGTGGCTTGTTTTGAAAACAAAAATTTATACTATTTATGCTTTTACTGTAAATATTTTTTATCAAAACTCATCAAACAATTGGATTCTCTTTGTAAATACTTGCCAATAATTTTAAACTTCTATTGAAGACGGTATTCCGTAATTTTATCCAATAAAAAACAATACTGATATGGAACATACAAAAGAATTAGACGAGCTCCATAAAAAATCTCTTGATAAAATTGATCAATACATTAAGACGAAAAATAATCTGGGCAAAGAGCATCACGAAAAACTAAACGAAGTAAAAAAGAATTGGCAAGCCTCCTGGTCAAACCTTATGGAGGTCTTGATGTATTTAGAAACTCTTGAAATTTAATAGCATTGGTGCGCTTCATTTCCGGCGATGATCTTCGACCATTGTTGAGTTTTACTAAAATGGAAATCTTAAGCTAAACGAAATTGCTTTCGCTTACAGTAAACGAATATTTAACCGTAATTTTTATTTGAGCTGTGCTTAATTAATTAAACAAACTTCCCATCAAATTGAAAAATAAAAATCTTCAATAAATGTTGGTTCACTGTAAAAATTTTTCTGATAAAAAATGAATGGATTTCTACTTCAATTCTCTCTGCTCCTTCCACATTTCATTAAAAGTCTTTTTGCTAAACTCAAGCGGGGCATGATGTTTTTCCCAATCTTTAAACAACCGGTGTACAATTTTAGATTTTAAATTTCCACTTCCCTTATTCATGAAACTTCTTTTTAAAGAAGCCGTTTTCCAGATTTTCCAGGCCATTTTTTCTGAAAAAGTGGTCATTCCATGTTCCACACTTTCATTACGGTTTACCAACAATAGTTCATGGAGATTTATTTTTACCGGGCATACTTCTGTGCATGCTCCGCATAACGAGGAAGCATAACTTAAATGTTTGTACTCTTCCAAGCCCTGCAGATGAGGAGTGATTACACTTCCAATGGGCCCTGTATAAGTAGCTCCGTAAGCATGGCCGCCAATATTTTTATAAACCGGGCAAGCATTTAAGCAAGCGCCACAACGGATACAGTAAAGGCTTTCTCTTTGTCTTGCATTTGCCAGGATATTAGTACGATTGTTATCTAAGAAAATAACATACATTTCTTCAGGCCCATCATTTTCGCCGGGCTGCTTTGGGCCACAAACAATACTGTTGTAAACCGTTACTTTTTGTCCTGTTCCATACGTAGACAACAGCGGCCAAAGCAAGGATAAGTCGGTAATTGATGGAACCATCTTTTCAATTCCTACAATCGCAATGTGAGTTTTTGGAAAAGCAGAACTTAGCCTTGCGTTTCCTTCATTCTCGGTTATGGCAATACCACCGATATCAGCAATAATAAAATTAGCGCCGGTGATTCCTATTTCGGCCTGCACAAATTTTTCTCTTAAATTCCTGCGTGCAACCATCGTCAATTCCTGTGGGGAAAGTTGGGAAGGTGTTCCTAATTTACTTGCAAAAACTCTCGCAACATCTTCTTTGTTTTTGTGCATCGCAGGCGTCACAATATGATAAGGAGGCTCTCCATCGAGTTGCTGAATGTATTCGCCCAAATCAGTTTCTATACTTTTAATTCCGTTCTTTTCTAAAAAAGGATTCAGATGAATTTCTTCCGTGACCATGCTTTTGCTTTTCACAATTGTTTTGCAATTTTTTTCTTTGCAAATGGCAAGAATTTCGTCTAAGGCTTCCTGTGAGTCTTGCGCCCAGATTACTTTGCCACCGCGCCTGGTAAATTGCATTTCAAATTCTTCGAGTTGCTGGTCTAGTGTTTCAAGAGCGCGCCATTTAATATTTTTGGCTCTTTCTTTTATTAAATTATTGTCTGCAAATTGCAATTTTCCCTGAGGCACGGCAGCATTGTATTTGCCAATATTGAAATTTATTTTTTGCCGATGCTCAATATCCGCAGATTTAATCGTGCTTTTGGCTTTAAAGATGGCTTCGTTTTCTGTCATACTATCGCGTTGTTAATTTTCCATTTTGATAAACAGAAAAGTTATTTTTGATTTGCAAAAAATAATCAGGGAAAATGCCTCGAATGACGGATAATTTTTCTTCTGATACAGCATCCTCCAGTCTTAATAACAGCATCCCATGGTGAAAAGAAAGATTTTTATAAACTAACTCTCCAAAATCTTTATCCATAGTTATTATTAATGCGCTCTCCTTATTTGCTAATTTTAAAATTTCTGAATCCGACATTTAGGATTTAATTTCCCAATTGATATTATTTCATAATGAAAAGACAACCATTCTTCAATGATTCTTCCTACGCCTATATCAACTATCATTTTATTAATCTTTTCATCACTCATACTTTCTCTTCTTCATGAGCAATAATAGTAGCTGCATACACCAAGCATGCCTTAATATCATCTTCTTTTAAAAATGGGTATTCTTCAATAATTTCATTATGAGAAATGCCACGTGAAAGCATTTTTAATACATATTCTACAGAAATTCTCATTCCTCTGATAACGGGTTTACCAGCTAATATATTAGGATTAGAAGTGATTCGATTTAATAAAGTAGTATCCATAGAAAGTTATTTGATTCTTATTTTAAAAACCTTTATTCTCTTCTTTTATTTCTTCCTCAGTTGTATTTGAAGATAGATACACTTATCTAAGTTTAGTAGCTTCTTTTAAATTTTTTCGGGCTAATTCTCTTTCGATAATATCAATGAGTTCAAAGGGGAAGATCTTCTTCCTTTAATCCAAATTTAATCATTCTATTTCAGCACGCCCAATTCCCTGCCCACTTTTGTAAACGCTTCTATCGCTTTATCTAAATGATTTTGCTCATGCGCAGCGCTTAATTGTACGCGGATTCTCGCCTGCCCTTTTGGTACAACCGGAAAGAAAAATCCAATCACATAAATTCCTTCATCCAACAACCTCGCTGCAAATTCTTGCGATAACACTGCATCATACAACATAATCGGAACGATAGGATGAACACCAGGCTTAATATCGAATCCAGCTTGTGTCATTTTTTCCCTGAAATATTGGGTGTTTGCTTCCAGTTTATCGCGTAAATCAGTTGTTTCACTCAGCATGTCAAAAACAGCAATTGAAGCGCCGACAATGTTTGGAGCCAACGTATTGCTAAATAAATATGGCCGGCTGCGCTGGCGAAGCATTTCTATTGTTTCTTTTTTTCCTGAAGTAAATCCGCCATTGGCGCCGCCCAACGCTTTTCCTAAAGTGGAAGTAATGATATCTATCCTTCCGGTTACGCCACGAAATTCTGGTGTGCCTCTTCCGGTTTTGCCAATAAAACCTGTAGAATGCGAATCGTCCACCAAAACAATAGCGTCATATTTATCGGCTAAATCGCAAATTTTATCAAGCTGCGCAATGGTTCCGTCCATGCTGAAAGTGCCGTCTGTAACTATTACTCTGCTTCTTGCTTCTTCAGCTTCTTTCAGTTTACTTTCCAGATCCGACATATCATTATGCTCAAACCGAAAACGCTTTGCTTTGCACAAACGAACGCCATCAATGATGCTCGCATGATTCAACGCATCAGAAATGATCGCGTCTTCTTCACCAAACAAAGGTTCAAAAACACCACCGTTGGCATCGAAGCAGGCAGCATACAAAATCGTGTCTTCAGTTCCCAGAAATTCAGATATTTTCTTTTCAAGCTCTTTATGGATGTCTTGTGTTCCACAAATAAAGCGAACACTGCTTAAACCATAACCACGTTTATCAGAGGTGTTTTTTGAGGCTTCAATTACTTTTGGATGAGCCGCCAATCCTAAATAATTATTAGAACAGAAGTTCAGAACCATTTTGCCTCCTACTTCTATTTCTGCTCCCTGGGCGCTGGTAATAATTCTTTCACTTTTATAAAGCCCGCTTGCTTTTATCTCTTCTAAAGCAGAGGCAAGCCTTCTCGAAAAATTTTCATTCATAGTTGCTTATTTTTGATAGTACAAACCTACAATGAAACCATTGAAATCCTACTTTCAAAATAGTTTTTGGCAGAGATGTAACTTTATTACCGATTGAGCGTATTATATGAAAACAACGGCTGGTGTAATTTAAAAATTACCTGATTTTATGACCGAGAAAGAATTTAATGATTGTGTAAACCTATATGCAGATAACGTTTACCGGTTTATTCTGAAGAATTTAAAACATGAAGAAGATGCCCGCGATGTGGTGCAGGCGTCTTTTGAAAAAATGTGGATTAACCGGGAAAAAGTGGACAATGAAAGAAGTAAGTCTTATTTATTTACCGTGGCTTATCACCAGATGATAGATTTAATAAGAAAAAACAAAAGGGTAAAACTGGAAGATGATTTTTCCTCTTCTTTGCAAACAACAAGAGAGCCGCAAAGCGAAATAAAAAGATTATTAAATGAGGCTTTATACCGGTTAAGCGAAACACAACGAAGCCTTGTTTTATTAAAAGATTATGAAGGTTATTCATATGATGAAATTGCCGTAATAACCTCGTTAAGCATCAGCCAGGTAAAAGTGTATTTGCATAGAGCAAGAATACAATTGAAAAATTATTTGGTGAAACCTGAAAATGTAATTTAAGATGAACATCAATAGAAATAATTACGAAGAATATTTTTTACTGTATGCTGATGATGAATTATCAAAAGCAGAAAGGAAAATGGTAGAGATTTTCGTAAAGGAAAATCCTGAATTCAGAGAGGAGTTTTGTATGCTGAAGCTTACCATTAATATTCCTGACGAAGAAATAAAACTGGATGATAAAAGTTTTTTATTCAAAGAGGAAAATTCTTTTTTTATTAATAAAAATAATTACGAAGAAGTTTTTGTTCTCTACCATGATAACGAGCTTTCTGAAAAAGAAAAACTGGAAACTGAAAATTTTGTTGCGAAGCATCCGGATATAAAAAGTGAATTCGAACTGATCGGTAAATCAAAATTAGTTTTTGATTCAACTGTTGTGTATCCCGATAAAAAAGAATTGTATCGCAGAGAAAAATCCGGGCGGGTGATTTCGATAAAAATGTGGAGATATGTTGCAGCGGCCGTCCTGGTTGGCTTTGGATTATGGATTTCTGTTCCATATTTTTCGAATCAACATTCTAAAACTCCTATGGTTGCCCAGGTAAAAGAAACCACTAATAACGTGGAGCCTTCAGTAAAAAATACTGTTCCGGAAGAGCCTGAAATAGAAAAAAGCCAGCTTGCAGCTTCAGCAGATAATAGCGAACCAATTCATGATATAAAGAAAGTACATCCGTTGAAAACGATTTTAAAAGAAAAGAAAAGTAGTGAGATCGTAAAAAGCGCCGTGAAAATTACTCATTCTTCTTTGACAAAAAATATTCAACAATTAAAGCAGGAGCCGGTGCAAACTATAGCACTCAACGCTCCAAAAGAAAAGATTCAGGATAAAACTGAAAATTTTCAAAATACAATTGAAGCGGAAACAAAAACTCCCGTTCAAAAATCAGCACCTGAAGTTCAGCCAAATTATGCCCGAACAGTTTCTTATTCCGATGCTTCGGCTAAGAATGATAACTACGTTTTTTATGATGTTCCTGCAGAACAATTCAATAAAACAAAAGTAGGCGGCTTTCTGAAAAAAGTAAAGCGAATAGTAGAACGAACCAATCCTATAACGCGGCTTCTTGAAGGCAATGACGAACCTGTTGTTGCAAATAAGTTTTAAAAATTTTAATCACTCATATACATTTAAAAATGAAAAAGTCAATTTTAATACTAACGATGGTATGTACCGCCATTAGCGGATTCGCACAAACAGATTCTACGCAGCCGGACCAAAAAAATGATACAGTTCGGATTGGCGGCATGATAATTCTTAAGAAAGGGAATCCTGAGGATAAAAATCATGTAACCGTCACCGTAGGCAACCGAAAACACCAGGATCATTCCAACATAAGTACTTCCTCTTTTGTCTTTGATATTGGTTTTGCAAACTGGACTGATAAAACCAATTATGCAAACGCAATTGCAAACAATACCTTGGTGGGAAATCCTGAAATAGGCGCTAATGATTTTAAATTAAGAACCGGTAAATCTGTGAATGTAAATATTTGGTTCATCATGCAAAGGATGAATCTTATCAAACACGTTGTTAACCTTAAATACGGCCTTGGACTTGAATTGAATAACTACAGATTCAAAAACAATATTAGTTTTAATGAAGGAGGAATGAATCCATATAATCCAGCCCAAAATATTTCTCATGCTTTTGTATTTCGTGATTCAATTGGTTTTTCTAAAAACAAGCTGGCCGCAGATTATGTAACTGTTCCATTGATGCTTAATTTTCGTACCAACCCAAATTACAACAATAAAGGGCTTAGCATAAGCGCTGGTGTAAGTATGGGGTATTTATACAGCAGCCGAAATAAACAAAAAAGCAGTGAACGCGGCAAAGAAAAAAACCGTGGGGATTATGATTTGGACAAATGGAAATTCTCTTATGTTGGAGAACTGGGACTTGGACCTGTTCACTTGTATGGTTCTTACAGCCCCAAATCAATTTTTAAGAATGATTTGAATTTTACGCCTTATAATATTGGCTTGCGATTTAGTAATTGGTAAATTTTCTCATGTGTCACTATAATCAAAAAACTGCGTCTTTTATAGCGCAGTTTTTTTTATGAGATAAAATAAGAATTCGAAATACTTGTTCGTTTACTATTATTTATTTGCTCAAATGCATACTTCTTTCCCTGTATAATTGCCTGAAATAAGGATCACGTAAGTCTTTTATAAACCGAATAGCTTCGCCGGTACTTTTCATTTCGGGGCCCAGTTCTTTGTTCACTCCGGGAAATTTGTTGAATGAAAAAACGGGTTCTTTAATAGCAAAACCTTCCAGCTTTTTTTCGAAAGTAAAATCTTTAAGTTTCGCTTTGTCCAACATTATTTTAGTGGCCACATTCAAATAAGGAATCTGGTAGGCTTTTGCAATAAAAGGCGTAGTACGCGATGCTCGCGGATTGGCTTCAATCACAAAAACTTCACCATTTTTTATAGCAAACTGTATATTGATAAGGCCTTTAATTTTCAATGCCCGCGCAATTTTTTCTGCGTATTCTTCCATAGTCTGAACGATCAGCGGCGACAAATTAAACTGAGGTAAAACGGCATTACTGTCTCCGCTATGAATTCCCGCGGGTTCAATATGTTCCATCAAACCCATTACATGAAAAGTTTCTCCGTCAAATATCGCATCAATCTCTGCCTCCTGGCAGCGATCCAGGAACTGGTCGATCAAAATCTTATTACCGGGCAAATGTTTTAATAAACTCAACACGCCGTTTTCCAATTCTTCGTCATTTAAAACGATGCGCATTCTTTGGCCCCCCAGAACATAACTCGGCCTAACCAAAACGGGATATCCAACTTGTCTTGCAATTTCTATCGCCTCGTCTGTATCGTATGCTGTACCATATTTAGGATAGGGAATTCCCAATTCTTTCAGCATGTCGCTAAACCGGCCTCTGTCTTCTGCAATGTCCATATTATCATAAGAAGTCCCGATTATTTTAATCCCTTTTTCATGCAATCTTTTAGCAAGCTTCAGAGCAGTCTGCCCGCCCAATTGTACAATTACACCATCGGGTTTTTCCAATTCGATTATTTCCCAGATATGTTCCCAAAAAACGGGTTCAAAATACAGCTTATCAGCAATATCAAAATCGGTGGAAACTGTTTCGGGATTGCAATTGATCATGATGGATTCCATACCACATTCTTTAATGGCCATTAAGCCATGCACGCAGCAATAATCAAATTCAATTCCCTGGCCAATGCGGTTTGGGCCGCTGCCAAGAACGATAATTTTTTTCTTTTTAGATGGTATTGATTCGTTGTAGATAATTTTATTATTCATTGGCTTCCTGCAAAATATTTGTGTATAAATTATTGTCTATTCTGAAAGTTGTATTTGTTGTAAGTTCTTCTAAAAGAGGTTTAACAAGTGGGATTATCTTTTTTCTTTAGCTAATAATAAAACGCCTAATAGTCCAATTGTTTTTATCCCAAAAGAACGTGCAATTTCAGTGCCTTTTTGTTCATCAATTAATAATAAAACTGCATGAAGTTCCTGAGATAATACAATTGCTTCTGATTCTCCCTCATCTATTTTTTTAAGTAATTCAGTAAATAACTTATTATTTGTAATGCCATTGACTGAAATCCAGTCAGAGTGAAGATATTCGCTTAAATCACATTGTTTAGAAAACTGAAGTATTTCTTTGTGGACAATTTGGGGTATAATAATTTTAGAAAAATTATCTTTCAATAAAAAAAGCTTATCAATAATTATCAAATATCCGATACATGAAGTGTCGCTGATTACAATCATTTAAGTAAACTATTAACCGTACTTATTTCCGTTTTAAATTCTTCATCCGTCATTTTCACTGTTGGTATATCCCTTTTACATAAAATTTCACTAAAATCCAACCAGGCCAAACCTGCCATTTTTGCTGCTTTTCTTAAAGAGACTTTATCCTTTTCATAAAGTAAGACGGCAATTTCCAGTTTTAATTCTGAATCAGATATTTCTTTAATCTTTTCTAAATCATTTTCAAGAACTTCCATGATTTTTCTTTTAAGCGTAGTAATATTTACTCAAAGGTACTATAAAAGTAAGGCGTCTTTGCTTCAAACTCCGCGCTGCACGTGTCAACCATTTTATACACCCTGGTAATTCCCAAAGCTTTTCTTTTTTCATAAACGTCTTCGTCTGTGCTGCCGTCTTTCATTATTTTTGCTATTTGCTCATCGCCGAAACCAAGATGTTTGGCTTCTCGTAAAAGTTCTGTCGAAATAGTTTCCAATGAAGTTTGGGCAATAGCTTTTTCACAGTTTACTATTTTTTGAATCTGGTAAATAAACCAGCGGTCAATTCCTGTAGATTCACAAATTCTTTTGACACTTACCCCAATCATTAAGGCATCTTTTATGCGAAAAATGCGATCCCACTTCGGTATTTTTATATATTCTACTATTTCTTCCGCGTGCATCAAGCTTTTTCCATAATAACCAAGGCCGATCGCATTATTCTCCAGGCTCTGGCAGGCCTTCTGAATGGCTTCTGCAAAACTTCTTCCAATAGCCATTACTTCTCCAACAGATTTCATCTGGAAACCGAGGGTATCGTCTGCGCCTTTGAATTTATCAAAATTCCAACGCGGAATTTTTACAATTACATAATCCAAAGCAGGTTCAAAATATGCAGACGTTGTTTGGGTTATCTGGTTTTTTAATTCATCCAAAGTAAATCCTATTGCCAGCTTTGCCGCAATTTTTGCAATCGGATAACCGGTAGCCTTACTGGCCAGTGCTGATGAACGGCTCACACGTGGATTAATTTCAATGGCGATTAATTCTTCGGTATGTGGGTTTAATGCAAACTGAACATTACAACCGCCTGCAAAATTTCCCAGGTTTCTCATCATGGAAATAGCCGTATTTCTCATTTTCTGGTAAGCCGTATCGCTCAATGTCATTGCCGGGGCAACTGTAATAGAATCACCGGTATGCACTCCCATCGGGTCAAAATTTTCTACAGTACAAATTATAACCACGTTGTCATTGTCATCGCGAAGCAATTCAAGCTCAAATTCCTTCCAGCCCATCATTCCTTTTTCTACCAGCACTTCATGAACCGGTGACGTAGTTAAGGCCCGGTTCAGTGCTTCATCCAAACGCGCTTTTTCAAAAACTATGCTGCCTCCCGTGCCTCCTAAAGTATAGGAAGGCCGCAAAACGAGCGGAAACCCAATCTCCTGTGCAATTTCTTTCCCTTCCAAAAAAGAGTTAGCAATTTTAGCAGGCGCAACATCAATCTTCATTTCTATCATCCATTCACGGAATTTTTCCCTGTCCTCTGCTTTGTCTATTGCTTTGATATCAACCCCAATCAAACGGATATTATTTTTTTCCCAAATGCCCATTTCGTCGGCTTCTTTTGCAAGATTTAAGGCAGTTTGTCCGCCCATCGTTGCCAGCACCGCATCAATCTTAAATTCTCCTGATTGATTTTCTTCAATTATTTGTTCAATGCTTTCCGGAGTTAGCGGCAATAAATATACTTTGTCCGCCATCATTGGATCTGTCATGATAGTGGCAGGATTGCTGTTAATAAGAAGAACATTAACTCCTTCTTCTTTTAAGCTTCGCGCAGCTTGTGTTCCGGAATAATCAAATTCACAGGCCTGTCCAATGACGATTGGACCCGAACCTATTATCAAAACTGTTTTAATGGAATGGTCTAATGGCATGAAATTCTAATATGTGTGGGCGCCAAAATTAATGGAAACTAATCAAATTTGCCGGCAGAAACATGAAATAATTGTGTAAAATTAAAGTTGAAGTCGATCCAAAATAAAAATCAAGCTTATTTATTGCTTTACTGTAAATAAAAAAAACAGGCCTTTTTGAAAAAGGCTGCTTCCTGAAGTACTGCTAAATAGGAAATTATTTATAAAAGATAATGTTTATCCGTTCCATATAGGTTTTTAAACATTTTCTTTAAAATATAAATCTTGTCAATCCATTCATCCTCTCCTTTTTCTTTGAATTCATCCATGTAATGTTCTACTTTTTCCACAGTTTCTTCGGCGTTATCCAGCAATTCGTGTGTTTTATTTTTTAAATACCTGTAAAAGTCATTTCTTTCTTCCTTAGGTATGCTTAAAAATTTTATCAGGGCGAAGCCTCCTGCGGCTCCCAGTATGATTGCTGCAATTTTATTCGTATTTGCCATTTTTCATTAAAATTTTTAGTTGTTAGATTTGTAAATATGATTACCTCTGTTTTTAAAAAATGTATTATACATAAACCGTTCCTGTTTTTTATTTTATTATTTTTCTCTTATTCGGTTAATGCCCAATTTTTTTCTCCAAAAAATTACCCAAAGAATTATTTCATATATCCTGTAGAGGCGAGGATAAGTCTCGCGGCAAATTTTGGAGAACTTCGCCCGAATCATTATCACATGGGATTGGATTGCAGAACTGACCAGGTGGTAAACCGTCATGTAAAAGCCGCCGCAAGTGGATATATTTCGCGTGTGTCTGTAGCGCCTTTTGGTTATGGACAGGCGATTTACATTAATCATCCAAATGGATTAACCACCGTTTACGGCCACCTCAACCGCTTTTTTAATGAACTGGAAAAATATGTGAGAGAACAGCAATATTTACAGGAAACATGGGATATTGATCTGCAATTTCCTCCCGGAATGTTTCCGGTAAAACAAGGGCAGTTCATCGCTTATAGCGGAAGCACCGGTGGTTCAATGGGGCCGCATTGCCATTTTGAAATTCGCGATACAAAAACTGATAAAGTTTTAAATGAACTTTTATTTGGATTGCCTATTCCCGATAATGTGCCGCCAACGATTATCAGGCTTGCTATGTATGACAGAAATAAAAGCACTTATAGCCAATCGCCACAGCTTTTCAGCTTAAAAAGATCCGGTGGAGAATATACCACTAACGAGAGCATAATTCCTGTTCATTTCGATAAAATAAGTTTTGGAATTTCAGCAAATGATAAACAATCGGGGTCTCATAATCCGAACGGGATTTATGAAGCGGTTATTTATTTGGACAATATTCCACTCTCTGCTTTTCAACTTGATAGCATCGGATATGATGAAACGCGCTATGTAAATGCAAACGTAGATTACAAAACCCGTGCTGCCGGCGGTCCTTACATCCAGCATTTGTCAAGACTTCCGGGTTATCCGCAGGGAGTTTACAAAGATATTAATGGCGATGGAGTAATTGAATTGCAGGATTCTGATGTTCACGATGTAAAAGTGGTGGTGAAAGATCCTAATGGAAACACGTCTGTTCTCCGTTTTAAAATAAAAAAAGAATCTGTGGAAAACAATCCTGGATTTTCGGAAAATCCATCATCTATTGAATTTCAACCGGGTCAGGTAAATGTTTTTGAAAACCAGGATCTCCAGCTTTATTTGCCGGTTGCCACTTTATATGATTCGGTGGAATTTAATCATTCCCAAAAAATTTCTACTGCTTCTGACGTTTATTCTCCTATTCATTCAATTCTTTCGGGATTGATTCCTTCGCAGGATTATTTTACGATCCGGATAAAAACAAACAAACCTGTTCCTGAAAACTTAAAAGATAAAATTCTGGTTCGCCAGAACTGGAAAGGAAATGAAGAAGTGGTAAAAGCAACCCGGAGCGGAGATTGGTATTCAGCCAAATTCAACAGGTTTGGAGATTTTGAATTAATTGCTGACGATGAGCCGCCGGTGATTCATGTCGATTTTCATGATAATGCCAATATTTCCCGGTATCATACTATCGTCGCAACTCCTACGGATAATAATGATGTGATCAAAAATTTTAGAGCAGAATTAGACGGCAAATGGCTAATGTTTACAAACGACAAAGGCAGAAAATACATTTACTATTTTGATGAGCATTGTGGGCCTGGCAGGCATGAGTTAAAAATTTCCGTTGAGGATGAAGCGGGAAATAAAACTGAAACAACCTATCATTTCACCCGGTAAAATAAAAAATATGACAACATTATCAGAAGGACAAAAAGCACCCGATTTTACAGCAAAAGATCAAAACGGAAATTCCGTTTCACTGAAAGATTTTCGTGGAAAAAAAGTGGTTTTGTATTTCTATCCCGAAGATGATACGCCTACCTGCACCATCGAAGCCTGTAATTTAAGAGACAATTATTCGGACTTAAAAAAAGCCGGATTGGTAGTCATCGGTGTAAGCCCGGATGATAAATCAAGCCACAAAAAATTTGAAGAAAAATACAAGCTGCCTTTTATCCTTTTGGAAGATCCAGCAAAAAAAATAATTGAAAAATACGAGGTTTGGGGAGAAAAAAACATGTATGGCAAAAAATACATGGGGCTTTTAAGAACTACTTTTTTAATTGATGAAAAAGGTAAGATCATTAAGATTTTTAAAAAGCCCAAATCAAAAATACACAGCGAAGAAATTTTAAAAGTGTGCGAATGAACATTAAATCTTTTGCTTTCAATTGATATTCATGGAATTCATGATCAAAGAAAATTCTTGGATTGCAAAAATTGCCGCAGGAAATTACGCTCCGAAAATGTTGCCATTGTGATTGGAAAAACAATCCATCTTCATCGCGTTTCTAAAAAAGATTTTTTAAAAGACGAAAAATGGGTAAAGCACGAAATGTGCCACCTGGAGCAGTTCAAAAAATATGGCTTTCTCAATTTTATTTTTAAATACCTTTTGGAAAGTATTAAAGTTGGGTACTATAATAACAAGTTTGAAGCAGAAGCCAGAAATGCAGAAAATGAATAAAATGAAAATAAAAATTAACGGTATTTGTTCGTTTACTGCTTTTAAATCAATCCTTTAAATTCAACTTCATCAAAGATAAATTTTCGTTCAATGACATCTGTGGTTAATAATTCGCCGGAGGCAGAAACTGCAACGATTTTGGTTTCAAATACGATGTTTTGCTTTTTTAATTTAACCATCTTTCCGCGCGCATATAAATTTCATTATATTCTTCCAGCATTTTTTTAAAATTACCTTCTTTCAATTCTTCAATTCGTTTTAAAATAATATCGATGCAGTTTTTCAGCAAGCTTTATTACATCAAATTTTTGCCTGGTTATTGAGCTTTAAAGAAGTGGCTTTAAAATTCCGTCCTCAAATTTTTCCTGGTTGATATTTAATCCAATCCCGATAACTGCCCACTGCCATATTTTACCTTTAATCACATTTTCTATCAAAATGCCTCCTGCCTTACTGTCATTAATAAAAATATCATTTGGCCATTTTATAAAAAGATTTGCTAAAACATATTTTTTAAAAAGATCGTGGCAGCTTAAAGCCGCCGCAACACTAATTTCAAATTGACGCGATATAGGCAGCCACTGCATTGGGATGGCGACAGAGAGAATAATATTTTCAGCTTTATTGCTTATCCATTGTTTTCCCCGTCTGTCCTTTTCCATTTGTTTGTTCACTCGCAAATACGGCAATTTCGCCATCAATTTCACGTTTTTGAATCAATGCCATGGCATAGTTGTTGGTACTATCCACGCTATTAAGAATTAACATGTTTTTTGGCGTAAACGACATATAAAACGGATTAGTAAAGAATTAGTATTTTTGATAAAATAGATACAAAATTTGCGTTGAAAGCTGCAATCTAAGAGAATAAATTTATTTTTGCTGATTGCTGAATCAGCACTAGTTAAAAGAACACATTTGAATAATTTAACATTACTGGAAAAAAGAAAAAAATCAACCATAGCAAGGATTACAAGAAACAGTAAGCTGTTTAAAACTATAATCCATGCAATACAGGAAAAAAAAGGAGAAAGAATTGTAAGCCTCGATCTTAAAAAAATCCCTGAAGCAGTAACCGATTTTTTTATTATTTGTGAAGCTAATAACCCTATACAACTAAAGGCTATTGGAGATTTTGTTGAGGAAGAAGTTAAAAAAAAATGTGGCGAAAGACCTTATAAACATGAAGGAAGGCAAGGTGAACAATGGATTTTGATTGATTATGTAAATGTAGTAGTTCACATAATGCTGCCTGAGCCAAGAAAATTTTATAAACTTGAAGAAATGTGGAGTGATGCAACAATAATTGAACATTAAAATTCAATAAAAAATTACTTAATAATTAATAAACAAAATTCTTATTCTGATAAAAGAAGAATCAAGATAAAAATATTGCAGAAGCAATCAGATATGGCAACTGAAGAACAGAAAAAAAAACCATTACAAAGAAGATTGAATACTAATATGACTCCGGGTACTCCGGATGACGATCCTAAGAAAAAACCAAGATTTAGTATTTACTGGGTTTATGGGATCATTTTTGCAGTAATCATTGGTTACAATCTTTTTAGAACAACTGCGGGTACGGGCGTTGAAATAAACGACACTGATTTTTATACCATGTTGAGCAAAGGCGATGTAGACCAGATAAAAACTGTAGGTAATAAAAAATTAGTTCGTGTTTTTATCAATCCTCAAAAATTAGATAGTGATGCCAGTTATTTTCAGAGTGTTTTTGGACAAAATTATGATGAGGTTAAGAAAATAAAAGATGCCCCACAGGCTTATTTTAGCATTATTAAAGATGAAGTTTTTGCCACATCAGCTGACCCAGTTTTATAAAGATCAATCCTGATGTAAAACAGGTTCCGGATAAGCCGGGCGATGAAGGTGAACTATTTGGCCAAATCGTAAGTACACTTTTGCCCATACTTTTGATTGCGCTTGTATTTATCATGATGATGCGAAAAGTAGGTGGCGGCGGCGGAGCCGGAGGCCCGGGCGGAATTTTTAATATCGGGAAATCAAAAGCTACTCTTTTTGAAAAAGGAACAAGAGTAAATATCAATTTTAGCGATGTAGCCGGACTTGATGAGGCAAAAGTGGAAGTGATGGAAATTGTGGATTTTCTTAAAAATCCAAAAAAATATACCAATCTTGGAGGTAAAATTCCTAAAGGAGCATTATTGATTGGCCCTCCCGGTACCGGTAAAACATTGTTGGCCAAGGCTGTGGCCGGAGAAGCACAGGTTCCTTTTTTCAGCCTTAGCGGTAGTGATTTTGTTGAAATGTTTGTGGGAGTAGGCGCAAGCCGGGTAAGAGATTTGTTTAAGCAGGCAAGAGAAAAAGCGCCGTGTATTATTTTCATAGATGAAATAGATGCTATAGGCCGTGCCCGGGGAAAGAACATGATGATGAGCAATGATGAAAGAGAAAATACCCTAAACCAGTTGCTGGTGGAAATGGATGGTTTTGGTACAGATCTTGGAATTATTATTTTGGCTGCTACTAACAGGCCGGATGTATTGGATAGTGCATTATTGCGCCCGGGCAGGTTTGACAGGCAAATTACTATTGATCGTCCTGATCTGGTGGGCCGGGAAGCTATCTTTAAAGTTCACCTGCTTCCTATTAAGGTTTCTCAAAATCTTGGATACCCACAAACTGGCTGAACAAACACCGGGTTTTGCAGGTGCGGATATTGCCAATGTTTGTAATGAAGCAGCTTTAATTGCAGCAAGAAACGGAAAAGAAGCTGTAGATATGAGTGATTTCCAGGATGCCATCGACAGAGTGATTGGCGGACTTGAGAAGAAAAATAAAATTATTCTTCCTGAAGAAAAAGAAATCATTGCCTATCATGAAGCGGGACACGCTATATGCGGATGGTTTTTAGAACATGCTTATCCATTGTTGAAAGTAACTATTGTTCCCAGGGGAACCGCAGCTTTGGGTTATGCCCAATACACTCCAAAAGAGCAATATTTGTATAATACAGACCAGTTGCTTGACCAAATTTGCATGACGCTTGGGGGACGAGCTTCAGAATCTATTTTCTTTAATAAAATTTCTACAGGCGCAAGTAATGACCTGCAGCAGGTAACCAAAATGGCTTATTCTATGGTAACGGTTTATGGAATGAATGAAAAGATAGGTAACGTAAGTTATTACGATCCGCAGCAGGAAAATACATTTCAAAAACCATTTAGTGAAGAAACCGGAAAAATGATTGATGAGGAAGTACGCAAATTAATTGAAATGGCTTTTGAAAGAACCAAACAATTATTGACTGAAAAGAAAAATGAAGTAGAAATCATCGCCAAAGCATTATTAAAAAGAGAAGTTCTTTTCAAAAGTGATGTGGAAGCGTTAATTGGAAAACGGCCTTATGAAGATAAAAAAGCACTTGATTTTGTGGACAATCCAAAGGACGCCGTTATTGATCCGCCCATTCATGTGGTAGATTCTAATGACACCGATCTTAAATCGTAAAAATGAAAGTTTCTTCTTCCAAAGAAAAAATTTTAAAAAAAATAAGAGAGGCACTGAGTAATCCGGTGCCTTTGCCTTTTCCTAAAAGTGAAGGAACCATTCTGTTTTTAAACCTCCGACAGAAGATTTGGAAATTTTATTTGCCGAAGAATTTACAAAGCTACTTTCGGCAAATTTGCTTTTTGTATTAATGAAGGGGATGCGCTAAAATCAAATAAAAAAATTAATCAGCGGATCAAAAATGGAACAACGTTTATTGTGTTGAAAAACAATTATCCAATCTATTTCCATAAGAATTCCCTGAAATAAATAAATCTTCTTTGCCAAATTGCGATGCAGCTATCACTTCATGCCATTGCCTGGTGGCAAGAACCGGCGCTATTGTGATGAGCAGTGCACAGGAAAGTGGCCGTACTGTAAGCGCGTATGCCCCGGTTCATATTTGTATCGCCTATGTTGATCAGTTGGTTTTTGATACGCGTGATGCATTGAAAGATTTGAAAAATAAATACTGATAATAACCTTCCTTCATTTATCACATTCGCTGCAGGCCCCAGCCGTACGGCCGATATAGAAAAAACTTTAGTAGTTGGTGTACACGGTCCAAAGGAAGTTTATTTATTTCTGATAGACCAACGTTCTCAGCAGTAAATTTTGACTACAAATTCCCGGCGAAAGTCGTAACGATGAGCTTTAACTTTTACTAAGAATTATCATCAAAAATTGTTTCGGGGCAACATAAAAATTACCATTATTTGTTGGTTTGCTGGTTAAAATAAAATCCCTTCAGTTGAAAGGATTTTTAAGTTCATTTGGTTTCAATTTAGAATTTTGCGCCTTCCCCTTTTTTAGGAATTGAGTTAAAAATAAAGTCCCTTAATTGTTGGTTCGCGGCCGCCTGGTCATCTTTGCGCATGTAAATCATGTGGCCGCTGCGAAAGCCTTTCCAGCTAATACGATCTTTTAATTTTCCGCCGGGATCCATTTGCCACAAGCTATATTTTGCATTAAAAAAATCGCAGGCGCCATCATAATATCCTGACTGAACCAGCAAATGCAAAAAAGGATTTTGTGCCATTGCCTGCCGCAGGTTATCGCCGGTGTTATCATTCTTATCATCCCACGGCCAAACGGAACCAAACATATTGTATTTAAGATCTGTTTTATAATTTAATTCATTTCTGAGGTACATATTCATTGTTGGTGTAAAAGCGTGTAACCATGCCGTTAGTTCGGCATTATAATCAGGATAATTACCAGCGTCCTGCTTATCAATTCCCCGGTATCTCGAATCTAATCTTCCAATAGTAAATCCTTTATCGCGCAGCAATTCTTTCCAAAAAAACCCAAAAGGAATTACCAGGTTGTGTTGCAAAATTACCTTCTGCGATAAGCCGGAGTAACGCGACATTTTAGTAGCAATGGTTTCCTTTTCTCCATCGGTTAATGTACTTCCTTTTGCCAAAGCGGGAATTAAATCATCTACGGTAAATTTTTCAACTTCCGGTAGCATATCATTAAGGTCTTTGCTTTGCAAATCAGCCGGAAGCATTTTATGATACCAGGCTGTCGCTGCAAAATAGGGAAGCCGCAAGGCCTCGCCAACCGGGCCATCTCGCTTTATTCCCAAATCGGTTGGAGAAACAAGCACCACGCCATCCAGGTACATCCATTGCGCTTTTCCAATTCCAAAGCAAGCCCTGAAACCCGGGTGGTTCCATAGCTTTCACCAATCAGGAATTTTGGTGAAGCCCAACGGTTATTTCGTGTTACAAAAGTTTGATCCACTCAGCGAGATATTTAATATCCTCATTTACGCCAAAAAATTTTGACCCTTGAATATCTTCACTTACCTTTCTTGAATAACCTGTATTAACGGGATCTACATAAACAATATCAGCTACATCTAAAATTGAATTAGGATTATCATGCAAGCCATAAGGTTCTACAGGATAACCTTCATCATCTACATCTAAAATCCGCGGACCGGTATAGCCGATTTCCATCCAAACAGAAGGTGTGCCCGGGCCGCCGTTAAAAGAAATTACCAATGGCCTTGAGGCGCGGTCTTTTACATCGCTTCTTTCATAATAAGTATAAAAAACAGAAGCTATCGGTTTGCCGTTTTCATCCCAAACGGGCAATGTGCCTGACTTTGCAGTATAAGGAACCGTTTGGCCTTTTATAGTAATTGTATTTTTAATAGTCACAGATGAATCCACAATTACCATAGGATTTCTTTCGGCGCTTTGGTCTTCTTTTGCATCTTTTTTTTGTGCCGTTGCGTTGGATTAAAAGCACATGAAATTAATGCAAAGGAATTATTCTTTTCATAAATTTCTTCTTTTTATTTTATTGATAATTGTTTTTTGTAATTTGATGAATAGACCTAAGAAAGATTTGATAAAACAAAGTGATAGTAAACGAATAAATAAATCAATTTTTTATTCTGAAAATTCAGCTACATGGATAAAATTTCCTCAATCATTTTTCTTTCATTGTTAAGGCGTGGCACTTTATGCTGGCCACCTAATTTGCCTTTACTTTTTAACCATTTATTAAAAGTATTTTTTTGCAACGAATGCACGATCGGCAAACGTAAGGCAATATTTTTATATCGCTTGGCTTCATAATCACTGTTGAGTGATTTTAATGCTTCATCCAGTTCAAAAGTAAAACGATTTAAGATCCTCAGGCGTGATTTTCAAACTCTATCAGCCATTCATGAGCACCATTATTTTGTTCAGTAAAAAAAACCGGCGCAGCAGTATAATCTTTAACCAAAGCATTTGTTTTTGCTGAAGCAATAGCAATCGCATTGTCCGCATTTTCAACAATTACTTCCTCGCCAAAAGCATTCATAAAATGCTTTAACCTTCCGGACACCTTTATTTTAAAGGGTTTTAAAGAGGTAAACTGAATAGTATCACCAACTAAATATCGCCAAAGGCCACCATTGGTGGTAATCACCAGCGCATAATTTTTATTCAGTTCTACTTGTTCTAAGCCCGATAGTTTTCGCATCCTGTTTTCCCATATTCATCAACAGGTAAAAATTCATAAAAAATTCCATGGTCTGTATAAAGCAAAAGGCCTTCATCGTCAGGCATATTTTGTGCAGCAAAAAAACCTTCGCTCGCATTGTACATTTCCAGGTAATTTATTGGCCCTCCAATTAATTTATTGATTTGCTCACGATAAGGCGTAAACGAAACTCCTCCATGCATGTATAATTCTAAATTTGGCCAAACTTCTTTCAATGTTTTCTTTCCTGAAATCTCAAGAATTCGTTTTATTAATATAATTGTCCAGGTAGGAACTCCGGCAAGGGAAGTAACATTTTCATGAACTGTTGTATTTGCGAGTTGTTCTATCTTGCTTTCCCATTCATCAAGCAATGCTATTTTAAGTTCCGGTGTTCTTATCCAATGCCCCCAAAAAGGTGTATTCTGCATTAATACAGCGCTAAGGTCGCCATATTGAATATCTTCAAAAAGATTATAAACCTGGTGACTCCCGCCAACTACAAGGCTTTTGCCGGTAAGTAAATCGCTATCAGGAAAATTTTTATAATAATTAGTAAGCACATCTTTGGATCCTTTAAAATGATTGTCTTTTAAACTCTCATCACTTATGGGAATAAATTTACTTTTATCCGAAGTGGTGCCGCTGCTTTTTGCAAACCAATTGATAGGTGTATTCCAAAGAATATTTTGTTCCCCACCCATCATCCGTTGATGTAAGGTTTCAGGTCATTGTATTCATGAACCGGAATTGACTTTTAAAATCCTTAATAGTAAATAGCCTTGAAAATTTATACTTTCTGCCAATTTCAGTGTATTGTGCCTGTGTTACCAAATGTTGCAACACATTTCGCTGAGCGGGTATCGGATGCGCAATCCAATTTTCCACACCCCGGAGACGCATCCGTGCCAATTGTGATATGACAGGACTAAGAAGTTTCAAGTTAATTGTTTAAGTGATCATTAGTTAATTGGCTTGCTCCATAATAATTAAAATTCTTATTTAAATACATCTGAATGTAAATAATCTTTTCTTTTTAGCTCAAAATTTCTTCCGAGATATAATTTACGTACCTGCTCGTTTTTAGCCAGTTCCTCTGCAGAACCTTCCACAAAAATTTTTCCCTCAATCAACAGGTAAGCGCGGTCGCAAATAGAAAGTGTTTCATTTACATTGTGATCTGTAATTAAAATGCCAATATTTTTATAACGAAGCTTTGTTACAATAGATTGAATATCTTCAACAGCTATCGGATCGATACCCGCAAATGGTTCATCCAGCAAAATAAATTTAGGATCTACTGCCAGCGCGCGCGCTATCTCTGTTCTTCTTCTTTCACCACCGCTTAATACATCGCCATTGCTTTTGCGAACATGTTCCAGGTTAAACTCTGCAATCAAAGTTTCCAGCTTTTCCTTTTGCTCTTTTTTTGAAAGCTTTGTCATCTCAAGAACTGCAGTGATATTATCTTCAACTGTAAGTTTTCTGAATACACTTGCTTCCTGCGGCAAATATCCCAGGCCTAATTTGGCTCGTTTAAACATAGGAAGTTTGGTAATATTCAGATCATTCAAAAAAACATGCCCATCGTCTGACTTTACCAATCCGACCACCTGGTAAAAAGAAGTAGTTTTTCCAGCTCCGTTTGGGCCAAGCAGCCCAACGATTTCTCCCTGGCTTACATGGAATGACACATTACTATTTACGGTGCGTTTACCATATTTCTTAGTCAGGTCTTTTGCAAAAATTGTCTGGTTCAAAAAAATTATTTTTATAAAAATACATGAATGAAAATTAAAGACTAGTGAATTGTAAACCGAGTAAAACGTTAATGCGCTTCCAGCCAGTTTTCACCAACTCCTAATTCAGCTTCAACAGGAACTTCGTTAGGCAACTTCAAGGCGTTTTTCATTGATTCTAAAATAATGGGTTTAATCGTTTCCACTTCTGATATATGCGCATCGAAAACGAGTTCATCATGAACCTGTAAAATCATTTTTGATTTAAAATTATACTTTTCAAACTCACGGTGGATACCAATCATAGCAAGTTTTATCATATCGGCTGCAGTTCCCTGTATGGGAGAATTAATGGCATTTCTTTCTGCATATCCCCGCACTGTCCAGTTGGATGAATTAATATCTTTTAGCCAGCGTTTTCTGCCCATCAGCGTTTGTACATAACCGTTAGTTTTGCAAAAAACTTTCATTTCGTCCATATATTTCTGGATATGAGCAAATTCTATTTTATACGCGTCTATTATTTCTTTCGCTTCTGTTCTGCTAACGCCGATGTTTTCAGCAAGGCCGAAAGCGCTTTGTCCGTAGATTATTCCAAAGTTTACGCTTTTGGCTTTATAGCGCATTTCTTTGGTTACCTCGTTTTCAGGTACATTAAAAACTTTGGCTGCTGTAGCGGTATGAATATCTTTTTCCTGCCGGAAAGCATCGGACATAGCAGGGTCGCCGCTTATGGCAGCGACAATTCGTAATTCTATCTGGGAGTAGTCCGCTGAAATTATTACATGGTCGCGGTTCCGGGGAATGAAAGCTTTTCTTATTTCGCGTCCTCTTTCTGTTCGGATAGGAATGTTTTGCAAATTGGGATTATTGCTGCTAAGCCTTCCTGTTACTGCTATTGCCTGCCCATAACAGGTATGCACACGCGAAGTTTTTTTATTAATCAGTTGCGGCAGCGCATCTACATAAGTTGACTTTAATTTCGTGAGCTCTCTGAAGTTTAAAATATCTTCTACGATGGGATTTTCTTTTGCCAGTTTAAGTAAAACATCCTCGCCAGTGGCATGCTGTCCTCCTTTGGTTTTTTTGGTTTTAGAATCAATCCGCATTTTTTCAAAAAGTACTTCTCCTAACTGTTTTGGTGATGCCAAATTGAATCTTATCCCTGCTTGTTCATAAACACTTTCTTCGGATTTTTTAGCGGCTGTTTCCAGTTCTTTTGAATAGAGATTTAAGAACTCAGTATCTACATTCACTCCTTCGTATTCCATATCCAGCAATACTTTTATCAAAGGCGATTCCACTTCTTCAAAAACCCTTTCAACTTCTTTTGATTTCAACAACGGAACAAATGCTGCCTTTAATTGCAATGTAATATCTGCGTCTTCCACAGCATATTCTTTTGCTTCTTCCACATCCACATCACGCATATTTCCCTGGCCTTTTCCTTTCTTGCCAATTAAATCAGTAATGGAAACCGGGACATAATCCAAATACTGCGCACTAAGCAAATCCATGTTTCTCCTCCCTTCACTTTCTATTACATAATGCGCAAGCAGGGTATCAAACAATTTTCCTTTTACTTCAATACCATACCACTTTAAAATAATTAAATCATATTTGATATTTTGCCCTACCCATATTTTTGATTCGTCCGCAAAAAGGGGCGCAAAATGTTGAAGAATTTCTTTTGTTTTTTCTTCATCGGGCGGGCAAGGAATATAATAACCTTCCCCTTTTTTGAAAGAAAAACTAAGCCCTACTAATTCCGCTTCATTCGGGTCGATGTGCGTGGTTTCGGTATCAAACGAAATTTCTTGTTGCTCTGATAATTTATTTACCAGTGCTTTGATTTCTTCTTCAGTTTCGACCAATTTATAATCGTGTGGTGTGTTACTTATATTTTTATCAGCAGCAAGCCCTGTTTTTTCTTCAACAATTTCCTTTTCTTCTTTTTTAGAAGGAATGGGAATTTCATTGGCATTGCCGAAAAGGTCAGTTTGAACCACCGTCCTTTCCACCACAAAAACATTATATTCTTCGCCCAAGATTCTTTTGCCTAAAGTTTTGAATTCCAATTCAGCAAAAATGCTTTTCAGCGCTTCAATATTGTAAGGCTTTAATTTAAAATCTTCTTCATGAAATTTGCACGGAACGTCGGTGATTATAGTTGCGAGCTTTTTACTCAGAATTGCCATTTCTTTTCCCTTCCGTATCTTTTCTCCCAAGGCACCTTTTATATTTTCCGCGTCTTCCAAAACATTTTCAATCGAACCGTATTGAGCCAATAATTTAGCAGCTGTTTTTTCTCCTACTCCTGCAATACCCGGAATGTTATCGCTCGCGTCGCCCATCAATCCCAGGATATCAATTACCTGTTTTACATTTTTGATTCCCCATTTTTCACACACTTCTTTTTCGCCCATTATCTCCACTTTTCCGCCCTGGTAGCCCGGTTTATAAATCTTAATGTTTTCCGTAACCAATTGGCCGAAATCTTTATCAGGCGTTACCATAAAAACCTGGTAACCATCTTTCTCTGCCTGTTGCGCCAACCCACCGATTATATCATCTGCTTCGTAACCGTCGCATTCAATGCAAGGCAAATTAAATCCTTCAATTATTTTTTTAATATCAGGAATAGCAACTAATAAATCTTCAGGTGCATCCTGTCTTTGCGCCTTATAGGCCGCAAAATCAGTGTGGCGTTCTGTTGGAGCAGCCGTATCAAAAGCAACTGCAAGATGAGTTGGATTTTCCTTACTGATAAGATCAGCTAAAGTATTGGTAAATCCGAATTGAGCGTTGGTATTTTTTCCTTTTGTGGTAATTATCGGGCTCCTGATTAAGGCGTAATAAGCACGATAGATCAACGCCATCGCATCCAGCAGAAATAACTTTTTTTCCATCTGGTAAATTTACGAAATAGTAATAATGGAAAAATAAAGTTGGATTTATATAAGAAATGTTTTGCTTTTACTACAAAACAAAAATTGTCAATATTTGTTTGTTCACTACCAATCAGAATCTTGAATCAACATAATATGGCAACATATCGCGCCATGTGGGCCAATCGTGCCGCATGTCATTTCCCCAAATATCCAGTTCATAATTGATTCCCTTATCGTATAAAACTTTTGCAAATCTACCTGCGGCACCCGGATCTTCAAACTCGCCGCTACCGGACAATATATGAATATGATGGCTTTTGCGGATGTTATCCAAATACCAATTGTCAGTGAGGTTGGGCATATAATCCATCGGCGAATTATAATAAACCTGCTCATCATGAAAACCTTTTGAATATTCGTGCAAATCATAAACGCCGCTCATCGCAATTACACCGTTAATAAGGTCCGGACGTTTCAAAAATAAATTCATACTATGCAACGCTCCGAAGCTGGCGCCACAAGTAATGATTGGCGTTTCGTGGGAAGTGCTGTGTTTTATAAAAGGAATTACTTCGTTGAAGACATAACTATTAAACTCATTGTGGCGGATGGCTTTATGCTCGCCCCACATCCCAGGATGCATCCAGCTTTCATTGTTCATGCTATTGATAGAAAAAACTTTTACTTTGCCAGAATCTATAAAAGGTGCTATTGAATCAATCATTTGGAAACGTTCATACTCGAGATAATCTGCCGCAGCAGTAGGAATTAATAATAGAGCAAAACCATAATTTCCATAAGTAGCGATGGGCATCTCTCTGTTTAAAGAAGGACTGAACCAGGAAGTGAGTTCTCTTTTCATTGAATGAATTTCGCTGAAATTAAAAAATTATAAAGAACTATCATCCCAATTTTTTAGCAAGGACCTTTTTCGCTCCTCAACACTATTCATCTTTTATGGTACTTTAAATATGTTATCCATCATTTTTCGGGTCTCTTGTCGGCTGAAGGCTGCTCAATACATTTTCCACTTTACAAATGATTCAGTAATCTACCTTTCCTATAAAATTTTCTGTTGGCGGAGGAGTGTACTTAAAAAGATCATCAGGGCTTTTAGAAGAAAATAGTTTCACCTCTTTTATAAAATGAGACTGGTCATAATAACCATTTTCATAAGCAATCTCTGTCCAATTCTTAAGCGGATGTAACATTTTGTTTTCAACCGCATTGTAAAACCTGGTGATGCGTGCATATAATTTTGGAGGCATTCCAACTTCATTTATAAACCTTCTTTCAAAATTGCGAATGCTCATATTGCCATAAAGCGCAAGCGCATCTATAGATACAACACCTTTATTTTGAAGAACCAGATCTGCAATATTGGCAATTATACCTGTGTAAATTTTATGCTTTCGGGATAAAAAAATTTTGATGAGATATGTATTCATGTAACTGGCCATTTCAAAAATATCGGCAACGGATTGAAATTGTTCAGTAAGTAACAGGTTATCCTCATTTCCCAAAATATCTTCCAGCGGGAAAATAGTATTTATTAATATTTTCTGTGGAATGCCAAAAATTGCAAATATTCCATTGGACTTAAACTGAACACAAAATATAACATAATTCCCTTGATAATAAGTACAGCCTTGTGTTTCTGTAAAAAGAGTACAAAGAGAATTAGAAGCCCGCCTCTGGAAATTTCCTGAATTATCTCTCAGGTCACAAAATTTTTCCCGGAGAAAGAAGGTCATATAACACTCGTGAACTGCGTGCATTGGTCGTGGCATTGCCAATTCTCCCGTATCAAATCGTCTTAAAGAATAACAGCTTACAAAGGGCTGTAATATAAGCGCAGGCTTTATTTGAATAGTAGAAACCATTTAAAAAAATTAAAATTCCTGCGGCAATTCAAAGTTGTTTCATCAAAGGGTTTTGAAACGTACTATAAATATCTATTATTTATAAATAATATCATAAATAGTTTTCGCTGGTTTTATTTCGAATAAATTATTCCAGGTTCAAAATCAATAATAAAATTATTTCAGTAAAAGTTGTCGCTTTTTTACAATTGGGAGAAATTAATCCATCCTACTTTTACAAGTGACTAATAAGACCAAAAGTTTCCATTTCCATTTATCCTATAGCCTTATAAATTTCAACCATTATGAAATTTGCAATAGCGATCATAACATTATTCCTATTCACTTCAAATCTTTATTCACAAAAAGATCTGCCAGGTAAAATAAAAGTTGTGGCAGGGCTTTCGGCGCCGGAGCTGTTACATGCAGGAGTGACATTCAGGATTGCCAACATAAGTCAGCTGGGATTGAATGCAGGAGCGGGTCCTTCCCTTGGAACAATATGGACTGCGATAAGCCTGGAACACCGGCTTTATTTAGGAAAGAATGATACAAGATTAAACCAGAAAACCTGGTTCTTTCGACAGGGGACTACCTTTTTTCCTTCTGCGCAATCTTCTCAGCAGTTCACGTTGAATTTAACTCTGGGAAAAGACATTCCATTTAAAAGTATTAAAAACGGCATTACCATTGACGCAGGTGTATTTTCTCTACCGGGAAGTGAAAATTCATCTATTATTCTTGTGAAGTCACTTAATCTTTGGCCTGCGCTTCGGTTTGAATTCTATTTTTAAACTTAGATATAGAAAAAAGAACGATTAAAATTTTTTCGGCGAAGTCATTCTTTGTTTTCTAAAATATAAATTATGAAAAAGAAACTGTCAATTTTATTGCTGATTATTTTTATCATTATTTTTAAAATCAACGCACAAATCAATCAGCTTGATTCATCCATAAGTGAGCAACACAAGATGGCTGATCTTTTACTTAAAAAATCAAAGAACCAAAAAACAGCGGCATGGATACTACTTGGAATTGGCTCAGGAGTTGCCATTGCAGGTGGTATTATTGGAACAAATGCTGCTAAAAATTATAATCCTGATAACCCATTCGATATTTTTCCACGTGGTACTCTTGCAGGTGGGGGAATGATCTTAGGAGGCGCAGCTGCGATAATTGCAAGCGTTCCTTTTTTCATTGCCTCTGGCAGAAATAAAAAGAAAGCCAATCTGATTTTTCAAAATGACTCGCAATCTTTTTTACATCAATTGCATAAGAGAAATAATTATTCTGTGGGAGTTAGTTTGACATTATAATAAAATGATAATCCGATTATTTGAAAACCATTTAAAACTAAAATCGCCTTTATTCCGGTGAGAAACATTCATTGAAAAGCAACTGATCAATTGTTTTAAATTCTTCTGAATTAATCCGATAAGTATTTATTTAACTCTTTACAATATTTAATAATAATTAAAAAGGAGGTCAAAAATGAAACATTTACATCAATTCAGGCGGCCGGAATTTTTATATAAAAGGGTGGCTCATTTACTCGTATTTGTATTTACGATTACAACAGTTTTTACCAGTTGCGTAAAGGATTTTTCACCTCCATGTAATGATGGAATGCATGGAAAAAATAAAAAGGCAGGCATTGTTGTGCATCGCGGAGGCTCTATCCAGGCAGCAGTTGATGCAGCCGCACCGGGTTCTACTATTATGATAGAACCGGGGGTTTATAAAGGAGAAATCACCATCACCAAATCCGGAATCCAATTAATTGGAATGGACTGTTCGGACAATGAAAAAGTCGTTATAAAAAACACAGGGAACGAAGACTGCGGTATAATGGTGCACAAAGGAGGAGACGGATTTGTACTTAAAAATGTGACGGTTGAAGGGTTTACCGAAAACGGCGTCTATCTTGAATTCATAGACCATTTTTTACTTTCAAATATTACTGCAATTGACTGTGAAGAATATGGTCTTTACCCGGTTCATTGTACAAATGGTGTTATCGAGTATTGTACCGCTAGCGGGAGTGCAGATACCGGAATTTATGTGGGCCAATCAGAAAATGTAGTGATGCAATACAATACTGCATTTGCAAATGTAAATGGCCTGGAGGTTGAAAACTGTACCAATGTAATCGTATTAAAAAATCATTCTTATGATAACGTTGCAGGCATCTTAATCGTCCTCTTACCGGGACTTCCTGTCAAGACTGCATCAGGAGTGGAAGTAAAAGAAAATAATTTTGAAAATAACAACCACGTAAATTTTGGTAATCCCTCAGAGGGCTTTGAATCATTGGTTCCTTCGGGTACTGGCATCCTTAACGTAGGAGTCGACAATGTAACCATTCAAAACAATAGGATCAGTAATAACAACTTTACAGGTATTGCCACCGTAAGTGACTTGGTTCTGGGTGCTTTGGCGGGGCTTCCTCCTGAAGCGTTTTCTGATATTGAACCAAATCCGGATAACTCAAAAATTATTAATAATATCCTGGTAAATAATGGAACTGCCCCTCCGGTCGGATTGCCTTTGCCCGGCGTTGATCTTTTGTGGGATGGAAGCGGAAGCGGCAATTGCTGGCAAAATAATTCATTCACCAGCAGCTATCCGTCACCGTTACCACAGTGTAATTGATGTTAGGGGGTTTATAAAGCAATGAGTTTTTAATCCGTTCCCGATGAAAGTTTGTGTTTTAGTTTTTCATTAAACCGTAAAAACTCAAATCAAGAAAATAAAATTTATTATTATTTGTTGGTTTACTGGTTTCTCTTTGAAACATTTTGACTAACAAAAGGAAAGAAATTGTTAATTAGCAAACAACCATTTATTTAGCGAATCATTGTACTAAGTTTTCTTTCACACCGCCAAACCATTCATCTTTTAAAATACTCAAAATAATACTATCCCTTCTTTTCCCCGCATCTCTCGTTGGTTGATGACTTCTTAAAACTCCTTCCACTTTACAACCAATGGATTTCATCGCGGCAATGCTTCTTTCATTATTATTATCTGCGCGAAATTCTACTCTTTCCATATCAAGTTTTTCAAAGGCAAATGACAACAAAAGAAATTTGCAATGTTTATTCAATCCGGTTCCATGAAATTCTTTTCCATACCACGTGTAGCCCAATTGCAAAGTTTTAAAAGGAATGTTAATGTCATAAAATCTTGTACTTCCTGCATATTTATTTGCTTTATTTATCAAAAACAATAAATGGATATTCCTTACCTGTTCTGTTGCCTCAAGCGCAATATTAAATAATTTTCGAGGCCCTCTTCCCCGGCAGCGGTTATTAAAGAATATTTCCACGTTCGGGTTCATGCAAAGCAAATGGCAAGAGATTTTCATAATCTTCCAGTTTTAATGGCCGAATAAAGCGCTTTCGTCTTCTAAATATGAATTCTTCCGTTGTATCAAATTCAATTGCCATCACATTTTAAATTTGAACAAAATAAAATTCCCAAATATTTGTTGGTTTACTGGTTCTTTGTAAATAAAGATAATTACCTCTTTTCAAATTTTATTTAATTTCAATTCTTTTTAAAAATAAAATCGAATGGACAAACCAACATCTTATTGCGAAGCGGTGCTTACTGATGGATAAAAATAATCTGCACCGCATTTACCACGACCAGTTTTATGGATTTCCGATTGAAGATGATGATGAGCTTTTTGGAAGATTGGTTCTGGAAATAAACCAGGCCGGATTGAGCTGGTCAACGATTTTAAACAAGCAAGAAAACTTTAGAAAAGCGTACAAAAATTTCAACATAAAAAAAGTTGCTTCTTTTAAAGAAAAAGATTTTGAAAGGCTGATGAATGATGCTGGAATTATCCGTAACCGGCTTAAAATAAATGCAGCTATTGAAAATGCTAAAACCGTATTACAAATACAAAAAGAATATGGCTCTTTTAAAAAATGGATAGAACATCATCATCCAAAAACCAAAGAAGAATGGGTGAAAATTTTTAAAAACACTTTTAGGTTTACCGGCGGTGAAATCGTAAATGAATTTTTGATGAGCACCGGTTATTTGCCCGGCGCGCATATCGAAAGTTGCCCGGTTTATAAAAAAGTGTTGAAAGCGAAACCGGCTTTTGCACAATAACGGTTACCAGTAAACGAAGTTTTAGCCAGGATCTTAATTTATAGATTGACAACAGGAAATTAAATTGATTAATATGAAGAGCAAACATTTTACAACGCAGTAATAGTAGGAGCTGTATTTTTTAGCGTCAGCAAAAAATGAAGCAGCCAGAATTTCGTTAAAATTGAAATAAACTTTAATATCTTTAATTCTAAAAAATATATAAAACATGAAAACGATCCTTCTTTCCCTGACAACTCTTTTATTATTTTTTGCTTCCAAAGCTCAAACTGTGGATGATATTATCGCAAAGCACATCGATGCTATCGGAGGCAAAGCTCTTCTTTCAAAAATCACTTCCGTTTATATGGAAAAAACGACAGAAATGATGGGCAATGATGCTACTTCCAAAACCACTATTTTAAGTGGAAAAGGATATAAAAATGAAATGAATTTTAATGGCCAGCAAATTGTTCAGGTAGTTACAGATAAAGGCGGATGGGCAATCAATCCCTTTACTGGCTCCACCTCGGCAACTGCAATTCCTCCTGAACAATATAAATCCAGTGAAGATGGAATTTATGTGGACCCTTTGTTTAATTATGCAGAACGCGGTGCCAAAGTGGAACTTGAAGGCCAGGAAAAAGTAGGGGATATAAATGCGTACAAAATAAAATATACCAATAAAGACAGTGCAGTAGCTACTTTTTATATCGATCCGGCCACCAATTATATTATCCAGGAGGTAAGAACAGGAGATGTGCAAGGCCAGCCAACTGATATTACCATTAGTTTTTCAGATTATAAGAAAACAGATTTTGGGGTAGTTATTCCCTATACCATGGGAATAGATATGGGTCAATTTAATTTGAAAAATACGACTACTACAGTAGAAATAAATAAGCCCGTGGATCCTTCTATTTTTGACATGCCCAAATAAAATAAATTAAAAGATTTTTAAAGAGTGGTAAAGATGAAAGTCTTCACCACTTTTTTTTATTCGTCGCGGAATTTCCGGATTTTTTCCAGTTCAATTACGTCTATAATATCCTTGGGGCGATTGGTAACTTTTTTGTTTTTTATCAGTTGATCGATGTTTAAAAAAGGAACTTTTACATCTACTATTTCAGCAATTGTGGCTTGTTCAAGTGCCTCATCAAATGTAACATCTTCCAGCCCAATCATAGTAGTGATAATATCTAATCTAACGCCACTTCCAATAAATAAATCTGACCATCCGGGAACGAAAACAATTTCCTCAAATGTATGTTCGTCATATCCGAATTGAGTAAGTGCTTTGCCAAGGTTTCTCCTGTTACGGATTTCATCTTTCAACCAAATATCAATGTCCCCTGTAGTTCTGGCGAAGCCGTGAAGATTTACCGCAAACCCGCCTATCATAATATATGCTACATTATATTGATTCAACGATTTCCAAAAATCTATCAATTCATTATCCAAATTATCCATAAATAAAAATCTACTTTTTTACGATTTTGGCATTCTTCAGCATAAAATGAATTTTCATCAATCTTGTAAAAAGGAAAAATTTTTCGGTATCTGTCCGGCCAATTGCTTCTCTTAGCCTTTTCATTTCTATTTCCGGAATTCCCCGTGAAATGTTTTCTTTTAATATGATTCTTTCTTCCGGCATTTAATAAAAATAAGGATAATTATTGGCACCAAAACTACGTTCCAATAAACAAATAAAAGGAGATCTGATTTCAAAAATACGTCCCCCGGTAAACAAACTTTTATTTCAAATTTTTATTTTACCCTTTCATCTCTTTCAATTCGCCCTGCATCCTGAACATCTCATCCCGCAGTCTCGCAGCTTCCATGAAATCCATATCCTTGGCGGCTTTCTCCATCATGCGCTTTAATTGTGAAATGGCTTTTTCCATTTGCGGAATGGTTTTATATTCCTCTTGTTCTTCGGCAGCAATAGTGCTGAAACTATCGTCAATAGCATAAGGAGAATCGGTAGTTCCTTTAATATCCAACACGGAAGTTTGCCCCATTATTTGTTCAATGGATTTTATGATCGTTGTTGGTGTGATATTATGTTCGATGTTGTAAGCGATTTGTTTTTCTCTTCGGCGGTTGGTTTCATCAATTGTTTTTTGCATGCTTTCTGTAATTTTATCGGCATAAAAAATGACAAGGCCTTCCACATTACGCGCAGCCCTGCCCGCAGTTTGTGTGAGTGATCTTTCATTGCGCAAAAACCCTTCTTTATCCGCATCCAAAATCGCTACCAGTGATACTTCCGGTAAATCTAATCCTTCCCGCAAAAGATTTACTCCTACCAAAACATCAATTTCTCCCAAACGCAATTGCCGTAAAATTTCTATCCTGTCAAGCGTGTGTACTTCACTGTGGATATATTTTGATTTGATATTGATTCGCTGTAAATATTTATCCATTTCTTCCGCCATGCGTTTGGTCAGAGTAGTTACCAACACGCGGTCGCCCTTCGTTACCCGCTTATCGATCTCATCCAAGAGATCATCTATCTGGTTGATGGAAGGACGAATTTCGATCGGCGGATCTAATAAACCTGTTGGCCTTACAACCTGCTCTACAACAATGCCTCCGGTCTTGTCCAATTCAAAATCGCCGGGCGTGGCGCTAACAAATATGGTTTGATTGAGCATACCTTCAAACTCATTAAAATTAAGAGGGCGATTGTCTAACGCTGAGGGTAAACGAAAACCATAATCTACTAAAATTAATTTGCGCGAACGGTCGCCGCCATACATTCCGCTTACCTGGGGAACAGTCTGATGGCTTTCATCAATGATGCATAAAAAATCATTAGGAAAATAATCCAGTAAACAGAATGGGCGCGTCCCCGGTTCCCTTCTGTCAAAAAATCTTGAATAATTTTCAACACCATTACAATAACCCAATTCGCGAATCATTTCCACATCGTAATTCACTCTTTCAGAAATTCTTTGCGCCTCAATATATTTCCCGCTCTCTTTAAAATATTCTGTTTGCCTTGCTGCTTCATCCTGTATTTCATACAAAATTTGTTGCAACTTATCTTTTGGAGCGATATATAAATTGGCCGGAAAAATAGCAGCGTTATCAACTTTTGAAATTCTTTTTCCTGAGCTTAATTCCAGCGTTTCAATACTTTCAATTTCATCGCCAAAGAAAGTTATCCGGTAACCATTATCCATATACGGCAAATTGATATCAACCGTATCGCCTTTTACCCGAAAAGTGCCTCTTGCAAAATCTCCCTGTGTTCTGGAATACAAACTATTTACCAGCGAATGCAAAAACCCCTGGCGGCTAATAACCTGCCCCTCTTCGATGCGCACAACGCCTTCGGCAAAATCTTTTGGGTTGCCAATTCCATAAATGCAACTAACGCTCGCCACAACAATAATATCTCTTCGTCCTGTTAATAATTGAGAAGTCGCTGCCAATCTTAATTTGTCTAATTCTTCATTAATACTTAAATCTTTTTCGATGTAAGTATCGCTGACGGGCATATATGCTTCGGGCTGGTAATAATCATAATAGGAAACAAAATACCCTACAGAATTATCAGGAAAAAATTGCCGGAACTCGCCATACAATTGGGCTACCAGGTTTTATTGTGAGTGAGCACCAATGTTGGCCGTTGCACATTTTGAATCACATTGGCCATAGTAAATGTTTTACCACTTCCTGTAACTCCTAATAATGTTTGATATTTTTCACCGGTAAGCACACCTTGTGTAAGTTGTTCAATGGCTTGAGGCTGGTCGCCGGCGGGTTTATATTGTGAATTAAGTTGAAAACGCATAGGGATATTCAATACAAAATTTACAATAAGGCAAGTTATAAAAACCGGAACTAAATTTGAAAATGTTTTTTTAAAGCTATTTCAAGCTCCATTATAATTTATCAGGATCAGAAGTTAACTTCATTTAAAATTCTTGATTTGTCAATGGTTCTAATTTGGTCACATTTAATTTTAGAATCTTTTGGCAAATTACCCTGTATGCCGGGGAATAAATACTTCAAAAGACCTGACAATTTTTGTATTCGAAGTGATAGGAATTATCGTAACTGTATTGGAATATTGGTTATTAATATCATTTGAAATAACAAGAACTGGCCTGGTTCTGTTCATCTCGCTCCCCTACAGTCGGATCTAGCCTGGCAAAATAAATAAAATCTCTTTTAATATTCATTCCAGTTTTCGTTATCGTACATTGATAAAATCTAATTTGTAATCTGATCATTTTCCTCTGCAATATTAGCATATTATTTAGCTAATTGTTCTTTTGAAATTGTCTTTGTCTGCTTTGCAATTTTTTGTTTTACGGCTTCAATAATAAATTCTTTTTTATCTTCTGTAATGGAAGATAATTGTTTGTCGATTTCGTCAGGAATGGAGATGGTTAACATAGTTAGTGTTTCTTTTTATAGAAAACAAATTTACATTTATTCATTGAAGAAGCCCATGGTTTATCTCATATTTTTATACTTACACCTAATTTAAAAAACTCAGGTAACGAACCTGGGCTTAGAACGATCTATTCCTTTTCAAATGATTTTTTTCAGACCCTCGCATTTTAATTTTATAAATCATTTTTTACCGGAAAGAATGAAGAAAATTTAACACGATTAAGATTATTGAAAATTGAAAATTATCCAATGAGATTTTAATTTCTCCCTTCGAAATGCCATTCAACTAACTTTCTTACCAATCCCGCACAATCCCGGAAATATATTTATTGGTAAAATAAAACAGGTGATGCCAGTGAGAAAATAAGAATCCTGCGTATTTATTGTTTCACTGGTTTTTAATAAAATAAAAATCAATAAACCGACACGCTATTTCAATGCAGCCTTTTTTAAATAATCAGCTAGCCTTTTAATCGCCTCTGCATCTACCGAAATTTGTTCCTGCGCTTCCTTCCAATTTCTTTGTTCAATCGCCTCGCGAATGCCGGGCATAGTTTTTACACCATAGCCTGTGTAAAATCCGGGAGCATAAATCGTATGCTTATACCACGAACGCCGCGGAAGCCCTGTAGTGGAAAGCAGTTGCTGCTCCGCCTGGTAAAGAGATTGATTAAAAGCAACGTCCTTAGTATTGGCAGTTAATTTTTTTTCAAAAACTGACTGCAAACTATCCGCGCTTTTTTTCAAATCTTCCAATGCATTTTGCAAGAGTGAAAAATCAAGATAGGGTACTTCCTGTTTTACTTTTGGACTAATAAATTTCTTCGTTGGATCTTCTCCAATGCCATAATAATTTGAACTGATGATTTGATTTTCAACTTCGGTACTTTGCCGAGAGCTTTGCAAAAGATGCTGCAATTCGTTGGAATATCCTTCTATAGTTTTGTATAAATGAGTAAAATCGAAAGGAAGCACATCTGCTTCAGCCATTCTTAACACCGCGCGGCCGGCAGTTTGAGCAAGTGCTACTTCATAATGAAAACCGGGATCTTTAAAAGTGATAAAATCATAGTAAGAATCATAAATAGAATGATATTCACCGCCATTATCTTCTCCACCGTATCCCAGGCTTAATGAAGGAATGCCTGCATGCTGGATGAATGAAGAATAATCAGAACCGGAACCCATTGCCCCCAGTTTTAAATAATTTTCAGCTAATATTTTTTCTTTTCCTTCTGTGTTGTTTGTATTGATTGCATCATTCGCTTTTCTTCGTTCAAAAACATTTACGCCTGTTTGCGGATCAATTACTGTTTTTGCAATTCCGTCCACTAAAGGCTCCAACGCATGCGAGCCCTCAGCATATAAAAACCCGCGGCCGTTATTATCTGAATTAATATAAACAACCGCTTTTTGTTGCAACTCTTTTTCGTGAGTTTCCACCCACTCCGTTGACCCAAGTAATCCGGGTTCTTCTCCATCCCAGGAACAATACACCAAAGTGCGGTCAGGTTTCCAGCCTGTTTTTAAAAGTGTGCCGATTGATTTTGCTTCTTCCAACATGGCGGATTGTCCACTAATGGGGTCGGCTGCCCCATTAACCCAACCATCGTGGTGATTTCCTCTTATCACCCATTCATCAGGATATTTAGCGCCTTTGATCTTTGCAATTACATCATAACAGGGAACAATATCCCAATCGAAAGCCACCTTTAAATGCACTACCGTTTTCCCTGGCCCGATGTGATAAGCAAACGGTAAACCTCCTTGCCAGCTACGTGGAACGTTCGGCCCGTCAAGCGCTTCCAGCAAAGGCTTTGCATCATGATAACTAATTGGAAGCACGGGAATTTTTAATAGATTGGGCGCCTGCAGCCTGTCTGATCTCTTTGCATCCTCCGTGGCGCCAATGCCCGGTGTTAAGGGATCTCCGGGATAAATAACCATATCCATTACAGAGCCTCTTTGCACGCCGTATTCATTTTTAAAAGCCCCTTTTGGGTACACATCGCCGGCAAAATAGCCATCATCCTGCGGATCGCTGTAGATGATACAACCGATAGCGCCATGCTCCTGCGCCACTTTGGGCTTGGTGCCGCGCCAGCTATGCCCGTATTTTGCAATTACGATTTTGCCTTTTACAGAAATTCCCATCTCATCCAATATTTTATAATCATCAGGTAAGCCATAGTTAACAAAAACCAGTTCGCCTGTTATATCCCCGTCGGCACTGTAAGCATTGTAGGTTGGTAATTGCCCATCTTGTCCGCTTGTAGGGTCTTCTTTCACCGCTGGTTCCTTTAAAATCGCTTTGTAAGAACCAGGAGAAGTCATTTCCAACACTCTTGTTTTTGGAGTCGGAAACAAAACATGAAAAGTTTCTATTTCTGCATCCCATCCCCATTTTTTATAAAGGCCAAGGATGTATTCTGCATTTGCTTTATCCGCGGGAGAACTTAAGTGATGAGGAACCGCCGAAAGTTTTTTCATAGTTGCCCCAATATTTTCTGCGCTAAGATTTTTATCAAATTGCGATTCGAGAGAAACTTGTGTTGCAGAATTTTTTTCAGCGAAACCTGCTATTTTTTGGGTTTGAGAAAAAGAAAATTGAAAAATAAAAAGTAGCAGAAGTGTAAAAGGTAATTTATTCATCATGTAAAATTTGATTAAAAATTAGCGGTAAGTTATTTCTTTTTTGAAAAGTGCAGATATAAAAACAAAAATCTTTATTATTTATTTGTTTACTGTTATAAAGAAATTAGAGATCCTCCAAATATGTTGACTTTACAAAATAAATTCCTCCTGTTCCTTATACTATTTATTAATAATCATCAAGATTTTTAGCCGTGAATTCAGAAATGAAAAGTGCCAGCATTACTAACAATCCAGGAATTAAAAAAACGCTTGAAATTCATTAAGCAGAAATTTTTTACACAATAAAAATCCCTGTTATTTGTTGCTTTACTCTGTAATACAGTGAAGCAACAAATAGTGCCTTTTTTTGTTTTGGTAAATAAATAAGCTTCGCTAAAAGGAGATTTTTAATATAATCATCGCTTTCAAAATTGCATCGGAAGAATAGTGGATCAATGAATTGAAACAGATAAACAAAAAATCAGTATGTTTGAACATTAGAACTAATTATGAAGATACAGATAAACCACAAAAGCAAAGTACCTCTCCATTTCCAGGTAGAAGAATTATTGAGAAAAATGGTGGATGCCCCCGAATTTAAAAAGGGTGCTTTTTTTCCGAAAGAAGTAGAACTCGCAAACAGGCTGGGCGTTTCAAGAAATACAATCCGCCAGGCAACGAATAAATTGCAACATGAAGGATTGATTGTTAGAAAAAAAGGAGTTGGTACTAAAACTGCCGGCAAAAAACATTTAGCTACGGGATTAGATCACTGGTATAGTTTTACGCAGGAGATGAAAGAGAAAGGGATTCACGTGATTAACCTGGAACTAAAAGTAGAACTGGTATTTGCTGAAAAAAAGATTACTGATTTTTTCGGCATTGCAAAAAATAAAAAAGTTTTGAAATTATCAAAACTAAAAGGTACTGAAGGCGATCCCATCGTATATTTTGAGAGTTACTTTCATCCAAGGATTGGCGTAAACGAAAAGGATGATTTCGATATTCCATTATATACCATGCTGGAGCAAAAATATGGTGTTTTAGTGGTACGTTCAGCGGAAAATATAAGTGCAGGGGTTGCCAATAATATTGGGAAAAAGCTAAAAATAGCCGCTTCAGCGCCTGTACTTTTTCGTGAAAGATTTGTGTATGACGCGGGCGATAGGCCTATCGAATATAACATCGGGTATTACAGGTCAGATAAGTTTATTTATTCAATTGATATTAAAAAGGCTTAAATATTTTCTCAAAAAATTTGAATGGTATTTTTTTTCTTTACTCTTAAATTTTTTTCTTAGCGCCTTACCAAAAAATTTACCTGTGCCTGAAATGTAAGCTCAGCTAAATGCATCTCAGCCTGATAACTATTCCGTCAGTGCCTCATTGTGGTTTTTAGAAATTATTAAAATAACGATTGTTGAACTTTAATGTTTTTATATGAGATCATTATTCAAAACTTTTATTTTCTTTTTGCTGGTTTCGTTGCTATCAATTACCGGATTTGCACAGGATATTTTAAGTTATGTACACCCTAACATTGGCACCGCCCACAGCCGTTGGTTCTTTTACACTCCGGCAGCATTGCCTCATGGCATGGCTAAATTAGCGCCGTCAACAAATGGCCATTATGGCAATCATTCCGGTTGGGAAGCTGTGGGCTACGATGCACGCCAAAATTCTATTGAAGGCTTTGTACAATTTCATGAATGGCAGGTAGGCGGTGTTTCCATTATGCCCGCAACCGGTGAATTAAAAGTTAAGCCCGGTAAATTAGAAACCCCTGATGAAGGATATCGTTCCAGGTTTAACCGTAAAAATGAAATAGCTGAACCGGGCTATTACAAAGTGTTGCTGGACGATTATAATATTACTGCAGAACTAACAGCTACTAAAAGAGTCGGCTTTCATAAATATACTTTTCCAAAAAGTGATCAGGCAAGAATAATTCTTGACATTGGCAATGTGCAGGGAGAAAGCGGACCGGTGACCGATGCTTCAGTAAGAATGATTGATGATACACACTTCGAAGGTTTTGTAACTACTAATCCGAAGTATGTGCAGACGTATGATAAAGGCGGAAGAGTCTCCATGTATTTTTGGGGAGAAGTTAGCCGTAAACCTCTATCAACAGGCGCTTTCAATGATTCAGGTATCCAGCAAAATGCAAGCTCTTCCAAAGGGCTGGGAGCCGGGCTTTTTCTGAATTACCAAACTAAAGATAAAGAGGTCATAGAACTAAAGATTGGACTTTCTTATACTTCAACCGGCAACGCGAAAAAAAACCTGGAAGCGGAAGCAGCCAATCTTACGTTTGATGAAGCACGTAAAGAAGCCCAAAAAACATGGCACCATGAATTAAGCAAAATTTGGGTTGAAGGAAAAAATAAAAATGATAAAATAAAATTTTACACGGGCCTTTTCCATGCGTTGCTTGGCAGAGGAATTGCAAATGATGTAAACGGTGATTATCCCAGGCACGACGGCACTATCGGCCATTTGCCAAACAATAATAATGGATCAGAATACGGATTTTATAATACAGATGCTATATGGGGCGCCTTTTGGAATTTAACGCAGTTATGGGCGTTGGCTTACCCCGAACATTACACGAGCTATGTACAAACACAATTGGAGATATATAAAGACAGGGGCTGGTTTGGCGATGGTATTGCCAACAGCAATTTTGCGTCGGGTGTAGGTACCAATTTTGTCGGGCTTGTTATTGCAGCGGCTTATAATTCAGGCATTCGCAATTATGATATTCCACTTGCTTACGAAGCCGTTAAGAAAAATGAATTAGGTTATGAAGGCCGCCCTGTCGGCGCCGGGAAGGATGACCTTAAAGCCTTTCTTGATAAAAAATATTCCCCGCAGTTGGAAGAGGATAAAACAGATAGCACGGGTTCGCGTTTTTCGGCTTCTCACACACTAGAATATAGCTTCAGCACTTTTGCCGCAGCACAAATGGCGAAGGCATTAGGACATGAAGATGATTATAAAAAACTGATTAACTATTCAAATGGCTGGTCATTAATTTTTGACCCGGCGAAAAAATTAATTCATCCCAAAAATGCTAACGGAACTTTCATTGATAAGTTTGACCCTTCCCAGCCGTGGCGAGGCTTCCAGGAAGGAAATGCTATTCAATACACTTTCTATGTTCCCCAAAATCCGGCAGCTTTAATAAGCAAAATTGGCAAAGCGGATTTCAACAAACAATTAAATACCATTTTCGAAACATCCGAAAAAAGTGCATTTGGCGGAGGAAAAAAAATTGATGCTTTTGCTGGAATTAATGCTGTATATAATCACGGCAACCAGCCAGATATGCAAATGAGCTGGCTGTTTAATTTTTCCGGAAAACCATGGCTCACCCAAAAATGGACAAGAGCTATCTGCAATGAATTTTATGGAACTGAACCCATTCACGGTTATGGATACGGGCAGGACGAAGACCAGGGACAATTGGGTTCATGGTATGTAATGGCTGCGCTTGGTTTATTTGATGTAAAAGGCTTGACTGACAGTCGTCCCATCATTGAAATCGGAAGTCCGCTTTTTGATAAAGCCAACATTCAATTAGGCAATGGAAAAAAACTATCGATTGAAACAAAAAACAATTCTGCTGAAAATATTTATATCCAATCTGCTCAATGGAATGGCAAGCCACTTACTAATTGCTGGATGTATAGAGACGAATTAATGAAAGGTGGTAATCTAGAATTCGTGATGAGTAATAAGCCTAATAAAAATTGGGGGAGTAAAGTTCCTCCTCCATCTGATCAATAACATTAGTAAGCGATAAATCATTTTAAGAGGCGGCTGTTGTTATTATAATTTCTTCTTTATAAAGACCTTCGCATGAAATTTATTCATCACGTTTTTGTTTTATTGATTATCTCGCTATGTTTCTTTTCATGTAAACAACATAATAAGCTATTTCAGTTAATTCCTTCCGATAAGTCAGGAATCACTTTTAATAATAAGATTATTGAAAATGATTCTATAAACCCTATTGATTTAACCAATATCTACAATGGCGGCGGAGTAGGTATTGGCGATTTTAATAATGATGGTTTGCAGGATGTTTATTTTACAGGAAGCCTTGTCTCCAATAAATTATACCTGAACGAAGGTGAAATGAAGTTTAAAGATATTACCCGGGCCGCAGGGGTAGATGGTGAAAGTAAGTGGTGCAGAGGCGTTGCCGTTGTTGATATTAATAACGATGGATGGATGGATATGTACGTTTGTGTGGCTATGGATAAAGATCCGGAAAAGAGAAAAAATATCCTATATATAAACCAGGGTCTTGATAAGAATGGTATTCCCGTTTTTAAAGATGAGGCAGCCGCTTATGGGCTTGATGATACTACGCATTCCACAATGGCAAATTTTTTTGATTATGATAATGATGGCGACCTTGATATGTATTTGGTCGTAAATCAGATTCTGCCAAATGTAAATCCTGCCGTTTTTAAACCCAAAATTACGGATGGTTCTTTTCCGAGTACAGGAAGGCTTTATAGAAATGATATGAATAATTCATTAAAGCATCCCGTGTTTACAAATGTTAGCAAAGAAGCCGGGATCACAATTGAAGGGTATGGACACGCAGCAACTATTGCGGATATAAATAAAGATGGATGGAAAGATATTTTTGTTACCAATGATTTTCTTTCCAGCGATCTGCTCTATATTAATAATCATGATGGAACTTTTACAGATAAAGCCACTTCTTATTTTAAGCATACTTCAGCCAACGGTATGGGACAAGATATTGTTGATATTAATAACGATGGCCTAAGTGATGTGGTGGAACTGGATATGAACCCTGAAGATAATTATCGCAAGAAAATGATGATGGGCTCTAACAATTATCAGACATTCATGTTCTATACAAATTTTGGGTTACAAACTCAATATGTTAGAAACACTCTTCAACTAAACCAAGGGCCAAGAGTAAATGCGGATGATTCCATCGGCGATCCCATCTTTAGTGATGTCGGATATTTTTCTGGCATTGCGGAAACCGACTGGAGCTGGACACCATTGGTAGCTGACTTCGATAATGATGGTTTACGTGATATAATTATCACCAATGGATTTCCAAGAGATGTAACCGATCATGATTTTATCACTTATCGGCAGGAGTCTTCGCCTCTTACTCCTATTTCCACCATGCTGGCACAAATACCGGAGGTCAAATTACACAATTACGCTTTTGTGAATAAAGGCAATTGCAATTTTAATAATGTTACTTATAGCTGGGGTTTGAGTAAGCCATCCTTTTCTAACGGAGCCGCCTATGCGGATTTAGATAATGATGGCGACCTTGACGTGATTGTAAATAATATCAATGATGAAGCTTTTATTTATGAGAATACGCTTATGGATTCAAAGCCAAAAGATAAACACTATTTATCTGTTCAGTTAAAAGGTAGCTCATCCAACATCAATGGTATAGGCGCCTGGATCGAATTATATTATGGAAAAAATCAACAGGCATATGAGCAAACACCTTATCGCGGCTATTTGTCCACTGTACAATTAAACCCTCATTTCGGTTTAGATTCTTCTATAATTGATTCTATAATTATTAAGTGGCCGGATGGCAATAAACAAATATTAAAAAATGTACCGGCAGACCAAACCATCAAAATTGATAAAAAGAATGCGAATGAAAAATACAATTGGAATAAGAATGCGTTTGCCCGGCAGGCGCTTTTCAAGGATGTTACAGATTCATTAGATATTCACTATTTACATTCGCAAATAGAATACATAGATTTTAATATCCAGAAATTAATTCCACATAAATTTTCAGCTTATGGCCCGCCACTGGCAGCAGGAGATGTAAATGGAGATGGATTAGATGATATAATCGTTGGCGGAAATTCATCTTTTGGATCAACACTTCTATTACAACAACCAAGCGGTTCATTTTTGCAAAAAACTCTTATTCTTCCAAACGATAAAATTGATGCCCAGTACCAGGATATGGGAACTATTTTGTTTGACGCTGATGGCGATGGTGATTTAGATCTGTATGTAGGTAGAGGTGGCTATCAAAGCAGGCCTAATTCAATTGGTTATCAAGACCTGTTTTATGTAAATGACGGAAAGGGGAACTTTTCTTTGGACACTACAGCTTTGCCTTCCAACTTTACAAGCAAATCCTGTGTACGGGCAATAGATTATGACAAGGATGGTGACCTTGATCTTTTTGTTGGGGGAAGGGTAGAGCCATGGAATTATCCTAAACCTGTTTCCAGTTTTATTTACAGGAACGATTCTAAAGATGGCCATATAAAATTTACAGATGTGACAGGAAAGGTAGCAAAAGACTTAAATAAAATTGGGCTTGTAAGTGATGCCCTTTTTACTGATTTTAATAATGATGGATGGCCTGATTTAATCCTTGCAGGAGAATGGATGCCTGTTACTTTTCTTGAAAATGATCATGGGATTTTTAAAAATATTACTTCAACCTCAGGTATTGCCAATCAAATAGGATGGTGGACCAGCATTGTTTCCGGCGATTTCGACAATGACGGAGATATTGATTACGTGATAGGTAACCTTGGCGACAATTCTTTTTTCAAAGCTTCTGAAAAATATCCCGTGTCAGTATATTCAAAAGATTTTGACAATACCGGCAATTATAGCGTCTTCCTTTCTTCATACATGCCCGCAAGCCAGGAAGACACTTCTAAAAAAGAATTCCCTGTAAATAACAGGGACGATATTATTAAGCAAATGATACGTATGCGGGCCAAATATCCTGATTACAAATCGTATGCAAATGTTACAATGGATTCCTTCTTTACAAAAGAGCAAATAACAGGAGCTTTAATATTAAAAGCAAATAATTTTAACTCATGCTATTGCAGGAACGATGGTAATGGCAAATTCACTCTAATTCCTTTGTCATTTATGGCGCAGCTTTCTGCATTAAATGGGATGATTACAGATGATTTTGACGGAGACGGCAACCTGGACGTAGCAATAAACACCAACAACTTTAGCGCCGGCCTGATGTCAGGGCGTTACGATGCATTAAATGGATTGATGTTAAAAGGAGATGGCAAAGGGGGTTTTACGCCACAATCAATTCTTGAAAGCGGCATCTTTATTCCCGGCGATGGGAAAGCGTTAAACAAATTGAGAGGTAAAAATGGAAAATACCTTCTCGCCGCTTCTCAAAATCAGGGGCCATTAAAAGTTTTTGAACTTAAAAATAAAATTACCAATATTCCTTTACAACCTAATGATATAAGCGCTGAGGTGTTATTTAAAAATGGCAAGAAACAAAGGCGGGAATTTTATCACGGGTCTTCTTTTAACTCTCAATCAGCAAGATTTATAAGTATTAGTGAAAATGTTACGTCTGTGATTATTACTGACATTAATGGGAAAACAAGAAAGCTAAATTTTTAAGGTAAATTTTTGGCTAAAATATTTCTGCTTTATCATTTA
>CAVUJE010000042.1:0-33754 GCA_963741705.1 uncultured Chitinophagaceae bacterium | reverse complement strand
AGGGCCTTGCAGGCTAACCTGGTCAAATAAAATCCACGAACCCCTTACTACATGAATCCTAATTTCATTTCCACCTTGCGCGATCACATCCCGCCCGATGGGAATATCAAGAGTTTCAGGTGTTGCTGATGCTAAATTTCCCGTTATCGAAGCAGTATCAGTTATTGGTTCGTTTTGGGTGGGATATGGCTGATTTTTTAAAACAAATTTACCTTCGCCTAATTGAATATGCTGGTCATGTCCATTAATACTTATTTTAAGAAGCGGAAGAAATTTCTTAGCATAATCTAATAATTTAATCACCAGTTTATATTCTCCATCTGGCGGTAAACTTTTTACACCAAACAAAATATTTACTTCGCTGGTTCTCCAGCCTGAGGTTGGCCACGTGCCTCCCCAGGTATCAGCAGGACCGGGAATTACATAAGGGAAATCTTTTTTTTCCTTAGAATATCCTACCAAAAAATATTTGTCTTCGTAGCCAAAATCTTTTCCGACAAAGTTTCTAAAGCCATTTGGCGCTAATGCAAATTCAGAAGCAGAATGATCAGCTTTGCCGATACTCCAGATTGTAGTTTGCTTTGGCTGAGAGAGGCAGGAAAGCGCAATCAAAGACACAAACGCATACAGTATGATAATCTTTTTTTTCATTTTTATAAATTAAGTGGTAACCCTTTTTTTCTAAAATTATTTTTGAATATTTAAATCAATCATTTAATTTTTTAATGGATTTTATTTTTGAAAGAAATAAATACTCTCAAAACCGAAAATATTCGACTATGTTTGTATGTGCGAACATAGTACATTATTTGTAAATCAAAATATTTTAACGTGAATAATTGCAATTAAAGAATTTGAAGATAAAAGGTTCATTAAATACAAATATGTTTGCTTACTTTTTGAAAAATTATACAAATCGCACACGTCTAAATTCTGTAGAAATCTTCAACCATTCTTATAGAATCATTTAATGACGATTAAATAGAAAATATGTCTACTAAAGAACAAATGAATCAATTGAAAAAATCAAATTATGACAAGTATCCTTCAATAGCAATTCAAGGACATACCTGTAGTGAAGGGTGGAAGAGTATCGTCACTAAATTGGAGGAGGAATGCAAAAAACTTCACGATGAAAAAATAGTTATTGCCATTGAATGTTACCCGGGAGTTTATACAAATGAAATGGCAGAGGCTCTATTGCAATATATCCCTGGCGCAATATTATTGGATGCATCTGCTGCTATGCAAACGGGGGACGAGATTGAAAAAATGGTTTATCCATTTGTTACAGACGATCCCGTTTTTGGATATATGGCACCATTGAACCTATCTGATTTCTTTGATCGAAAAAAGGTTGCCTCAATGCAGGAGAAGTTGAAAACAGTAAACGAACAAATTTGCATTATTTATGGTATCGGCGCTTCTCTCATTGTTCCAAAACCTAATCTTCTTTTCTATGCTGATATGCCGCGTTGGGAAATACAGCTCCGGTTTAGAAACCATAGCATTAGCAATATGGGAGCTCAAAATCCGCATGCAGAATTTTCTTATTTATACAAAAGAAGTTTTTTTGTAGACTGGAGAGTCTGCGACCGGCATAAGAAAACAATTATGAATGAATGGGATTATGTGCTTGATACCACAATACCCAATAGCCCCAAATTAATTTCCGGTGGTGCTTTTAAAGATGCATTAAAAGAAACTGTTCAAAGACCTTTCAGGGTGGTGCCTTTTTTCGATCCCGGCCCGTGGGGTGGCCAGTGGTTAAAAGAAGTATGTGACCTTGATAGGGAGCAGCAAAATTTTGCATGGGGCTTTGATTGTGTGCCTGAAGAAAACAGTTTATTATTTTCTTTTAATGATGTGCTATTTGAAACACCTGCGATCAATGTTGTTTTTGCAGAACCTAAAAAGTTATTAGGCCAAAAAGTATATGGAGCTTTTGGCACTGAGTTCCCAATACGATTTGACTTTTTAGATACCATGGATGGTGGAAACCTTAGCCTGCAGGTGCATCCGTTGAAAGAATATATCAGGGAAAAATTCGGAATGGCTTACACTCAGGATGAGAGCTATTATTTTTTGGAAGCAAAGGATGGGGCTTTTGTTTACCTCGGCCTGAAAGAAAAAATAATCCCGGATAAAATGGTGCATGAGTTAGAAGAAGCACAGGAAAATGGCGACGATTTTGATGCAGAAGAATTCGTGCAAAAATGGCCTGTTAAAAAACATGATCATGTTTTAATACCTGCCGGAACTGTTCATTGTTCTGGTGCCGATACGGTTGTACTTGAAATTAGCGCAACACCTTACATATTTACATTTAAGCTTTGGGACTGGGGAAGAATGGGCCTTAATGGCAAACCCAGGCCTATCTCAATTGGCCACGGAAAAGAGGTTATTCAATGGAACAGAACTACAGGCTGGACTGAAAAAAATATTATTAACCGTATTGAAAAAATAAATGAAGGCGATGGTTGGCTCGAAGAAAAAACAGGTCTTGATGAAACCTCGTTTATTGAAACAAGAAGGCATTGGTTTACCAAAAAAGTATTGCATCAAACTGATGGAAATTTCAACGTGCTCAACCTTATAAAAGGAAGAGAAGCAATTGTAGAAAGCCCCTGCAATTTATTTAAGCCTTTTGTGATTCATTATGCCGAAACTTTTATTGTTCCCGCCACAGTTGGTGAATATTCCGTAAGGCCTTACGGGGAAAGTGAAGGCTATGAGTGCGCCACTATTAAGGCTTATGTAAGAACACAAAATCTAATTGATTACCGCATTAATTAAACACTATGAGTATCGAAGGAAATAAATGGTATGTATATAAAGCGACAATCGTAGCTGCTGTTGGTGGCCTTTTGTTCGGATATGACACAGCGGTTGTTGCGGGTGCTATCGGTTTTATACAAAAGAAATATGATCTTTCGCCGGAAATGGTTGGCTGGGTGGCTTCGTGTGCGCTTATAGGTTGTATCGTCGGCGCTATGTTTGCCGGAAAATTAAGCGACAAAGTAGGCCGTAAAAAAGTGTTGATTTTATCTGCCATACTTTTTGCAGTTTCATCTATTGGCATTGCCATACCAATGAGCCTTGACTGGTTTGTTATTTTTCGTTTGATCGGTGGCCTGGGTATTGGTATCGCATCTATGTTAGCGCCAATGTATATTTCAGAAATAGCTCCTGCAAAAATCAGGGGGCAATTAGTTTCCATAAATCAATTGGGCATTGTATCGGGTATCCTCCTTATTTATTTTGTGAATTACACTATTGCAGGATGGCACGACGAAGCATGGAATATTTCTACAGGATGGCGATGGATGTTTGGTTCAGGGGTGTTTCCTTCCGTTATTTTTTTAATACTGCTTTTCTTTGTTCCTGAAAGCCCGCGGTGGCTTGCTCAAAAAGAACGATGGAACGACGCTGAAAATATTCTTGCCAAAATCAATGGTACTCAAAAAGCACAGGCTGAACTAAAAGAAATTAAAGCTGCATTAAATATTGAAAAAACTTCTTTTGGAGACATATTAAAGCCGGGCATTCGCAAAGCATTAATTATCGGTGTTATTCTATGCATCTTCTCACAGGTTACTGGTATTAATGCGATCATGTATTATGCCCCGGAAATATTCAAATCTACTGGTGATGCTTCAAGTTCAGCCCTGATGCAAACGGTATTGGTTGGCGTAATCAATCTTCTTTTTACTTTGGTTGCCATAAAATATGTTGATAAATGGGGAAGAAGAACTTTGCTATTGTTGGGTTCCGGGGGCATGGCTATTTGTCTTGCCATTGTAGGAAGCGCTTTTTATTTCGGTTTTGCACAAGGGTATTTGGTGCTTGTCGCTATCCTGGCGTACATTTCATTTTTTGCTATTTCGCTGGGGCCTCTTGCATTTGTAGTTATCTCAGAAATATTTTCCAACCGGAACAGGGGAATGGCTATGTCGGTATGTGTCTTTTTTCTTTGGATATCAGTGTATGTTGTGTCGCAGACTTTCCCCATGCTACTTGCTTCTATCGGAAGCGCATTTACATTTTGGATTTATATGGTCATGTCCATTTGCGCATTCATCTTTGTTTTAAAATTAATACCTGAAACAAAAGGAAAATCATTGGAAGAAATAGAGCTGTACTGGTTGCCTCAGAACACTGACGAAAAAATATCACTGGTTCCTTCAAAAGAAGTGGTGTAATAAAAAGGCAAGAAAAAATCTTTCTAAAAATATATCCCACATGCGTTATAAACAATTATTTGCTTTCCTGTACTTTTTAATCACAGTTTCAATGGTAACAGCCGGGCCAGATAACATTGCCCCTTTCGCAAAGGTTACGGCTTCAACAACATTAAGTGAAAATTTTAAAGCTTCTAATGTAACGGATGGTATAATAGGTGTGAATGGGAAAGGAGAATGGGCTTGCGAAGGAATCACTACTGACTGGGGTTATATAAGATTTCCCTGGATACAACTGGATTGGAACGAGCCACAGTCAATCAATAAAATTTTGCTTTTCGACAGAGCGAATTTAAATGATCATATTGCAGGTGGTAAATTACTATTTAGCGATGGCACTGAGGTTTGGGTTAATCAAATTCCAAATGACGGCACCGCTAAGCTGGTTGAGTTTGATACAAAAAAAGTGACATGGATTCGTTTTATAACTACCGATGGTAATGGAAAGGATCTCGGTTTTTCTGAAATAGAAGTATATCCTGCTAATTCAGACAAAACCGATTATGTTTCATGGGTAGATCCCTACATCGAAACAAACAGGGGGCGATATATCTTTTTTATCACCGGCCAAACGCCTTTCGGAATGGCAGGCGCAGCGCCACTTACACGCAATAAAAACCAAAATGGCGGCGGTTACAATTACAATGAAAATGAAATACTGGAGTTCAGCCAGATACATAACTGGATGATGTCAGGCATCGGAATAATGCCTGCTATAGCCTCAACAGATCCTACTTTGGGAACAGACGGATGGAAATCAAAATTCAGTCACGACGATGAAATTGTTCAGCCCGGCTATCAGCGTGTTTTTTTAAGAGACCCAAAAACGTGGGTGGAATTAACAGCTACAGAAAGGGTGAGCTTTTACCGGTTTACGTTTATAACGGACACGAATACACGCTTATTGGTTAATCTTGGCGGCTATATAAGTAATAGTACCATGGCAGATGCAGCTATAAAAAAAATCAGCAATACAGAATTCGAGGGATCTTTTAGTTCTGTTAAACGCTATTGGGGAGGCCCTAAAGATGTAAAAGTTTTTTTTGTCATTCAAACAGATAAGCCATGCAATTCATTCAATGGCTGGCAGGGCAAAAAGCAATTTAATAATATTGAAAATTTACAAGGAGACAGCGCAGGAATTGCGATGGATTATGATGTAAATGCAGGAGATAAAATTCAAATGAAGATTGCGATCTCTTATACAAGCATCGAAAATGCAAGAAAAAACCTGGACGCGGAATGTACCACATGGAATTTTGATGAAGTGAGAAATGCGACCAGGAAGATATGGAATGAATGGCTCGGCAAGATTGAAGTAAAAGGAGGAACCTACCATCAAAAGACTAAATTTTATACCGACTTGTGGCATTCGCTTTTAGGCCGCCATAAGATCAATGATGCATCTGGAGATTATCCCGACAGAACAACCGGCAAAAGACAAGGAAATTTTACAGATGCTGTTTTCAAAATAAAAAATATTCCAAAAGACACTAACGGAAAGCTGAAATACAACATGTATAATTCAGATGCTTTTTGGCTTACACAATGGAACCTGAATATTTTATGGGGGCTTGGATGGCCTAAAGTAGAGGACGACATTTCTGCCTCGCTTATTCAATATGCTGACAACGGATACAAGCTTCCGCGTGGACCAAGTGGTGGCGGTTATTCTTACATAATGACGAGTTGCCCGGCCACCAATCTTATTACCAGGACTTTTCAAAAAGGATTACTTACAAAGGCCGACAAGCTCCATGCCTTTAATATTGTTAAACAAAATAGTTTACCCGGCGGCATGCTCGGCAGCAAAGAAGATATAGATTTTTATACAAAAATTGGCTGGTGGAAAAACAATGCCGGAATTACTATTGAAGCAACTTTCCAGGATTATGCTATTGCGCAAATGGCGCAAAGCCTTGGAAAAAAGAAAGACTATGATTTTTTTATAAAAAGATCTGAAGGTTGGAAAAATTGTTTCAATCCTGAGCAAGGATTATTATTTCCAAAAGATAAAGATGGAAAATTTTTACATAATGACCCATTGAGTGGACAAGGATGGATAGAAGCCAATGCATGGCAGGCAACATGGGGCGTTTCACAGGATATTCCCGGCCTGGCTAAATTGATGGGTGGTAATGACAGCCTTTGCAAAAAATTAAATTATGCTTTTGAAAAAGCCGAACCCCAGGATTTTGTTTTTGCGTACAATGACGGGTACATTAGTTATGCAAATCAACCGGGGCTTTCCGATGCACATGTGTTTAATTATGCAGGAAAGCCATGGCTTACTCAATATTGGGTTAGAAAAGTTCAGTCACAAGCTTATGGCGGAACAACCCCCGATCTGGGATACGGAGGCCACGACGAAGACCAGGGGCAAATGGGATCATTAAGCGCATTAATGTCAATGGGGTTGTTCAGCCTTAAAGGCACTGTTTCCCGGGATCCTGTTTACGAGATTACCAGTCCTGTTTTTGATGAGATTACTATTAAGCTTGATTCTTCATATTACCAGGGAAAAGAGTTTGTAATCAGAACCTATGATAATTCAACAAAAAATTGCTACATACAAAAAGTTCAATTAAATGGAAAACCATTAAATAATTTTTGGTTTAAACATAGTGAATTTGCAAAAGGTGGCTTATTAGAAATATGGCTGGGACCACAACCCAATAAATCATGGGGTGTTGGCAATCTTCCCTGATTTTTTAACTGAAAGAAAAATAATGGACGAGTACAATGTGATAGGTGTAGATATTGGAGGATCTCATATTACGGCCGGAATAGTAAATCTTAAAAAGCGTGAGCTGGTAGGGAATTCTGTTATAAGAAGGCATGTGAATTCCAAAAGAAGTGCAGATGAAATTTTAGATACATGGACGGAAGTAATTGAACAATTATTTTCGGGAGATTATCTTTTACAAAAGAAAATCGGAATGGCATTGCCGGGGCCGTTTAATTACCAGGAAGGAGTCTGTTTGATCAAAGGGGTTGATAAATTTGAAAGTTTATTTAACCTCAATTTAAAAAAATTACTTGCCGAAAAATTAGGGATTGCAACTGAAAACATACTTATGATGAATGATGCAAGTTGTTTTTTAAAAGGCGAAGTATTTGGAGGCGCTGCTATTGACAGTGATAACGTAATTGGAATTACATTAGGCACAGGGCTGGGTTCTGCACGATTTCACAGTGGACAAACATTTGAGGGAGATTTATATTTTGCTCCTTTTAAAGATGGCGTAGCTGAAGATTATATTTCCAGCAGATGGTTTTTAAAAAGATACAAAGAGATAACAGGGCATACGGTAAAAAATGTAAAAGAATTAACCGGAAAGATTTTTGAAGAGCCGGAAATAAAAACATTGTTCAAAGAGTTTGGGAAAAATCTTGGTGAAGTTTTATATAGCTACGTCCAAAAACATAATTGCGAAACTCTAGTAATCGGAGGCAACATTGCAAACGCCTGGGAATTATTCTTTCCTGAAACAAAATCTATTTTGGATATGCTTCCTTCGGTTACAATAAAAAAAGCTAAGCTCGGTGAAGACGGTGCATTAATAGGAGCGGCCAGTTTATGGAACTGATCGTTTGCTAAAGAAACCGTATTTATTTCACAGGACGCCATACATAATTAAAAAAATTTTTGCCACCTTTTCTGCTATCTCCGGCCAGCAATTTTAATTCAACAGTAAACAAACTTTTATTGTAGATTTTCATTTCTCCATTTCTCCCCGATTGCGTACGAACAATGAATCAAATAAAATACAGTGGCCTCTAATTTAAAAATATTTCATCTGTAAAGAACCATCCTTTTTCGCCTTTCCCGGGATGCCAGGCCGGCAGCTTGCCCACAGCTTTTACAACCAATTTCAAAACATTCACATTTGTTTTTTGAAAATCCACATCATAACCGGTAGTGTAGAGTGGCGCTGCTTTTGATGGCTGCACAGGATGAACGCGTTTAAGCATTCGAAGTGATGACGAAGTTTTGCCGCCCCATACTTCTATTTCCTGTGGAGGCATAAGATAACTGTTGATATCAACTATGCTGCTAATGTTAACTGAAGAAACAGAAGTTGGATTTTTAAAATAAAATAATACCTCCATAGGCACACCATGGCTTGCAAGCCATTTGCCATCTCTGAAATTTTTGCTGCCGAGTTTCCGATCATGTAAAGTCAGCGCGCCATCGCCTTTATACTGCGCATCACTTGCTGTAAGTAACTGCACAGAATCGGGCGCTACACCGGCTTTGTAAAATCTTTTTTCTACCACATCGCTTCCAATCCAACCCGCTTTAAATGCCCTCGCTTTAATAACTTCTTTCTTATCAAGCATCACACCGGTTTTGTAGATAGGCGAAGAAATACTGTCGGGAATTGTGCCATCTGTGGTGTAGCGAATTGTAACGCCATTTATATAATGTTTTAATTGAAGCGGTTGAGTGCCGGTTATCACCTGTTCCTCATTTTCAATTAAAGGTGGATTTAATTTTATCAATACCGTATCGCCCCTGAAACCTGTTTCTATCGCTGTAGTTTTCAAACGCTGTTGCAATGTATTTAATTCAGCAGTGCTTAATGTAACATCCCAAACCACCAGGTGACTAAGTTTCTTCATGCCGGCTAATAACTGCAGATTAGCGGCTTTAATTTTGGTACCGGAAAGGGACAAAATTTTCAACTCTTTCAGTTTGCTCAATTCCTGTAAGGTAGCGCCGGTAATATCTGTAAAGGATAAATTCAGTTTCCGCAGATTGGAAAATTGGCCGATAGTTTTCAAATCTTCATCCGTTACCGGCATCTTATTCAGATTAAGCGTAACAATCTGATTTTTTACATCCAATAAATCTTTCAATTGCTGCGGCTTAAATTGTTCTTTACTAAAAAATTCAACATTCAAAGCAGGCGAACCGATGGCAAGAGGTTTTACTACACGATAATTATTGTTTAATGCTTGCACTTTTTTTTCATCAGCTGGCTCGAAGGTATAATCATCCGTTTCTATAGTTTGAAATAATGGCATAGCCAGTAAACGTAAACTATCTTTCTGGGGAAGTGAATCCACTTTGACAGTGAAGCTTGAACCGCTTTTTATCCAATGGTATAAAATAGCTATTTCATCATCTGTTAATTGCGGCTTACCCTGTGGCGGCATATGTTTTCGGCTTTCTAAAGGAAGATGAATACGCTGCATTAAAAGCCCAAAATCGGCCTCGGTGGTATCCCAGAGCTTTCCATCCTTTCCTCCTTTCATCAAAAATTCTTTTGTTTCCATTACCAATTCCCCTTTCGCTTTTTGAGCGCTATGGCAACTGATACATTTTGCTTCCAGAATTGGCTGTACCATGTTTGCATACACGTAAGCATCTTCAAACAACACGGGAGCAGCCTGCTTCACAGGATTCACAGGTTCGAAAATAAAATCTTGTCCATGCGTAATGTTACCTCCAAGATGCCCCGTTATTATTATCATCACCATTGCTCCAAATGAAGTAATAAACAATGCCGGCCGGACCTGCCTAACTTTGGTGCGAAACATATACCACAATAATGAAAGGAAGGAAATAAATATGCCGCCCCATTTATGCCAAACCAAAAGAGCCGGAGTATAGCCGGGTTCTCTTGAAAGAAATAATCCCATCAAAGCCGTAATCACTGAAGTGAAAGCGGCAGCTAATAATAAATCATCACCTATTTCTGACTTTACCCCTACATAAGATTTTTTATAGCCAGAAAACAATTCCCAAAAAATACATAAGGCCAGCATTACGATTGGGAAATGCAAAAACAACGTATGCATTCTTCCTGCAACCTGAAGCCAGGGCGGAACCTGTAGCCTGTTGTCGAAAATGAAAAGAAACAGCAACAGGATGTTAAGCGCAAGCGTACTATCAAAAATTATTTTTTTCCAACGATGCATGTAGTAATAATTTTTCATTTTGCCCACTAAAATTTTTCAACCCTCACAAGAGAGAGATTTAGAACCTATACTGTTTGCGGTAAAAAATCGAGTTTCCAAAAGGCCTGGAATCTAAAAGTGCTGATTTTATTTTTTTATTCTTTCTAAACGATTTATCTATTATTAGAATTGGTAAAAAAGCTTTCTTCATTAAACAACAGGCGTTAATTTATAAGGATACACTTTGTCAGAATTCCATTGAGCAATGTATAGATTTTCTTCATCGTCTATACATACATCGTGAGGATACGAAAAGCATTTGACGGTTTGGTACATCTCATCCGGTTTGCCATCATTGTAAGTTGGTTCAGAGCCGGCAAGATTGGAAACCACTTTATTATTCTTATCCAGTATGGTTACAAAACCCGAATGTTGTCCCTGCCGGGAATTTGTTTGTAGCACCGCTGAATATAAATAATCTCCTTTGATGACAGGCCGGCAAACCCATGCGCCGGGCAAGGAAATGGTATTAATATATTCGCCTGCGAGGTTATATCTTTTAAAAGCATTTTGCTGCCGCGAAGTAACGATCAAAACCGGTTCGCCGCCATTTCTGGTATCGAGGCAAACCCCATGTGCATTCAACAAATGTTTTTCTTCAGTACCTCTTCCTCCAAAATAATTGATAAGTTTTCCTGAAGCATCGTAATGCATGATAAAATCTTTTCCATAACCATCGGCTACATAAATATCACCATTAGATGTAATCGCAGTTTCTGTGGGAATGTATTCTTCTGGTTTGGTGTATTGGCCGGTTTCCTTCGGATAATCCAGTACCATTAGCACTCGCCCGTCAATAGTTGTTTTAATAACCTGGTGACGCTTATTATCACAAATAAATAAAACTTCCGTACCATTTTCATCGAACAAGGTAAGTCCATGTGCGCCGGGATATTCATGTCCCCATGAATCTAATATTTTCCCTTTTTTATCATAAATAAGAACGTTGTTGTGCGTTTCATTGGTAAGCAATAAAATTCTTCCTTTCTTGTCCTGTATCATTTCGTGGCAATCGTTCACAGGATATTTCGCCACATCAGCCTGGCTCCAGTGCGTGTCAATTTTGTATCGCTTATTTCCTTGTCCGAGAATGGTATCTTGGGTAAAAGGAAAATTTGGTTTTACCATTAATGCGGCCATTGTTAATGATGAGTTTTTGATAAATTGTCTGCGTTGCATACTGGTTAATTTGTTATTGGTTTATGGAATCAAAAGTTATTAACAATTACAGTAAACTAACTTTTAATGTGAATTTGTATTTAGTGATTTTATAATAAGATCGCTTTGAATTTCTGTCTCGAAAATTTCTTATCAAAAAAAATTCCTTACTAGTAATTCTACACTTCAACAAGCTACTCACGCAATAATTCCTTTTACGACTTTGCCTGCTACATCTGTTAATCGATAGCGGCGGCCCAAAAACTTGTAAGTCAATTTTTCATGATCAATGCCCATGAGGTTTAAAGCGGTTGCGTGAAAGTCATGGACATGCACAGGATCTTTTAGAATGTTATACCCAAATTCATCCGTTTCGCCATACACGCCCGGCTTTACACCACCGCCTGCCATCCATATTGTAAAGCAGCGTGGATGATGGTCGCGGCCATAATTATCTTTTGCAAGTTTACCCTGGCAATAATTAGTCCTGCCAAATTCACCACCCCATATTACCAGCGTTTCATCTAATAAGCCGCGTTGTTTTAAATCAGTAATCAATGCGGCAGAAGCCTGATCGGTATCCATGCATTGGCCTTTTATTTCAGAAGGTAAATTGTTGTGACCATCCCAACCCTGGTGATACAACTGAACAAAGCGAACACCATTTTCTGAAAGTTTTCTCGCCAGCAAACAATTGGCTGCATACGTTCCCGGCACCAGGCAATCGGGACCATACATTTTGATAATGTCTTCGGGCTCCTTACTGATATCGGTTACTTCCGGTACGGCAGTTTGCATCCTGTATGCCAATTCATATTGCTGCACTTTTGCCTTTATTTCCGGGTCGTTGGTTTCTTTAAAAGATTCTTCATTCAATTGAGAAACCACATCGAGCATTTTTCTTCTGTCTGCTTTATCAATACCGTCATGGTTGTTGAGGTATAACACCGGATTTTCACCGCTGCTGAATTGTACGCCCTGGTGCACAGAATCCAGGAAACCATTGCTCCACAATTTTGAATAAACACCCTGGCCATTTCCTTTTCCTTTAGAGAGTAACACACAGAATGCCGGAAGGTTTTTATTTTCACTTCCCAACCCGTAACTCAGCCATGAGCCCATGCTTGGGCGATTACCTACCTGCGCACCCGTTTGAAAAAAAGTAAGCGCCGGATCGTGATTGATTGCCTCGGTGTACATGCTTCTAATGATACACAAATCGTCAACAACTTTGGAAGTATGTGGTAATAGTTCACTCATCCATGCGCCAGCTTCACCATATTGATTGAATTTAAACGCAGAGCCTGCTAATGGAAATTTTTTCTGATCAGCCGTCATGCCCGTAAGGCGCTGTCCCTGGCGGATAGATGCGGGCAAATCCTGGCCGAACATTTCCTGGAGCTTTGGTTTATAATCAAACAGATCAAGCTGTGAAGGGGCTCCATTTTGAAACAAATAAATAATTCTCTTTGCTTTTGGCGCAAATTGCGGCAGCCCTGTCACCATCATATCTTCCTCGCTTTTACCGCTAAAAAGGTCGGGTATCAATAACGAGCCCAAGGCGACGCTTCCAAGACCCAGGCTTAACTTAGAAAGAAACTTTCTTCTGTTCAAATTAAGGCTGTGCTCCAGTAATTCTTTGTTCATGATTATGATTTTGTAATGGCTTCTTCCATATTATAAATTGCACTTATCACTTTCATCAATGCGGCAGTGTTATTTTTATCTAATCTATCATCCATTTTATACTCGCCAACATTTATTGTTGCAGCCGCATCCAGTTTTTTATTGTGAAAGGCTGCCAATTGTTCGTTGTAATAATTTTTAAGTAAACTCATTTCTTGTTTATCAGGTATGCGGCAGATAATGCGGCGGAAGGCTTTTGTAATTTTTGCATCCACCGAACTTTTTTCTTCCAGTAATTTTTGAGATAAAACGCGTGAAGCTTCCAGCACAGTCGGGTCGTTCATCATCATCAAAGCCTGCAAAGGCGTAGAGGTAACAGAGCGGTTCACTTCGCAAAGATCACGGTTGCTTGCATCAAATATGGCCATGTTTGGTGGTGGCACGGTAAGTTTTATAAACGTGTATATTCCTCGCCGGTAAAGACTTTCGCCGGTATCTTGCTTATAGGTTGCCAGCACGCCCCTTCCTGAAGTAGCGCTTTCCCACAGGCCTTTTGGCTGATAGGGTTTCACGCTTGGTCCGCCAATAGTTTTTACCAGCAAGCCGCTGCTTGCTAATACAATATCTTTTACAATTTCGGCTTTAACTCTCATTCGTGGCGCACGGGAGAGATAAATATTTTCAGGGTCTTTTTTATAGCTATCCTTATCAACCGTTGAAGATTGCATGTAGGTTGCGGAAGTAACTATTTGCTTCATCAGTCTTTTTACATCCCACCCGTGTTGCATAAAATCCACTGCCATCCAATCAAGTAATGCAGCATTGGTGGGCATTTCGCCCTGTGCGCCAAAATCACCTGCAGTTTTTACAATGCCCCTTCCAAATATTTCCTGCCACATTTGGTTTACAAACACACGGGCTGTGAGTGGGTTGTTTTCGCTTACCGTCCATTCGGCAAGACCGAGTCGGTTTCGCGGAAGGTTTACAGAATCAAACGGCATTACCGCATTAATTGCAGCAGGCTTAACTTCAAAAGAAGGCTGATCATAAACCCCACGATCTAAAATAAAAGTTTTGCGAAGTGTATCAGGGTCACCCATAACCGAAACCATCAATTGCCCGGTATCTTTCTTATTGATAAAAGAAAGCAGGCTCTTGATATCACTGCTATCAATTAATAGTATTGGTTTTTTGGCTGGCTTGGATACACCCACATCGCCCTCAAAACCCGCTTCTTTGCTAATATTGAAAAAAGCATACAGCTCGTAATACTCTTTTTGAGGAATAGGATCATATTTGTGATCGTGGCACTGGGCACATTCTACAGACATGCCGATAATTCCCCTCCCAAAAGTTTTCACTTTATCAATATTATATTCCACCCTGTATTCTTCAGGAATGATTCCGCCCTCTTCAGTGTATTTATGATTTCGAAAAAAAGCGGTTGCCAGTATTTCTTCTTTGTTGGCATTGGGCAGCAAATCGCCTGCTATCTGCCAGGTGAGAAACTTGTTGTAAGGCATATTTTCATTAAAAGAGTGTATCACCCAGTCACGCCATGGCCACTGGGTCCTTATATTATCATCCTGGTAACCATAACTGTCTGCATAGCGGCCAACATCCATCCAGTGAAGCGCCATCTTTTCACCATACTGGGGTAAGTTTAATAGTTCATCCACTAATTTTTCATAAGCCTTCGGATCTTTATCGGCCATAAATTTATCCATCATTTCTATTGAGGGAGGAAGGCCGGTTAGATCTAAAGAAACCCTTTTCAGCAAAGTTTCTTTATCAGCCTGAGGATTGTGTTTTAACCCTTTTTCCTCCTGTTTATTTAAAATGAAATAATCAATTTCATTTTTAGGCCATGCCTTATCTTTCATTTCGGGCAAAGGTGCTTTTTTGGGTTTTACAAACGCCCAATGCTTTTCGTACCTGGCACCCTGCTTTATCCACTTTTCAAATAATTTAACCTGGTAAGGAGTCAACGCACCCAGATGAGATGAAGGCAATGGCATCATATAAGATGAATCGGTGGAAGATATCCTTTTAAATAATTCAGATTGCTCGGGCTGGCCCGGCACAATAGCAAAAGCGCCTTTCATTTCCGGTAAAGGAGCATAAGCATATTTTGGATAATCAAGTCGCAAACCGGCTTCCTGCTTACTCACATCGGGGCCATGGCATTTAAAACATTTATCAGAAAGGATAGGTCGTATATCAGAATCATAACTAACAGTAGCGGGTAAACGCTGATCTTGTTCATTGGTACCCTGATTGCATGATACCCAGCATAAGATACCTATAACAAAAGATATGATAAATAGAAAAGTTTTTGATTTCATATCTGTAATAGCAATAATTAAAAAAAGAAAATACAATGTTGGCCAATCGCGGAATCCTTATAAAAATAGAAAAACTTTATATAAAAAAGAAAAACATTTTCAGTTTGCTTAAGCAAAGAGATAAAGAAAACTACAAATTTCTATAACATTTGATGAATTTTATTGCAAATAATAAAAGTTTCAAACTTAAACGCTTGAACCTTTCTTATTGTGGGGCCATCTGATTATGAGTCAGGTGCTTTATGCTTTCATTTATTTTTATTTTTTGCAAAAAATAAAAGAAATAGCCTTTACAACATTGATTATCAGTTAAATTATGTTTCTTTTGTAAAACGAAACAAAAGCAATATTTTCCTGCAATTTTAAATTTGTTGATGAAATTTATTTTTTATGGAAGCAACTTCAAAAGCCTCTTTATATAATTATCCGGATAAAAAAACGGTAAATTTCCAGTTAAAATAAGAGTGATCTGGCAACGGAAATTTTATTTTTATCAAACAGGGTGGATTTACTGAACAGGAATTTAAAGTATATCATCTCTGAAGGGATTAAAAAAAACAATTTAACGATATCCTTTATTATTCAAAAAAGACTGATAAAATAATTGAAGATTTAGGACGCGATTTCACCTGGCAAGAATTTGACAGATTGTATTACAACAGAAAGCATTCTGATGACACTTCATCATCATCTTTCGGATCATTAAATATCACTAAACAGATTGAAGACTATGCTGAGAATTTAATTGAGGAAGGATGCCTTTCGAGTGCTGAATCTAATGCAACTACTGCAAATCATCTAAAAAGTTTTATTGGCTCAAAAAAACATAGCTTATTATTCTCAACAGTTACACCAGAATTTTTATCCTCATTTGAAAAATTCCTATTTCAGTCTGGTAAAATTAAATCTTATCCTTCCATTGGAGTCTATATGAGAAATCTCCGTTGTATTTTTAAAGAAGCGATTAGAAACAAATTAGTACACCTTGATGCGGTTGATAACACCCGGGCCTTTCTGTTCAAAGATTACCAATGAGCTATCTGCATTTTTTCTTATAAAGCAATAAGTACCACTGAAGCCATCATCATTTCCGCCGGTTCTGTCATAAGCTGAAACTTCAGCGCAATAAGTATTTGCTTCATATTGAGGCAAAGAAGAAAAATCATAAAAAGGTTTCAAAAAATGAGTGAGATCAATAGTATCTTTTTGTGAAAAACAAATCGTTGGCAGTAATAATAAAAGATAGGTTAAGCTCTTTTTAACGGTCATCATTTTTAAAAATTGTTTTTTATTTAAGCCCGGTATTGCCTTAGTAAAAATTTTTTCTGATGTGAAAGATATTAAAATTACCAGAGCTGGTCTTTATTTCACTCACTGGTGTCCAGAGCACGATAACAATTTTTTAACCTTATAATTGTTTTTCAAAACAAATACTATTTTCGACATTTTTATATTGCCCAAAATTGGAGATAATATCATAATTATTTTTTTCATAAAGCCGGATTGCTTCCGGTTGTTTCTTCCCGGTTTCTAAAATGCATTTTTCAATTCCCATTTCTTTACTCCATATTTCTAATTCCTGTAAAATCAATGAGGCGATTCCTTTTCCACGTTCCGTCGATGGCACATACATTCGTTTTACTTCCATCGTCTTCTCAGCATATTCTTTTATGGCGCCGCAGCCCACAGGCCTGCCTTCATCATAAGCCACTACTGCATATTTTATCAGGTCAATTTTATTGAATTGAGAATAAAAGGAGTGTTCTTCCCCATCCCTTATTTTTAAATCCATATCTAATTCCCTTACGAGTTTCCTGAAGTCTTCGTTGTTTGAATTGGTTCTTTTTAGTCTTATCATTTTTTATCGATTTATTGAAATTCAAACCTTTTCAATTTTCGTGAAGGGAGAACTATTGAACTTTGCGAATTAAAATTAATTCTCTTTTAAGTTAATAGTTTATAAAAAGTTTTTAGGGAAAAAAGGTTTCTTCTGTTCATGGGCTATTAGCATTTTCCTGCAATGCCGAAGAAGAATAATATTTGTTATTCACTTAATCTTTGGCGGGAATTTGGTTCCAGTTTTTATCGGGAATAAGAATGGGGGAAATTTGTTTGTTTACTGAATAGCTAACTAAAATTATTTATTAAGTCTGTAATGATAACGGGTATAAGGAATTTGAAATCCTAACTGTTTGAAGCCATCGTACGCCGCTTTATTTTTTTCTTTGTCGGGCAATTCAATATCAGCAACAAATAAGATCGCGCCTTCCTTTAAGCCATCCCGTATGGCTCGTTTCCAGATGGCAAAGTCGGGAGCATAATCAGAAGTCATTACGCCGGGTACAGGCGCATCTACTCCGGAAAAAACGGTTTTCTCCTTAGTCATGAAAAAAGAGCGGCAAGCGACTATTTTATTATCGCGCAAGGCGATATAATGTTTCCAGCCTTTGCGCAAAGCAAAGCTGCGCGGCCATTCATAAAAATTAAAACCATAGGTAGTTATTAAAAATTGCACCCAGCTTTCCTTTGAGGTTGAATCTACCAACCGCACTTCAATTGAATCGTTTTTGCTTTCATCTTTGTTCGACGCCACATTATTTCTTACGATTCTTTCCCATGAGCCTGCAAGATAGAATCCATTTTGTTTTAAAAGAGAATCGGCATCAACAGGATGCATCGGCGGCGAATAATGAACAATGTATTTTTCGTGATGGTTATAAAATGTTTTTATCTCATCAATTACATTTTGAGTAAGCGGTTCTTCGAGGCCGAGCCCTATTACGCGATTGAAAAGGGGAATGGGTTCCTTTTGAAAATTGATTGCCATTCCGCCCCCGATATTTTTGTGCCTTAATCCATTAATGATTTGGAATGAGTCTGGCGCTGCGTCAATCAAATCGCGCCATGCAGCTATTTCTGTTTGTTCAATTAAAAAAGAATTAACCATGGCGTTAGCGTTTATATTTTTTGGTTGGCCGTTAATGTTATTACCAATTAATATGGTAGCGTACAAAGCTGCCCACCTGAAGCGCGGTATTGCATTCATAAAACAAAATTTAAATCAAAATAATTATTTGTTTCCCTTGCCCGTTTTCCGCTGAAATATTGCTGAAACTGTTTCTATTTCTTTACCATCCAGCAGGGCGATGATATTCAATTTCAATTTATCCTGGCTGGCCAATTCCATGGTAATAGTTTCCTTGTATTCTTTATCATCCTGCATTCCTTTATAAACCATTGAAAAATGGCTGGCATCGGAAAATGCTCCAATATGCTCATGAGCAGTTCCCATATTATCTACAGAGAACCAATGAACTTTACCATCAAAAGGATTTACACCAACCAAATTAGTTCCGTTTAGTTTTCCTGCGCCTGGTATTGTTGCCCATTCATTCATCAATAGCCCGCTATTGTCTGCCGTGGTTTTAAAATCAGCATAATAAGGGATTGTATTTTCCTTATCACCGATTTTAATGATAGCGGTTTTAGCTTCCCAAAAACCTTTGAGCTGTAAAAGCATTTTCAACTGGCTGGCGGATGTGCCTTCTGCAGTTTGAGCTGATACCGGCATTGCGGTAAAAAGCATTGCAGCCAATAAGCTGCATTGAATTTTCTTTTTCATGATTTCCTTTTTATTAAAGGAGATAGAGAAAGTTTAAAAAGTTCGATTTTAGAAAAAAAAATAATGAGAGTTATGAAGGTTTAGCCTGTTTATTTTGTTGTTGCTGCGATAAAGTACAAATATGCCGCTCTCCGGGCAACGGGCAGGATATTCTTTTGAGTTGATATTTTTAACTTCTACTATTGAAATAGATCCGCTGGTCATAACTTCAATTTCTGCGAAACTGTTTCCGTGTAAAAGATCTTCTTCAATTTCCTTTTCAATTAACTTACGGCCATAGGCAGTTTTACCACTCGTGAAAACCAAATGCAGGTTTTTATCGAGATGCTGTGTAAATTTCTCGCGGCTGTGTAATGAAGTGTGAACAGTTCCGAAATAATTACCGTAAAAGTGATTCCATTCATCGGCTTCTCTAAAAGATTTTTCATTATCTGTGTTATGTCTCATCCAGATTTCTGTCATTTTTTTCCTGGATTCATTCAAGCGGCTACGGATAGTACCTATTGGCACAGATAGTATTTGCGCTATTTGTTCATAAGATTTCCATCCGGAAAAATAACGAAGCAATACGGCGCTTCTTAATGTTTCGGGAATAAGCGCGAGCACTTCATACAAACTGGTTTGTTCAGCATATTTATCCAGCTTATAATTTATTTCATCGTCCCTGAACTTGTCATTCTCAATATGGAAATTCTCAATACTTTCTACTGTTATTTTAGGCTTTGAATAACTATAACAACATCGGAAAAGTATTGTCTTTAGCCAGGCTGGAAAAGCGGTGTCTTCCTTTAGCTGATGCAGGTTCAGGTAGGCTTGTATAAAAGTGTCCTGTACAGCATCTTTTGCCTCCGGAGAATTGCCGCAAAGGCGCAAAGCCACTGCATATAACCACGGGTAATGCTGCTTGTATATAATATTCCAGGCAGATGTATCCCCCGACTGTGCTGCTTTTATGAATTCCTGCATAAAAACAATTTCGATTTATAAGAAACGCTAATATGAAATTAAAACTTATTTTAAACCTGTATCCAATTCTCTTACGAGTTCCTGAAGTTTTTGTTGTTTGAATTGGTACTTATTGGTTTATCTTTTTTGCTGTTTTTTCAGGAAAAACCCATAGTATTTGGTATTGCGAAATCCATTCTAAGACAAATTTTTAAAAAAAATTAAATACAGTAAAAGAACAAATTCTCCCTTTTTTTATTTTAAGCCATAAACTCAATGCTGCTCCACTTTTCAGGTAAATGTGTATCATAAATACCGTGACTGTTCAATGCCATTGCGGGATGCGATATTTCCGTTCCTGAATGAATTAATTTTTGAAATCTTCCCAAAAACATCTTCCAACGATCACCATTGGCGGGCGGAATGCTTCTGCCATTCGCCAAAATATGAAGGCTGCTCCAGGGAATCGCTATTTCCAAACTCCAGCCTTTATCAATGTCAGAATTATCATTTAATGTGCCGTCAATTTTCACAGCAGTTTCCAGCCCGGGCATATCAAAATGGGTAAATGCCCAACGGATACCGCGGGGATGTGTGCCTTTCCAAAACGTCGTGTCGCTTCGGTCGGAGTTGCCGCCAAAAGTGTAAGCCTGCGGATGATGCACATCAAATTCCGAAATATCAAACCTGCTGCCTTTTTTATAGGCATCTTTCCAAATGAAAAACACTTCATATACGGTATTCAGGGCGTTTACTTCCAGCTCGTAATAGCAATCACCGCCATCAATAAAAACTTCCAGGTCATTTTCTAAAAAGATCAGGCTGTCCCTTTCGGAGAGTTTTGCCTCTACAAAAGGTTCTTCGGCTATGAAGGCGATATATAAAAGCGTCTCGTTCCAGAGCAGGGCAGTTTGTGTATTATACATGCCGGCCTGGCCACTAACCATATCTACAAAGCGTTTGCTCCATTTTGCATTTTGCCAAACCTCTTTTTTGATATTGCCATCTATGCTGATATTTCCCGGAATTTTTTGAGCTATATAATCAGGTTTGTTCATAATTTACATTTTATAATCAGAAATCTTTAAGTCGCACTTTAATAAATTGTTCTCTAAGTATTCTTATGAATAAAATTAAACAAATACTTCTTTATCTAAATAACATTTGGCAGCGAAAAATTAACCTACTCACCTCGTGCTGGTGGCATCTTCTTTAAGATCATTAGCCGGTAGAAAAAAGCAAGTGTCTTTTCATTTTTTTAAAGTTTATCAACTTGCACAACTATCTTTTTTTATTATCTTTATAAGGTTGACAACAACAAGGAAACCAGTCCTTCTTTCCAGGGAATGACTTTCCTGGAAGGAGGACTAAGTTTTGTATAGAAGGTGACTTTAAAAAGCCTGATCTTTTATGTTTATTACCATACAATTTCCATTGTTTGATTATCGCTACATGAAAGCCGATCCAAACCGGACAGAGAAACCGAACTGGGCCAACGCAGGAAGCAATGGCAATAACCGTGTGCGTTATTTTGGTGAAATATTCGACCGCAAAACACCCTATCTCGGGCCATGGGATGATGAAAAAAAATATTGCAATGCAAAAAGTGTGATCAACCTTTGCGGCCTGGAAGAGGATCATTTTTACAAATCTCTTTTTAGCAGCCCTGTCCGCTCGCGTATTCTTTTCCGCCGATTTCAGTCTGATGGAAAATGCATGGCCAAATTTGAAGTTGGCGTAAACGATAATTTTGAAAGCCTGCAAGTTCAAAAGAAATCTGATGCCGAAACGTTGGCTACAGGCTTCTATGAAATGATAGATAAATACCTGTTGTGTCCGGTCCGGTTAAAAGTTGGGAACAAGCTGATGCCTTTTGTGCCATTGATAAATGCAGGAAATCATTTAAAAGAAGCTTATTACTGGGCTACTGCCAAAGGCAAAAAAACTTTTGACTCAAAGGATATAAAAAACGAAGTGATAAGTTGCGAACCGGTTCTGCTGGTGCAATTGGACACATCTGAGATTGACATCAGCAAAACACATTTTGAAAAAGTAGACATTCCAGGATTGCCTGATGACAGGATAAAACTTTACTGTCAATACATCCCTTACCAAATCAATGAAAAAAATTACAATCTTAAAACATGGATCATCTGCACCGATGGCAAAAATAGCGCTAACCCTATACTGCCAAATGATTTTGATAATTATAACAATACCATTCGTTACCTGCGTATTAATTTATTAAGAATTCATACAGAGATTATCTTACAGAAAAAACTGCTCGATGTTTTTACAACTGTTAATGATGCATTTAAAATAAAGGATGACGCTACAAAGGAAAGATTGTACTTCTATTTGCATAAAATATGGCTCAATCTTTCTTCGATCAAACGAAATAAACAGCCACAGCAGCAATTGATAGCCACCACTTTCCGCCTCAACGAATCTTACTTTGGCGCTTCCGGAATTGATGAGCAATTGCTTGCGCTTAAGGATTACAGCGATTGGTTAAAAAACCTTAAGGTGACCCCGGAAAATGAACAGGTGAAACAATACGTAGTGGAAAGTTCTGCCGCTCTCGAAAATAAAAAAACAGAGTCGGCAGAAAAAGTAAGTGTCTTTATTTCTTATAATCATTCCGATGGAGATACAGCGGGCGTAATAAAACAAAAGCTGGAAGCGGAAAAAATCCAGGTAATACTCGATTCCGATACTATGCTTGCCGGCACTGACATCAATGATTTTATAATAGCAAGCATAAAAAATACAAATGCGACTGTTTCCATTGTATCCGACAACAGCCTTACTTCCGGCTGGGTGAGTATAGAAACAGTAAATACTTTGAATTTCAAAAAGTTTTATGGGGACAAAAAATTTATTCCGTGCTATACTGATAAAATATTTTTGGAAAATGAATTTTATGTTGACGATACCCAAATGGCAATAGATAAGAAAATAGAAGAGCTTAAAAAAAGAATACAACAAAGGCAAGGAGATTCCAGCGACCTTGATGATAAAAAGAAAAGGCTTATTGAGCTAAGGCAAAGCCTGCCCGGCACCGTAAATTATTTAAGTAATAACTTTTGCCTTGATTTTACACCTGCGAAATTTGAAGCCAACTTTCCTGCTCTTATTAAAGCGATAAAATTCTGATACAAATTATTTGGAATGGAAATTTGTTTAAAAAAAAGGTGACACCTTTTTAAAGATGCCACCTTCTAACATTTTACGTTTATACTTCACCGTTATATTAAAGGCAAAATAGAAATCTTCAAAATATATTTGTTTACTGCCAAACCGCAATCTCTTAAAAATATTTCGTCACACCCGGCACAGCAACGGGATAAAGCCCGTTTTCATCAGGAAGAATAGGTGGCGTTGCATCGAAAGCATACTTTTCAGGCATAATATTGAGTCCTGAATTGATTGCCTGTTCCCAATCTATCACCTGCCCTGAATAAGTTGACATGCGGCCCAACAAAGACGTCATGGTGCTTTTAGCTGCACGTTCAGCATCCCAGAATTTAAATTCGCCCTTTTGCAACAGCAGCAAATAATTCATCATGCTCGGCCTGGTAGGGCTGGTTTTCTAATTTTTTATCAAACTGGTAAATGGTTTTGCCTTTGTTATCCGTGATGCGCGCTTCATCGCAAAATACTTTTCCCTTGGTGCCTATCAGCAATTCATCCACTTTGCTCATCGCGCCTTTTATGTGGCGGCATTGGCTGTTTAAGATAGCGCCGTTTCCATAATGAAATTCTACATAATGATGATCAAATATTTCACCATAATCTTTTCCTTTACGCACCTCACGGCCGCCCATGCCCTGCGCCTGTACAGGATATGCTTCCAACGCCCAGTTGATTACATCAAGATTGTGGATATGCTGTTCTGTGATGTGATCGCCACAAAGCCAGTTGAAATAATACCAGTTGCGCATCTGGTATTCCATTTCTGTCCATCCTTCCTGGCGTGGATGCACCCAGACGCCATCATTATCCCACCATGCCTGTGCCGATACAATTTCACCGATAGCTCCGTCATGTACTCTTTTCATTAATTCGCGGTAAGAAGTCTGATACCTTCTTTGCAGGCCAACTACCACGTTTAGTTTCTTCTGTTTTGCAATCTGTGCCGCCGCCAGCACACGTTGTATGCCTGCCGGATCTGTGGCTACAGGCTTTTCCATAAAGATTTGCTTTCCTTGTTTCACAGCTTCTTCAAAATGGATGGGGCGAAAACCCGGAGGCGTTGCAAGAATCACCACATCTGCCAATGCGATGGCCTTTTTATAAGCTTCAAAACCTGTGAATTTATTTTCTTCCTTCACATTTACACGGCTCTTTGTTTCAGCCATTTCTTCCAAAATATTTTTAAGACTGCTATCTAGCCTGTCTCTAAATGCATCAGCCATCGCGATGAGCTGTACATTTTGTTTGGTGCTCAAAGCCTGAACCGTAGCGCCGGTTCCACGGCCACCGCAACCGATCAGCGCAATTTTAATTACATCATCTGATCCGGAAAAAAAATTGGCTTTTGAAAGCATTGGCGCGGCAAGAAGCCCACCGGCCAGCAGTGTTGAATTTTTAACAAAATCGCGCCGGGAAGGCAGGTTATTTTTTGAATTGTCAAGGTTCATACAATTGTATTTTGGGATGAAAAAATAATTGAAGATTTATGTATTTTCTTTTTGTTTAAAATTTTAATCCAGGTTTAAGGCACGTGTAAAAAATTGATCCACTTCACTTGCCGAAGGTTGTTGGAGCGGGCGCACAATTCGAAAACCAACAAACGGTGCGTCAGCAATCCACCATTTACTTTTAGGAATTTGCGGATCACGGGCATTCCATTTACGGCTGGAAGCGAGCCTTGATGCGCTACGCAAATCACTGGCCTCATCACGAAAATGGCCTCCTTTCAAAGTGATAGGATACTTTATTTTGGGTTGAATTACAGGATCCGTTTTATCGGTTTTAACCTGTTTAAAATAATCTTCCTGGTATTGATCCAATGTCCATTCAGCCACATTTCCATACACATCATACAGCCCCCATGCATTCGGCTTTAGTTGTTTTATTTTGTGATATTTATTGGCACTGTTCGCGGCATACCATCCATAATCTTTTAATTCCTTTTCATCATCACCGAAAGAATATATTTTATCAGAACCTGCGCGGCAGGCGTATTCCCACTCAGCTTCAGTGGGCAATCGATAGAAAATACCGGTTTTATTGTACAACCATTTGCAATACATTAAGGCTCCATATTGTGTCATACTGTTTGCAGGAAAGCCACCCGATTTTCCCATGCCCAAAGTGAAATCAATATAAGGTGGACTTGGCCTTGTAACGCCATCAGGCAACGGCCCTGTATCGCGCCCTTCATCCAAAAACAAAACGTATTCATCATAAGTTACCTCATGTTCTTCCATCCAGAAAGCACTTAGTTTTATTTGTGAAGCGGGCCCTTCATCAGGCTGGTGTCCTTTTTGATTTTCTGGGCTGCCCATTTTGAACGTGCCCGCCGGTATGGGAATCATTTTAAAAGAAACAGGAGTTCCCTCGATTTGTTGTTCATAGATTTTAAACTCGCTGGTTGAATCACTCTGTGCGGAAACACTTAAGCTGTTAATTGAGAATATAAAAAATAAGAGTGTAGTTATTTTTTTAAACATAGCAAGCCAAACGTTTTGCTGATGAAGATAAAGAATAAATACAGAGAGAATTAATTTGGTTAAAAAATATTTTGATGCGCGGTAATTTGTTAATGAATTCAATTCTATTGTTCCTATGGAACAGAGGGAATGATTTTAAAGTAAATAAAAATTAATTAGCTATTGATTTTAATTTTCCAGGTATCCTTCAAAATTCGGCGAACTTTTTTGAATCAATTTTCCATCTTTTATTTCTGAAATCAATAAAGCTGCGCCGGGAAATTTCTTTATTAATTCAAAAGATTTTTTTTAGATAAAATGCTGCAAGCCGTAGCAAGCCAGTCAGAAATAGCTCCGTCTTTTGCGATTATGGTTACGTTTCGCTGCGTTGTAATTCCCATTCCTGTTTTTGGATTAATAATATGAGAATATCTTTTTCCATTGATATCAAGATGTTGATAAATATCACCCGAAGTAGCAACAGATGTGTTCTTTAGTAATAACATGCGAGGCATTAATTCTTCTTTTTCTTCCGGCACGGTGATGCCTATGCGCCAGCCATCTCTTCCCGTCGGCGCGCTGCCTATAGCTATTTTGCCACCGGCATTTACCATAGCAGATTTAAAACCCTTTGATTGAATAATGTTCAATGCCGCCTGTGCCACGTAACCTTTTCCCAATCCTCCCAAATCTATTAACATTCCTTTTTTTTCTAACCATACAGATCTTTGATTGATGTCTAAATGAATGTATTGATAACCCACTTTACCCATAGCATTCTTAAGGGAATCAGCATTTGGCAATACCTTTTCTTTGCGGGCTTTTCGCCAAAGTTTTACAACGGGCCCCATGGTGATATCATAACTGCCCTCACTTATCTTCGCTGCTTCCAATGAATATTTTAAAATGTCAAATAATGCAGGAGATACAGACACATAGCGGTTTTCGCCGCTTGTCGCATTCAGCCGGTTGAGTTCGCTGCTGTCTATGTAATCGCTGAAAATAGTATTTAGAGAATCTGCGCAATGGAAAGCGGATTCAGCAACCTGAGCGGCTTTGGCTGAATCATTTGCAAAAATGGAAATGGTAAATGGCGAACCCATTTCCGGCTTTTCAAAAACAAATTTCTGCTGGCCAAATAAACTATGCGTGAAAAGAAAACTAACGGTAAAGAAGATTGAGATAAATTTTGAATTTATCAAGGTCGAAATCATTAAATGTTTTTTACATCAGGCAATTTATTAAAATAAAAATCCTAACTAATTATTCGTTTACTGATTAAAAGTGTTTTTTTAATCATGAAAATTAGCGCAATTGGTGGCGAAAAAAATTTAAAATATTTTATCACATAAAATTATCAGAATCCCTGTAAGCCTTTATAAGTGCCAGTTCGCCCTCTTTGCCGGGAATTGAGTTTCCGTGCTCCATTCCTAAAATTCCTTTGTAGCCTTTGTTGTGCAGATGCTTGAAAATATTTTTATAATTGATTTCTCCGGTGGTCGGTTCCTTCCTGCCGGGATTGTCGCCAATCTGGAAATAACCTATTTCATCATAAGCATAATCGATATGATTAATAAGATTGCCTTCATTCCTCTGCATGTGATAGATGTCGTATAATATTTTGCACGAAGGGCTGTTAACCGCTTTACAGATTTCATAAGCCTGGTCCGACGTGCGAAGAAAAAGATTGGGTGTATCACTCAACGCTTCCAACACCATTACAATATTATGTGGCTCCAATATTTCAGCACCCCTGCGTAATGCTTCTATCACATTTCCGGTTTGAATACCAATAGGAATATTTCTTTCGAAATCCCCCGGCACTACAGTTGTTAATTTACCATTTATTCTTTTTGAAACTTCAACCGCCTGTTGGCATCCTTTTAAAAAAATGTCAATGTATTCTTGCTTCCCGGCGGCAAGCGTGTTGGCTCCATTGCCTCCTTTATCAAGCACAAAAACGCCCATGCCCATTCCCAGTTTTGCAAGCGCATCACCAATCTTTTGTTGTTCAGCAACCGGCCTTCCGCTCATGCCATTATCTTCAATAGCGCGAAAACCCATATCATAGGCATATTTTATCTGGTCAATAAAATTGTTGCCGCCGTTATTTTTAAACATGCCATCATGGATGGCATAGTTCATGTTAAAAGGAATTTCACCGCCAATGCCTCCATTTTTTTTATCTGGAAAAATATTTTTCTCTTTGCTGATGCCAGAGGCTGTGGCCAGACCTGTGGTAAAAACAGAAGCGCCAGCCAACGCTGCCTGCTGCATAAAATTTCTTCTTTTCATATCAAGTTGTTTTAGCAGAACAAATTAAGACAATCTTTTTAAAAAAATACTGCACGATTTTTTTTTATCTCCTCAATTGCTTTACTGTAAATAAAATACTGCTAAAAATCGAATTGAATTTTTGGAAGACATGAATGACAATTTAATCTTTAGAAGTTTTAGTTTAGAACAGCTCAAATAATACAATCGAATTTATTGTGTTGGGCATTATGATTTTGCTGAGTGCATTGGCAGAGAAAATCAAAGCGTCTGCACCCATACTTCTTATCTGCACGCAGCAAGAGCAGGTATTGAATGTTGATATCAAAATAAAAATCACCTTTATTTCTTCGTTTACTGCAATACATCTCTTGCCAATGAGAAATCTAACGGTAATGAATAAACGAAATTATTATCAAAATTTATGCCTATTTAAAGACCTTAAATTACCACCTAACGCATTAAAACTGGTGAATTGCAAACACCTCTAAAAAGGATTTACTTGTTTTTCCTTTTTATTTAATATAGCGAAATACTTTTCTATCCTAACTTTCCAATAATTGTCCAGTCGTTCTTTGCCGTGGCCTTTTTCGATCCATTCATCCATCAGCTTTGCAACTCCGGGAATTACATTTAAACTAACGCCTTTGTTCTCCGCTTCTTTTAAAAAAAGGCCGGTGTCTTTTCTTGCCATTTCCAATCTCCACGAAGGATCGCTGAAATCATCACCAGCCATGCGTTGTAGCCTTGAAGGCAATATGCGCCCGGGTTCCATTCTGAAAATAATTGAGAGACTTCTTCTGTGAAATATCAACTGCCTTGGAAAATGCAAGGGTATCCGCTAACGCTCCGTTAAATCCAACCAGGAAAAGATTTCCCATTAGTTTCATAGCCGGCGGCTTTGCCGACCTTATCTCCAAAATTTATCAACTTTCCTGTCATGGCAGATAATTGTTTTTCAAGTTGCTTTATAAGATCCTGATCGCCGGAAACCAGCATGTAGCCAGTGCTTTCCAGCGCATTCTTAGGTCCCATAAATACCGGCGCGTGTTGAAATTGAAATCCTTTCTCTGTCCATTTTTCAGTTCTCTGCCGGGCGCCTTCTATTGAAGTAGTTGTATGATCAACGATGATCGCTCCTGCTTTAAATCCTTCTTCTGCTTTTGCCAAAGCTTCATCAACGGTCGCGTCATCTTTCAATGCGATATGAACCACATCTGCGTTCTTCACCGCATCTTCAATATTTTCAAATGCTTTTGCGCCATATTGTTCCAGATCTTTTGCTTTGGAAGCTGTACGGTTCCAAACCTGCACCTGGTCGCCTTTGGTGATCATGGCTCTTACGAAACCTGCACCTAATAAACCTGTTCCTAAAAATGCTTTCATCTTTTTGTTTTTTGTAAAGGTAAGCAAGGAAATAAAAAAGCCAATAAGGCCAAATTTATGGCCGTGTTATAGCACTGCGGCTTTTTTTAAATTATCAGATATTCGTTGTCTTTAATGGCCGGTGAAGAATTACGTCAAAATTCATTTCCTTTTTATCGCGCAAAACTTTTACTTTAAACTCACTATTATTTCCGGCATTATGAATTTCTGACCTCACTTTATCAACGTCATTTACTTTTTCCCCATTCATTTCTGTAATAATATCTCCTTGTTTTAAACCGGCTTTCCCGGCTGGAGAATCAGGAAGAACTCTTTGAATTTTTACACCACTGCTGTCTTCCGTGTCCTGTATTTCCAGACCCATACGAGGACGGTCGTTGTTAAAATTAAAATAATTTCCACGTGGCATCGGAAGCATTCTGAAATTATAATTATTTCCATTACCGAATTGGTTCAACAAATCTTCATTCATGCCATTAAAACTTCGAACATTTGCCGGCGATTTGCCTAATTTAACCTTAACCGAGTTTTTCTTGTCGTTGCGCAAATAATTAATAGTGACTTCATCTCCCGGATTAAAACTCCCGATTACATTTCTTAAATCAGCGGGCGATGTTATTTCTTTATCATTCACTTTAGTGATGATATCGCCTTTTTTTAATCCTGATTCTTTTGCGCTGCTATGATCGAGCACATTATTGATGATAGCACCTTTTTCTGTTTTGGCAGATAATACACCAAGGAAAGCATTCCCGGAATTTTCATTAAACATAAAACTTTGTGGGCCCGGTGAAATAAATCCGTGACCATTTCCACCCATAAAATTTCTTTTGAACACTTTTACATCACCTTTATAATCTTCAAGTGGCTGGCCGTTTATCGTCACTACATTGCTGTCAATTTCGATTATTGTTTTTCCCGGTATCTGCAGGATTTCTGCTGATAACGATTTCTTCATTTTTTCTGTTCTGATGTTGTCTTTGTTGCGAAAATCCGCTCTGGGAAGCATTATGCAACTAACGGCTAATAGAGCCGGTAAAAATTTTGCTTTCATTTTTAATAAGTTTTAAATATTAAATATTGAATTCTCAAATTAAAACTGTCGAAATAAATAGCAAGATTTTTTGACGATTAATAGTTTAACGTTAACATAAAATTGTTGGCGAATAAATTGCTGAATTTATAAAATCACCTTTACATTTTTTATAATACTTCATCCAATTTTGAAACATCCTGGCCGCCGGCAGAAGCCAATGTTTTTTGTCCTCCCCCCCACCTTTAATAAATGGCGCTACATGCTCTTTTATAATTTTAGCCGCATCTAATTTCTTTGACGAAACCACATTTTCATCAATGGCAACCACCACATTCGCTTTGCCATCGATATTTGCGGCTAATACGATCAGGAAATCGTTTACTTTTCCTTTTAGAAGAGTAATCAGTTTTTTTAATGCATCGGCGTTGGAAACTGAAACAACTTCGCCAATAAAATTTACGCCATTTATTAAAATAGAATTCTTGCTTATTTCTTCGTTTACTGTATTTAGAATTTGTATTTCCAATTGATCTACCGTTTTATTCAATTGTTCTTTTTCTGTCAACAAATTTTCTAATGCTTTGCGACTGTCTTTAGGATTTTTTAATTGCTCTTTTAAATAATTTAGTTCTTCCAGTTGTTTATTGATAAAATCTTCAGCCGCTTTACCGCTTACCGCTTCAATCCGACGTAAACCAGCGCCAACGGCAGTTTCATTTATAATTTTAAAAACTCCCAATTCGCCGGTGTTGCCTACATGTGTACCTCCACAAAGTTCGATAGAATAATTTTCGTCCATAGTAACCACTCTCACCAGGTCACCATATTTTTCTCCAAAAAGAGCCATTGCCCCGGTTTTCAAAGCTTCTTCTTTGGGCATTTGCCTTATCACTACAGGAATATTTTCCCTGATTTTCTCATTTACTATTGCTTCAACTTTTTCAATTTCTTCTTTAGTCATTTTACTAAAATGAGAAAAATCAAACCTCAGGTAATCTGCGTTTACCAAACTTCCTTTTTGTTGCACATGAGTTCCCAAAACTTTCCGCAAGGCTGCGTGCATCAGATGCGTGGCGCTGTGATGAACGGCTGTTTTTTTTCTTTTTTCCACATCAACTTTTGCAATAACTTTTGCTTCAATATTTGCAGGAAACTTTTCTGTAAAATGTAGGATGAGTTCGTTTTCCTTTTTAGTATTGATAACCGGAATTCTTTCTTCGCCAAAAATCAACTCGCCCGTATCACCCACCTGGCCGCCACTTTCAGCGTAAAAAGGCGTAGTGTCTAAAACAATTTGATAGTTTTCTTTTCCTTTAGATTTTGTCTTCCTGTATTTTACAACTTTGCTTTCAGTTTCTAAATTCTCATATCCTACAAAACCATTTCCTTCTTCGTTCATTTAGCACAACCCAATCTTCTGCGTCTACAACACTTGCCGCACGGGAACGGTCTCGTTGTTGAATCATTCCTTCGGCAAAATCTACTTCATCAAATTCAAAACCATTTTCTTCTGCAATTAGTTGACTCAAATCAAATGGAAATCCAAACCTGTCAAAGAGTTTAAAAGCAATTTTTCCATTAATTGTCTTAGATGTTATTGAATAGTGAGATGAAATATCATTGTTTGATAAAATTAATTCCTGGATAATCTGTGGAGGAGAAACATTTATCGGGACATTCAATGAGTGTGGATAAACTACCAAACTTTTAAAGAAACTGAATATTTCGTTTGCTGTATTTATTCCTTTACCAAGTGTCCTTAAGAAAGAATCTTCTTCTTCATTCACAACCTTCCCAACAAAATCTTTCTGCTTCTCTAACTCAGGAAAAACATTTTTAAATTGATTTGCAATCAGCGGCACCAGTTTATACAATAACGGTTCCTTTACATCAAGATAAGAAAAATAATACCTTACCGCTCTTCTTAAAATTCTTCTTATAACATAGCCTGCGCCGGTGTTTGAAGGCAATTGTCCATCAGCTATTGGAAAGCAAATAGCACGAATATGATCTGCAATTACCCGAAAAGCTACGGCTTCTTTCGTATCTGAATAATCATATTTCTTACCAGAAATTTTTTCTATCTCAGCAATCGTTCCGGTAAAAATATCTGTATCGTAATTGCTTTTTTTATTTTGTAAAACCCGCACCAATCTTTCAAAACCCATCCCGGTATCTACATGTTTTGCGGGCAATAATTCCAATGAGCCGTTTTTTTTTCGATTGTATTGAATAAAAACTACATTCCATATTTCAATCACCTGCGGATTATCTTTGTTAATCAGATCTTTCCCGGGAATCAAATTTTTTTCTTCCTCACTTCTGCAATCCACATGGATTTCAGTTGATGGGCCGCATGGGCCGGTATCGCCCATTTCCCAAAAATTATCTTTCTTGTTTCCAAAAATTATTTTGTCTTTATCAACTAATTTTTTCCAGATATCTAAGGATTCTTCATCCTGTGGCAAGCCCTCTTTTTCATCACCTTCAAAAACAGAAACATATAAATTTTCAACAGGGATTTTATAAATTTCAGTAAGCAATTCCCATGCCCATTCAATTGCGTTTTCTTTAAAATAGGGTGAAGGATTTCCAATTGCATTTCCAAAGCTCCAGTTGCCCAACATTTCAAACATCGTGTGATGATAAGTATCTACACCCACTTCTTCCAGGTCATTGTGTTTTCCGCTTACGCGAAGGCATTTTTGAGTGTCAGCGGCGCGGGCATAAGGCGCAGTTTTGTTTCCTAAAAAATATTCTTTAAACTGGTTCATCCCTGCGTTGGTAAAAAGTAATGTAGGATCATCTTTAATTACTATCGGCGCCGAGGGAACAATATGATGCCCTTTTTTTTCAAAAAAATCAAGAAAATGTTGTCTTATTTCTCCACTGTTCATCATAAAGGATGAGAATTTTAAAGATTTGTTTGCCTTTTAAGAAGGTATCTTTGATGATAAAATTGTAACGGGGCAAAGGTATTTGCTTTAGGGGCATTTACAAACAGAACGTTTTTAATTTTAAGATGGTTCGTGATACTATAAATCAAAATTATAAGAAGCTGGATTCGATAAACATTAGATAACTTAACTCAAAATCTAATATAATATGCCACTTACCCAAATTGATTTTTCTTTTGACGATGATCCAATTGAAAAGAACAAAACCAAAGAAGCAGTAAAGCAACAAATAAAGCCAAAATCAAAACGTGGCAGAAAAAGTTTGAAAGAATACAATGCAGAACCTGATGTAGTAAAGGTTCCGGAAGACGATGTTCTTTTTCAAAAGCAATATTATTCTATCGGGGATGTGGCGGATATGTTTAATGAAAATACTTCGCTGATCAGGTACTGGGAAAAAGAATTTTCTATTTTAAAACCGAAAAAAAATAAAAAGGGAGACCGTTTTTTCAGGCCGGAAGACATAAAAAATCTGAAGATGATCTATCATTTGCTACGCGAAAGAAAATATACAATCGAGGGAGCAAAGGAATTTATAAA
>CAVUJE010000041.1:0-26453 GCA_963741705.1 uncultured Chitinophagaceae bacterium | reverse complement strand
CAGGTGAATATTTTAAAAACTTCCACAGGGCAGCTTGAAGGAAAAGAGAAATCAGATTTTGAAAAAAGCATTAATGGTTATATCAGGACGATTGATAAATGCATTGGAATTTTAAACAAATAAAAAATGGCAGGCCAGCAACTCATTCCTCTTAATATCGTAATAGCCGACAGAAATTATCGAATTAAAATTTTGCCGGAAGATGAAGAAACCGTGAGGAAAGTGTTGAAAACCATCAATGAAAAAATACTTGAATTCAAAACGCAGTTTGCCGGAAAAGATATGCAGGATTATATTTCCATGGTTTTGATATGGTATGCCACACAGGCCAGGGATAGTACATCTGAAATTTTAAGCCCAGGGCTGGTGGACTCGTTGGTAAAAATGGAAAAGCAATTAGATGAAGTTTTGCTTTCGTAATTGCTGAACAGTAAACTAACAAATAAGCAACTTTTTTATTTCGGGAAAGATATTTTAGCGGATTTTATTTACAATATCCAATTCTCCTTTGGATAAAGATTCCCACCATTCATCAGTTACGTCCTCAAGGCGATATTCTGTATCTACATCGTAATCGCCATTTTCATCTATCTGGTAAAAACAATTATTAAGCGTATCCAACACGCTGTTAACCGATTTTAATTCAACAAAAAGAAGGCGGCTTACTAATCTTTTATTTATCTTTTGTTCAAGAAATTCAACGCGTTTTTCAAGAGATGTAATTTTATCATCACGCCAGGCCAAAAAAATACAGGCAAAAAGAATAGCAAGAATTATAAGTACGGTAGATAACATGAAATTTCTCTTTTTTATTTTTATCCAATTGCGATGCCGTTGGCTGAAATTCTTCTTTGCGGCTTCTTTATTACAGGATTAACTGATTTGGTTGTTTCCAGAATCATAAAATAGATACTGCTGATAAGAATGGATAAAACAAGACTAACCAATATTGATATTTTTGCTATATCGCGGTTTATTTCGCCGGTAAAAGCAAGGGTTGTGGTAAAAATCGACATAGTAAAACCTATACCTGCCAATGAACCAACTCCCATTAAATGCTTTAAATTGGTGTTCAAAGGCAATTTAGCTATTTTTAGCTTGATCATTATCTTGCTAAACAGGAATATGCCAACAGGTTTACCTATTACCAAACCCATAATAATGCCGATGCTTATCGGACTATTAAAAGCACTTATATCGGCTGGTACAATTATAGCAGTATTTGCCAATACAAAAAGAGGAAGAATTATAAAATTGACCGTTTTATGAATAGCATTTTCAAGTTTTGGCAGGCAATTTACCGGCATAGCAAATGCTACCATTACTCCGCTGATACTGGCTTCAATACCCGAATTAAAGATTATATACCATAAGGCTAACGCGAGCACAATCTGGATGATTCCGGGTTTTATATTTCGATAATTGCAAAGCCACAACAGTAAATAAACAAATAATGCAAATAATAACATCAGCCAATTGATATCACTGCCATAGAAAAGTGCTATAACTACAATTGCTCCCAGGTCGTCAATTATTGCTAACGCCATCAGGAATATTTTCATGCTTGCGGGAACACGTTTTCCAAGAAGCGATGCGATACCTAATGAAAAGGCAATATCTGTAGCAGTGGGTATTCCCCAACCATGAACAAAAGAAGTTCCTTTATTAAAAGAAACATAAATTAACGCAGGAACTACCATTCCTCCTACCGCTGCTCCAAAAGGCAGGATAGCTTTTTTAAAACCTGCAAGTTCTCCATCTAATAATTCCCTTTTTATTTCCATTCCTGCAAAAAAGAAAAAGATAGCCATCAGAAGATCATTGATCCATTTGAGTCCCGAATGAGGAAGATTTATATGACTTCCATAATGAATGGGCGAAGTCCAGAATGAACGGTAGGATAACCCGTAAAAAGAATTTGATAACATTAAAGATACAAGCGCGCAGAATAATAAAAGAATCCCTGTGGACCTGCTGTCATTGAAAAAGATTTTCAGAGGATCTATCGCTTTTCTTACAAGTTCACGCATTACAGATATTCTTTTTTGATTTCAAAAAGCTTCAGACCAGGCTGCAAGATTCGGCCTGGCCTGAAGAAAAATTATTGACTAACCCAAATAACCCTGAACACCCATTTCAGGTATATCCAAACCGGCAATTTCATCCTCCGGTTTTACCCTTAACGGGGTGATTTTGTTTGAGATTTTGAAGAACACATACATTACTACAAATACAAAGATTGCACAGGTAAGCACGCCTATTAGTTCGGCAAGGAACTGTTTGCCATCTCCATAAAATAATCCCTTTACTGTACCCGGAACTCCATTCCATCCATCTCCATAAGAGCCATCAGCAAAAAGTCCGAGGGCTAAACATCCCCATGCTCCATTAACGCCATGAACAGCAAAAGCTCCTACAGGATCATCAATTTTTAATTTCCGGTCAATAAAATTGTAGGCCAGAATAACCAACAAGCCTGCAATTGCACCGATTATTATTGCAGAAAGAGAATTTACAAAAGCACATGGCGCCGTAATGGCAACGAGGCCGGCAAGCATTCCATTACATAACATACCAGGATCTGGTTTTTGCCCTTTAGCATACATATACATTAAAGCAGCAAAAGCGCCAGCAGCGCTTGCCAGCATAGTATTGGTGGCAACAATAGCAATCCTGAAATCGCCACCCGCTAATGTAGAGCCAGGGTTGAAGCCAAACCAGCCAAAGGCTAAAATAAATGTTCCAACAATCGCCATTGGAATATTGTGACCAGGGATAGTATTAACTTCTCCATTTTTTCCATATTTACCTATCCGTGGCCCAATCACTATTGCACCTGCTAACGCGGCCATTCCACCTACCATGTGAACTACTGAAGAACCTGCAAAGTCAACATCTCCATGCCCAAGCCCGAAATTTACACCAAGCTGGGACAACCATCCACCACCCCAAACCCAGTTTCCAAACAATGGATATACAAACATTGAAATGAAGAAACCATAAATAATGAATGATTTGAAAGACCATCTTTCAGCCATAGATCCTGTCGGGATAGTAGCTGTTGTATCCATGAATACCATTTGGAAAAGGAACAGGGTAAATATCCCCACATCATAAACTTTACTATTCAGGAAAAATCCGGCATGGCCAGCCAAGCCAAAATCATGTCCAAACAGGCTAACAGTATATTCATGTGGAATGACTCCTGGCATTCCACCTAATGCGGCAATATTAAATCCACCACCAAACATTATAGCAAAACCGCAGATCCAAAATCCGAGAATACCAATACCATATACCATAAAATTCATTCCCATGGTATGGGCTACATTCTTCTTTTGAGTAAAACCGGTTTCAACCATTGCAAAGCCAGCTTGCATGAACATAACAAGAAAACCAGCAATCAAGGTCCATACTATATTAATGGCAATTTGGTTATGACCGGTAGCAGCACCAACTTCTTGGAGAGTTGGCTTGCCTGCAGTTGAAGCAGCGATATCATTTATTGTGCCCGTATTTGCCCCTGTCGGATCCTGGGCAATACATGGAATAGCGATAAAAATTAAAAGAAAAATAGCTAAAATTGAAAATATTCGCTTTGGATTTTTCTTATTCAAATTATTAATCAAAGAAAATTTATGTGTGTTCATAAAATTTAGTGTGGGGTAAAAAATAGTTTATTTATTTTTTTAACTAATTGTTTCGGGCTCCATCATAAAGCCACCGTATGCAACGTTCCCGTGTTCTCCAATATCCAAACCTTCAATTTGTTCTGCATCACTTACACGTAATCCAATTATTGATTTAATGATAAAAAATATAATCAGCATTGAAACAAAGACATAAGCGAAAACTGTAACAACACCAAGAGCCTGCACGCCAAACTGGTGCCAACCTCCGCCATAGAATAATCCATTAGAAATGGCTGTGTCCTTATCCCAAAATTGAATATCAATTGCGCGCTGGCCAAATAAACCCACGGAAAGAGTTCCCCATGCACCACAAATTCCATGAACGCTTACGGCACCAACGGGATCATCAATCTTTAATTTTCTTTCAAAGAAAAGACAGGAATAAAAAACTAATATGCCTGCGATAAGGCCTATGATAATTGCAGAACCTGTACTTACTGAAGCGCAGGGCGCTGTAATGGCAACTAAACCGGCGAGTGTGCCATTTAATGTCATAGGAAGATCTGGCTTTTTGAATTTAATCCAGGAAGTAATCAATGCAGCTATAGCTCCTGCGGCGGCTCCGAGGGTAGTAGTAACGGCTATATGGGCGACACCACCAACAGCAATTAAGGTTGATCCCGGGTTAAATCCATACCACCCAAACCAAAGAATAAATACACCTAAAGAAGCTAAAGGCAAATTATGACCTTTTATTTCATTCGCTGAACCATCTTTATTGTATTTGCCTAATCTTGGACCAACCATTATAGCACCGGCTAAAGCAGCCCATCCACCCACCGAATGTACTACCGTAGAGCCGGCAAAGTCACGCATACCCATATCGCTTAACCATCCTCCTCCCCAAATCCAATGGCCACTAATAGGATAAATGATTGCTGAAATAATGCATGAATAAATGATGTAGGAGATTAGTTTGGTTCTTTCAGCCATAGCCCCTGACACAATAGTGGCGGCAGTTGCAGCAAATACAACCTGGAACAACCAGGCAGCGCTTATGCTATATCCTGCCATATCTGTGGGCGCGTTAGCCGTTCCCAGGAAACTTAACGCAGTGTCAAATCCAAAAATATTTGAATCGCCGCTGGAATACATAATTGCGTAACCTGTAGCCCAAAATAAAATGGCTCCAAAACAAAAATCCAATAGGTTTTTCATCATTATATTGGCGGCATTTTTCCCACGGGTCATTCCTGATTCTACCATAGCAAAACCTGCCTGCATAAAGAAAACTAAAAACCCTGTAAGGCAAAGCCATATAATATTTGCTACATTTTGTGGAAGAGCTGGCTCTGGTGCGGCAGGAGTTCCCTGCGCTGAAACATGGGAAGGAAACCCTATCAATCCTATAATAAAAAGAAAGGCGAAGCTTATGAAAAAGTACATCCTGCTTTTTCGTTGATTATTTGTTTTCAGCATAATTGCGTGTTTGATTTTGATAAAATAAATTGGTTATTAGAAATGGTAAGTAGCAGCAAGGATACCGGTGACAGTAGATTTGGTCGAAGAATTGTCGTTCTTTTCAAAAACAGGATCTTTCGCTGCATCAATTCTTAATTCAGGAATGATAGTAAGGTTTCCTACTTTGAAATTAGGTGAAAGTGTTACATCGAAAATGCCGGTTGCCGGTGCACCAACCACTGCTTTTTTATTATCAAAGTATTCGGTTCTCAATGTGATACCAAAAGTACTGGTCGGATCAGCAGTGAAGTATAAAGCTGAACCCCACCAACTGGCACTTGATCCTCCTTCAGGTTTTACAGATTGAACAGTTCCATTATAACCTATACTGAATTTGCTTGTTACTGCATCAGTAAGTACTACATCAAACTGAGAAGTACTAAAAGCCCCCCCGTAGGATCCCTGGTAATTTACGTATGCTGCAAATTTATCATCTGCAGTTGCAGTACTAAACTGGGCTAAAGCATATCTTCTTGAACCTGCTTCAGCAACTACATCCGTACTGTTAGCTACTCCAAGCATCAACGCGCTTTTAGCACCAAGACCTATATCAGCTTTTAAACCGGTATGAGAAAATGGCCCATAAGAAAACATGTAATCCATGCTGTAGTTACGATTGAGATAAGCATCAGTTAATTCGTAACCAATATGGGTCATCCATTTCCCCATGGTTAGCTTAAACTTATCGCTGATTGCATAACTTAGATAAGCCTGTTTTACGGCAAATAAAGTTGGATGACTTGGATCGCCGTAAGAAAATTCTTCGGCTCTAGGTCCAAAACCTAAATCTACAGTGGCGCTGGCTTTTCCAAAAGTGTGGTCAGCGCGGATGCTTGCCATTCCAAGCTGAAATGAATTTTGAGAATTGGTAAAACTGGTGAAATTGTTAGTCATTCCATCTTTTGGATTAGCGAAGTTGTACCTGAAATAAGTATCAACAGATCCGGTAATAGTGGGTGTAGGTGAAACCGGAGCTACAGAATCCGTTTGTGCATAAGCAGAGTTAAATGTGCCCAAAATGGCACATGATGTCAAAATTTTTCTTAACATTGTAGTAGAATTAAAGATTAAAAATGGAAAGGGTGTAGCCGTTAACTTTTCACAGAAGTTAATATTAAGCTATTCCCTTTCTTGTTTATGCTCAGTCAGCCATAAAGAGTTTTAAAGTTTTTATTTTGAAGTTTAGAAATACTTGAGTATTCTTTTCAGATTCCTTTTCTTTAATATATTCTTTGGAAAAAGTACTATTACGTTTTGTAAGAACAGGAGTGTGTATTATTTTTTCATTAGCCTGGGGCGATTCAATTGTCAATTCCTGCCCGGAATCGATGATTCTGAATTCCTAACTAACAATGTTCCCTGGAAATATTTTTCATCATGTTGTGAAGCGTCCAATCCCAATTCTTCATCTGCTTCACTTACTCTCATTGGCATCACCCAATTAATAAATTTAAAAATTGCATAGGAGGCCGAAAAACTATAGGCGATTACAATTCCCAAACCTTTTAACTGGGTAAAAAAGAAAGTCGGGTTTCCATAAAATAATCCATTGTTTCCCCCGGCATTAATAGTTTTCGTAGCGAAAACGCCTGTCAGGATCATTCCGACAATTCCGCCAATTCCATGGCATGGAAAAACATCCAGAGTATCATCGAGAGGAGATTTTGATTTGTAATAAACTGCCAGGTTTGAAATAATAGCACTAAAAAACCAATAAAAATACTTTGTGGAATTGCCACGTACCCTGAACCAGGGGTTATTGCAACCAGTCCTACAACGGCACCGATACAAAATCCCAGAACAGAAGGTTTTTTTCCTCTCAGAACATCAAAAAACATCCAGGCTAATCCGGCAGAAGCGGCAGCAGTATTTGTAGTGGCAAATGCAGAAACGGCTAAAGAGTTGGCCGCCAAGGCAGAACCTGCATTAAAACCAAACCACCCAAACCAAAGCAATCCGGTTCCAATTAGTACATATGGAATATTTGCAGGTGGAATTTCTTTATGTTCTCTATGTACTTTTCTTCTCTTAAGAACGATTGCCCCTGCAAGTGCTGCGCATCCGGCAGAAATATGAACTACTGTGCCCCCTGCGAAATCCAGAATTCCCATTTTAAATAAAAATCCTTTCGGATTCCAGGTCCAGTGAGCTATAGGAGCATACACCAATAAACTAAAAAGAACAATAAAAAGAATATACGAGGAAAATCTTGTTCTTTCTGCAACGGCTCCAACTACAAGGCTGGGAGTAATAATAGCAAACATCAATTGGAAATAACGCAAATAATAATAATGGAATTGTCGGTGCCAAACTCCATGGCGCACCTGAATTTACTCCTTTAAAAAAAAGATGGGTAAGAGGATTTCCAATAATTCCTCCAATTGAATCTCCAAAAGCCAAACTATATCCTACAGTAATCCACAAGACACTAACAATTCCGGCGGCTACAAAACTTTTGATCATTGTAGAAAGCACATTTTTTCTGTGAACCATTCCTCCGTAAAAAAAAGCAAGACCGGGTGTCATCAAAAAAACAAGCGCTGTAGCAACAAGTATCCATGTAATATCTGCAGAATTATATTTACCTGTCCATCAAAATCAGAAAGTGAAGGAACGAATAATGCAAGGAACGCAATAGCCAATAAAACTACAAAAGGACATTTCTCTTGACGATTATATTTTTTTCATATCTATCTAATATTAACCAAATCTATTCGAATATTCCAAAATTGCAAATAAATTATTATATTTTTATTTTAATAATATAAAAAATGTATTAATATTTCTAAACCTATATTATAACTTTAAGGAGCAATATAAATCTATTGAATTATATTTAAACAAATGTAACAGTAAACAAATAATTATTGAAATTTTTATTTTTCAGAATTTCATATAGCTTTGCAATGCCTTTACGTAATTTTCAAAAGCTTCTATTCCGGCGGGAGTGATTTTGCAGATTGTTTGTGGATAATTATTGTTGAACTGTTTGGTAATATCAATGTATCCGGCTTCCTTTAGTTTGCTTATTTGTACACTTAAATTTCCGGAAGTTGCATTTGTTTTTTCTTTTAAAAATGTAAACTCTGCCTCTTTTACACTTATTAAAAGTGACATAACAGCAAGCCTCAATTGTGAGTGTAATATGGGGTCCAGTTCTTTAAACTGCATTATTCTTATTTGCAATGTGTTTAGAAAATCATTTCCGGGCTGTTTTAATTCCTGTCTTTTATTACTTTTTTAAAATTTTGCCTTAAAACATATCCCGGGATAATCCATGCGGCTAATGACTGCTAAAGCAATCAATAACAACTGGTAATCCAATGGAGTGTAATACAGAAATGACTGAGAACAACCAACAACAAATTCCGCCAATAACCAATGGCTTAAATTTTAAAATTTTTCCTGATAAAAATGTTGGCATTCCATACAAAACCAACAGTAAGGGGTTAATAATTTTATAGGCGTTGAAATGCCAATCTATAAAAATCATAAGCATCAGGCATATAAAAAACACTAGCCAGACATAACCGTTTATTTCACCCATGTAGGTTTTATACGCGAAATTCTTTTTCTATTTTTCCGAATATAAATAACCTGAACAATGAGCACCACCCATGTTGAAAACCAATATAAACATTTGGATTGTTGAAAAAAATATACACCATGAACTGAACAACGCAACAAAATAATATGATCCATCCCCACAATAAATAGAAAGTTCCGGATTCATTTACTTTTTCCTTTGCTTGGTTGATCATTGAACGTGATCAATTCAAGGCTTTCTTTTTCAGACATTTTTATTTCCTGTTGGCATAAAATCTATTTGTATTGAGATAAGAAAATAATCAAAGCGGTTCACCCCAGCTCGGAGACAATATCTGATTCAGGCTTAAAATTCTGAATAAAGTGTATTTGCTTTGTCGAATAATTTCTTTGGCTTCATCTTTGCCTCCGCCGAATTGTTCCGGTGTATAAAACTTACTTTCAGCTTGAAATAATATAGGACGCGGATTTGTCGAGTCCAAGGGTTTCTGATTTCTTGAATATTTTCACCGATGGCTGCGACATATTGTCATGTACCACTTTGCGGATCCACAGTCATGTGAACAGTGGCAATCATGGCTTTTTATCAGCGCTGTCTCAGAATTTTCTTTTCCTAAAATGTTACTGCTTTATTAAAGTGCAGTATCTGCTTTATCAGCAATAGCATCTTTTTTTGAAACATCCTGTTCTCTTAAAGCATCCATAGTATAACAATAAGCTGCATAGTAATAAGGAAGCCATTGTGTTTTTTCTGCATCGGCAATCCTTGTAAAATTATTAGCCAAGTTTCACATAATTGTTTACCATTAGCGAATCCAATTGCTGATATTTGTTTTTCATTGCAGTTTCATATTTGGCTACTTTGTGCAAATTGATAACGGCGCAACAAATAAAAGCGCCATTAAAATTGTTTTTTTCATTTTGTCGATTTTTAATTATTGTTTATTTTTAATTTTTGATATTCTTTTCTGCCGCTGTTTTGCGGCTTTTGTAAGCGTATAAATAATTAAACAGTAACCCGAGTCCCCAAATCAACATTATCCACACAGGCCAGGGAAAAGGATATTTTCCAGGATTTGGCCCCGGATTATTTTTAAGCCTGATATACCATATTGTCCAGAAAATTAAATTCATAATAAAATAGATGAGCGCATGGTATTTAAAAGTGGCCCTTCTTTTAGCAATCTTCAATAACTGATTGTCTTTTGTTTCCTGATCCATGATTTTGATTTTTAAAGATTATAAAATTTATTCAGTATAAATTCCTCTTACCTCAAACCCCATACCTGATAACTTTTTCCATCTTTAATTCTTATTAAGAGTTACGACTGTCCTTCCTGCATTCCGCTTTCAGCATTCAGCCTCCGGCATTAAGCAATCAGCTTCATAAATGATTATTTATTTCATCCTGCGTTCTGTCTATACCAAGGCTCACAAAATATCCCAGGTAAATAAACCTTTTAGAAGGTGGAGTTACCGCTACCTTGTTTTGTCCATTCACTGAAAAATTATAAGCATATACATTATTAAATCCTAAAACATTTGTAATAGAAAGCACAAAAACAGAAAATGCTTTTGCCTTTGGATTCAGTACCGTTGGAAGATAATTAAAGCTTACACTCAAATTATTATAACTTTTTGTCCGGCCTTGTTCTTTTATAGAATAATTATTTTGATCATTATTATATACAATATCATAATAAGGACGCCCGGAAGCATAAGTATAAGACAAATTGAATTGTGTTTTGAGAGGAACTATAAATTTTTTAAGCACAAGGGATGCCGTATGTTTTGAAACATAGGAAGGTTCAATAGCAAAAGGATAATTCAAAAAATCACGTTTGGTATCCAGGTAAGAATAGGAAATCCAGTAATCAAAATTTTTAAATGTTTTTTTATCCCTCCAAAAAAATTCAATTCCTTTGGCATCTCCAAAACCATCGTTATTGATAGCTTTAAAACTTTCATTATTTGCGCCTGTGGTTTTTATAAGATCATTATATTTTTTGTAAAATAATTCTGTTCTGAAAGTCCGGTCTTTGGTAATTTTTTGATATTGCAAAATATAATGAGTGGCTTTTTGAAAATGCAAAGCATTAAGCGAAGGCAAGTATTTTCTATCCGGATCCTGGTAGAAAGCTCCATAAGCTAAAGAAACCTGGCTTTTGTTGGCAAACTTATAAGCAAATGAAGTTCTCGGAGCCACATTCCATTCATCAATTAATTTAGAATGCTCCGCCCGGATTCCTATCCTGGCGGCAATATTATTAGTCAAATAAATATCTGCTTCGCCGAAGCCCGAAAGAATATTTTCTTTTACATTTTGGGGATAGTTGCTTCCATCGTATTCTTTATATGTTGACTTTTCATCGCTATAATTATCTTCTGTTCCAAAACGAATAGCGCTCAGGGATTTTAATTTTTTCTCAAAAACAACTTTTGCATTCGCATAATTACCATTATTTATCAACTTAAAATTTTTATAAGCATATAATGGTATTGTCAGGCAATTCCTGTTTTTGATTTTCATTATCCTGCAATTCCATATTTATTTTATCCTGGTTGTTGCTATACGAACTTCCAATATTTACTTTCCATCCGTTTCCAAAATATTCTTTCCAGGATAAATTATGGTAAATGTTCAGGTTTTTTAAACCGAATGCATCTTTCATATCCAGAGAATCAACATCCTGCTGCCTGAATCCAACATTGGTGGAACTAAACATTCCGTAATATTTTAGCATGCCTGTTGAAGAAGTCTTAATCCGGAAATTAGCATCTGCCTGGTGAACAATTGGCACTTTGAAATAATCGAATCTTTGTTTAATTACATTATATACGAGGGAAAGATTAGTATAACTATAAGTAGCCCCCCAGGATGATTTTTTATTTTTCGAGAGTTTTTGAATTCCTGCATTGGCATTTAAATAAGAAAGGCCAAAACTTGCAGAAGTTTTTTCCGGAAGGTCTATAGATTCTAACAAAAGCACTGAGGAAAGCGCCTGGCCATATAAAGCCGAATATCCTCCTGAACTAAAGATAGTTCCTTTAAATAAAAAAGGATTAAATCTTCCACGTGACGATTGTCCGGGTTCGCTGCTATAGTAAAAATTATTTACCTGTGTTCCGTCGATATAATATTTTGTTTCATCGGCGGTTCCTCCTCTTACAAATAAGCCCGTGCTCTCCCCTGCCTGCTGAGTACCGGGCAAAGTTTTAAGCGCTCCGGTTATATCCGAGTTTGCACTGGCTGTTGTGGCTATATCAATCGGGCTTAAAGCAGTGGCTCTCTTTTCATCACTGGCTTCAAATGTGCCGGCACTAATAACGACAGCTTTTAATTCAGTGATTGCTTCTTTTAATTCTGCGTTTAAAATTATGGGCGAAGAGACTATAGTTATTTTTTCTTCAAATGGTTTATAACCCGATGCTGTTGCTTTTAAAGTTTGTATTCCTTTTTCGCTGGTAGTAAATGAATAATTTCCTGAAGAATCTGTTGTGGCGCCGTCATAAGAATCAACAATACTTACACTAACACCTGCCAAAGGAATTTTTTTATTACTGATTATTTTACCACTTATTTTTACTTGCCCAACTCCACTAAAACTAACCAAAAAAAGAAGTCCAGTAATTATTTCTTTCATTTTATATAAATAAGACACAAAAATAAATTAGTTTACAATATAAACCAAATAAATCTGACAAAATAATTTTTTTGCGTCAAAAAATAGTAGCTATTTCATATAATTATTGATAATCAATATTTAATAAATTCGATAGCCAATATTGCAATTATATGTGAAGGGATAGAAAAATTATTCACATCCCCGAAATTTAATTTGTTAATCTGACTGCAATTTGTAATTTAGCAATAGAATTTAATGGGTTAGTAAGTACAAGGAGCTGGTAGTAATACCGGCTCTTTTACTTTTTACAGTAATCAAACTTTTATTCGAGATTTTTATTTTGGGTTTTTATAAATCTTTTTGGTTATTCAATTCTGATTCTCATTTCATATTTTGATTTTATTTTTTCTTCGCTGGTAATACTTGTTTAATTTCAACTCTTTCAAAATAATTTTTAAATGAGCAAAACAAAGACTGCGTTTTTTTGCAGCAACTGTGGCCAGGAAAGTGCGAAGTGGGTAGGCAAATGTCCTTCATGCAATGAGTGGAATACTTTTGTTGAAGAAGTAATTGTAAAGGGAAATGAAAAACAGGAATCTGAGTGGAAAGAATTTTCCGGGATGAGCGGAGGATTAAAAACTATTTCTCTCCAGGATGTATCCAGTGGCGAAGAAATAAGAATAATTACTGAAGATAAAGAACTCAACCGCGTACTTGGCGGTGGGATTGTTTTAGGCAGTATTGTTTTAATTGCAGGCGAGCCGGGAATTGGGAAGTCAACACTTTTTCTGCAGGCAACTTTACAACTTAAAAACATCAGAACACTCTATATTAGTGGAGAAGAAAGTGAGCAACAAATAAAAATGCGCGCGGACAGGTTGCAAATTAACAATGCAGATTTTTTTCTTCTTACAGAAACTAATACACAAACCATCTTTAAAGAAATAAAAAAGCTAAGGCCACAATTGGTAATTGTTGATTCGATTCAAACCCTTCAATCGCCTTATATAGAATCAGCACCGGGAAGTGTTTCGCAAATCAGGGAAAGCGCTGCAGAACTTCAGCGTTTTGCGAAGGAAAGTAACACGCCGGTTTTTTTGATTGGCCACATTACCAAAGACGGAAGTATTGCCGGTCCGAAAATATTAGAGCACATGGTTGATACAGTGTTGCAATTTGAAGGCGACCGGCATTACGCGTATCGTATTTTGCGAACTTTAAAAAATCGTTTTGGAAGCACATCAGAATTAGGAATTTATGAAATGACCGGCGAAGGAATGAAAGAAGTTTCCAATCCTTCAGAAATATTAATTACACAAAAAGAAGAACAATTAAGCGGCGTGGCCATAGGTGCAACCATGGAAGGAATTCGTCCTTTGTTAATTGAAGTGCAGGCATTGGTAACTCAAAGTGTTTATGGAACTCCTCAACGAACTAATACAGGTTTTGATTTAAGGCGATTGCAATTGTTGCTGGCAGTTTTAGAAAAGCGCGGTGGATTTCATTTTGGAGTTAAAGATGTTTTTATCAATATTGCGGGCGGCCTAAAAGTAGAAGACCCTTCTATCGATTTGGCTGTGTTGAGCGCGCTGCTTTCCTCTTATGAAGATGTAGCGTTGCCAATGCAAATTTGTTTTTCAGGTGAAGTTGGGCTGAGTGGAGAAATAAGAGCAGTAAACCGCATCGAACAACGAATTGCCGAAGCAGAAAAATTAGGTTTTGAAAAAATAATTGTTAGTAAGTACAACACCAAAGGTTTGGGGAAAAACAAGCTCATTGAAGTTGTTCCATTGGGAAAAGTAGAAGAATTGTACCGGTATTTATTTTAGTTTACCAGTAAACAAATAATTTGATTTTTATTTTAAAGAAAGAATTAGTTTTTATAGCTTCATTCAAATAGAATTATTTTTGTGATATGATTCCTCTCTGGATTAATATTATCAGGAAACCCACCTAAGCCAGTCTGTTTTCCTCATTTCCCTTCTTCATTCTTTACTAAAATATCTTTCATCTTCGAAAGTGATTATATCATTCTGATAACTTTTTTACATGAAAACAATTATCGAGCCTTTCAAAATAAAATCTGTAGAGCCCATTTATTTTACTACCAAAGAGCAAAGGCAAAAAATTATCAAAGAAGCTGCCTATAATCCATTTCTGATTCATGCGGATGATGTGCTGATCGACTTTTTGACCGACAGCGGCACCAGCGCGATGAGCAGCGCCCAGTGGGCAGGCATTATGCTTGGCGATGAATCCTATGCGGGAAGCAAAAGTTTTTTTCATTTTGAAAAAACGATACAAGAAATAACCGGGATGCCGGTTGTAATTCCCACGCACCAGGGACGTGCGGCAGAAAAAATATTATTTACTGTAACTGGCGGAAAAGGAAAATATATAGTGAGTAATACATTATTTGATACAACCCGTGCCAACATTGAATTTTCAGGTGCGGAAGGAGTAGATCTTTTATGCAAAGAGGGAAAAATCCCTTCCGTTCCTGCGCCTTTTAAAGGAAATGTAGATACACAAGCTTTAGAAAAATTTATTGAAGAAAAAGGCGCTGAAAACTTTCCGCTTTGTATGGTTACGGTTACGAATAATTCTGGAGGTGGCCAACCGGTAAGTATGCAAAACATCCGGGAAGTAAAATCAATTTGTAAAAAACATGGAATCCCTTTGTTTATTGACGCCTGCCGTTTTGCGGAGAACTGTTATTTTATCAAAATCCGGGAAGAGGGGTATGCGGAAAAATCTATTCCGGAAATAGCCCGCGAATTATTTTCTTATGCGGATGGCTGTACGATGAGCGCGAAAAAAGATGCGTTCGCTAATATCGGTGGTTTCATTGCTTTGCGGAATGAAGAACTGGCGGTGCAATGCAGAAACCTGCTCATCATTACAGAAGGTTTCCCTACTTATGGAGGACTTGCCGGAAGAGACCTTGAAGCCATTGCTATAGGGCTAAAGGAAGTGATGGAGGAAAGTTATCTCCAATACAGAATAAGAAGCATTGAATACCTCACAGAAAAATTAGTGAATGCAAATGTTCCCGTGATTCGGCCTGCGGGTGGCCATGCGGTTTATATTGATGCAAAAGCCATGCTTCCACATATCCCGGTGGATCGATATCCTGGACAGGCGTTGGTTGGGGCTTTGTTTGTGGAAGGCGGAGTTCGCGGAGTGGAAATTGGCTCTTTGATGTTTGGGAAATATGATGAAGATGGAAAATTAATTCCTGCGGCGATGGAACTCGTTAGGCTGGCGATTCCGCGAAGAGTTTACACGCAGAGCCATATTGATTATGTAGCCGAAGTAATTATTGAAGTGTATAAAAACCGAAAAGAAATAAAAGGTTTGCAGATAGAATATGAAGCACCGGCATTAAGGCATTTTACAGTTCGTATGAAAGAGGTGGATTAATTATTTCGATAAACAAAATGTAATTTGCCGGATACATTTGGAAAAACAATTTCGAAAATTCGACTATGACCAAAAAATATAAATGCGCATTATTTGTTGCTTTACTGTGTTTTTGCTTCATTTTATTTTCATTTTCTGAAAAGAAACCAGGTTTAACTTCTACAGGCAACAGTCCGAAAATTGTTAACATTATAAATTTCATCCGGTTGACCGAACCGCGTGATCCTAAGATTACAGAAGACGTCCTGTATCAAACTGTAGTGAAGCAAATAGAGATAATGAGGAAGTTTCACCTTAAAGGAACTTTTTTGCTGCAATATGATGCCCTGATGGATCCGCGTTACCAGGAATTATTAAAACCTCTTCCTTCCGATTCTTTTGAAATTGGCGGCTGGTGGGAAATGCCAAGACCTTTCGTGCAGGATGCGGGATTAAAATGGCGCGGCAATTCTTCCTGGGACCCGCGCGCTGATGTTGATTTTTCTACAGGTTATTCCCCTTCTGAACGTAAGAAACTGGCAGACACGTATATGGAACATTTCAAAAAGATCTTCGGTTATTATCCTAAGTCTGTTGGCTCATGGTTTATTGACGCTTACACGCTAAATTATTTATACAAAAAATATGGAATTGTTGCTTCGTGCAATTGCAAAGATCAAATCGGAACCGATGGTTACACTTTATGGGGTGGCTATTGGAACCAGGCATATTATCCGAGCCTGAAGAATGCTTACATGCCTGCTCAGAATGCAGGCAATCAAATTCCCGTTCCTGTTTTTCGTATGCTGGGCAGCGATCCGGTAAGACAATACGATAATGGTTTAGGAAACGAACGGCAGGGAGTGGTTACTCTTGAACCAGTGTATCAATTTGGCGGCGGCGATTCGGCCTGGGTGAATTGGTATTTTAAACAATTTACCGAAGGTGAATGCCTGAATTTTGCTTACGTGCAGGCGGGGCAGGAAAATTCTTTTACCTGGGAAGCAATGAAGAAAGGTTACAAAATACAAATGCCATTGATTGCTAAGTTGAGAGATGAAAATAAAATAACCGTAGAAACTTTGGCTGAATCAGGGAAATGGTTTCGTCAAAATTTTAAAGTGACACCCGCAACGTCAGTCTCAGTAAATGAGGATTTGAAAAAGAAAGATGTGCAAACGGTTTGGTTTGATAGCCGCTTCTACCGGATGAATATTTTATGGGAAAACGGAAATTTGCGTATTCGTGATATTCATTTATTTAATGAAAATCTCGCCTCTTCCTATTTATCTCAAAAATCCACTTCAACGAAGGCTTCTTTTTTCACGCTTCCTTTGGTTGATGGTAACAGGTGGAGCGCTGCAAATAAGCTCGCTGGCATGACTTTTAAAGTTATTTTGAATGGAAAAGAAACAGTGCTAAAAGGAAGCAAACCTGAAATTAAGAATTCGGGGAATGAGCTACATATCTCGTGGCCGCTAACCTCTTTTGACGGAACTATGGTAATGGATCTGGATGAGCAAAATATAAAAATAAAAATTACAGGTAAAAAATCTGAGGATTGGTTCATGGAATTGACAACTGCTAAAGATGCGATTCTGCCTTTTAAAAAAATTAGCCTTCATAAAGTTGATGCTAAATTCAATGGGATGAATTATTCGGTTATCGCAAAAAAAGGTTCCTTTGCCAATGGCGGAGCTAAATCTGCACTAATCATAAAACCTGAAAATGATAATGTAGTTATTAATTTAAATACTCTAAATTAAAAAACCTGGAACTATTAAACTATTTATTTAGCTAATGCCAATTGAAAAAATTGATGTAGAAATTTTTTTAAAACTTTCTGAATCCTTCCCGGTTTTAGACGTAAGAAGCCCCGCGGAATATATGCATGCCCATATTCCGGGTGCCGTTTCAGTTCCCATTTTTACAGACGAACAAAGAAAAATAATAGGAACGGCTTATAAAAAAGAAAGCAGGCAAACAGCAGTGAATCATGGCCTCAACTATTTTTCTGAGAGAATGAAAATCATACCGGGAGAGGTAGAAGAAATTTTTGCTCCCGGCAATTTGAATCATAATTCTGAAAAAACATTTTTGGTGCATTGCTGGAGAGGAGGAATGCGTAGCGGCGCAGTAGCGTGGCTTTTGAATTTGTATGGTTATAAAATTTATTTGTTGGATGGTGGTTACAAAGCTTTCAGAACATGGGCGTTGGCTCAATTTGAAAAAAAATATTCGTTGAAAGTATTGGGCGGATTTACCGGTTCAGGCAAAACAGAAGTTTTAAAAGAATTAGAAAGAAAAGGGGAAAAAGTTATTGATTTGGAGGGCTTGGCGCATCATAAAGGTTCTGCGTTTGGAAGCTTGGGAGAAAAAGACCAACCGACTTCTGAAATGTTTGAAAATTGGCTTGCACTACAATTGTGGGAATTTTTCGGCCGGGATAACGGAGATGGCAATACGAAAAATTATGTTTGGGTAGAAGATGAAAGTGCTCACATAGGCACTGTGGGAATTCCCAAACCCTTCTGGCTTCAGATGCGGGAAAGCAAATTGTATTTTTTAGACATCCCATTTGAAGAACGCCTGAAGAATATTGTAAAAATCTATGGCCCGTTTGAAAAATCAGTACTAATTGATTGTGTTTTAAAAATCCGGAAAAGGCTGGGAGGGCTGAATACAAAAAATACGATTCAATTTATAAATGAAGAAAAAATAAAAGATGCATTTTTTATCCTGTTGGAATATTACGATAAAATGTATGCTCAAAGCCTGCAAAAGCGGGATAATTTGGATACGTTGCTTCAAAAGGTTTCCTCCGATAGTACCGACGCAAAAAATGCATTGCTTTTACTTGTACAATAATGTATTTTTGAATACTTTAGTGCAGCTTATAACCATCTTCACTTTAAGAACTACCAATTCATGCGTCTTAAAAAATACATAACTATACTGCGCATTTTTGCCCTGCTTATTTTCATTTATCCCTGCCAATGTTTTTCACAGGATATTTCCGGCGTTTACACCGGTAAACTTTATAATGATACCACAAAAGAATACATCCCTTTTGAATTAGCCATCAATGAAACTAAAGGTAAAGATGAGGCGTTTTCACATACCACCTTTATTTCGGAAAGAGGAAACAATGTGGGGGTAAAAATGGTAAAAATTAAAATTAAGAAAGATGAAGTTTCCTTTGAAGATGAAAAATTTGTTTATAATAATTTTCCTGAGCCCCCGCCAAAGGGCGTAAAAATGTTTGCATCATTGAATTTATCAACCCGCAATGGCATACCCGTTTTGAACGGAACATGGAAGACTAATTCAACAAAGCAATACAGGTCGTTGACAGGAACAATGATGCTTGAAAAAAAGAAGGATCCCGGAAACACGCCTATTGTAAAAAAATTAGAGGACTTAGGTCTTGCTAAGGATCTTGCATTTTTATCACCTCCTCCGAATACAGTAGCGATCGATACCAAAGCAAGAGAAGATTCCATACGAAAACAACAGGAATTGGACGCGTTAGCAAAAGCACAGAAAGCAAGAGAAGATTCCATAAGAAAACAACAGGAATTGGACGCGTTGGCAAAAGCTCAGAAAGCAAGAGAAGATTCCATAAGAAAACAACAGGAATTGGACGCGTTGGCAAAAGCTCAGAAAGCAAAAGAAGATTCCATACAGAAAACAACAGGAATTGGACGCGTTGGCAAAAGCTCAGAAAGCAAAAGAAGATTCCATACGAAAACAACAGGAATTGGATGCGTTGGCAAAAGCACAGAAAGCAAGAGAAGATTCTATAAGAAAACAACAGGAATTGGATGCGTTGGCAAAAGCTCAGAAAGCAAGAGAAGATTCTATAAGAAAGCAACAGGAATTGGACGCGTTGGCAAAAGCACAGAAAGCAAAAGAAGATTCCATACGAAAACAACAGGAATTGGACGCGTTGGCAAAAACCCAGAAAGCAAGAGAAGATTCCATACGAAAACAACAGGAATTGGATGCGTTGGCAAAAGCCCAGAAAGCAAGAGAAGATTCTATAAGAAAGGAAGAGACTGCCAGAGCTGCCCGTATAAAATTATATCACGAGCAACAAGCAAAAGAAGAATTGGAAAAGCAACGGCTGGCTCGCGAGCAAGTAGCCAGGGAGCAAGCAGCTAAAGAGCAAAAAGCCAGGGAAGAGTTAGCTAACCAACAAGCTGAAAAAGACGCACTTGCCAAAGCTCAAAAGGCAAAAGAAGAATTGGAAAGACAAAAGCGTGCACAGGAGGAACTACTTAAAATTCAAAAAGCGAATCCTACTGCCGCCGCTGATATTTCAAAAAGAAAACTGGAAACCATCCGGACAGTTGATATCGTACAAGATAGTCTTGTTTTCTCGCTTTATGATAATGGAACAGTTGATGGCGATACGGTGAGCGTGCTGATAAACGGGAAAGTAGTAATGCCGCGCGTAGGTTTGCTGGAGAGGGCTTATAACAAAACCATTTACCTTACGCCTGATATGGGTGATTCTATATCAGTGGTAATGTATGCTGAAAACCTGGGAAGTATTCCCCCTAATACTGGCTTGCTTGTTATCAGGGAAGGAGCCAAAATCTATGAAATCCGTTTCAGTGGCGACCTGGATAAAAATTCAAAAATAATTTTAGTACGAAAAAATAAACCCTGATTGGAAAATTCAAATAATAAAGAAAAAATAAGACTTACCCAATATTCACGTGGTGCCGGATGCGGTTGCAAAATTTCGCCGCAGGTGCTGGAAGAAATTCTTCATTCGCGGTTTACATTTCCTGACAAAAATTTATTGGTTGGAAACAGCAGCAAAGATGACGCGGCAGTTTATGATTTGGGCAACGGTAATGCGCTCATTTCTACCACTGATTTTTTTATGCCTATTGTAGATGACGCATTTGATTTTGGCCGGATAGCTGCCGCAAATGCCATCAGCGATATTTATGCAATGGGTGGTAAACCCATAATGTCAATAGCGCTGCTTGGCTGGCCGGTAGATAAACTTCCTTCTTCTCTTGCAAAAGAAGTGCTTGAAGGCGCCAGAACAATTTGCGCAAAAGCAGGAATAGCACTGGCCGGAGGCCACAGTATCGATTCGGCAGAACCTTTTTTTGGTTTGTCAGTAAATGGCCTGGTTACAATTAATGACCTTAAAAAAAACAATACAGCTAACGAGGGTGATTTGCTTTTTTTGACAAAACCTCTGGGAGTAGGAATTTTATCGACTGCCCAAAAAAGAGATGTTTTAAAAGAAGGCGATCTAAAAGTTTTGATTGATCAGATGTCGGCCTTAAATTCAGTAGGTGAACTTTTAGGAAAAATAAAAGGAGTAACTGCCATGACGGATGTTACCGGATTTGGCATTGCGGGACATCTCGTAGAAATTGCCGAAGGAAGTGATTTATCAGCTGAATTAAATTACTCACGGTTATGCCTAATCGAAAATGTACCCGAATATATTTCAAAAAGAATTATCCCCGATGCGACTTACAGAAACTGGAACAGTTACAGCAAAAAAATAAGTTTTGAAAAAGGAGTAAATGTAATGGAAGCTTTTTCTCTCCTTCCTGACCCGCAAACAAATGGCGGATTATTAATTGCAGTTGATCCGGGTTCCGTTAGTGAAGTAAAAGAAATTTTTCTTCAAAGTGGTTTGGAAAAATTTGCAGAGCCCGTTGGAAAATTTATAGCAAAGAATGAAAAAGTAATTTATGTTTTGAATTAGAAAATTCCCAAATTCAACAAAAAATTTTAATGAACTGGATTCTCCTGATAATAGCGGGTTTTTTCGAAGTCGGATTTGCAACCTGCCTGGGCAAAGCAAAGGAAACCTCAGGCACAACAGCCATTTGGTGGATCGTTGGATTTTTTATTTGCCTTTCCTTTAGCATGATCTTATTATATAAGGCATCGCAAACTTTGCCCATTGGGACTGCATACGCAGTTTGGACGGGCATTGGTGCAGTCGGAACTGCAATTGTTGGAATCCTTATTTTTAAAGAACCCACTGATTTCTGGAGAATATTTTTTCTTACCACCCTTATAGCTTCCATAGTTGGGCTGAAAGTGGCTACCCATTAAATCATTACTACAGTAAAGTAACAAATAAAGATGATTTTTATTTTGCGCTTTTTAAGCAGCAAAAAGTTATCCTATTTTATCAATAATTTCTGAAAGCTTTTTATCTTTTTCCGTTACAATATCGCCTGCGTCATGGCTTGAAAGCCATATCTCTACTTTATTGTATTCATTTGTCCAGTTTGGATGATGATCCATTTTTTCGGCAGCCAGCGCTACCCTGGTCATAAAAGCGAATGCTTCAGAAAAATCCTTGAATTCAAATTTTTTATGAAGCTTGTTGTTTTCTTCTTTCCACATAATATTAAATTTTAAAAGATTAGGTGTTGTTTGTTTTTAATTTTTTCATTGGTCAGTTCTACCACCATTTGAACAGAGGGTATCGTCCTGACCGAACTTATCAAAACAGATAATTCCTGGTCCTGCAAAACATCATCTTTCATCAGCCACAAAAAATCGAGGTGCCTGAATTCGGGCAGAAGGTATTCGCCATCATTCTCATTGTTATACAAATAATGTTTTATAGTGCCTGCATGTTTTCCGTATTGATAAATAGGGAAAAAATAGTGCCTGTCTTTTTTGTTTAAATGTATTTCAATACTGTTGTTGATCCTGAAATCAAAGTTGAGCAATTGGTTCAAATGCCAGCAAAACCGGTATTGCTCCATAGACGCAACGATGCCCAGCAAACATGTATTCTCAAAAAATTCGCCCAGCATTGCCTCGTTGTCAATTCGCAATTTCATCATTCATTGTTTAAAAAACCACATTGAAATTCAATGTCTCGTTGCCCCTTATTACGGTGGCTTTTGTTGAATCCCCTTTTTTAAATTTACCTAAAGCTTCCATGTAACCGTAAATATCATTAACAGGATACTCTCCAAGCTGTGTAATAACATCTCCGGATTTCATTCCGGCTTTTTCAGCCGTTTTTCCTTGAATAACGGCATCTATCCTGACTCCCTTTCCTGAGAAAGAATAATCAGGCATGAAACCTAACGTAACAGAAAAATGGGCGGTTTCCATTTTTGGTTCCCTTGTTTTTGAAAAGGCAATTTTTGGGTCATTATTGGTTTCTTTCAGGATGCTTTCAATGTATTGAATTACCCTGTACTCTCCAACAAAATTTATTTTGTCCACGTCATCAGTGGCTTTATGATAATCTTTTTCCATTCCGGTAAAGAAAAACAATACCGGAATATCTTTTAAATAAAAAGAGGTATGATCACTCGGCCCTATCCCGGTGGAATCAAATTTTACAACAAGTGATTTTGTTTTTTCGGGCAGAATTCTACTCCATTCAGGCGAGGTTCCATAACCGCCAATTATGATCTTTTTAGTAGCGTCATTCAGTCGCCCTATCATATCCATGTTGATCATATAATTAATCGCATCAAGTGGAACAGTGGGATTTTCTGTGAAATATTTTGAGCCTAACAATCCCAGTTCTTCGCCTGAAAAACAAATAAACAGGAAATTGTTTTTTTTAAATTTTGAATCTTTTACAATTTTAGCCAGTTCAATTACGGCCGCCGTGCCGCTCGCATTATCATCAGCGCCGTTGTGTATTTCATGCACGTTAGGATCAAGGGAATTTTCTCCGCCAAAACCCAAATGATCATAATGGGCTCCTATTATTATCGTGTGTGCTGCACCGTTATCTATGTATCCGGCCACGTTATGCCCGGTTGTCATTTTGTCGCCAATTGCTATTTGAAGATCAACAGTTAGATTAGCTGCATTGTCACTTAAATATTGGGTGGCCGTTTTTTTAGAAAGGTAAATTACCGGAATCTTTACCGGGTCAATCTTTGATTTTGCTTCAAATTGCAGTTCGTCATTTGCTTCTCCCGAGTTGTAAATAATTAATGCTGAAGCGCCTTTCTTTTCAATATCCAAACCTTTGTCCCTGATGGCTTCCGAGATATCAAAATGCGGATTGTTTTTATTTTCGCCAAGCGTTTCTTTTATATCCCAAAACCAGGGCATTCCTTTTTCCCTGAATGCGGGAGAAACATCGCCACCCGCTTTTCCATTACCGCTAAAAACCAAAGGAAAATAATCCTTGCCTGTTTTGAGAGATGTATCATTGATAATTAAATGAGTGGCCGGAAGAATTTCTTTGCCTTCATTGATTTCAAAAGCTTGTATATAGGAATTATTATCACCTTTTGGAATTAAACCAATTTTTTTAAATTGATCATCCAAATAATCATAAGCCAACTTCTCTCCTTCCGTACCGGTTCTTCTTCCCTGTAATTTATCACTTGCGAGATAAGTGATCTCTGCTTTCAAATTTTCAATCACTTTCTTATCAGCTTTTTTTAACTTTTGCGCCGGAGCCTGCGTAGAAAACAGGATTAAGAAAATAAAGAAATATTTCATATTGTACTGATTTTTAAGAAAAACAAAATAACGGGAATTTACAGAGAACCTAATCATAAAATTCCATGCCAATAAATGTGTTTCCCTATTTCGTAAAAGATTTGCGATGTTCGCTATTACCTTTGCCAATTATTTGATTAATCATTTGAACAAAAAAATAAATATTGCCTTAGTAGGAAATCCCAACAGTGGGAAGACTTCTCTTTTTAATGCCCTTACCGGCTTAAATCAGAAAGTAGGAAATTTTCCGGGTGTTACTGTTGATAAAAAAACAGGGATTTCAAAAATTTCAGAATCGTTTACTGCAAAAATTATTGACCTGCCCGGGACTTATAGTCTTTATCCAAAAAGAAATGATGAGTGGGTGGCCTATAAAGTCTTATTGGAACAGGATCCGCAGATAAAAGCTGACATAATTGTATTGGTAGCTGATGCAAGTAATTTAAAAAGAAATTTACTTTTTTGTTCGCAAATTGTTGATCTGAAACGGCCTGTAGTCATAGCGCTTACCATGATGGATATTGCAGGTAGAAATAATATCAAAGTGGATGTGGCGGGCCTTGAACGGGAACTTGGTGTATTTATAGTTCCGGTTAATCCAAGGAAAAACAAAGGAATTAGCCAATTGAAATCTGCTATTACAAATGCAGCAGCAAATCTTGATAGCTTTACTGAAAGGGATTTCGTTGACATGGCAGCTTTGGCTCCCTGTGCTATAAAAAAAGTCCGGCAACTTTTTCCTGAAATAAGTGATTACAGGGCAATCCATTACCTTATCAATCATGAACATTTTGCTTTGGATGAGCAAACACAGGAAGCTATAGAAAATATTGAGGTTGAAACTGAATTCAATCCCACCAAAACACAGGCGCAGGAAATTTTGCAGCGGTATGGAAAGATAAAAACGATCATGAAGCAAACAGTGGTAGAAACTGATCCGTTGCAAAAAGCTTTATTTACTCAAAAACTCGATGACATTTTATTGCACAGAACCTGGGGTTATTTGATTTTGATGGCTGTGCTTTTTATTTTGTTCCAAAGCATTTTTGTAATTGCTCAATACCCGATGGACGGGATAGAATGGTTTTTTGCCGAGGGCAGCAAATGGCTGGGCACGGTGTTGCCCGCTGGCTGGTTTTCTGATCTTTTTATCAATGGAATCCTTGCGGGATTAAGTGGCATTATTGTTTTCTGCCGCAGATCATGATTCTGTTTGGCTTGATAACGCTCCTTGAAGACACGGGCTATATGGCTAGAATCAGTTTTCTTACGGATAAAATAATGCGTAAGGCAGGCCTGAATGGAAAAAGCGTAATGCCCATGGTAGCGGCCTTGCATGCGCCGTGCCTGCTATAATGAGCGCCCGGAGTATTGAAAATAAAAAAGAAAGGCTATTGACCATAATGTGTACGCCTTTGATGAGTTGCAGCGCACGCCTCCCGGTTTATACGGTTCTTATCGCGTTGGTCATTCCTCATAAAATGTATTTTGGATTTATCAGCCTGCAGGGAATGGTAATGATGCTGATGTACTTCCTGGGAACTTTTATGGCGCTGCTGGCTGCTTTTGTAATGAAATGGTTTATCAAAAGCAAAGAAAAAAGTTTTTTTATTTTGGAACTTCCCGCTTATCGTGGGCCACGATGGAAAAATATTCTTACTACAATGGTTGAAAGAGCCAAAATTTTTGTGCTTGAAGCCGGAAAAGTCATCATGGTGATCAGTTTATTATTGTGGGTTTTGAGCACTTTTGGGCCTCCCCAAAAAATGCACGCTGTTACTACAAAATATACAGCGTTGGTTCAGCAAAATCCATCGCAGGCGAAAGAGTATGATAAATTAGAAAAACAGAGCATCTTGAAAATTCTTATGCAGGTATGTTGGGAAAAGCATCGAGCCCGTTATCAGGCCACTGGGCTATGACTGGAAAATAGGAATCGCGCTTATAACTTCGTTTGCTGCGCGCGAAGTATTTGTCGGAACGATGGCTACTCTTTACAGCGTGGGCGATGATACGGATGAAAACAGCGCTACCCTTCGTGAAAAAATGAATGCGGCAAGATGGCCCAACGGCGATAAAGTTTACACACTTGGCGCAGGCTTATCACTCCTTGTTTTTTATGCTTTGGCAATGCAATGTATGAGTACATTAGCTATCGTAAAACGCGAAACCAAAAGCTGGAAGTGGCCACTGATCATGCTTGCATATATGACAGGACTTGCTTACGTAATGAGTTTTATCGCCT
>CAVUJE010000040.1:0-18725 GCA_963741705.1 uncultured Chitinophagaceae bacterium | reverse complement strand
AACTGATAAGCTGAGAGTGCGTGCCGCAGAAAATGGAAGCGTACCGCATAAAGGAAAATCAATCATCAAATTGATACGAGAAGACAATCAATAAATAAAAGGTTTTATAGTGAATCATTTCATTGTTTACATTTTACATTAGTATTTATCAAAATAAAAAACAGGCAAATTTGTTGCTTTACTGTATTTCGAATAACAAATCAGAAGTTGCATTTGATTTGAAATGAAAATAAAAATCCGGCTTATTTCTTTGCCTGCTGTTCAATGGTGTGCTTTTCGTAAGCTGCTTCTTATTCCAATATTTCTTTTTAAAGATTCAGGAATATTTACGAGACTGAAAGTGGTTGAAAGCCTTTATTTTTTATAACCATAATGGAAATTATTATCGCAGAAATAAGAAAGACATCGAAAACAAACAGGTCACCCAGGATTATTTGAGGCAGCGAATGATCTGTATTGAAATTAAAAGTGCCATTTGCAATTATTCTTATAATCGCCACTATAATGGTTGACCATACGAGAATCAAAAACATTGATTTTAAAATGAATTGTTTTCTTTGGAATATAGCAACCAATATACCAACAACGATGAAAGCAGCTAATATAATTGCTATAATAAGTAACGGTGACGATTGTAATTCCGGAAAAAGATGATTGTCAATAATAAGGTCGATCATGCAATGGCAGAAAGTTAAAGTAACTGCGATTTGAAAAGCAATGAACGGCCAGCGCAGTGCAATGATTATTAACAGGCAACCGATAAATGTATAACTTATAATTACTCTTCCGATTGTTACTAAAGATCCGTAAAGTAACCCATCACTTTTGTTAATCGTGCCCAGGTAAGTTCCCAATAATTCTATGGTTGCAAATACAAAAAGACCTAAGAGAATAACGGCTGTCAATTCTATAGAAAATGAATAATTGATCTTCATTCCGGTTTTTTCAGGGACATGATTGTCAATATTTTGACTCCGCCAGGCTGCAAACCCCAAAAAACCACCCAATAAAAACCCAAATGAAAATTCCATCATCTTCCACCAGTCAACAATCAGGAACCGGGCGCCATATCGAAAGCCAAATGTAATCCAGAGTGAACCCAATCCAAAGCCTAATGCCCCACCCAATAAGCCATATAATGCAAATCGTAAGATTATCCTGAAATCTTCAGCCTGTGTTTTTATTTTCAGATAAATTAATAACCCAACTGCGGCAAATAATAATCCTGCCCAGGACTCTTCTCTTGGGCGATCAAAAGGATTAGAAAAGTATAGAACTTTGGGTTCATTTATTAATTGCAGGCCAATTACAAACCCAATTAGAAATATCAAAAAACCTATGATAATGGTTTTGAATTTAATTTTTTGATGCACTAATCCCAAACCAATAAATAGCCCGCTTAAAAGACCCCAAACTCCACCTTTAAGACTGGTTCCCGCAAAGCCCCACCATACGGTATCAGGGTTGCGAAGAAAGCCAATAGTTTGGCCATAAGTCATTTCGCCACCCATGGCTGTTCCGGCGGTTCCAAAAACTATGGCTATTGCTGCAAACTTAATGGGGATATCAAGTAGCATGCAGATGGAAATCATAACCATAGCACCGGGAATCATTGCTCCGTAAGGCCCTCCGCCGATAAAGCCGCGCAAGCCCCAGCCGAGTAGCATGGATATAGCAGGAAATAAAATGAAAAATAATAAGGAGTGCTTTTTCTGAAATGAAACATTCTGTTGAGAAAATATTGATCCTCCTGTTTTTTCCATTTTATTTAATTTTTCATTTGAAAAAAGATAAATGCAATCTATTAAAACTTTCGGCATCCATTCTTTCTTACCAATTTTAAAATTAATTCCTTAAACTCATCCTTTAGCTATTTTATCAGGATTGAAAGAAAATTGTAAATCCACTTTTAAAGATAGTAAAATTGAATAGTGAGGTACCAACCTTGTAAGGGAATAGAAATACCGAATCGAACTATTATAAGGGCAATGGAATATTCATAAAAAAAAACAGGCAAATTTGTTGCTTTACTGTATGATTTGCTTTTCGTAAGCGGCTTCTTATTCCAATATTTCTTTTTAAAGATTCAGAAATATTTACGAGACTGAAAGTGGTTGAAAGCCTTTATTTTTTATAATCATAATGGATACTGTTATCGCAGAAATTATAAAGACATCAAAAACGAACAAGTCTCCGATGATTATTTGAGGTAACGAATGATCTGTCTTGAAATTAAAAGTGCCATCTGCAATCATTCTTGTGATAGCCACTGCAATAGTTGACCATACGAGAATCAGGAACATTGATTTTAAAATGAATTGTTTTCTTTGAAATGTAGCAACCAATACTCCAACAATTATGGTAGCAGCCATTATAATTGCCATAATAAGCAACGGTGATGATTGTAATTTATGAAAAAGTCCATCGTCAATGATGAGGTCGACCATGCAATGGGAGAAAGTTAAGGTAACGGCGATTTGAAAAGCGAGAAAGGGCCAGAGCAACGCAATGGTTATTAAGAGGCAACCGATAAATGCATAATTTATAATCACTCTTCCGGTTGTTACAAAAGATCCATAAAGTAAACCATCATTTTTGTTAATCGTGCCCAGGTAAGTTGCAAATAATTCTAATGTTGCAAATAAAAAAAAGCCTATGAGAATAACAGCTATCAATTCAATAGAAAATGAATTATGGATATTCATTCCGGCTTTTTGTTGGGGGCGCACGTCAATATTCTGACTCCGCCAGGTGGCAAAACCCAAAAATCCACCTAATAAAAACCCAAATGAAAATTCCATCATTTTCCACCAGTCAACAATTAAAAGATGAGGGCCATGCAGAAAACCAAAAGTAATCCAGAGTGAACCCAATCCGAACCCTAATGCACCGCCCACTAAGCCATATAATGCAAATCGTAAGATGATCCTGAAATCTTCAGCCTGTGTTTTTAATTTTAGATAAATTAATAACCCCAATGCGGCAAATAAAAATCCTGCCCAATACTCAACTCTTGGTCTATTAAAAGGATCGGAAAAATAAAGGACTTTTGGATCATTTATTAATTTCAAGCCTATCGCAAACCCAATTAAAAATATCAAAAAACCAATGATAATGGTTTTGAATTTAATTCTTTGATATACTAATCCAAAACCAATAAATAATCCGCTTAAAAGTCCCCAAACGCCACCTTTAAGACTGGTTCCTGCAAAACCCCACCATACTGTGTCAGGGTTATGAAGAAAGCCAATAGTTTGACTATACGTCATTTGATCACCCATAGCAGTTCCTGCAGTTCCAAAAACTATGGCTATTGCTGCAAACGTAATTGGAATATCAAGTAGCTTGCAGATGGCAATCATAATCATTGCTCCGGGAATCATCGCTCCGTAAGGCCCTCCGCCAATAAAGCTCCGCAAGCCCCATCCTAACAACATAGATATAGCAGGAAATAAAATGAAAAATAATAAGGAATGGTTTTGAGGAAATGAAATGGTCTTATGAGGAAATGTTGCTGCTCCTGATTCTTTCAATCTTATTTAATTTTTTTATTTTTAAAAAAAGATAAAACGCAATTTATTAAAATTATTTATCCCAAAGTGACCAGGAAATCGTTGGTAAAGGAGCGCATGGAGAAATAGTTACCATCCAAGCAAAACCAAATGAACAATGGTGGATGATAAAAACTAATGGTGGTGTGGAAGGTTATACTTAAACCAATATTTAAGCCCATATATGAGATGCCTGGTAGTTTTCCATTCTTTAAATTTCTTCCACCTGCAGCCGGGAAAGTATAGCTATTTGTTCTCAATTATATTTTCGATCACGGTTTCGTCCATGTGTACCGTGTACCAGTTTTTTTTGATATCTGCACCCGAATTTTCATAAAATTGAATCGCATTTTTATTTCCTTCTGAAACTACCCACTCAATGCGCCTTACTCCATTGTCAGCGCCAAATTGTACAACGGTTTTATACAAAGCGCTTCCAAGGCCGCTTCCCCGCATGGATTCCCTGACTATAAGGTCTTCAAGATGTACCGTGCGCCCTTTCCAGGTAGAGAACCGGAAATACACTAATGCCATTCCTTCCAGCTTTCCATCCACGTCTGCTACGAAGCAGGTAAAACTGTTTTTATCAAAACCTTCATTTTCCAGGTCGGCAACGGTGATTTCAACCTGCCCTGATGCATTTTCATAAGCTGCCAGCTCTTTAATAAGTTCCAGCACCTGTGGCATATCTTCTCTTACTGCTTTCCTGATCTTGTAATCCATAACTATTATTTTGTTTCATTAATATGGTGCAAATTTATCGCTATTTTTTTGGGCCTCCTAACTGCCCGGCGCAAGTTTAAAAAATGAAAATAAAAATTGGCTTTATTTGTTTATTCACTGTACGTAGATGCAACTAAAAATTGAGGCTTGCTCAATAAAGCTATTATTTAAAAAACAACTTTTTTCTTCTATTCGATGTTCCCGGGCTTATTTTTGCAGAAGCTAAATTTAAATGATGAAGTTTTTTTTATGTTCCGTTTTATTGCTTTTGGCAATAAATTCTTTTGCGCAAAACTGTTCTGTAGAAGGAGAAATCCTTGATAATACCTCAAATGAACCCCTGGAATATGCGAGTGTTACCTTACTGAAATCTACAGATAATACTTTAATTGCGGGTGTACTTTCAGATGCAAAAGGGAAATTCAAAATTGAAAAATTGAAGAAAGGAAATTATGTTTTAAAAGTCCAGTTTATCGGATACGAAACAAAACAAATTCCTGCTTTTGTTTTGAATGCCGCGCAAAATTTAAATATTGGAAAAATAGAGATTGTTCCGGGAGCTAAGCTGCTGAAAGAAGTATCTGTGAGTGCCGTGAAAATGAATTCATTAAATAAAATAGACAAACAAACTTATCGTGCCAGCCAGTTTGAATCGGCTAAAGGAGGCTCTGCTATTGATGTATTGAAAAACCTTCCTTCGGTTTCAGTAAACGGACAGGGCGAAATAAGCGTAAGAGGATCTACAGGGTTTTTAGTTTTGGTAAATGGAAAACCCGTATTGGCAGATGCGGAAACAATTTTAAGCCAATTGCCTGCCAATTCATTAGAAAATATTGAATTGATTACCACGCCATCCGCGAAATACGATCCTGATGGAAGAGCGGGAATTATAAATATTGTCACCAAAAAAGGCGCTAATAACGGGCTTACCGTTGTAGCTAATGCACAAGGCGGATTGCCCAGCACTACAGATTATAATAACCAGGAAAAACCTCTTCGCTTTGGAGGAGATGCCACTATCAATTACCGGAAAGATAAATGGGATATATCTGTAGGTGGCGACTATACCCGAAATGATATTGAGGGATACAGGGAAGGAAATGTATATGTAAAAAACTTTGCTGAAAATACGATTACAAGGCTTCCTTCTGAAGGAGAGAGGAGTTTTAACCGCTATAATTATGCGGGCAGAGCGTCCATAGGATTTAATGCAGATAGCAGCAATTCTTTTTCCCTTGGTTTTTTTGCGGGTAAAAAATTCCAGGACCGTTTAGCTGCGCTTAATTATCACAACAACACTTCCAGCCTGTCAACGGGCGAACTGATAAGGAACAGCCCTTATTATAATGACAACCTCGAAACCAAAGAAGGAAATTTTACTTTGGGTAATTTGGATTATGCGCATACTTTCAAAAATCAATCTACCTTATCGGCTTCACTGTTGTATGAAAGAGATAATTTTTATGGAAATGATAAGAACCTTAATTTAATAAATTCAAAACCGGGCGCTGATACGATTCAGTATGTTTATAATCCCTATACGAAGCCTTTGGAAGGATGGAGATTTAAGATCGATCATTCCATAAAAATCGGAAATGGTAAATTAGAAAGTGGTTACCAGTTCCGATACGATACACAGGATGGGAAGTATGGTTATACAGTAATTCCTGAACCTCCCCAGCCGGATTATCAGCGCTTTCGCGGCTCCGCGAAATCAAAAAATACCATAAATGCGGTTTATTCGCAATATTCCGGAAAAGTTTCAAGATTAGAATACCTGGGCGGCTTAAGATATGAATATGCAGCCAGGACTGTGAACCTGGTGTATGCGTCAGTACCTCAGCCATCGCATCATCTTAATCTATCCAACTTATTTCCTTCGGCGAATATTTTATATAGTTTCAAGGCTGACTGGAAGCTGAAAGCAGGCTACAGCAGGAGGATTCAGCGAACTTCCAATAATGAACTCAACCCGATTGCTGAACGGGAACACTCGGAAAGTTTAGAACAGGGAGACCCGGATGTGTTGCCTGAATTTGTAAATCTTTCGGAGATTGGTCTTATTAATAATTTTGACAAAGGTTCCATTTTTGCTACAGCGTATTACCAGGGTATAAAAAATCCTATCCAACGGGTAAACAGCGTTTACAACGATTCTATCCTGAACAGGTTATTTACCAATGCGGGCCAGGCCCGTTCTATCGGTTTGGAATTGGGAACTAATTTACAGCTTAATAACTGGTGGAGCTTTTATTTGGGAGGGAATGTGTACAATTATAAAATTAAGGGAAGCCTTCTCATTTTAGGAATCACTTCAGATATTCATAACCAGTCGTGGGTATATTCTGTTAATGCCAATACTAATTTTAACCTGGGCAATAAATGGAGCCTCCAGGGTAATGTAAATTATCTGTCAAAAAGGCCTACGGCACAAGGGCAGGATTCGAGGTTTCTTTCACCCAATTTATCTTTAAAGAAAGGTTTTATGAACAACAGGTTTACCGCAACCCTGCAATGGCAAAACATAGATTTGGGCATGAAAGAAAGTAACCGGCAAAGAATAACCACGAGTGGTAAAGACTTTTATACCACCACGAATTATATTTATGAAACAGATGTTCTCATGCTTAACCTGAGTTTCAACCTGAATAAATTGACGGCCAAAAGTAAATTGCCAAAAAGTGAATTTGGTGAGAAAGAGTTTTAGAGTTTACAATTTCATTAATAAACCCAATTGCAAATATTTGAATTGATGCCGGTTCAGTAATCAGTGTTTCGAAAAAAGAATATAATTGCTCTTCATGAAATATTTTTTCAAAAACAGATGACCAGGTAAAATAAAAATCTTTAAAATAAGTTCGTTTACTGTAATACGGCTGATACCGGTGACGTAATTTGCTGAATACCTGCAGCGGTAATAGTTTCGCTTGAATTCAAAAATTGTAACCACGTTTATTCAAAAAAGGAATGGATTTATTCGATAAAACACCTGGAGAAACAAAAAATATTTTACCAAAAGACGGTATTGTAAATTATTATGGCAAATTATTAAACAGAAAGGAAGCCGATACTTATTTTGAAAAATTGCTTACCACCATTCAATGGAAAAATGATGAAGCTATCATCTTTGGAAATAAAATTATCACAAAGAGAAAGGTAGCCTGGTATGGCGAAAAACCGTTTGAATATACCTATTCCAAAACCACGAAATCAGCCTTGCAATGGACAAAAGAATTATTGGATTTAAAAACCTTAATTGAACAAAAAACAGGAGACACTTTTAATTCCTGTTTATTAAACCTGTACCACAGTGGCGAAGAAGGAATGGCGTGGCACAGCGATGCCGAACCCGATTTAAAAAAGAACGGCGCGATTGCTTCTTTAAGTTTTGGCGCCGAAAGAAAATTTTCTTTTAAGCACAAACGAACCAAAGAAACCGTTTCATTGATTTTAGAACATGGAAGTTTATTGATGATGAAAGATTCTACTCAGCAAAACTGGCTGCATCGTTTGCCGCCAACAAAATTGATTATGAAACCGAGAGTGAATTTGACTTTCAGAACGATTGTGGAGAGTTTGTAAAGAAGGTTTTGTGTTTCTTCGGAAGGGCTTCACCCATCGTTAGCGTAATATATCATGATAGGGAGCAGCCCTATCTATTCTAAAGTGTGCAGCCCTTATGAATCTAATCCCAAACATACCTCTCATCATACTCCACTTTATATCTTTTAAGAATAGCCCGGTAAATTAAAAAATTAAATATTTCCTGAAAGATATTTTGATTTTATAAATTGCGGGAGTTTAAAATTTTCCGCTTTTTCTTCAGTAAAATTTAAAGCCCTTTTTTAGCAATGGATAAAAATGGTTTCATTCTTTCAGAAAATTTTTATAAGGAGATTTTTTACAGTAGCCCGGTTCCTAAGTTGATTATAAGTGTAACCGCGCCTGAATACAACATTCTTGATGCGAATGATGCTTATATATATGCTACCAATAGTAAAAGAGAAGTTATCGTCGGAAAGTCGGTTTTTGCTGCCTTTCCAGGTAATCCATCAGACTCAGAATCAAAGAATATTGAGCGAACCATATCTTCTTTTGAACAAGCCATAAAAACAAAGAAGCGGCATACGATGAGTAATTATCGCTATGATATTCCCATCCCCGGAACAACAGATTTCGAAGAGCGGTATTGGACAACCACTAATATTCCGGTAATGGACGAAGATGGCGAAGTGGCTTTTTTAATTCATTGCCCTGAAAATGTTACCGAAATCAACAAGCTGGCTGAAAGAGAACGGCTGGGGATTGAGGCACTGAAAATGCAGCGCGCACAACTGCTTTCCACTTTTATGCAGGCGCCTGTTGCCATTGGAATTTTTACAGGTGCTGATCATGTTGTTGACCTGATAAATCCACCGATGTGTGAGTTGTATGGAAAGACGATGGATGAACTTATGGGAAAACCAATTTTTGACGTACTCACCGATGCTAAAGGAAAAGGCTTTGAGGAATTGCTGGATAAAGTAAGGCTCACCGGCGTGCCGTTCAGGGGCGAAAGCCTGCTTGTGCCTATTATGCGCGGTAATTTTTTAGAAGATGTGTATGTCGATTTTGTATATGAGCCTTTTAAAGATGAAAATGGAATTATAACAGGCGTAATAGTAATTGCCACAGAAATTACAGCGCGGGTAAAGGCAAATATCAAAGTTCAGGAAGCCGAAGAAAGAGCAAGGCTGGCGGTTGAGGCTGTTGGGTCGGGCACTTTCGACCTGGATTTGGAAACAGGTGAATTGGTTTCCTCGCAGCGGTTTGCAGAAATTTTCGGATTTGATCATCCGGTTCCCCGTTCTAACTATATCGAAACTTTTCACCCTGATGATGTAATAATCAGGACGATGGCGCATAACGAGGTTTTAAAGACAGGTTCCCTGCAATATGAAGCCAGAATTTACTGGCCTGACAAATCTTTGCATTGGATTCGCATGGATGGAAAGTTATTTTACGACGGGAATAACAAGCCTTCACGGATCATAGGAATTCTCAATGATATTACTGAACAGCGAAAAGCAGTAGAAGAACAAAAAAAACTGATAACTCTTGTAAGCAATTCTTTAGAGCTGATGTCCATCCTCGAGCTCGATGGAACCAATTCGTATATTAATGAAGCAGGAAAGAATTTGTTGGGAATTGATAAAAATGCTGATGTCAGAAAAATTGAAATTTCAAAACTTCACGATCCGGCAGATTATCTAATGGTAGAAAAGGAAGTTATTCCATCTGTTTTGGAAAAAGGTAAATGGGCAGGAATAATGAAAGTGAAAAATTATTCCACCCATGAAGTTTTTCCGGTTTTTAATAGTACCACCAGGATTGATGATCCGGTTTCCGGGAAGCCAATTGCCATTGGTGCGGTAATGAGAGACATGCGGCCGGAGCTTAAAGCAAAACAGGCACTGGCAGAAAGTGAAGAATTTTTAAGAACCATTACCACAGCCACGCCAACAGGTTTGTGGATGTCTGATGAAGAGGGAAATATCACTTACGTAAATCAAACATGGATAGACTGGACAGGAATTCCTTTTGAAAAACATTTGGGCGCAAACTGGATGAACGTAATTCTGGAGGAAGACCTGAAAAAGGTGATTGAAAAGTTTAAGGTAAGCATGCAGGCCCGCATTACCGGTGAAGCAGAATTCAGGATGAAAAAAACTGATGGGAACATTCATTGGTATATGGCAAGAGGAAAACCGCAATTTAAAGAGGGCGTTTTTTCTGGTTATATCGGCGCATGTGTAGATATAACTGAACAAAAGCAGGTGCAGATCCAAAAAGACAATTTTATTGCCATTGCAAGCCATGAATTAAAAACTCCGGTCACAAGCATAAAGGCTTATTCGCAGATACTGGAAATGATAATGAATGAAAAGGGAAATAAGGATGAAGCGGCAATGGTTGCCAAAATGGATTCCCAGTTGAACCGGCTGATAGATCTTATAAATGATTTGCTTGATGTTACTAAGATCAATGCCGGAAAACTAAAATTTAATGATGTGGAGTTTGAAATAAATGCCATGGTAGAGGAATGGACAGAAGATCTGCAGCACACAAGCAGCCGCCACCAGATCGTGGTATCTTCAGATGGCAAAGGCATTGTTGTGGGAGATAAAGAAAGAATCGGGCAGGTGCTTACCAATTTCATCACCAACGCGATTAAATATTCTCCTGATCGTGACAAAATAAATGTACACACAACCGTAAAGGACGGGGAAGCAATCGTGAGTGTTGAAGATTTTGGAATAGGAATTTCGAAAGATCAACAGGCAAAGATATTTGAGCAGTTTTACAGGGTAAGCGGCGATATGCAGCATACTTTCCCGGGATTGGGATTAGGATTGTTTATTTCTTCAGAAATAATAAAAAGACAAGGTGGTAGAATATGGGTAGAAAGTATTCCGGGAAAAGGCTCTCATTTTTATTTTTCTCTTCCCCTGGTAAAAAAGCAGAATCATTCATAACATTCAAAAAAAAGATACAGAAATTGATTGAATGAGGCTATTTAGCGTTCTGATGAGTTGAGCTGTCCTCGTTACAATGAGGATGAGTTTAGGTTGATCTTAATAACCTTGAAAAATTTTAAATACATTTCTGAATCTCCGGTACCATAGGCCGCAGCTCTCTGAAGATACTAATCCTAAACATTACTCTCATCATACTCCACTTTATATCTTTTAAGAATAGCCCGGTATTCATTCTGGAAACTAATCTTACTAGGATGTTCTTTTTGATTAGCGATATAAGCGATTACTCTGTCTATATCTGCAGGATTTACAGAAAAAGCACCATAACCCCGCCCGGCTTCAACATACAAAGTACATGCACATGGTCTGTATAGCCGCCTATTTTTATAGGATGGCATTCCATGCGTTTGCAAATGCCTCCGGGGTAAGCATGAAGTTCTTCTTCTGCAGGAGGAAATATCAGATGTTCGCGGTATTTTCTGCTCCAGGCAAGATGCACGTGATTTTTGACGAGTGATTGCGGCATAATCGTATCTTTTTTCGGACAATAAGGGATAAAAATATCACGGGCCCTACTTAACACTAAGGATATAAGCTACCATTTTTTTTACATCCGGGGCAGGCAGATCTGCATGTGGCGACATGGCCACACTACCCCAATTTCCACTTCCTCCATTAATAATTTTTTCGGTTAAGAAAGTATAATTTTCAGTAGTGGGCGGATATTTTTCAGCGATGTCTTGAAATGATGGGCCAATTAGTTTTACAGTAGGTTTATGACAGCTTAAGCAATTTGATTTGGCGATCAATTCTTTGCCTTCTGCAATATCCGGATTTGTTTTTTCAACAGTTGTAATATTTTCTTTAGTGTTTGTTGCTTCCGAAACTATTTTATAAATCTCACACTTTTTATTTCCAGGCCCGGTCTCAGGATTAGTAAGGATATACAACTCGCCATTTTCATCTTCGTTAATTCCGGTTATTTTCAAATTATCAGGGATATTTTGCAACTTAATATTTCGTCTCTCCCATTTATCTCCTGATTGCTGAAGACAAAATACCGGCCCTGTCCAGTCGGCAAATACGTATTTGCTTTTTAATACCGGCACTTGTTTTCCGTTATAGACATATCCCCCGATCACACTGATGCCAACTTTGTGGCTGTATTCGTCAATGGGCATGGTGATACCGGAAGTGTCGCAAGTGCTATCAGGAATATTCTTGAGATTATGGCAATGGGTGCCTTCTACAATTCTCCAACCGTAATTAGCCCCTTTGTTTACGATATCAACTTCTTCCCACAAATCTTGCCCTACATCCCCGGCAAACAATTGCCCGCTCACTTTATCAAATGAAAACCTGTAAGGATTACGAAATCCATAAGCCCAAATTTCCGGGCGAACATTTGGCTTACCTGCAAAAGGGTTATCGGCAGGAATTTTATAGGTGTCTGCAGTATCAACATCTATTCTTAATATTTTACCCAATAAAGTATTCAGGTTTTGGCCGTTGCCAATATCGCCATGCTGGTCGTGCTGGCCGCCGCCATCTCCCAGGGAAATGTATAAATAGCCATCAGGGCCAAATTTAATACAGCCTCCATTATGATTTCCATCCGGTTCATCCACTGTAAGAATAATACGGCCACTGTCAGGATCAACAGGCATGTTATCTGTTAGCTTATATGCTGCCAATACACCCGTATGGTTAGAGGTGGAAGACGGCCTGCTATAATACAGGTAAAACTTTTTATTGGTTTTAAATTTAGGATCAAACGCAATACCCAACAAACCACGTTCTTCATAGCCGCTATTAAGTTTAACCATTTTGCTTCCCATATCCAGAACCGGATCTTTAAGCCGTTCGCCATTTCTAACTATCCATATTTTTCCGGCCTGTTCTGTTACCCACATATCCCCGTTTCCCGGAAAAGCAACATTGGTAAGCGCTTCAAAATCATCACCGATCTTTTGCACGTTTAAAGTGATCAGAGAGGAATCTTGCTTGTTCTTTCTGGAGTTAGTGGTACATGCTGAAAAGGAAAATAGTAAACTGGTTGTGATTATCAGGCACATTACCGTAATTGGAAAATTTTTTACCCCGGATGGCAATACGTTCATAAAATTTATATTTTAATTTTCGGTTAAATATAAACCCGCCATTTGAGTTAACAATATTATAATTGCTTTTTTAAAAATCAGAAACATTTATTGCGCCATCACAAATCACTTTTAAATCTATTGTTCCAAAAAAAAGCGCTCTCCGCAATGGCCAATATTCAACCGCACAAAGCCGACAGTATAACCATAACTATGACCAGCATACAGACAAAAGTTTTGCAGTAAACAAAGTTTTAGGGGAGATTTTTATTTTGCCTTGTCTGAAGGGCTTTACCCATCGATAGTGTATAGCGTAATATTGGAATTTTAATTTTCTAATTATGGTTATTATCACAATACTCTGATGAATTAAAGGCATAACCTGTCTTTAGTTTTTCCCGAAGGGCTTCACCCATCGTTAGCATATATCGCCCCTTTCAGGGCTTTTCATCAACGCAAATTATCCTCTTCGAAAAGCCCTGAAAGGGCGTAATAGATCAAAATAGGGAGCAGCACTATCTCCAACTACAACTATCAATCCCAAACATACCTCTCATCATACTCCACTTTATATCTTTTTAGAATAGCCCTGTATTCATTCTGAAAACTAATCTTACTATGATGTTCTTTTTGATTAGCGATATAAGCGATTACCCTGTCTATATCTGCAGGATTCACAGAAAACGCACCATAACCGTCCTGCCAGTAAAAATTACTCAAATTTTCTCCTTTTGTTTTCATCCATTTTGAAGAATGCGATTTTACTTCTTCAAGCAATTTCATTAAGGCAATTTTTTTTGACAACATACAAAGTACATGCACATGGTCTGTATATCCGCCTATTTTTATAGGATGGCATTCCATGCGATTGCAAATACCTCCGAGGTAAGCGTGGAGTTCTTCTTCTGCCGGGGGATAAATGACATGTTCGCGGTATTTGGTGCTCCAGACAAGATGCACGTAATTTTTGACGAGTGATTGTGGCATAATTATATTTGTTTTTCGAAGGACTTGGCCAATATCCTTAACATATATGTCGCCCTTCCATGCTTTTATCTTGTCCTAAGATATTTTTCTTTTTCAATAAATCAAGTTTTTTTCATTTACAACAATACATATACGAAATGATAAATTCAATAAGAAACAATTACCTATTCAAAAATTAAAAATAATCTTATCAGGTGGATAGCAACCCGATAAATATATTAGCTTTCGTTTGTAACCAGTGCCTCATAGTATTTTCCGGGATTATAAAAACTGGATGCATCGTTTGCCTCCAACCAAATTGATTATGAAACCGAGAATAAATTTGACTTTCAGAACGATTCTGGAGAGTTTATAGGGAGGTTTTGCAGTAAACGAAGTTTTATGGAGGATTTTTCTTTTCCGAAGGGCTTCACCCATCGTTACCGCATGTCGCCCCTGTCTGCCGGATCATACAGGCGCCCTTTCAAGGTCTTTACATCAACACAAATTATGCTCTTCGAAAAGCCCTGAAAGGGCGTAATATATAATGATAGGGAGCAGCCCTATCTTTAGAAGCAGCCCAATCTTTAGGCTTTTTGTATCGCACCGAAGGGCTTCACCCATCGATAGCGATAGCGCCCCTGCCTGCCGGATCATACAGGCAGGCTTTCAGGGCTTTTACCTGTTCTAAAATAATCTCTTCAATAAACCCCTGCTGCAGGGGTCGGCCTTATTACGGAATTCACGGTTGGTATTAACCCTCCTTGTAATACCTCTTTATTCCATATTCCTTGTTCAAATTTTTAAAAGTTACCAAAATGCCCGCTCTGCAACGGCCATTATACAACCATACAACGGCCATTATATAACCATACAATGACCATTATACAACCATACAATGACCATTATATATGTATACAATGACCATTATATAACCATACAATGGCCATTATATATGTATACAATGACCATTGTATAACCATACAATGACCATTATATAACGTATACAATGACCATTGTATAACCATACAATGACCATAGTATACACGATACAATGACCATTGTATAACCATACAACGACCATTGTACATATATACAATGGCCATTTCTAACCTCATTCTTGCAATTTCATGGCATTTATGCCGTAGGTGGAGAGCCGGTTAAACGCCACTTTCCGTCAAAAAATGGGGATAACTTTATTTTCCGGGGGCCATTTAAAAAAATATTTCAGGAAAGCAATCCCTTGAAATGCCCTGTTTACGGGCATTTTTGCCGGCAACGAAACAGTTTTATTTTTATTATACCCCAATAATGGGGTTGCAGGAAATGGCTTTATTTTCCAATTTAGCCTTCTCATCTAAAAAAAATGAGGCCTGAAAATTAAACCAATTTAACATGAAAAAATTCATCCGGAGGGTTGTAAAAACCTTCAAAAAACTAACCGACGCAAATCTTCTGACATTTGCCCAAAACGTCTCCGTCAGCATGGCTGCCGCTGTATTAAAATTTCCAACCCCTGTGCCTTCCCTTGAGGATCTTAATTCCGAGATTGTCAATTATGGAGAGTTGCTGCAAACTTCAGCCAGCAGGGATAAGGTGCAGGTGCAACTGAAAAACATCAGCAAGTTTACGCTACTGCAGATGCTGAGCCAGCTTGCAGATTATGTGAACACAACCACTACAGACTCTGCTTCACTTGCCAGTTCTGGTTTCGGGCTTAACAAGTTGCCGCAACCCGTAACCCTCACCGCGCCTGAAAACCCAACACTTGCCGATGGCAGTGGCACCGGCCAACTGTTGTTTAAGTTTAAAGCTGTGAAGGGTGCTTCAAGTTACCTCTTCCAATATACTTCAGATGCCACCCTTCAGGAGAACAGTTGGATAAGCTATCCTGCTACCACTACTTCCTACACTTTTAAAGGGCTAACCAAAGGCACTACTTATTACTGCCGCGTAATTGCCGTAGGCTCTAACCAGCAGCTTACGAGCAGTATTGTCTTAAACCGTATTTCACAATAATTATTCACCAGGCCTCTTTTTTTTATTGATTATTGAAAATGGAAAATTAATTTACAGATTTTCCATTTTCAATTTTTCATTTTCAATAATTCATTTCCATTATCCATTCTGCCCTTAGTCAATTCGTTATCCATTATCCATAATTCATAATTCATAATTCACAATTCATAATTCATCATTCATAATTCATCTTTTCCAGCCCTGCAATGAAGCAATTAAAGAGCAGTTGTGATTTGCTTTCAAGATTTTAATAACTTAGTTCTTTCACATCAAAACTTTTATAGGTTGCAACATTGCAGTTGTTGTGATTTGCTTTCAAGATTTTAATAACTTAGTTCTTTCACATCTATTAATATATTAGTTATCCTGCCACTGATAGTTGTGATTTGCTTTCAAGATTTTAATAACTTAGTTCTTTCACATCCGTAATATTTACTATGACGTTCAGTATAAAGTTGTGATTTGCTTTCAAGATTTTTATAACTTAGTTCTTTCACATCCTAACATGAAGCGGTTTACCTCATGGCTTACAGTTGTGATTTGCTTTCAAGATTTTAATTACTTAGTTCTTTCACATCGTCACTCATTTTTTATTCTTAACAGATAGTTGTGATTTGCTTTCAAGATTTTAATAACTTAGTTCTTTCACATCTCTGTTGGCAATGCTCTATTCTTGACTATGTTGTGATTTGCTTTCAAGATTTTTATTACTTAGTTCTTTCACATCCTTCAATTTGTTGATACGATTTCGTCACTGAGTTGTGATTTGCTTTCAAGATTTTAATTACTTAGTTCTTTCACACCGTACAACTGTTGTTCATTGTCAACGATATGGTTGTGATTTGCTTTCAAGATTTTTATTACTTAGTTCTTTCACACCAGCACCTTGATTAATACGCATATTGGATGGTTGTGATTTGCTTTCAAGATTTTAATAACTTAGTTCTTTCACACCAGTTATTGATTCAAAAGCTGTCAATACCAGTGTTGTGATTTGCTTTCAAGATTTTAATAACTTAGTTCTTTCACATCTCACTCACTAAATATTCGTCTAATACATAGTTGTGATTTGCTTTCAAGATTTTAATAACTTAGTTCTTTCACATCTTGATAGTTTATGAAATGCACTGACAGATCGAGTTGTGATTTGCTTTCAAGATTTTAATAACTTAGTTCTTTCACATCAAACGAAGTTAATGTACTCGAACTGCGATTAGTTGTGATTTGCTTTCAAGATTTTAATAACTTAGTTCTTTCACATCCAAAGACATACCGACAGCTTACAGAAGCGTTGTGATTTGCTTTCAAGATTTTAATAACTTAGTTCTTTCACATCTACTCAAGCTTAATAGTACCGTGTATCATCCAGTTGTGATTTGCTTTCAAGATTTTAATAACTTAGTTCTTTCACATCTAATTGTAATGTTATTATGCATCAATGTATGTTGTGATTTGCTTTCAAGATTTTAATAACTTAGTTCTTTCACATCATGATAATTGCAGTACATTGCTTTGAATCGGTTGTGATTTGCTTTCAAGATTTTAATAACTTAGTTCTTTCACATCCAAGCTGCGTAATGTCAATGTTCACAGGTTGTGATTTGCTTTCAAGATTTTAATTACTTAGTTCTTTCACATCCAAGTTGAGTTCAAAGCATTATTACCAATGTTGTGATTTGCTTTCAAGATTTTAATTACTTAGTTCTTTCACATCGTCATTATTAAGTATTAATTGCTATGATTAGTTGTGATTTGCTTTCAAGATTTTAATTACTTAGTTCTTTCACATCCGTTATACTGTGATTAGTGCAGTCTCAGCGGTTGTGATTTGCTTTCAAGATTTTAATTACTTAGTTCTTTCACATCATCGATAAGCTCTGTTATTGCTATCAGTTGTGATTTGCTTTCAAGATTTTAATAACTTAGTTCTTTCACATCCATGTATGGTACATGCATCATGCCTCCATCAGTTGTGATTTGCTTTCAAGATTTTAATAACTTAGTTCTTTCACATCTTTTTCAATCACGAATACAAGATCATGATGTTGTGATTTGCTTTCAAGATTTTAGATAACTAGTCTTTCACACCTGAAAAACACCGTTAATAATATCGGTTGTGATTTGCTTTCAAGATTTTAATAACTTAGTTCTTTCACATCTGGTTTCCGTGAAAGGCTTACTGGTAGGGTGTTAGAACAGTTTTGGCAGGAATAAAAAAATGGACCGAAATTCGTTTTTTTATTCCTGTTTTTTGTTAAAATAATTCCAGTTGCTGCGAGGTTTCCGGGTTGGGCGCAATGCCTTTTCCCCTGAAAATTTCCATCATCCCGAATTGTTTGTCCGTAATAGTTAAGATTCCTACATGGCCTTTTGGTGGCAAAATGGCTTTCACTCTTTTGATGTGTACTTCTGTATTTTCTTTACTGCTGCAATGCCTGATGTACATGCTGAACTGGAACATGGAAAAGCCATCAGCCATAATTCTTTTCCGGAATTTGGTATATTTCTTCTTGTCGGTCTTGGTTTCCGTTGGCAAATCAAAATGTACTAAGATCCACATAATTCGGTATGCGTTCAGGCGTTCGAACATTTTTAATTGTTACTATACAGTGAACGAATATTTTTGCCGGATTATTATTTTCGCAAAGCCGGCCTGATATTGATTGTTTGATTTGAGGCCTCAGCTAAACCTCTAAACTATCTAAACCTTAATCTTACATGTCCTGCTAACTAAACCATCTCAAATATTCAATCATTCCAACACCGGATACAAAATTTTCCTCGTGCCTCCTTCAAAGCATTTGGCAAGTGAAGCCGTCGTGCGTTGCACCGCGTTCATCAAAGGGCTT
>CAVUJE010000039.1:0-24694 GCA_963741705.1 uncultured Chitinophagaceae bacterium | reverse complement strand
GCACCATAAAAAGGAAAAAAGAATTGCATTTTGAGACTGAGATCAGGGGAGAAATAGATTTTGAAGTGGATGAAAATTTCAATTCTAAATTAAAATTTAAACTTATTTCATTAGATGCAGTTCTAAATTTTTAATGTCTTTTAATGCAGATACAACTTCATTGACCTGTTGCGCGGTATGCCGGTTTCTATTTGGCAAAACAATTGCATTTCATTTTTTAAGATGCTGCAATTAAATTGTTTGATGATGCGCATTACATCATTCATTTCAGTATAATTGAATTGCAATTCATATCTGATCTCTACTGCCTTTTGTACCACCGGAGTACATTGCAAAACCAATGAGGCCGCAGTTTTGTAAGCATTGATCAAACCGGGAACTCCTAATAGGGTGCCTCCAAAATAACGAACGACCACTATTAAAATATCAGTAAGATTTTTAGAATCTATTTGCCCGACGATTGGCTTTCCTGCTGTGCCGGAAGGTTCCCCATCATCGCTAACCCGAAAATTATTTCCATCAGTTCCTATCCTGTAGGCAAAACAATAGTGGGAAGCTTTGGGATGTTCTTTCTTTATTTCTGTAGAATTTTTTTGAAATCAATTGTATTTTTTAAAGGAAAAGAATAAGCGATGAATTTGCTTCCGCGATCTTTAAACTCTGCAGTGGTAGCACTTTCAACAGTATAATAATAATCAGGTATTTTCATCTATATTTTATTATTGAAGCGGAAATTTTTTTAATAAGCCCGTTTTTCGTTGCTTACCTTTACAATTTTTTTAATTACGCAAATATTCAGATTTATCTTTTGAAATTGGAAGTATCAAAAAATTAAATAATTCTTTTCCAAAGAATTAATAAAAGCGACAGTGGACCAACAAAAACACCAAAAATGAATTTTGAAAATACAATTGAATTTGCAAAACAACAGGATGAAAAAGATCCTTAAAAAATTTTCGGGACCAATTTTACATACCGATACTTAACGGAAAAGATTGCATTTATTTTAACGGAAATTCTTTGGGGCTTCAGCCCAAAACGGCGCAGGACAGGGTGTTGGACGAAATGGAAAACTGGGCTAATTATGGTGTGGAAGGGCATTTTCACGGAAGAAATCCGTGGGCCAATTTTCATGAGGTATTTTCTAAAAAACTCGAACCTATACTTGGTGCGGCTGCTGAAGAAATAGTGGTAATGAACCAGCTAACGGTGAATCTGCATTTGATGTTTACCACTTTTTACCGGCCGGATAATAAGCGCTTTAAAATTATTTGTGAAGACCGTGCTTTCACTTCTGACTATTATGCAATCGATTCTCAATTGCAGTTGCACGGCCTGAATCCTGATGAAGCTTTAATTGAAGTGAAGCCACGCGAAGGAGAATATTCAATAAGGAATGAAGATGTTATTTCAACGATAAAAAGAAAATGCGGATGAACTGGCTTTGGTATTTATTGGGGGCATCAATTATTTCACCGGCCAGTTTTTTGACCTGAAAGCCATAACAAAAGCGGCACATGATGTTGGTGCTAATTGTGGCTTTGACCTTGCCCATGCCGTAGGAAATGTGGAATTGCATCTTCATGATTGGGAAGTAGATTTTGCATGCTGGTGTTCTTATAAATATTTAAACTCAGGACCCGGGGCAATTGCCGGTGCGTTTATACATAACCGTTATGCTACTGATAAATCGCTTCCGCGGTTGGCCGGCTGGTGGGGAACAGATAAGCATGAACGATTTCAGTTTAAGAGAAAATTTAACCCAACTCCTACTGCGGAAGGCTGGCAATTAAGCAACGCAAACATCCTGAGCATGGCCGCGCATAAGGCTGCGCTGGATATTTTTGAAGAAGCAGGCTTTGAAAAAATTATTGAAAAGGGGAAAAATTTAAGCGGTTATCTTCTTTTTATTTTGAATGAGATCAACAATACTTCTTCAAAAAAAATAGTGGAAATTTTGACACCTGAAAATGAAAATGAGCATGGTTGCCAAATCTCTCTTTTAATGCCCGAAAAAGGAAAAGACTTTTTTGAGTCTTTAAATAAGAACAGCGTGATTGCAGATTGGCGCGAGCCTAACGTAATACGCATTGCGCCGGTTCCGTTGTACAATACCTTTGAAGAAGTTTTTTTGTTTGGCAAAATATTAAAAGAATTTGCTGATAAAGAAATTAATGAAAGCAATTCATGATACAGGATTTTCCAAAATAAAAATTCCACTTATTTGTGGGTTTACTGTATAGGAAAAGTGAGAATTAAAATAATTAGCGATATGGATTATTATAAATTTTAAATTAAAAGAAGCAAGATAAAATTTAAGATAAATAAGAATTGTGAACCTAAGTAACCTTAGTAAAAACAAATTAGATATCATGAACTTACCTTATTCCAAATAGGCTAATTGATAAATGAATAAGGTAATAAGGTTGGACCAAATTTGTAGAGTGTCTTCTACTAAGGTTTTGAAATAAGTAAACGATTTTATTTTAAGTGCGATTTGCTAAATCAGAATTTTAAAAATGAACAGAAATTATTTAATAAACCAGATTAAAGAGAAAAAAACTTTTTTGTGTGTTGGGCTTGATACGGATATTGAAAAAATTCCAATGCATTTGAAAGGCCTGTCCGACGCGGTGTTTCAATTCAATCAGCAAATTATTGATGCTACAAAAGATTTCTGTGTAGCTTATAAAATAAATACGGCCTTTTATGAATCATTGGGCGTAAAAGGGTGGGAGGCACTGGAAAAAACGGTGAATTATATTCCAAAAACTCATTTTAAAATTGCAGATGCCAAGCGCGGCGATATCGGCAATACTTCTGACCAATATGCAAAGGCTTTTTTCGAAACGATTCCTTTTGATGCTGTCACCGTTGCGCCTTATATGGGCAGTGACAGCGTAAAACCATTTTTGAAATATAAAGATAAATGGACAATCGTTTTGGGATTGACCAGCAATAAAGGAAGTGAAGATTTTCAACAACAAAAAATTGGCGACCAGTTTTTATACGAAGAAGTAATTCGCAAAACGAGCGAATGGGGAACGAATGAAAATCTCATGTTTGTGGTGGGCGCTACAAAAGCTGCCGATCTTTCATCTATCCGTAAAATAATTCCTAGTCATTTTTTATTAATACCCGGCGTTGGCGCACAGGGCGGAAGCCTTTCAGAGGTTTGTAAATATGGATTAAATGAGGATTGCGGGCTTTTAATAAATGCGTCCCGTGCTATTATTTATGCAGGCCTTGATGAAAATTTTGCAGAAGAAGCAAGAAAGGTCGCGCAGCAATATCAAACAGAAATGCAGGAATATATTTAAGTTGAATAAACCAATTTATACTGTATGATTTCAATTAATCCAGTTGTCATCAGAAAAAAAATTTTACGATTATTAAGGCCGACTAATGAAAATAAAAATCCGACAAATTTGTTGGTTCACCGTATAAAATCAGTTCTTCATAGTAAACCATATGTTACGGGCTACCGAAAAATATTTCCATTAAAATCTCATAACAATCTGCTTATTTAATTTATTTTCAATTACGCATAGGGGTAAATCAATGCTAAGTTGTTATTATAAAAACACGACTTGGCAGAAGCATTATATTTTAAACCGGTAAACCAATCTGTAAGATTAGAATTGAAGGAAGTAGATATTATAGCATCGTTGGCCAGTCGTGACGAAAAAATATTTGAACAGCTATTTAAAACGCATGTTAAGGAGCTTCATGCTTATGCATGTACCATTTTGAAAGATGAGATGGCGGCGGAAGAAATTGTGCAGAATATTTTTTACAAATTATGGGAACGGCCAGATAAATTTTCAATAAAAGGTTCTGTTGCTTCCTATCTCTACAGGGCGGTTTACAACGAATGCCTGAATCATTTGAAACATTTAAATGTACGTCTGAAATACGAATCACATACGGTTCATCAAATAAAAAATCAAACAGACAGTGCCTCAAAAAAGATTTTAGCGAAAGAGATTGAAGCCAAAGTGAGAGAGGCTTTGGAACTGCTGCCTGAACAATGCAGAACTATATTTCAATTGAGCCGTTTTGAAGAATTAAAATACCGGGAGATAGCAGAGCGGTTGGAAATTTCAATTAAAACGGTAGAGAATCAAATGGGAAAAGCATTAAAAATAATGCGAACCGAATTAGCAGAATTCTTGCCGTTTCTTGTCCTTTTATTATTCATGTTCAAATAAAAAAATTGAAAGATAATTTCTACAATATTGATGATACGCTGCTGGTGAAATACCTTTTGCATGAAACCAACCCGGATGAAAATGACGCGGTAGAGAAATGGATTGTAGCAGATGCAATCAATAAAAAACATTTCGAGGATTTTAAATTGATATGGGATAAGAGTAAAAATTTTGCGGCCACAAGCCGGTTGGATGAAAACGAATCATGGGAGAAATTTAAAGCCCGGATTCATTCAACACCTTCAAAAAAATCGCCTGTTAAAATCATGCACACTTTCCAATGGCTGAAAGTAGCTGCGATGGTGGTTTTTGTTGTCGGTGCGGCAGCGATTGCTTATAAAATGTTTAATCAAAAGGAAATTAAAACTGTTGCGGTAAAATCAATGGATAAGGTGATTACAGATACTTTGCCCGACCAATCAGTTATTACCTTGAACAAAAATTCAACGATTGATTATCCTGAAAAATTTACCGGCGAAACAAGGACTGTTAGCCTGCAGGGTGAAGCCTTTTTTTCAGTGGCTCATGATAAAGCAAAACCTTTTATCATTCATGTAAATGATGTTACGATAAAAGTAGTGGGCACTTCATTTAATGTAAAAAGTGTTAATGGAAGCACTGAAGTAATTGTGGAAACGGGTGTGGTAGAAGTAATTCAGAATAAGAAGGAAATTGATTTGCATCCCCATGAAAAAATATTGGTGAAGAAAGATGAAAATGTTTTAGCAAAAGAAAAGTCAACCGGGGAACTTTATAATTATTACCGAACCAAAGAATTTGAATGCGACAACACGCCTCTTTGGGAGTTGGTGCAGGTGTTGAACCAGGCGTATAATGTAAATATCGTTATTGAAAATAAAGAGTTGCGCAATCTTCCGCTCACTACTACTTTTAATAATGAATCACTCGATAAAATTCTTGAGATAATAAAGCAGACATTTAATATTTCTGTGTCTAAAACAGGCGGCGAAATCATTTTGAAATAAAATAAATGAATCAAATTATGAAAGCTCTAAAGAGGACGCTGGCCATTGGTGTGTTTTTAATGGCAATGCATCAATGTGTATTAGCACAAAGTATTCTTGACAGGAATATTTCCATCCAGGTAGAACGTCAGCGCCTTGATAATGTGTTGGAAATATTGAGTAACAAAGGGAATTTCTATTTTTCCTACAATTCAAATATTATTAAAAGAGACAGCCTGGTAAGCCTGTCGGTTTCGAATAAAACCATACAACAGGTGCTGGAACTTTTGTTTAGCGATGACTATGAATTTAAACAAAGCGGCAATTATATTATTATTAGGAGGAAACCCATTAAAGCCTCCATCGTAGCCAACCAGGAAATATCAGCCGATAGAACTTATACAGTAAGTGGCTATGTAATTGATAATTTATCAGGTAATAAAATCAGTGATGCCAGTATTTATGAAAAGCGATTACTGGTTTCAACGCTGACGGATGATAATGGATATTTTCAACTGAAACTAAAAACAAAAAATAAAGATGTTATACTTTCGGTAAGCAAAGAATTATATGAAGACACCACGATAAGTATCAGGCCAAAATACAACCAGGAACTGACGATTACCATTAGCCCCGCATTGATAACCCAATCATTTATTACTATCAGTCCAAAAGATTTTCACGCGCCGGATTCGCTAAAACTAAGATTGATAACCGATTCGGCAATTACCGATTATCTCTATGTAAAAAAAGATTCGACCAGGCTGGAAAAGACGGCTGCCGCAATGTTTTTATTATCGTACAAACAAAAAATCCAAAGCCTTAATCTTTCCAAATATTTTACGGAACGGCCTTTCCAGGTTTCTGTTACGCCGGGCCTGAGCACGCATGGACGCCTGAATTCGCAGGTAATCAATAATTTTTCGCTGAATATTTTTGGCGGGTATTCAGGAGGATTAAGCGGTGTAGAAATCGGAGGATTATTTAACCTTGATAAAAAGGATGTACGCGGTTTCCAGGCGGCAGGCATTTTTAATTTAACGGGCGGAAATGTGGCCGGCGTGCAGATTGGTGGAATCAATAATACGATCATCAATAATTTGGCCGGCGTACAGGTGGCGGGAATAAGTAATTACGCTAAAGGGAAAGTGAAAGGCTTTCAAATCGGGGGGATTTACAATCATGCTTCTGATACGATGAATGGCGCCCAAATAGCAGGTATCAGCAATTTTGCCAACAAAAAATCAAAAGGATTGCAGATCGCCGGAATTGGGAATTTCAGCCGGCGCGAAATGGACGGTATGCAGATTGCGGGCATTTTTAATTATGCAAAAAAATTGAGAGGCGTGCAGATTGGATTGATAAATGTTTCTGATACTTCCGAAGGATACAGCATAGGCCTCCTAAACCTGGTTCATCATGGATATCATAAAATATCGATTTACGCCAATGAAACCATGAATGCGAACCTGGCGATAAAGACGGGCAATTCTAAATTGTACAATTTATTGATCGGCGGCATTGATATCAGTGATTCTTCCAAAATATATTCGGCAGGCTTTGGCCTTGGGCATGATTTTATTTTGTCAAATCGAATGTCGCTTTCCACAGAAATTTCTTCGCAATATTTATACCTGGGCGATTGGATTTATACCAATTTGTTGAATAAGTTTTCATTGAATCTAAATGTAAAACTCGCTAAAAATATAAGCCTCTTTGCGGGCCCGGCCCTCAATGCTTATTACAGTAATCAGCATGAGGCTATCAGGAATTATAAAGCCAACTTACCTTCCGCCGGCTACCATGCCTTTAGTTTGGGACGCAACACTAAAGACTGGCGGGGCTGGATTGGATGGAATGCCGGAATTACACTCTTTTAGAATTTTTTAACAAAAGTATTTGGGGGTATACCCTTTGCAAGTTGTTATAAAAGTATCCGGGAAAATTTCGGGTATTTAAATAAAAAACTCAAAAAAATGAAAAAGTTTAGCATTGTAATCGTAGCGGCAGCAATTGGAATTTTAATTAGCTCTTGTAAAAAAGTAATAGGCGAGGGGCCAGTAGTTACGGAGAACAGGCCAATAGGAAATTTTACTTCGTTGGCATCCACCATTTCTGCAGATGTAAATTACACGAATGGACCAGCCAATAAAGTTGAGATAATCGCACAGCAGAATATTATCAATGTAATACAAACCCATATTGTGAATAATGAATTGGTGATTAAATTTCGTGATGGAGTTAGAGTTAAAAACCATGAGAACATAACAGTAAACGTGAGCAGCCCGACAATTAACGGTTTAAGAATAAGTGGCTCCGGAAACCTGAATGCTGATTCAACAGAAACCAACAATATGAACCTTACTTTGAGTGGGTCCGGAAATATTAATTTATCAAAACTGATTGCTTCTTCTCTGGATGCAAATATCAGCGGTAGTGGCAACATTACTATTTCTAATGGCGCAGTAAACAAAGAGCATTTAAAAATAAGTGGTAGCGGTGGAATCGACACACGAAATGTGTCGGCCAATAATGTGATCACAATTACCAGCGGTTCGGGAGAAATGCATGTGAATGCAGAGAAAACGCTTGACGCTACTATTTCAGGAAGTGGCAGTGTACACTATACAGGAAATCCGGTCGTAAATACTCACATATCGGGGTCCGGGAAGGTGGTGCAACAATAGTCTATTCAAAACATTTTATTTTAAATCAAAAAGTTTTAAAACATATAATGACTATAATTGAAAAATTGGAAAAGTAAGATTGCTTAGGTTTTTTTAGTTTGAAAAGATAAAACCAGGTTTATGCGTTATTATTCCTGATTTTTCCTCGTAAAGATTCCCTTCCATCCAAAATAAAAATCGTCGGTATTTCCTGGTTCACTATAAAGATTTGGTATAATTTATTCTTATCAGTATTTGCCAATTTGCAAAAAGGACGTAGAAATGGCGCACTCAATTAATGCTTCAAGATTACTTCAGGCAACAATGTCGTAAAGATGTCGTAAACATGACGGCACCAATCTTCCGTACGGTTTTATAGCTTTGTCTTCTACTAAAATCAATCAAAATGGACAAAGAAAACTTAGGTGCAAAAATTAAATCTTTAAGAAAGAGGAAAGGCTTTTCACAGGAGCAACTGGCTGATGATGCCACATTAAGCTTACGCACCATTCAAAGAATAGAAAATGGCGAAACCATTCCACACGGAGATTCGTTGAGAAAATTGACCCAGGCGCTTGGAGTAAATCCTGATGACATTTTGGAGTGGGCGCCTTCGGATGATAAGGGTTATTTGGTAGTAATGAATGTATCAGCGCTAACATTTATTTTTCATCCAATGCTGGGCATCATTATTCCCCTGGTAATGTGGATTTTAAAAAAAGATAAAATAAAACTGGTGGATGATACGGGAAGAAAATTGATCAGCTTTGAAATTACATGGACACTCGCATTGTATGTGATTCAATTGATAATTACCCATGGAAGTTATATAAATTTCGGTTTAAAACTTAGCCAATGGGCACCTGTTGCACTAAGCCGCTTCTCTCTGGGAGGCCTCTGCTTCCTTCTCTTTTATCTATATAACATCGCGATTATAATCATTAATGCAATCAGAAACAATAAAGGACTTAAAAGCAAATACTTTCCCGCTATTCCAATTTTGAGATAAATATTTTTTGGCCTGGATTTTTTTAAAATTATTTTGAGAGCCTGAAATAAAAAACGGGATTATTTATTGGTTCACTGCCTGCAATCAAAAATTTAAAATTGATTTTGATATGGCGTACATTTACTTCCTGATTTTTTTATTACTAATTGTTGGCCATTGCTTCCATATCATTGTTTTTTTAAAAAGCTGTTTTTCTTTCTTTTGTTTTTCAATTTTACTAATCGGATTGATGGACAGAATTATGTGTTTGCAAAATTAACCGGCTCTCCAATGAATACTTCCGGATGGAACCTGCAGGGAGGTGCGTATGTAACTAATGTAACCGGCACAGGTGATTCCGAATTGCTTCTTTGTCCCGTTTATCAACCCAGCGGCGCGGCATTTTTTAAACAACCTATTAATTTGGCTATGTGCAGCCGGTGGAAGGCTGAATTTGATTTTAGGATGTATGATGGCACGGGAGCCGATGGAATTGCTTTTTGCTTTCTGGATGTACCGCCTTCGGGATTTGTGACAGGTGGGGGATTGGGAATTCCTAAAACTGCCAATGGATTAAAGATTTGTTTTGATACCTGGAACAATTGCATCCCTCCCAATCAGGCAACCATCCACCAGGATATGCCAAAGGTGGAAATCAGGTGGGGAAACGGATATAGCGAATGCTCGGGCGAGCCTACGAGGAATAATGCAGATGGAAAAATTTCTTTTATCCGTTCGTCCGCCTATAACCATGCAGTTATTATTTATGATAAAGGCGACATAGAGGTTTTTGTAAACGACAGCCTGATGGTAAGCGGACGGCAGGAATTCAATTTTACCGGCTACCTCGGCTTTACTGCAAGCACCGGCGGATACACCGATAACCATTCCATAAAAAATGTAGTTGTTTATACCGAAATGCCGCCTTCGTTTGCAGGAACAACAAAAAGTGGTTGCCCTGGAGATACAGTAAGTGTAGGCGGCACCGCTAATTCAAATTATACCTATTCATGGTCACCTGCAAATGGATTAAATAATACAACTTCTTCAGCCCCTTTATTGAACCTGGAAAATGATTCAGCCGGTTCTCAATTTAAAACTTACTATGTAAAAACGGCCTTCGCAAACAATCCGGGTTGTGCTTCTACAGACAGCGTTATCATTAAAGTTTTTCCGAAACCAAAGGTCAATTTTATTACTCCGGAAATTTGTTTGCATGATGCAATGGCTCAGTTTACTGACAGCAGCTTCACTGAAGACAGTACTACATTGCCTTTCATTTACCAATGGAATTTTGGCGATGCAAATGCGCAGCCTTCGAATCCCAACAATTCATCTTCTCAAAATCCGTCGCACCATTATTCCGCGGCGGATAATTATCGGGTTGGATTAAAAGTCACCAACAACAAAGGTTGCATCGACAGCATTCACAAAATATTTACTGTAAATGGCGCTGTTCCCAAATCGGAATTTGAGATTGATAATTTATCAAATTTGTGTAGCAATGTTCCTGTTGTATTGCTGAATAAATCAGTTGTCGATTTCGGCAATATTACAAAGCTGGAATTATTTTGGGGAGATTCTGCCGGGAATAGGATTACAGATGAGACGCCTTACCAGGGAAAATTATACAATCATTTATTTCCGCCGCTTATTTCTGCCGATTCAACATTCGATGTAAAAGTGATTGCGTATTCCGGAATTTCGTGTATGAATGAAATGACGCAAAAAATAAAAATACTACGTTCTCCCAAAATTCAATTCACGCCAATTCCGCCGGTATGTGGTAATTTTTCCCAAATTTCTATTATGGCTTATGCCAATGTTCCGGGGTTTACAGGAAATTTTTTGTATGGTGGAAATGGAGTTTCACAAGCCGGCGTATTTGATCCGAAAATGATAACCGGAACAACAAATCCTGTTTTTTATTCTTTTACTGCCTCCAATGGTTGTGTGGATTCGGGTTCTCAATCTATCTCTATAATTCCTGTGCCAAAAGTAGATGCCGGGCCCGCGCTCTATTTACTGAAAGGGGAAAGTGGCCAGCTTCAGGCGACAGCTTCAGGCACCGATTTATCTTATTCCTGGTATCCGTCTTTGTACCTTGATAATGACCATATTCTTCAACCAACTTCATCTCCTTTTGGCGATATTGACTATACACTTACAGTAACCGGAACGGGAGGATGCAAAGACAGTTCACAGGTGTCTGTAAAAATATTGCCCGAACCCCAAATTCCCAATGCTTTTACGCCCAATAATGATGGCCTGAATGATACCTGGGGAATTCCCGGATTAGATTTATATGCAAATTGTGAAGTGAAAATATTTAATCGTTTGGGTCAAATGATTTTCCATTCCAAAGGCTACCAGGAAGCCATGGGACGGAACATTCAAGAGGAACGCCAATGCCTGCAGGCACATATGTTTATATCATAGATACCAAAAGAAGGAAAAAGCTATATAAAGGTATAGTGACGCTGATCAGGTAAAATAAAAATCCGGCTTTTTCGTTCGATTACTGGCATTCAAATTTTTAGGCGTTTCCTTAGGAAACCAGATGAAGTTTTATGTCTAACACACCATTGCTAGAAAATATTAAAGAGCGCCCGCTATGGAGAGCGCTCTTTAATATTAAATTACCCGTTTTTTATTGCACGGTAAATTTAGTTGTTTTAGATCCATCTTTACCGGTTAACTGCAATATATACATCCCTTTTGCAAAGTCCATTCAATTCTAATCTTGTATTATTTATTCCTGTCTTTAACAAGCCCTTAAATTGCCTGGTAATTAATACCCTTCCCTGCATGTCTATTACTCTTAAAACCGACCGGTCATTATCCCCTGCATTCCATTCAACATTGAGGTATTTATTGGCAGGATTAGGATAGGCCTTAATAAAAGGAGTAATACTATTGGTAATTTTCATTTCATCGATATTACCGGCAATCCTTTTTTCTGATTTTTTCCATCCACAATCCCCCAACTTCGCACCACACCACAAAGCAAAAGGAACTTCCCATTTATTTGCACAAACCTCATGATTTCCATAACATAATTTCACCTTATCACCTCTGTTTCCACATCTTACATCTACTACTTTTATGGTAACTGAACAGGTTGAAGTGCATCCTTTTGCATCAGTTACATAAAGAGTATAGGTAGTGGTGATATTAGGGCTTACAAACCGTACAGGATCAAATAAAAATTTGGAACCACCGCTCCATTTATAGGTATATGGACACTTTCCGCCATCAACATCGGCATACAGTAAAGCATTTTGCAGACCATATCCTTTATAAATGGTATACTCTTTTTGCCCTGGCAATGTAAAGCCGGGCAAAACTCTGATATGGCATCTTACCGGATTTTTATCACATGGGTTTTCTGCCTTCACTACATTAATTGTTACCTGGCAAGTCGAAGTGCATTTATTTGCATCGGTAACGGTTAGTGTATAGGTTGTAGTTACGGTCGGAGATACAGTTATGGCACTTCCCGTACCGTCAGATCCCCAGTCGTAATTGTATTCGCCGGTGCCGCCGGTGCCTGCACCGGTAAGCGTTACACTTTGAGGCCCGTTTCCTATATAAATCGTATTCAAATCTCCTCCGCTTACTGTTGGATTTGGGCTCACTGCAATGGAGCAGCTAACTGCCGAAGCAGGTTGTGTAACAGTGCCTGTGGAGGTCGTAGTGCATCCATTGGCATCTTTTACTGTATAACTATAATCTCCGGCGCTAGCAGTGAACTCACCTGTGCCTGTGTAAGGCGCAGTGCCACCCATTGCATCTACAGTTACCATGGTTGTGCCACCATAACAAGATATTGTACCTGCTGTAGATGAGGCTGTCAATGCTGTTGCAGGCTCTGCAACTTTTACAGCAATTGTTTGCGAGCATTTATTAGCATCGGTAACAGTCACAGAATAAGACCCTGCGGTTAAACCGGTTATATCCTCTGTTGAGGCTCCATTTGACCACGCATATAGAAATGGCGACTTCCCATCTCCCACAGAAAGATCAATACCACCATTGTTACCTCCTTTGCAACTAACATCAGATACTTTGTAAGATAAGCTGAGGTTGCAACCGCTGGTCCAGGTAAATTGGGCGGTATCTCTGATAGTCACCTACGCTGGCGATAACAGAGTCAAGCCCGTCATTGGTGCCGGTATAACAAAAGCTGGCAGTACCATTTGAATTAGTAACTGCGAAACCTGAGCTTGAACTATTAGGGCCGATAATATTGAAATCAACCCTCACGCCCGCCACCGAAGCATTAAACTGGTCTTTGACATCTGCTGTAAAACAAGTTTGAGTGTTTATTAGCGCCGCTTCCTGTTTTGGGTAATATAGTTACTGAATTAACAGTAGCTACAGGTGAAAATGACTGTCCTCCGGGATACCCATAAGAATCATCGCTGTTAAATCCATATTGAAAAGCGCCGAAAGGCAAGGTGCCTAAAAGCGTATGTGAGCCGTCAGTAACAGTTACTTGTGCGCCTGAAAAGCCGCTTGAACTTATAGGCGTGAATTCTGATGCGGGAACCGGAGTGCCATCCAGCGTTAAAAGCCCGACGATAGCATTGGGCGCCACTATATTTATATAATGAGAAACAAATCCTGAAACTGTGGTTAAGGTATATCCTGCTAAAAACTGTTCCAACGGTGGAACCAACATCATAAAAGGATCACCGGGTTCTCCTGAAAAAGAAGAACCATTTGAATATTCTGCCACAAGAATTGGTTTGTCAGATTCTATTATTGATTGGCTTGTAAGAATTGTTTCAATAAACTGGCCTCTGTTTATCGGAGATTGTGCCACACCATTTATCGATACTGTGGTGTTATCCTCAGATGCTAAAAATCTCCAGGTATCACCATTAGTCCTGGATTTAAGCGGAACAGTCCCGAATTTCTTTCCCCAGGTGGTAGTGGGAGGAAGCATTTCACAAATATGATCGCAATAACTGGCGCCTGGGCGGTATATTGGCACAACGAACCGCACCTAAAACGCCCACCGGATTTGTGGAAGTAATGATAGTTCCTGTCAAATCAGCATTTACATCGCCGGAATTTTCTAACTCATAGGTCTGGCCCTGGTTAAGGGTGATGTTAAATGGAGTGCCCGCAGGATGAGTGAGCGTTGTTGCCGATGGAGTAATGGTTACAGTGGTTCCATCTGCAGTGCCTACTATCCCGACATCTCCGCCATAACTACCGGATTTATAATTGAGGACTATATAATCAGTACCTAAAACATCCGTGGGCAATCCTAAATATGCATCTGTGGTAAAGGGTATCTGATTAAGGCCATACACGGTAATTTCCTGGTCGGAAGTTACATGAATCCCTTTGTTATCTACCACATCATTGGTATGTATGGAAACCGAAGTGGGCACTATTACAGGAACCACTGTATTAGCGGTTACTGTAAACGGGGCCGAAAAAGCAATTCCGGGAATTGAAACAGTTCCGGAAGCGTTTACCGCGGAAGTGATAAATAAAGTTAAGGTTGCGGAGTTATCATAATTTCCATCAAACATTAACCAAAAATCTCTTCCTTTACTGTCCTGTGCCTGGGCACTGGCTTTGGGGATAAAGCAGGCCAGTAATCCAATTGTAAAAAACGATAAAATCAATGTTTTTACCGATATTTTTTTTATAAAATTTTTCATATTAAATGTGTTTAAGTATTATTAGATGTGTTTACGGTAATGTCTTTGAATTCAAACTGAAGTATTGCAACTTTGTGGGTAGGAAATGCCTGCTCCGGAAGAATGATACAGGCTTTATTTATCGTGTCTTCACAGCCGGACGCTTCGGTTTGTCCGGGAATCAGCGTTAGTTTTTTTTCACTTTTAAATCCCTCTTTTTTAGCTTCTTCCTGTTGGGTAACAAACACTTCCTTCCAGGAAATTTTTACATTGTGTTTGTTATTATTTTCAAATTTTAAAAAGACAACATTTTGCCCCTGGCAGTTTGATATTTTATGGTAGAAGTCAACATTTCCTACTGATTTATCAAAAATCCATGAATCAGCTGGCTGTTTGAATGTACTTGCCTCGTGATTTAATAAGTCGGCACTGTTTACTACTTTTAGTGGGCCCGTGTTTCCCCCCGGCGGACCAAAATGATTGTTTTTACCACCGGAAATTGCACGCGCATTTGCATTAAATAATAAAAGAGTAATGAGCGCTCCAGACAGAAGCGGATAAACAACTCCTTTTACAAATTGAAATGAAAAGCACATTCGTTGAAATGAAAAGCACATTCGGCTCTCAGAAAAAGTCTTTTTCATATTATTACTTTTAAAAGTTTAAAAAAATAGAAATACTTTTCGGTTATTCACAGAACGTGATTTATGCAATGGCTTTGCATAGAAATAAAATTGGATAAAAAGAGGGCGTCTTTTGAAATAAACTTTTTTTGAAGGGAAGCTTTGGGGTTTAAAGTATATTGGAAATTAAAGTTATATAAAAATTTTTAATTTGTGATAATTTTGTTAATATTTCTAATAATTTTTATGATTTACCACCAAAGTCATAAAGGTTAAATGATTTTAAGGACTTGGTGATCTCTGATTTGAAAAAACTAAAAACAAAGCAGTTATTTTTAAATTAGTGTCTTGCAACACTTGAAAATCCCGCTACCCAAAAGATAACACCGCATTATTTATCTTTATCTCAAAAAACTGCCGCGAAATTTGTTATCACTCTTTTTATATCCGCTTTTCTGTTTTGGATGTAACCCAAAGTGCTCTCGGGAAAAGCTTTGGAAAGTAAATTTATAGAAACGATGAACAATTACCTGGATTAAACCTTAAAACCAGTAGTTTCAGCAACTGTAAAGGATATAGCTTATTATCCTGAACCTTCCAAAAAACTTTATCATTGCCAGTTTCATGTAAAATGCAATTGGGCAATAAGGACACCACGGGAATAGTAGCTGGTACAATTAGCGCTGATTTTTACAACAGTAAGCTGCTCTCAATAATTTTTCAGGTGTTAAAAAAGCTGGATTTTCTTCTATCTAAATTTTTGTATTGAAAATTGCAATAACTGTTGTGAGTGAGTGTAGTATTACATTACAGTAAATTGCCATTTCTTAATTTTAAGGGAACTCTTAATAATTTGTTAACAAACAGGTGCAGCGAAAAGAACCCAATAGTTGCCTTGCCTTTGTTAATAAAAACTTAACCGCATTTAGAGTATTTTTTGCTTCCTTTGCGGCCTAAAAAATCAAGCTATATGAAAATCAAAAGAATTTTACCCTTATTTTTTGCTGTTTTTCTGTTTCCCTTTGTAATGAAAGCTCAGGTGACCACGAGTAGCATTGTAGGTACAGTAAAAAGCACTGACGGGCAGCCTCTTGTAGGTGCTTCTATTAAAGCAACTCATATCCCCTCCGGAAGTGTATATACTTCTGTAAGCCAGGAAGATGGAAGATTTGCCATCTCCAATATGCGCGTAGGTGGCCCTTATACAGTTGAAGTCTCCTATATCGGATACAAAACCGGTGTTACAAATGATTTGACGCTTGAATTGGGTTCACCCTTAAAGTTAGATGTGGCTTTGGAACCCAATACCCAAACACTCACAGAAGTTACTGTTAGTGCTCAAAACGGTATAATTAATCCTAACCACATGGGTCCTGCCACCCATATTAGCCAACAACAATTACAGAATTTGCCGACGATCAATCGCAATCTTGATGATTATACCCGGTTGGTACCACAGGCACAACCAAGAAAAAGTTCTACTGATGGTAGCACAATGGGTGTTTCATTTGCTGGTGCAAGTAACAGGTATAATCAATTCTCAATTGACGGGGCAAACGCTACTGATGTATTTGGTTTAGCTGCAAGTGGAACAAATGGTGGCCAGGCTGCACTTAACCCAATTCCTTTCGATGCAATCGAACAAGTTCAGGTTGTGTTGTCCCCTTATGATGTTACGCTGAGCGGATTTACCGGTGGTGGCGTAAATGCAGTAACACGGTCAGGAACTAACAAATTTCATGGTTCCATTTATGGTTTCAACCAAAATCAGGGTCTGGTTGGTAAAAGTCCTAACGATGGCAGTAAATATGGAAATTTTAAGGATAATACATTTGGCGCCAGGTTGGGCGGCCCTATTATCAAGAATAAATTATTTTTCTTTGTAAATTATGAACATGAAGGCCGTACATCTCCGGTGGATAACCTGCCAGGTTCTGCTACCTCAAAAGTGAGTACCTCGGCTTTGGATTCGTTAAGTGCTTTCTTAAAAGATAAAAGCCAGCATCCAGGATGGACCTACAACCCGGGAGCGTATAACGGATTTGACAAAGAAAAAAAATCCAACGCCTTTTTTGCTCGTCTTGACTGGAATATAAACGATAAAAATAAATTAACGCTTCGCACCAACTATGTAAAAGGCAGCAACTTCATCTTTAGCGATGGTACAAGTTCTGCAAGTTTTTATAATAATGGTTATAATTTCAATTCCAAAACGAGTTCTACTGTTCTTGAATTAAACTCAAGTTTTACGAAATCTTCAAACATGTTGCGTTTGACGTACACAAACACGCAGGACAACCGTTCTACACCAGGAGATCTGTTTCCAGGGGTTACGATAAGTGATAATGGTGCTACCTACAACTTTGGTACGGATCAATACTCACAAGCAAATTCACTTGGGCAAAAGACTTTTACAATTACGGATAACTTTGATATTTATGCTGGAAAGCATACGTTCACGTTCGGTACCGATAATCAATTTTATAATTCTCAAAACCTTTTTCTTGCAGGATATGCGGGCAATTACTCATACGGAAGTTTACAAGATTTTTACGATGACGCATCTGGTGCTGTGGATACCGCTTTTGCAAATAGCTACAAGCTGACATATTCCACAGATCCCAAGAATCCAAAACCGTTGTCTAACGTGCATGCTATGCAACTTAGCTTGTACGCACAAGATGTTTACGCTGTGTCAGACAAATTTAGACTGACATATGGAATTCGTGCTGATATGCCCAAATTTACTAATAACCCAACTGCTAATGACGCTTTTAATAGTTCTGATATTGCAAAAAACAATAACGTAGCAACGAACAAAGTACCAAAAGCCTCCATCCTGTTGTCACCACGTGTTGGTTTTAACTGGGATGTTAAGGGCAATCAGAAAACACAAATACGTGGTGGAGTGGGCATCTTCACCGGACGGATTCCTTTTGTATGGATATCTAACCAATATGGTAACACAGGGATTGGAACCGTGTCAAGTAGCCTGAAAGCCCCTGCAGTTGTTAGCAATGATATTCATTTCAACCCGGTTACTCCGACCCAACCGTCAGGATACGGCCCTGGTATTAATACCACCGATCCAAACTTCAAATATCCCCGGACTTTAAGAGCTAACCTTGCCCTTGATCAAAAACTTCCTTATGGATTTATAGGTAGTATTGATGGAATTTATACAAAAACCCTCCAGGATATTTTATATCATGACATAAACCTGGCACCTTCAAAAGACAGTTTAGTAGTTGGAAACACTACCCGCCCTTTCTATGGCAGCTTCATTAATAGTGCTTTTGGAGATGTGTACTCTTTGGGTAACACAAAAAAGGGGTATTCCTACAACGTTACTGTTAGTCTTTCTAAGGCTTTCAGAAAAGGTTGGACTGGTAGTATCGCTTACAGCTTAGGCCATTCATATACATTGAATGATGGAACTTCGTCACAGGCAAGTTCGAATTACCGCTATGCCTATAATATAAACGGATCAAATAAGCTTGATCTGGCAAGAAGCAATTATGATCAGGGTTCGCGTATTATAGGCTACATTTCAAAGAAATTCAAATATGGTAAGCTTTATACCAATATTGGATTAGTATACACCGGTCAATCAGGACAAACAATGTCTTACGTTTACTATGGTGATCTTAATGGAGATGACGGTTCCAGCCCTTCAAAAGCGAGCACATCTGGTGGCGCAGATATCATCTATCTGCCTACCGATGCATCACAGTTCGTTGATCATGGTGGTCCTTCCCCAGCCGAGCAGTTTGCAGCATTCCAGAAATATGAGCATTCAGATAAATATTTGAAAAATCACATTGGAAAAAACACAGCAAGAAATGGTGACAGGCTTCCCTGGGAAAATCATTTTGATTTGAAAATAGAAGAAGGATTTGCTTTTTATAAGGAGCACACGTTATCATTTGTGGTTAACATTTTCAATGTGGGAAATATGATCAGCAAAAACTGGGGAAAATCTTATTACGTAAGTAACCAGGAAGCTCAACCGCTAAATGTTGCCTCTTTCAAAACAAACTCTGATGGTACTATTACACCGCAATGGTATTATAATCCGACATACGGATTAGACAAATACACTAATAAACCATGGGGTTATTCAGATTATCTTTCACGATGGAGTATGCAGTTAGGGCTGCGTTACAGTTTTTAATTTTAGATATATCTAACTCAATAAAAAAACCGGATCATTTTAGGGTCCGGTTTTTTTATTTAAATTATTTTTTCAATTAGAATCAAAAAAAGCCCCAAAAAATCGGGGCTTTAGTTGCGAAGGGAGGGTTCGAACCTCCGACCTTCGGGTTATGAGCCCGACGAGCTACCGCTGCTCTACTTCGCGATTTAGGAGTGCAAATGTAAGGGCTTAACAATTTGCAACCAAATTTTAATACTTTAGCAAATCATAAAGTTTTATTATGATTAAGAAAAATAATTTTCTACTCCTGATTTTTACCGGAATTCTTTTTTCATGCCATTCAAAAATTAAAGAAAGAAGTGAAGAAATATATTCGCGCCATCTTCAAAAGCATATTTCTCTTACCATTATAAGTACGCCACCGCCAAAAAATAAAAGTGATTTTAATCTCTTGCTTTTAAATAATGGGCAAAATATGAACGATGCAGGAATAAGGGAAATTTTAGACAGCATGTATCGAAAAAATGCCATTGAACCTTTAATAATTGTGGGAATTAATGCCTTCAATCCCGGCCAGGAATATGGAGTAGCCGGTTTTACGGATGGAAAAAGTAACGGAAAACTGGCTTCAAAATATGCAGATTTTATTGTAAACGAATTGTTGCCTTTTATAAAAAATAAATCTGGTGTAAGAAGCTTTCACTCTGTTTCCATTGCAGGATGGGGCATGGCAGGGATCTCAGCTATTGGCATCGCATGGGACAACTGGCAGAAATTTGATAGGGTTGGGTTTCTTCCTGCCTTTGATAATTCCAAAGCCAGGATGGATTTTTCTGATCTTTCTGAAATGATTTCAAAATCCAGGAAAAGGCCAAAGATTCAATTTTGGCTTGATCAAAAGGACGATTTTGGAAATTCACAAATAAATGACTCTACTAGTATGCAACATTTACTTGATGTACTCAAAATGAAAGGCCAGGAACAAGCCGTTACTCTGTTGGGAATTGAAAGTGATAATAATCGCCTTATTCCTTTTAGTGACTCGTTTGTTCAGTTTCTATTTTGGTTAAACGAAAAGAATTAAAATGGCTTTAATCCCTATTTGAAATATTGCTCGCACCACTTGAGCTTACATCCCTTACTTCGGGATTTCCTCTGTAGTTCAACGAACTTGCCCCACTAGCTTTTGCGGAAATGGATTTCTTAACCGTAAGTTTAGCATCACTAGCCCCTGATAATTGGGCAATAAAATTATCAACTACCAAATCATAATTTTTTAGATCACTTGCCCCGTTTGCTTCTAATTTTAAATTCTGAACCTGGCCGCTAATTTTTACCGTAGAAGCACCGGAAAGTTCGAATTGGACATTTGTAATATTCACAAGCCCTTTCATATCGCAGGCTCCACTGAATTTTACTTTCAGGCTGTTTACTTCGAGCGTACCATTAATAATAAAGTCGCATGCGCCTGATCCTTCGATGCTCTCAAGAATTTTGAAAGAAACATAAGCGCGTAATTTTTTATTGGAATTAAATCTAAAAGAATTGTTATCGTAATAGATGTTTAACACGCCGTTTTTAACTTCTGTTTTAATGTTGTCCCGATATTCCTTATCTGAAGCGCTCACTGCCACAGCGTCTTCATTACTTTGAGAAAGATAGACATCAATGCCTCCTGAAACTCTTATAGCTGAAAATGAGCCCACATTTCTTACCTGCACATTTTGGTCATTTATTACAGTTTGAGCGCTGGATTGTATACCAATTATCGCAAAAAGAAATACTAATAAATGTTTCATATTGTTGTTTTCTTGTGAAACGAAATTAGCTGTAAAAAGTTACAAGTTTTTTAAATGAATTTCTTGTCCTTATCTTTGTGTTCAAAATCATTAAACCGGGGTGCCTCCGGCCATCATTTAAAAGATATTTGGCCGGATCGCTGAGAAAATACCCGCAGACCTGATCAGGATAATGCCTGCGAAGGAAGGACCCAACAACGATCCCGTTCCCTTTTTCATGCATTGTATTGATCAATAAAATACATAACATGAAAAAATTTTTTTTACTTCTCTCTCTCGTAAGTTCTTATTTTTTTGTAAATGCACAGGACACTTCTTCGCATAAATTTGGCGATACACTAATGCTTGATAACATTGAAATTACATCTATCCGGGCTTCTGATAAGGCGCCCTTTACCAAAACCAACCTGGACAAAGCGCAAATTGCAAAAATGAATCTTGGGCAAGGATCTTCCATTTGTTTTAAACCAAACACCTTCAGTGGTGGTAAATTCTGACGCTGGAAATGGCGTAGGATATACCGGTATTCATATTCGTGGCACGGATGCTTCACGTATTAATGTCACCTTAAACGGAATTCCATACAATGATGCAGAAAGCCAGGGAACTTATTTTGTGGATTTGCCGGATATTACTTCTTCTGTTAATTCAATTCAAATTCAACGGGGCGTAGGCACTTCTACCAATGGCGCAGGGGCTTTTGGAGCCACCATCAATCTTTCTACCAATGAAGTCAATAAGGAAAAGTATCTCGAATTGAGCAATAGTTTTGGTTCTTTTAATACGTGGAAAAATACTTTGAAAGTCGGTTCGGGTTTATTGGCAAATCATTTTTTAATTGACGCGAGAGTTTCAAGGATTACGAGTGACGGATATATTGATCGGGCTACTTCCAATTTAAAATCACTTTATTTTAGCGCAGCTTACATCAATGAAAAAAGTTCTTTGCGTTTTAATATTATAAGTGGAAAAGAAAAAACCTACCAGGCCTGGAATGGCGTTCCGGAAAGCTACCTCGACAGCGACCGCACTTATAATTCTTCAGGAACAGAAAAGCCCGGCACGCCTTATGCAAATGAAACCGACAATTATATTCAAACGCATTACCAGCTTTTTTACAACCACAAAATCAATTCTTTATTCAGCTACAATATTGCAGCCTTTCTTTCCAGGGGAAAAGGATATTATGAAAATTATAAAGCAGATCAATCTTTTGAAGACTATTCTCTTCCTGATATTATCACTGGAACTGACACAGTCACTTCTACGGATTTGGTAAAAAGACTCTGGCTTGACAATTATTTTTATGGTTCTATTTTTTCAATGCAATATCATAAAAACAAAACAGATTTAACTTTTGGCGGAGGCTACACGGAATATGACGGGAAGCATTATAATCTTGTGACGTGGGCCCGGAAAGGGTTTCCGGCTAATTATAAATATTTTAATGCACCAGCCACAAAAAACGATTTCAATTTATATGCTAAGCTCATGCAATCCCTTGGATCTGGCTTTACAGGATTTTTGGACTTGCAGGGGCATTTTATTAAATATAAAATTGATGGATTTGAAGACCGCCCTGATATCAGGATAAAAAAACAATATTCTTTTTTTAATCCTAAAACCGGGATCTCTTTTAATAAAAATAATTACCAGGCTTATCTTTCTTTTGCTGTAGCCACCAAAGAACCCAACCGCGATGATTTTGAAGCCGGCGTAACTCAAATTCCTAAACCCGAAACATTATATGACGTGGAATCAGGAATTGAAAAAAAATATGAAACTTTTAATTATGGCGCTACATTTTATTATATGGATTATCATAACCAACTGGTGAACACCGGTAAAATCAATGACGTAGGCGCCTATACAAGAACCAATGCCCCGCATAGTTATCGTGCCGGCATTGAGTTACAGGGCAGCGCATTAATTAATAAATGGATGAATATATCTGGCAATCTTTCCTTCAGCAGAAATAAAATAAAAAATTTTACTGAATATATCGATGACTATGATGATGGAGGCCAAAAGCAAAATCATTATCAAAACACTGATATTTCATTTTCCCCGGATGTGGTTGGCGCAGCCTCAGTAAATTTTATCCCGTTGAAAAATGGCGAAATTAATTTGCAGTCAAAATACGTTGGAAGACAATTTTTAGATAACACGTCTCACATCAGCAGAAGCCTTAATCCTTACTTTGTAGAGAATGTAAAATTTTCTTATTCGCTCTTTAAAAAAGTATTTAAAGAAATGGATTTTATCTTCCAGGTGAACAATGTGTTTAATAATTTATATGAATCAAACGGTTACACTTATAATTATATTTCTGATGGAAAGTTAGATGTAGAGAATTATTATTTTCCTATGGCAGGAGTAAATTTTATGGCTGCGATAAATATTAAATTGTAGGATGGAAAAGGTTTAGATAAATTAGAAGGTAAAAAATTAAACGAGATTAGATAAATTATATTTTCATAGTAAACGGATAAATAAGGTTAATTTTTATTTGAAGATTTTTCCACTTAATTTTTTGCACGAATGAAAATGAATTGAAGTAAATCCAAAAAGTTCTCTCCGATTTATCTCCACCAAAAAAGCATAATTTTGAAGTATGCACATTGAGACCGACATCATGCAACTTATCAAGTCGTCTATAAATACGACAGAACCTGAGGCGACTGTTATATTGTTCGGTTCTTACGCACGCGGAGATTATAAAACCGATTCCGACATTGATCTTCTTATTCTTCTTGATAAAGAGAAAATTACTCATGCTGATGCTGAAAGAGTAGCTTATCCACTATACGATATTGAGTTTGAAACGGGCAAAATTATCAGCCCTTTAATACTTTCAAAAAAAATATGGCAAACTAAACATAGAATAACTCCTTTTTATAAAAACATACTAAAAGAAGGAGTGGTTTTATGACGTCAAATGAACGAAAGGAATTGGTTAAATATAGAATTAATAAAGCCAAAGAAACTTTTAGTGAAATAGATTTACTTGTTCAAAACAGGCTTTGGAACACTGCGATAAACAGATTGTGCTATGCATGCTATTATGCCGTAATCGCATTACTTATTGATAGAAAAATTGAAACTCTTACACATACTGGAACCAGGCAAATGTTTGGCCTTCATTTTATAAAAACCGGATTGATAGAAAAAGATATTGGAAAATTTTATTCAAGAATTTTTGATTTGAGACAGACTGGCGATTACGAAGATTTTATTGATTTTTCCAGAGATCAGGTAATCGAACTTTTGGAGCCTGCTGAAAAATTAATCAGCCATATTGAATCTATGTTATAAACCTAATTGCATTGAATTCGATTTTCCGTAAAAACTAATATAAAAATAAACTATCTCAACTTCTTCCTTTCAACATTGGCACAAATGAAAAATCAGAGAAAGTTTCTTCATCTAAACTGCCATCTTCATTTTTAGTGATCCGCATCATTTTCTGCAAACCATCTGTATCAAGTGGAATCACCATCTTTCCACCTGGTTTTAATTGTTCAATTAATTTGGGTGGAATAAATGGTGCGGCAGCCGTTATGATTATTTTATCAAAAGGGGCGTAAGTCGGAAGGCCTTCAAAACCATCTCCATAAAAGAATTTG
>CAVUJE010000038.1:0-116808 GCA_963741705.1 uncultured Chitinophagaceae bacterium | reverse complement strand
TATCCACTACATCCATGCCTGCGAAAGAACCTGCTTTTACCATATCACGAACCCATGCTGCATGTCTTGCTTCAACCGAAACAATTTTTCGGCGATAGTGAGATAATCAGGATTGCTTATTAACTGGCCTGCGCCATTATAGGCTGAAACTCCAAGGTCTTCAAAGGCCATAGCAGTGCCCAAAACACTGTCTCTGCTTTTAAAATCAATTTTATTGAAATCTACTTCCAATCCAGGGATGGCACTTGTCGCAAGGGCAGCTTTTAGAAATTCACGATGTGCAATCTCATGATCCCTGATATCCTTCAGGTAAGCCATTTCCATATCTTTTATTCCATGGAATGGAGTCTTGACAATTTGCGTGTAGAAAGCAGCTTCCAGTTGCTCTAATGCATAGGCGTAATTTAAAATTCCGGTATCACCGCTTCCAAGATTTACACCGCCATTGCCGGAGCCTTTGCCGGGATGCCAGTGATCTTTTCTGCACGATGCGGCTGCTACGGCTATAGCACTTCCCGCACCCATAATTCCAAAGAATTTTCTTCTTGATAAGGGCCTGGCTACATTTTCCATGATAACCAGCTCATCATCTTTTGTTTTGTTTGACATAATAAAAAGTTTAAGATTTAAAAATGTAATGAAGAGTTTTAACAACTCTTTCTGATATACGAAAGATTTTTATTTATGGTTTTCTCAGAATTTAAAAATGTAATCTTTCGTTATAATGCCTTGGTTGTGATCTTTATTTAAAAAGACAAAACTTACTTGGCATTTTTAAAAGTCTTTTGTTATTATTAGTTTAGCCATCGCCGTTACCAAAATAAAAAACACGCCTTAATATTTGTTTACTGTATAAAAAAAGACCGGCGGGAACGCCGGTCTCAGAAAATGTCCTTTTTATGAACCCTATTCTATTTTGGTAACAGCACTTTGTTTACCACATGGATAACACCATTACTTTGGTTTACATCAGCAATTGTAATTTTTGCTGTGTTGCCCTTTTCATCAGTAACCATCAGGCTTTTTCCTTTCATAGTTACGAAAAGATTTTCACCTTGTACTGTTTTTAAGGTGGCTTTGCCATTCTGCATTTTCACCATTTTCATTAGGTTCATAGAGGATAGTTTTCCCGGAACGACATGATAGGTTAAAACGGAAGTAAGTTTAGCTTTATTTTCAGGCTCTAAAAGAGATTTTTCGGTGCCTGCAGGTAAAGCGTCAAATGCTTCATTGGTGGGTGCGAATACGGTAAACGGGCCTGCGCTTTCAAGAGTAGGAACTAATCCGGCAGCTTTTACTGCGGCTACAAGCGTGGTGTGGTCTTTTGAATTAACTGCGTTTTCAACAATGTTTTTTGTTGGGTACATAGCTGCTCCACCTACCATTTTTGTCTGGGCAAATGAATTGCCTGATACTACTGCCGCAAGGATTAAGATTCCTAAAAATTTAATTTTTTTCATTTTGTAATTTTTTAATTATGATTTGTTTGGCCTATGTACGCAGATATTTTGAGGGTGGATTTGATTTTAAAAAAGAAAAATAAAAAGGCTAACGTGTATGGTTAGCCGAATCTAATTTGAAATATTTTGTAATATAACGTTAATGGGTAGCCCAAAAATTATTTAGCCGGGAAAAAGAGAAGAGGGAAAGCAATCTACATTTTGCCGATAACAACCATTTGGTCCATAGTAGGAGTGGGGCTGCCTCCGGTTTTTTCAAGTGTGATAGCAAAAGCATCCACACTGCCGAAAGATTTCATTTTTTGTATATGGTAAATTCCTTTTGAAGTTTCGATCATCCCGCCGCTAACCGGTTTCCGTCAACAATTCCCCAAAGCTGGTATTGCTTGCCTGGAGGCCCTTTGGAAGATTAGAAGGATCAATATAAACCTGCCCGGTATTTTTCAACCAAAATATTTTGGCAACAGCCTCGGGCGATTTTTGAGTTCCTTTCAAAACTACAGGCATCGAATATTTATCTGTCACGACATTTAAATCATGGCTCATGGCCTCGTTCGATTTTTCTGTTTCCTGCAATTGCTGTTGGGCAACATCCAATGCATTTTGTGCATTGTGGTATTTGGTAAAGTAAGAATAATTTAAGATTATACTACCAATTAATAAAATGATTACCGCTGCCGCAATAGATTTATAAAACAGGGGAATAGGTATTTCTTTTCTGTAAAGACACTATCGGCGTTTCTTCAGAAGACGTCCGTATTCTTTCGCCAGGTTGTTTTTGAACATCCGGAAAAAGCTGACTAAATAATTTTCCCTTAATAGAAGGATCAGGTGCAGTGGCATTTGCCAATGCATAATTTTCAAGAGACAATTCTATCTCTCCCAGTTCCTCTTTTAAGCTCGGGAAACTGTTGCAGGTGCTTCTCCACCAATTGAGTTTCTTCTGCTGAAGAAACGCCCATGGCGTAAAGTTCAAGTAAACCGGATGATATGAATTCTTCTTTTGTCAATTTATGCGTGTAATAATTTTTTTAATACTGATATGCCCGATCTTATCCTCGTTTTTACAGTTCCCAAAGGAATTCCGAGTTTTTTTGATATTTCTTCCTGGGTGAATCCTTCATAATAAGCAAGGTCGATAACGCGCTTTTGGTCTTCCTTAAGTAACAATGTTTGGTTTCTTAGCCCCAGGGCGTCAAATTTATCATTTTCATTAGTGTTGTTACTGGTATTACTTACGGCAATATCTGAATTCTGGATTTTTGCCTGCTTCTTATATCCTTTACTTCTGAGAGTATCAATAGTAAGATTCCTGGTAATATTAAGCATCCATGTAAAAAGGCGACCTTTAGAAGAATCATAGGGAAGAGAAGTTATTCCAAATTTTTAAAAACGCTTCCTGTAAAATATCTTCCGCCAGATGCTGATCGCTGATTAATTTAAAAATAACAGTGTTTAATGCGCCGGCATAATTATCGTATAGATAACTAAAAGCCGATTGGTCACCGCTTTGCAATAACATGATCAATTCTTCTTCACTATATTTTATTGTTTCAGGCAAAAATTAAAAGTATTAGATAAATTGCGATTTAAAATAAAGATAGAAACTTTTGTTTAAAGGATTGTAAATGTTTCTATTAACAGTTTTGATGATGCTTATTTTTTCACAGTGAACCAACAAAAAGACTTTATTTTTATTTTCATTGCAAAAGAAATAAAGCATAATTGTTTCAATCAATTATTTTGCCATTTTATAAAAACATTAAGTTTTGAAATTGGCATGCAGATTCTTATTAAAAAACATTCATGGATTTTAGATTGATTATTTGTAAAATAAAATTGATAGCCATTTCAAAGAATTATTAATCATAAATTTGATTATTTTTTATTTAATGCAAAAAAATACTTCGCCTCATATTCTCAGCACTTCGGCAAACCTCCTGGGTTTCTGTCTTTTTGTGATTACCTCGCTCCACATTAGTAACCGTGCCGGAAGCAGCCACATTGATGAATTCACTTCCTTGATTGCATTTTTCCTGATTTTATCTTCGTTCTTTTCTTTTTTTGCTATAAGAACAATACATTTGAAACGGAAAGAGCAATTGGAAAAAATAGCGGATTATATGTTTGTTTTTTCACTGTTCGGAATAATGCTGATTATCCTGTTTATGGCTCTTAATTTTGTAAAATAAAAATTGGCCTTAAAATTTTTTCTCCTTTTGATGCTGAAACCAGGAGCAAACCACCGGAAGAAAAACTTAGCTTTGAAACTTAACTAAAATTAAAATTCATCTTGAATAATTTTCTTGACAAGTTTAATCTCAGTAAAGAAAGAGAGGAATATCAGTCGGTGGTTAATGTCATCAGCAATGATCTCGAATTCAGGGGCACCCGTTTGTGGATTTTGATCTTTGCCATTTTTGTTGCATCGCTTGGATTGAATGTCAATTCAACAGCAGTGGTTATCGGAGCCATGTTGATTTCCCCGTTGATGAGCCCGATAATGGGCATTGGCCTGGGCATTGGTATTAATGATATGGGTTTGCTGAGAAAAGCGGTTAATAACTACGCAGTGGCTGCGTTGGCCGGCCTTGGCACTTCCACTGTCTTCTTTCTTATTTCTCCTTTAAGCGATGCGCATTCTGAAATTCTGTCGCGGACATCTCCCAATATTTATGATGTATTTATAGCGCTTTTTGGAGGCCTGGCCGGAATTATTGCCACTTCAAGCAAGCAAAAAGGAAATGTAATTCCGGGCGTAGCCATTGCTACAGCTTTGATGCCTCCGTTATGTACCGCAGGATATGGAGTGGCTACTTTTCAATGGAATTTTTTTATTGGGGCATTTTATCTTTTTATTATTAATACGGTTTTCATTGCGGTTGCCACTTTTCTGATGGTTAGGTTTTTACGCTTTCCTATGAAAACATTTATGAATAAGGAACTGATGAACCGTAATCACCGGATCGTCTGGATCGTTGTAATAGCAACACTTTTGCCCAGTATTTATCTTGGATATAATATCGTGCAGGAAGAAAAATTTTCAAACAGCGCTGAAAAATTTATTCATTACGAAGCCCGGTTTCCAAATGATTATCTTTTGTCAAAGGTGGTTGATCCTAAAAAGAGAGTGATATCGCTCGTGTATGGGGGGAAAGAAATTACTTCAGAAGAAATAAGAGACCTGAGAAGCAAAATGAAGCAGTATGGAATTGAAAAAGATTCGCTCGAAATCAAGCAGGGTTTTGCTTACCTGGCGCCACAAAAAGCTAATACAGATGATGATCGTTATACGCTTCTTTCAAACGCGCTTGCCTTAAAAGAAAAGCAGGAAAATTCTTTGCAAAAAAAATTAGACAGCATAGCCGATGAAAAGAAATTAAGCGCCCAGGTTTTTTCAGAATTAAAAGTGCAATATCCAAAAATTAAAAGCGCGGTCATCGAACCCTCAACAGCCTTTGCAGACAGCGCCAAAACGAAGAAGCTTTATTTGGTTCTTATAGAATTTTCAGGAAGGGCATCTGAAGCGGAAATAAAAAAAATGGAAGAGTGGTTAAAAGTACGTTTACAACAGCAGCATCCGGATGACAGCCTGAGTCTGATTTTGCATTAATAAACCTTATGTGATTGATAACAGTTGTTTTTTATGTTTGCCTTTTGGCGGCCTGCTTAATAACAGTAAAGCAACAAATATTCTTAATTTTTATTCTGGCATATTCGGAGGCGTGCACATAACAGCCCTATATTCGATTGGTTTTCGGCCTTCCTAAAAAGAGTTTTTACAATATTCATGCAATAGAAAATTTTTTTTCAAATCTTTATTATTAATTTCATTGCCTCTTTTTTAAATCTATAAATATTTTTTCCATGAAGATTATTAAACTATTTTGTATTGGAGCTTTTTTATTTTTTACTTCTTCTTTAAAAGCTCAAACCGATTCTGTAACCGCCAGATTAAATCAAAATAACGACTGGCCTAACTTGCGCCGTTACAGAAGCCAAAACGAAAAAGCGGGTTTGCCAACTCCTCATACCAACAGGGTAGTTTTTATGGGAAATTCTATAACGGATGCCTGGATAAATGTAAGGCCGGAATTTTTTTCAAAAAACCCTTATATCGATCGTGGCATTAGCGGGCAAACAACACCTCAAATGCTGCTTAGATTCAGGCAGGATGTTATTGACCTGAAACCCAAAGTAGTGGTGATTCTTGCCGGCATTAATGATATTGCTGAAAACACAGGACCATCAAGTGTGGAAATGATCGAAAATAATTTAATGTCTATGGCGCAGTTGGCGAAAGCAAACGGCATCAAAGTGGTTATGTGTTCCATAACGCCTGCAAATGCTTTTCCATGGAGGCCGGGTATTAATCCTGTTGAAAAAATTTCGGCAGTTAACAAATGGATGAAAAATTACGCGGCAAAAAATAATTTTGTATATGTTGATTATTTTGACGCGATGGCGGATGAGAAAAAAGGGTTGCCAGCGAATTTATCCAAAGACGGCGTTCATCCTACAGCAGAAGGTTATAAAATAATGGAATCGTTAGTAGTACCAGGTATTGAAAAGGCATTGAAAGGAAAATAATAGGCAAATTTTGATGGATCAAAATTCTGTCAAAAAATTTACCGCTTACATAAATTTAATGTAGCCTCATGCAACAAAACTTAACTTTGAATTGTCCTTGCTGCAAGAATTTATTTTTTAATGCCTTCTCTTCTTTTAAATAAAGAGTTGTTTTTTTTAAACTACATAAATGAAGATATCCGTTCTGCTTTTTCTTTTTACAACAATAATTTGTTGTAAGCAGGTTTATTCTCAAATGGAAGAAAAAGAAAACATTTCCAATCTGCAGATTACAAATGCGATTGAACTATATAACCATTACAACGCTGATTACGCACCGGTTTACAACGGGGAAGCCTATATTTTTTATACTATGAAAATGGAAGGATCCCCTTATTTTAAAAGTGGTGATTTTACTACGGGATGGGTTAGTTACAAGGGAAGAAAATATGATTCTTTGAAATTGCTTTATGATATTACGAGAAATCAATTGGTTACTTTATATCCTAATAATATTTATTCTATAATAATTCAGAACCAGTTTGTGGATAGTTTTTCACTTTCGGGCCACACTTTTATCGCTTTGGAAGAAGACCATAAGCAAAATTTGTACAATTCCGGGTTTTATGATTTGTTGTATGATGGCAAAGTTCGATTTCTCGGGAGGTACGTGGAATCATTACTTACAATAATCCAGGGCGATATTTTGGTAACCAAATTTATAAAACACGATCGATTTTATATTTATAAAAACGGGCTTTATTATTTAGTGAGCAAAAAGAAAGATGTATATCGCGTATTTGGTGATAAACTTCGTGAGCTGAAAAGGACGATGCGCAGAAATCATATAAAGCTGAAGCGTAAGAATTTCGAAACTGCAATGGTGAAAGTAACCTCATTTTATGACCAACTAACTCATTAATATGAACCGTGGAATTGGTTTTCTGTTTTTATATATTTTTTCGCTTCTTTCATTGAATGGATTTTCGCAACAAAAGGAAAATCTTATAACAGGGAATTTTCGAAATATAAGTTTTAATGAATTTGCGCAAAAGGTAGAATCGCAAACCGATTACCATTTTTATTATGAAACAAAACAATTTGACAGCACCACCATTACTATCTCTGTAACACAGGCGCACCTTCCTTCTATTCTTGATAAGATATTTAATAAAACCCAATGGCATTATACCATTGATAAGGACAACAATGTTTTTATTACCCAGGGATTTTCTCTTTCCGCAAATCTTCCTTATGGATTTTTTAATGGTGAAATTGATACTTCGTCGCTGGCGTCCAACAATGAATCAGAAGAGTTGGGTTATATCAACAAACCTAAAAAAGTAAAACAGGATATTTCGATAGAAAATAAAGTTTTTGATATCGGGATAAAAAGAAATGGCACACCAAAAGGCAAAGTCAATATTGCCGGGTATGTTCGTGATGCGCAAACAGGTGAAGCGCTTTCAGGTGCTGTAATTTTTCTCTATCATCCCGCCATCCAGGTGAAAACCGACCAGTTTGGATATTATTCCCTGATACTTCCTGCCGGAAGGCAGGTGTTAAATATTATCGCACCAGGAATGTTTGATACCAAACGGCAGTTGATGCTTTATTCAGATGGAAAATTTGATATCGAAATGGATGAAAAGGTTTTTCGTTTGAAAGAAGTTTTGGTTGAAGCGGGTAAAGAAAAAAATGTACGCAGTACCACGATGGGAATGGATAAACTTTCTATGACAGCAATAAAACAAATACCTGCGGTGATGGGAGAGGTAGATGTTTTAAGAGCGGTGCTTACTTTGCCGGGCGTAAAATCAGTAGGAGAGGCAAGTACAGGATTGAATGTGCGTGGCGGCGCTACGGATCAGAACTTAATTTTATTTAACGGCGCCAATATTTATAATCCTTCGCATTTGTTCGGATTCTTTTCTGCCTTCGATCCGGATGTGATAAAAGATGTCACCTTATATAAAAGCAGCATTCCTGCAAAATATGGAGGACGGATTTCGTCGGTGCTGGATATCACTTCACTTGATGGTAATGATAAAAAATTATCGGGAACAGCAGGTATCAGCCCGCTCACTGGTAAATTAACTTTGCAAGGCCCCATCGTAAACAGTAAGACAACGTTTGTTGCTGGTGTAAGAACTACCTATTCTGATTGGCTGTTTAAAGTTTTGCCAAAGGATTATAGTAATAGCAATGCGTCTTTCCGCGATGGAACTATTCATATCAACCGGAAGATAAACAGTAAAAACAATGTGTATGTAAATGGCTATATCAGTAGTGATAAATTTAAACTAAACCAGGATACATCTTATCAATATCAAAATGCCAATGCAAACCTCAACTGGAAACACATTTTCAATAATCGTTTCTATGGTGTTTTCACCGCCGGAATTGATCATTATGATTACCAGGTAGCTTTTAACGGTGATTCTGTGAATGCTTATAAATTAAAGTATTCCATCAATCAATATAAATTTAATGCTGACTTCAGCTATTTTCTGAGCAACAAGCATACGATTTCATTTGGGCTCAACAGCATCCTGTACGACATTCACTCAGGTTCTGTAAGCCCTATTGGTAAAGAATCGCTGTTTGTCCGTGATTCACTGGAAGCAGAACACGCGCTTGAAAGTGCTTTGTATTTGTCAGACCATTTTAATGTATCAGAAAATCTTTCCCTGGATGGCGGAATCAGGTATTCTATGTTTAATTATTTAGGGCCAAAACATGTAAATGCTTATGCGCCGGGATTGCCAATAGACTTAAATAATGTGATTGCAAGCAATTATTATCCTTCCGGAAAAATAATAAAAACCTATATGGGCCCTGAATTCAGGCTTTCGGCAAGATATTCACTTTCCGAAAATAGTTCGGTTAAAGCTTCCGCAAATAGTTTGCGGCAATACATTCATTTACTCACTAACACAACAACTATTTCCCCAACCGATGTCTGGAAATTAAGTGACCCTAATTTGCAACCTCAACTGGGAACGCAGGTAGCGCTTGGATTTTATAAAAATTTCAAGAACAATACCATTGAAACGTCAGCAGAAGTCTATTATAAATGGTTTGATCATTACCTTGATTACCGGAGTGGCGCTGTTCTCGTTATGAATCATCATATTGAAACGGACGTGATCAACACCAAAGGAACGGCTTACGGAATTGAATTACTTATAAAAAAATCATCCGGTAAATTAAACGGATGGTTGAGCTACAATTATTCCCGCTCTATGCTGCAGCAAAATGATCCTAATGCCACAGAAAAAATAAATAACGGCGATAAATACCCCAGCAATTTTGATCAGCCACATAATGCAACGCTGGCCGGTAATTACAAATTCAGTCATCGGTTTAGTGTTTCCTTAAATGCTACTTATAGTACGGGCAGGCCGATTACATTACCTATCGCGGAATATGATTACGCAGGATCAGTAAGAGTTTTATATTCAAACCGGAATGAATATCGCATACCTGATTATTTCCGGACAGACCTTTCAATGAATATTGAAGGCAATCATAAGATTCACCAATTGACTCATAATTCGTGGACGGTTGGTGTGTATAATCTGACAGGAAGAAAAAATGCCTATTCTGTTTATTTTATTTCACAGGGAGGAAGGATCCAGGGATATAAATTATCAATTTTTGGCAGCGCTATTCCATTTATAACTTATAACATCCGATTTTAAAAAGATGAAACAAAAATATTTTTCAGTTTGGTGTGTGTTGGCAGGAATGGCCATCCTGTGTTTGGCTGGTTGTAAAGATCCCTATTACCCTGATATAAATTCATCCTCATCTCATTACCTGGTAGTGGAAGGATATATTAATCCTGAGGGTGAAACGAACATAAAGCTAACACGCACAAGAACTATATCAAAAGGAGATACTGCGGCTTATATTAATGAAATGGGAGCCAATATTTCTATCGAAGACAACAACGGCAACATTTATCCTTTGAACGAAACGGGAAATGGAAATTATTCCGGAAGCTATTTTTTGGATGATAAGGCCCGTTACCGCTTGCGCATCACTACAAGAGATAATAAACAATATCTTTCCCAATTTGTTCCCTGTAAAAACTCGCCTCCAATTGACAAAATCGGATGGAAATTCCAGGACGGAAACGTACAATTGTTTGTCAATACCCATGACCCAAATAACAGGACTATTTTTTATCGCTGGGATTTTGTACAAACATGGGAATTTCATTCTCAATATTATTCTACTTTGGTGTACGACCCGGCTAACAATATTGTAGTCAACAGATCTTACCCTGTTTTTGTATGTTACCGGACTAATAACTCGGATAAAATATACATCGGTTCCTCTGAGAAACTCCGGCAGGATGTGATACGTGAGGCACCGTTGGAATTGATTCCAAATCATGACCGTAGAATTAGTGTTTTATATAGCGCTTATGTAACTCAATATGCATTGGATTCGGCAGGTTACAATTATTGGAACGCGATGAAAGGCAATACAGAGCAAGTGGGGTCTATTTTCGGTTCACAGCCAAACCAGACTCCCGGCAACATTCATAATATTGCTGATTCTTCTGAAAAAGTAATCGGCTATATTGGAGCAGGAATCGTTCAGCAACAAAGAATATTTATCAGCAATTCAGAAATGCCATCGGGCTGGAACCAGATTCAAAATTGTACTGAATATGATGTGCCAGTGGATAGTTTGGATTTTTATTTTGGTTCCAATTCTTTGATTCCATATTCTGCTGATCCGCCAAATTCTCCTTTTCCAACAGGATATTTTTCAGCGTCAGCTTCCTGTGTTGATTGCACACTTTCCGGAACGCTAACTAAACCGGCCTTTTGGCCTTAAAGATTATTGATTCGGATTCTGGCCAGCATAAAATAAATTAAATCATGAATGATTTGAAAAAATGAAAAATATAATTACAGCAAATACCTGAAAAACCAGCTTTTTGGCCTTAAAAAAAATTATAAAATGAACAGGATGGTTTTGCATAAAAAACTAAAATACTTTTTCGCTTTATTTGTTGGTTTACTGTCCGGCTTTTCTTTATATGCACAGAACAACAATCTGCATAATATGGTGAGCAGCCTCAATGCTTACAACAGCCGCCACCTTGAAGAAAAAGTATATGTCCATACAGATCGTAATTATTATTTGTGTGGGGAAATTGTATGGTTCAAAGCATACCTGGAAGACGCGATTAATAACCATCCACTTTCAGTAAGTAAAGTAATATATGTGGAACTTCTGAATAAAGCGCATGAACCTGTAATGCAGGCCAAGATTGGCATTAAGAACGGCAACGGAAATGGTTCATTCAATCTTCCTTTAACGCTTGAGACTGGGAATTATGAATTAAGGGCTTATACGAACTGGATGAAAAACGATTCTGCTTTTCATTTCTTTAGAAAAATAATTACTATTGTAAATACCACTCAAAATTTAGACACGACGATTGTTCATAATCACTTTAAATACCAGGCGCAGTTTTTTCCTGAAGGAGGAAATTTGGTAAGCGGATTAAAAAGCATTGTAGCTTTTAAAATAAATGATAATTATGGAAATGGAGTGGATGCACAAGGAGTGATTGTTGACCAGGCAAATGATACGATCTTACATTTTCAACCTGCCCATTTTGGAATGGGAAAATTTGAGTTTACTCCAGAAAGCGGAAAAAATTACCATGCGATTATTTCATTTAGTGATAGCAGCCATCTCACTAAATATTTGCCCGAAGCTTATAATAGTGGTTATGTAATGCATTTGGAAGATGCAGGAAATAATCTAAAAATTTCAGTGTCAACTTCCGGGCAGAATTCTTCTGAGTTATATTTGATCGCTCAGGCCAATCAAATAGTGGTGGCTTCTGAATCTGCAAAAATTGAAAATGGGAACGCTGATTTTTCAATCACTAAAAATGATTTGAAAGATGGTGTAGCGCGAATTACATTGTTTAATGAAAACCGGCAGCCGCTTTGCGAAAGGTTGTATTTCAAAAGGCCTGCAAAAAAATTATTGATCAATGCGAAAGCTGATAAATCAATCTACAACAAAAGAAACCCTGTGAATATTTCTCTTTCCACTTCTGATAAATCTTCTAAAATGTTACCAGGAAATTTATCAGTTTCCGTTTATCGGCTCGACAGTTTGAATCAACCTGGGCAGGAAAATATTTTTTCTTACCTGTGGCTTACTTCTGATTTGAAAGGGTATATCCAAAACGCGGATTATTATTTTGAAAATGACAACGCGGAAACCAATAAAGCGTTAGACAATTTATTATTGACCCAGGGATGGAGAAAATTTAACTGGGATCAACTTTCCAATAAATCTTCTTTTACTTACGTGCCCGAAAACCAGGGGCATATTATCACCGGCAAAGTTACGGACGAATCTACCGGGCAACCCGCGCCTAATGTTCTGGTTTACCTTTCAGTGCCGGGAAGGCGCGTGCAATTGTACGGCTGCAAAAGTGATGCGCAGGGATTGGTTCATTTTAATATGGAAAATTTTTATGGGGCCGGTCAGGTAGTTTTGCAAACCAATGCTACAGAAGATAGCATCTACCGGCTGCAAATTTTTACTCCATTTTCTGATTCCAATTCAGGCGAAGAGCTTCCCGGCTGACCGTTTCAGAAGAAAGCGGTGATCAACTGGCAGATGTAAATCTTCACATGGAAATCGAAAATGCGTATCATGAAAATGATTTGCAAAAAATGTATCCTCTGTTGATTGACACACTTCCTTTTTATCAAAAACCTTACAAAACGTATTTGTTGGATAACTACACGAGGTTTACAACAATGGAAGAAGTGATGCGGGAATATGTTTCAGAAGTAAATGTGGTTAGAAGAAATAAGCATTATCATTTCAACACTTTTAATAACGCCGGATTCGGCTTACAAAATCTTCAACCTTCTGAAAGAACGATGATGGACGATCCGTTTATAATGTTGGATGGCGTTCCGGTTTTTGATGTGGATAAAATTATTGCTTATGATCCGCTGAAAGTGCAGAAACTGGAAGTGGTAGCTGCAAGATATTATTGGGGGCCAATCAAAGCCAATGGAATTGTAAGCTATACAACTTATAAGGGCGATCTTCCGGGATTTTCATTGAACCCGCATGATGTTATTTTGGATTATGATGGTTTGCAAAAACAAAGGATTTTTTATTCACCTGATTATTCTACTGACAATGCCAGGCAAAGCCGCCTGCCTGATTTCAGGGACGTTTTATATTGGTCGCCCGATGTTAATACTAACACCAATGGCGAAGGAAAGATTTCATTTTTTACAGGCGATATTCCCGGAAAATATTTGGTAGAGATACAAGGAATATCTGCCAACGGAGATGCAGGAAGCAGCAGTTTTATTTTTAATGTGGAAAAATAGAAAACGTTTTCTATTTCGTAATAAGCCAATTTTGAAACAACCTGCCTATCGGTAGGTAGACAAATAGCAAGGATTTTTATTTTGAGAGAATAGTAACTTAGAAGTATCCCTTTCTTAACTTACAAATTAAAAAGTGAAAATTTAATATTGAAGTTTTCAACCATTTTTGCCATCATTACCTTTCTTAAAGTTTATTGCAATATTTTTTTAAAAATAACGTATTAATAGGTCGTAATGTAAGAACTAAAACTTGCGCTCAATTATATTAAAACGAATACCAGGACTAAAAAAACCTGCATGAGAATTTTCTTTTTATACTTGCTAACTTTTATTTTCTATTTTCATTCCTTTTCGCAAAATAAAAACACGGACGAATTCAATTTTTCTAAATTTTATAAAAAGCAATTGTCTTTAAAAACGTCCGGTAAAAAGGATTTGGCAGTAATAGCATCTGATAATATCCAGGTTTTAGATTGCCGCACAGACACGACTTCTATTGGATTTCAAAGAAAAGATTACTTTACTATTTATGATATCAAAACGGTTTTTAAAAATCAGTTGCTATCATTGATTGACTTCAAAAAAGATTCTAATTTATCTGGCTCTCAAGTGGTAGTTTGCCTTGAAAAAATATGGGTTACTCATCACCTTACTGAGGTTGATAATGAATGGAAGCCCGGTATCATCTGGAAAATAGATTGCTTTAGAAAAGCGGATAATATATTTACTTATTTGTGCGGTTTAGACACAACGATGGAAACCAAAGATGCCAGGTATAGTCCTTTTGATTTAGTTCCGCTTTGCCTGCAATTGTCAGCCGATAAAATTGAACTATCATTACACCAACCTGCACGGCCGGATCAATATGCGGACCTTAATCAATTTAAATATCACTTTGAAGATATTCCCATTTTGCGTGATGTTCGGAAGAAGAAAGGGTTGTATATGAACTATGAGCAGTTTCTTAACAATACACCTTCTGCTGCGGATTTTGAAGTAGAAAAAGATAAATTGACGGATGGCTTATTTGTGATCAATTCCAAAGGAGCCTACGAACTGGTAAGAAATATCTGGGGATATTGTGACGGGCAAAATATGTTTATAAAATCCGCCGAAAAATATTTTCAATTGTGCAAGGTTAATAACACATTCTATTTCAACGGCGCCAAACACATAAAGAAAACTATCCACAGCGATTTTGGAACAGATGCATTTAATCCTTCAGTGTATAGGAAAATCACTAAATATTCTCTTCCTTCTTATCCATTTCAATTAGACATTAGCAACGGAGATTTTTATTAGCAAGCGAAATTTAAAGTTCAACAAGGAAGGTTATTGCAGAGAAATACAGTAAAGCAAGAAATAAGATTAATTTTTATTTTCGCTCTGAAGTCAAAACAGAAATTCTAATTTATCCTTCGTTTACTGGGACAACTATGCACTTTTTTTAAGGCTAAAAGCAGGTTTTCTATTTGGTCCCCTGACGGTACAATCCGGGCAATTCCTCTTCATCTGCTTTTTAAATATTAAAGGCCAAATGCAGTAGGCCAACAAATATGATCAATTTCTATTTTGAACCCCCCGGAAAAATTTAAAAAGTGTTGCAATCTTAAGCCATCCCTGAAAGAAAAAACTTATCTTGTTTTCTTTCTACTACTTTAAATTTAAAATCTCAATGATGAAAAATTTTATTCTTAAAAATTTATTTATCGGGTTTTTTTTAATCATTTGCGGAAATGTATTTGCGCAATACCAACCTGACTGGAAATCCCTTGATACGCGCAAAGTGCCTGAATGGTACACCAACGCTAAGTTTGGAGTTTTTATTCATTGGGGTGTTTATTCAGTTCCTGCCTTTGCAAAAAAAGGCACTTACTCAGAATGGTACCAGCATGCGTTGCGACAGGGAGATTCTGCAACGGTAAAATATAATAAAGAAAATTTTGGTGACCGCAGCTATTATGATCTTGCCAGGGATTTTAAAGCTGATTTATTTAATCCTGACCAATGGGCAAAACTGATAGAAAAATCAGGGGCAAAATATGTAGTCCTCACTTCCAAACACCATGATGGTTTTTGCCTGTGGCCAAGCAAAATTGCTGACAGGGATTGGGGATTTCCATGGAACGCAGAAGAGGTGGGGCCTCACAGGGATTTGCTCGGAGATCTTTTCAAAGCGATCCGCAAAACTTCCGTTCATCCGGGGATGTATTATTCATTGTACGAATGGTACAATCCTTTGTGGGTAAATGACAGAGATGAATTTGTGGAGAAACATACTTGGCCGCAAATGAAAGAACTGATAAATACTTATAAACCTGACGTATTCTGGACAGACGGAGAGTGGGATGCGCCCGATACTACCTGGAAATCGCAGGAATTTCTCGCATGGCTTTATAATGAAAGCCCGGTTAAAAATTCGGTGGTAACGTATGACCGGTGGGGCAAAGGTATTCGCTTTAAACATGGTGGAGTATATACGCCGGAATACCAGCCTGACAAGGATTTTAAAGATCATGCCTGGGAAGAAAGCAGGGGAATGGGGGCAAGCTACGGTTACAACCGCATGGAAGATTCGTGGGATTATAATTCTGCCCAATCACTGGTGTTACAACTGATTGACAAAGTTAGCCGGGGTGGAAACTTCTTATTGGACATTGGCCCGGACGCGCATGGAAAAATTCCACCCATCATGCAGGAAAGATTGTTAGAAATTGGGAACTGGATGGACATCAATTCCGAAGCCATTTATAATACAGAGAGATGGAAAACCTCTTCTCAATGGAGCGCCGGGAGGCAGGATTACAAAGCAAAGAAAGGAGATAATGACCTGTTGCTGAAAATCACTGTGGATCCCGATCCGGGCTACGCGGTGAAAGAAATATTCTATACATACAATCCTACAATTAATTCTTTGTATGCCATCTTTCCAAAATATCCGGGTGATAAAAAGTTGGTATTAAAAGACATTCAATTGCCCAAAGGAAATACCATTACTTTTTTATCAACAAATACCAAACTTCATTGGCGCCAGCATGGAAAAGATTTGGTAGTTACGTTGCCTGATTATGATCCCGATAAAATAAAAGCACCGTATGCTTTTGTGATTAAGATTGGAAACTATGGAAAGTTCGAGTAATATTAGTAATAGTGATCGATATCGAAAGTCATGCTGAATAGAGTTTTTATCATTGATGAACTTATGTATCTGAAGATCTCCAAATGACCAATAAATAAATGTAAGGGAATGAATAATGCCATAAAAAGTAACGATATAAACAGGCTTGAATTTTTAAAAAAATCCGGTCTTTTAGTGACAGGAGTAACACTTCTTCCTCATTTTTTAATGGCAGATTCTAAAGATAAAAAATATAATGTTGAGGCATTTGCTGCAAACTTATCAGGCTACCAAATTGTTGTATCGGCTCATGCTGATACGCTGGAGGAACAAGCCGCACAACAGCTTCAGCAATATTTATCTAAGTTGGCGGCGACGGAAATTTCTGTTTTAGCTGAAAATGAATATAAAGGCAAAAAGGCATTCTATATCGGAAAAACAGATTATGCAAAAGCAAAGAAAGTTGATGTTACCAGGATTAGCGGAGACGGTTACATTTATAAATCTGATGGCAAAAATCTGATTATAGCAGGAGGTACTAAAAAGGGCGTTCTTTATGGCGTTTACGATTTCCTGGAAGGATTAGGTTTCAGAGAGCTGGCACCTGATTATGTGTATATCCCTAAAGTGAAAAAGAGTAACCTGGGGAAAATGGACTTAACATTTAATCCATCCATCACTTATCGTACTACCTCTTACGGCCAGATGGGCGATCCGGAATATTCCGATTGGAACAAGCTTTCATCCAGGAGCGACTGGGGATTATTCGTGCATACTTTCAATACTTTGGTGCCTCCCCGGCAATACGGACAAAACCATCCGGAATACTTTTCGCTGATAAATGGAGTACGAAAACCGGGTACGCAATTGTGTTTGTCCAACCAGGAAGTTGCGGATGTACTGGTAGCCAGCCTGAAAAAAAAGATTGCAGAAAATCCTGCTGCTACTTATTGGTCCGTCAGCCAAAATGATAACGATCAATATTGTCAATGTGATCATTGTAAAGCGCTGAATGAAAAATATGGAAGTGTCCCTAGCGGCTCTATTATTTATTTCGTTAATAAAGTAGCTAAGGCTATTCCTGATAAAATTATTTCAACACTGGCATACTGGTATTCACGCAAAGCTCCGCAAAATATCAAAATTGAACCCAATGTCAATATTATGCTCTGCAATATAGAGAGCAGCAGGCAAGCGCCGGTTTATGAGACAGATCCGGCCTTTTCAAAAGACTTGAAGGATTGGGGCGCACTTACAAAAGATATCCTTATCTGGGATTATAATATTCAGTTTACCAATTATTTTAGCCCCTTTCCAAACTTATTCACCTTAAAGCCAAACATTAAGTTTTATACTGACAATAATGTGAACGCTTTATTTATGCAGGCAAATAATGAGGCTGCGGCTGAAATGGCGTTATTGCGAAGCTATATGATTTGCAACCTGATGTGGAAACCGGACGCTGATGAAGACACGATCATGAATGAATTTCTGAATGATTATTATGCTGCTGCTGCGCCATACATTCGCCAATATATTGACAGCATGCATCAATCGTTGGTAAAAAGCGGTATGAAATTAAATATTTTTGGTGGACCCATTGATGCAAAAGAGGCGTATTTATCTGGGGAGATGATGTCGCATTATAAACAACTTTTTGATGAGGCAGAAAAGACCGTAAACAATGATCCTGAATTATTGAGGCGTGTACAGGTAGCACGTTTGCCTGTTATGTATGCGGCGATACAAATCGGCAGAACGGAAATAAATACGCCGCGTAGTTTGTATCAACGTGATGCCAATGGCATAGTTACTGGTAAACCAGAAATGATATCTTTAGTGAACCAATTTGTCGAAGGCTGTATTCGTGAAAAAGTTAAATTGATAAGAGAAAGAAGTGGCACTCCGGAACATTTCCAGGCAGCCTACAACCGCATCTTTACCAACATGAAAAAAACCGGTAACAATAAATCATTCAAGAAAAAAATCACTTCCATCAGAAACCCCGCCCCTAAATCCAAAGGCGTGGAAAGCCTTACAGACGGGGTGTTTGGATCTTATGAATCCTGGCAGTCTCCTGATGCTAACTGGGTTTATTATACCGGAAGCGATATAGATTTCGTTCTCGATCTTGGCGAAGTAATGCCGGTTAGCGCTGTAAATATGGATTTTCTAAATCCGCAGGCGCAGCCCGACTGGCATTTAATGGCATTGCCAAAATATGTGAGTTATGCAACATCAACAGATGGAGAAAAATACGGTGACGCTATCCAGGTTGATAACCCGAATAACCCTAATCCGGCAGAAAATCCAGACATCAGTAAAATCTCCATTCATTCATTCAAAACAAATTTGACCGGTTCTGCACGTTATATAAAGGTTCATGCAGAGAACCTGTTAACGGCACCTTCATGGCACATCCGTGCCGGACAACCGATGTCTGTTTATACAGATGAGATTGTGGTAACCTAAATCGTTATACCAGGTTGAAAGGTGTTTTTTTTAATTTGTCACTATTACCATGTCCTGAGAATAAATCGGAATCCACCGCGGTCTGACGCCAGGTGGCCGGCCGCTTTGACAAGCAGCAGTGGTCGGCATCGAAGGTCAGGCTGTGAATATTTTTGACAGTAAACCCACAAATTCCAGCGATTTTTATTGTCAAAAATGAGAAACTGGCTTAAGTTAATTAAACTTAAAATTATATTTCCCCTTTTTAATAAATATTTATTGTTTATCAATAAATATTTACTGATATTTGCATTCTAAACAATTTAGAAATGAAAACAAAAACAGAAATTACTTTAATGGTGGTAAAGGTTCTTTCATTAATTGCGGGTATTGGATTTTCCATACAGTGTGGAACACAATTGCTTGCACTGGTAGCAAGCTTTTTCGCTGCGGAATGGGCTAAGAACGTGCTGGCGGTTAGCAAGGATTGGTTTGATATACTACCCTATAATCAGTGGTATTTTGTATGCATGATGTCTAATGTCATTTTTATATCTGCATTAAAAGCAACCACATGGTACCTGATATTTGATTTATTACTAAAGCTTAAAATCTCCACTCCGTTTTCAATTGAAGTTCAAAAAAAACTGGGGCACATTTCTTATTATTTGGTTTCTATCTGGTTTTTGATAACTATTGGAGATTCTTACCTCGGGTGGCTCACTAAACACACAGGAATACCATTAACCGGAATGGAAAATGGCGATGCCTATTTTTTCATTGCTTTAATTGTTTACATCATTTCGCAGATATTCAAACGGGGTATCGAGATTCAGGAAGAAAACGCTTTAACTGTATAAGCCATGCCCATAATTGTAAACCTCGACGTGATGATGGCTAAACGAAAAATGTCATTGAATGAGCTTTCTGAAAAAGTGGAACTTACGCTTTCCAATCTTTCTATTTTAAAAACAGGAAAAGCCAAAGCCATTCGTTTTAGTACACTGGAAGCGATTTGCAAAGTGTTGGAATGCCAGCCTGGTGATATTTTGGAGTATGTGGAAGAGGTGAGTAAATAAAATTGGTTTTCCAGTGAACCAACAAATAATGGAGATTCTTATTTTCATATTAAAATGAACGTTTTTATCTTACCCAATACCAGATAATGCCGGGGCCTTGCATGCAACCTTCCGTTCCGCAGCCACGGGAAATCCATGGTGCGGGGGTCCAGCCTGATTGAGAAATTAAAGTTCCCCACCAACTACTTCCGTTACAAAGAATACTTGTAGTAATATAGCCGCTGCAATCAGAATACCATGGCATTCTCTGCTCGATTCCGCCATCGTTATAATTCCACGTTCCGAATTTCGTATTGAGAGTAATATCGGTTTGCGAGTTATCACCTTTTAGAAATGTATAGGCTCCGTTAGCAGTCCATATCCCGCCATTGCTCCGTCTTGTATTCGCATCAATCATGTACTGAAAACCACTCGTGCTTCTTTTAATATAATCCGCCCATGCAATAATTGAATAATTCGAATTAATACTTGGTGAAGTAGTATTGAGTGAGATAGCGTTTGTATAAGTCCAGCCGGCATTACTTGCATTACACATAATTAAAGTCCACCCACCGCCGTCTGTTGTCATATCTGCATAAATCTGGAATGGAGCTCCCCCATTGATATTCGGGTTTTTTATCCAATAGTAACCATCGGGTGAAGACGGATAAGCCTGCTTAATTGCATAAGCGCTGCTGGAAGCAGTTTCCGGAGTTAATCCATCACCGCCGATTAAAGTAATTTTATTTTCTCCATTTACAGTTACGCTGCTGCTACCGCCTATCTGCCCGTTTTGGTTCACATAATTGGGAGTGGAGGTAATAATTTGCCCATTTTTGGTCAAAACAGAAACGCTTTTAACAGTCAACGTAGCAGTAATTGAGTTGACATCGTGTGTAGCATCAAAGTTTTGTATCGCGGTTATAGTAGTGGTGCCGGGGCCGGTTATCGATATAGTTGATCCTGTAATAGTTGCTACTGCCGGATTACTGCTTGTATAGGTAATGGCGCCGGTACTATTCGTAACCGGAGGAGTCAGCGTAAAAGGTTTATCAAACGTAGTGTTTGTAAGTGAATTAAAACCACTGAGTGTAGCGGGTAAAACGTTAGTTACAGTAATGGTAACTGTTTGTGTGGTGATGTGGCCAGAGCCACCATTGGCGACCACATCTGCCACATAAGTATTATTATTATTGGTACTTAAAGGCGTTTCATAATCGGGCGCTGCTTTAAAGATCACCAAACCTGAAGACTGTATCGTAAAAAGTGATTCGTCTGCGGAAGTGCCTAAACTCCAGGTAACAGGCTTGTTTGCTGTGAATGTAAAAACTGAATCCCGGTTTTCCGGCAACGAAAGGCTGCTGGTGGCGCCCGTAGCTGAACCCGGGCCTGTGATAACCGGGCCCATGCTGTTGAGATTGGCCGTATTGTTAGATTGCGAAACGGTGGCCTCATTACCTGCCAGGTCAAATATCGAGCCCGCCACCGGACTTACGGTAAGCATTTCTGTACCATTGGGGGTTCCTGTTAAGGATATACCCAATGTAAAGGTTATATTATCTGTGGTGCTAATGCTGACAGGCGTGGCAGAAGCCAGGGTGGCGGTTCCGCCTGCAATAGAAAATGAAAAATCGTTTGCTGTTAAATTACCTGTGCCCGCGCTGCTGCTATAGGCTCTTTCACTTAAAGTAACCGTAATGGTACTGTTGTCAGAAGCCAATGTATTGCTGTTGATTACAGGAGGTGTAATGTCATTTTCTATTCCGCCATCGTTGATTGTCCAGCTTTTTGTACCCGTTAAAACATTTCTGGCTGCCACTACGGAACTTACATTGCTGTATTTGGTTGTTCCAACATCAAGAGTGATATTTGAAGGAATGGCGGTTTCTCCCGGATCAAGCCTTGACCATCCCACGAGTAATGAATCATAATTTTTACGGGAGAAATTTGTGGATATTAAAAAATTGGCAAGCACCCGTATGAATTTAAACCGGATATATCCCATTTGCTTATATCCTGGTTAAATGAAGTAAGCGCGGTAAAACATATAACTCATTTTGGCCACATTCGATACATTCCAACTACCGATATCCTGGTTAAAGGAAATTGCGTACAAAAACATATAGCTCATATCAGTCACGTTAGATACTTTCCATTCGCTTATATTCTGGTTAAATGCGGAGGCATCCTAAATATAGAGCTCATATTAGTTACCATGGAAACATTCCAGCCGCTGATATCCTGGTTAAAGGAAGAAGCGCCGTAAAACATAGAGCCCATATCAGTCACCTTAGATACATTCCAGCCGCCAATATCCTGGTTAAAGGAAATGGCCCTGTAAAACATAATGGCTCATATTGGTTACATTAGATACATTCCAACTGCCAATATTCTGGTTAAAGGAACTAATGGACATAAGTCCCATATCAGTCACCTAGATACATCCCAGCCACGATATTCTGTTAAGAATACCATAAAACATCCGTCATTGATTGATTGAATGGATCTGAATTAAATACCCAGTTGTCCATAGAGCCATTGGTATTTTGAAGGTTGCTGCAAGTAGCAAACATATAACTAAAATCTATCACCGGTGAAAGGTTCGGCATATCGATGGCAGTAACATCCATATTATTCGCACCATAGAAAGCCCTATCCATGCTGGCCCATTGGCCACCTCCCCACTGTGTCACTGTCAGCAGGATACTTCGTATTGGGAAAATTATACATATGTATTCTTGGGAAACCTGTAAGTGTTTTGGGGTGATACTAACAGTTTTTACGCCTGCAGTAGCATACGTATGGCTGATGGTGCCGGGACTACCGCTTTTTGATTCCGTAGTACCATCTCCCCAATCTATGGAGAAGTCATAACCACTGCCTGTTAAAGGAATTTTCACCATATTGCTGCCATCAGTTTGCCAAGTGGTTATAAAGGGGCTTATCGGAGACGTGGCTTTTGCCGATGCTGAGAGTATAAACAACATGGCAGTAAGTAAAATTCTAAACCCAGGCAACTTAAAAAAGCTTATTCTTTTATTTTTCATCCTATTATTTAAGTAATTATTACCACGAACAATTGCAATCATTTCATGTTTTTTTATTTGCCTTTAATAGAAGTAATCAAATTGAATTCTGTCGCTTGCGGTCAATGAATAAGTGCCATTATTTGCAGGGGTATAAGTCAAAGTATTTCCCGATATGCTATACGCAGTATTGCTAATTCTAATGCCATTGATATACATTTTTACTTTACTTCTGGTGGAAGGTGTTTGACTAAGTGTGAAATTCGTTTGCCCTGTTGTAGCGGTAAACTCATCAGCTGCATCGGTAATTGCTGCCGGGCCTGACGATACGGAACCATCAGCCATTAAATATTGTGTTGAGGTGCCCCCCGGCTTTGCATAGCCATTTGCGGTGATCTTACCACTTGTTTTTACATCAGTTATAGATGTATTTCCCAATTGAATTGTATTGCTTGCGTTAACGGAAGCGCTGTAACCAATGGCTGTAGAATTGGTTTGATTATTATTGGCTACGCCAGCCCCGTAACCGATTGCGGTATTATTAGACCCTGTTGTATTATTATACAGTGCATAATGGCCAATTGCTGTATTGTAACCGCCGGTTGTATTTGAATACATAGAAAAATATCCGTTAGAGGTATTGCCGTCGCCACTTTTATTTTGGAAAAGAGCTCTATATCCATTGGCAGTATTGGCAGTGCCGGTGGTGTTAGCTTGGAGCGCGTTATTTCCCATGGCGGTATTTGAAGTGCCGGTGGTATTACCGGAGAGAGTGTAAACTCCAATGGCAGTATTGTAAGTGCCGGTGGTGTTAGCGCTGAGAGCCGAATTTCCCATGGCAGTATTATAATAGCCGGTGGTGTTATTGTAGAGAGCGTAAACTCCCATGGCAGTATTGTAATGGCCGCTGGTGTTAGAGGTAAGAGCGAAAGTTCCCGTGGCAGTATTGAAATAGCCGGTCACGTTAGAGGAAAGAGCCGAATTTCCCATGGCAGTATTGTAATAGCCGGCAGTGTTAGAGGAAAGAGCTGAAGTTCCCATGGCGGTGTTGTAAAAGCCGCTGGTGTTAGAGTTAAGAGCCGAAGCTCCCACGGCACTGTTATTACTGCCGTAGGTATTGGAGGAAAGAGCCGAGGCTCCGATGGCAGTGTTCGTCCATACATTCCCCCCTCCTTTTCCAACGGTTAAGCCATTCACCTGCAGATCAGAACTAAATGTTTTTATTCCTGCAATAGTTTGATAGTTGGTTAAGTCAACATAACCTGTAAGAGATAACTTGCTGGCATAAGGTGCAAGCATTGCAGCGGTATCATTTAGATTGAGTTTTTGATCCAAACGGTTTTGAACCAAAGACAGAGAATCGATCATCCGCTGTGTCCTTGCATACGGGCTCAGCATCGAAGCAGTATCAGAAATATTTACTTTAGTGTTTAATCCTGATGTAGAACTGGCAACGGTTGCATAAGGTGCGAGCATCGCAGCCGTGTCAGAAAGATTTAATTTTAAAGCAATGCTGTTTTTTACAGCAGTTAAAGAATCGATCATCCGCTGTGTCCTTGCATACGGGCTCAGCATCGAAGCAGTATCAGAAATATTTACTTTAGTGTTTAATCCTGATGTAGAACTGGCAACTGTTGCATAAGGTGCAAGCATTGCAGCGGTATCATTTAGATTGAGTTTTTGATCCAAACGGTTTTGAACCAAAGACAAGGAATCGATCATCCGCTGTGTCCTTGCATACGGGCTCAGCATCGAAGCAGTATCAGAAATATTTACTTTAGTATTTAATCCTGATGTAGAACTGGCAACTGTAGCATAAGGAGCGAGCATCGCGGCTGTATCAGAAAGATTAAGTTTGGTGGCTTCCACTGCGGTTGCTCTTGAAACTTCACTGTTTAAATCAGATGTTATTGTCGCATCAGCCTCTGAACGATTAGTAGTTTCTGTTGAAAGATTACTTGCCAATGTATTTTCAGAAGTGGTTGCTCTTGTTATTTCAGAATTTAAATTAGCCTTAATTGTTGTTTCACTGTCAATACGATTAGCGGTTTCTGTTGAAAGATTAGTTGACAAAACATTTTCAGCCGAAGTAGCCCTTGTTGATTCAGAAGCAAGATTTGCTTTGATAGAATCATCTGCGTTTGCACGATTAGTAATTTCTGTTGCCAGCCCCGCAGAGTTTCCTGAAGCAGCCGCATCAACATAAGCTTTTACGGCATTTTGAGTGGGGAATAAAACATCGCTTGTTCCCAGCGTAGTTGCGGTTGATTTATTGGCCGCGTCTTCTTTAGTTGCTTCGGCATTTGTTGCTCTTGTAATTTCTGAATTCAAATTAGCCTTAATGGTTGCTTCACTGTCAATGCGATTAGCAGTTTCAGAAGCAAGATTTGCTTTGATAGAATCATCTGCGTTTGCACGATTAGTAATTTCTGTTGCCAGCCCTGCAGAACTTCCCGAAGCAGCCGCATCTACATAAGTCTTTACTGCATTCTGTGTTGGAAACAAAACATCGCTTGTTCCAAGTGAAGTTGCTGTTGATTTATTGGCCGCGTCTTCTTTGGTGGATGCTAAATTATTTTCCGCTAAAGTAGCTCTTGAAACTTCAGAATTTAAATTACCCTTAATTGTAGCTTCACTGTCAAGTCGATTATTAGTTTCTGTTGCAAGATTGGAAGCCAAAGTATTTTCAGAAGTAGTTGCTCTTGTTGTTTCCGAAGCAAGATTTGCTTTGATAGAATCATCGGCGTTAGAACGATTTGTAATTTCTGTTGCCAGCCCTTCGGAGTTTCCGGATGAAGCAGCATCCACATAAGTCTTAACTGCATTTTGAGTAGGATACAATACATCGCTGGTTCCTAATGTTGTCGCAGTTGATTTATTAGCAACGTCTTCTTTGGTTGCTTCAGCGGCTGTTGCCCTTGTTACTTCGCTATTTAAATTGGAAGTTATAGTCGCATCAGCGTTAGAACGATTAGCAGTTTCTGTTGCAAGATTACTTTCTAAAGTATTTTCAGCCGAAGTTGCCCTGGTTGCTTCAGAAGCAAGATTTGCTTTAATAGAATCATCTGCGTTTGTACGATTAATAATTTCTGAAGCAAGCCCTGCAGAATTTCCTGATGAAGCCGCATCCACATAAGTCTTTACTGCATTTTGGGTTGGGAATAAAACATCACTTGTTCCTAGCGTAGTTGTAGTTGATTTGTTAGCCGCATCTTCTTTTGTCGCTTCTGCATTTGTAGCTCTTGATATTTCATCATTTAAATTAGCCTTAATTGTCGTTTCACTATCGATGCGATTGTTAGTTTCTGTTGCAAGATTAGTTGACAACGTATTTTCAGCCGAAGTTGCTCTTGTTGTTTCTGTCGCAAGGTTTGCTTTAATAGAATCATCTGCGTTTGTACGATTAATAATTTCTGAAGCAAGCCCTGCAGAATTTCCTGAAGCAGCCGCATCCACATAAGTCTTCACCGCCTTTTGAGTAGGAAATAAAACATCGCTTGTGCCAAGTGAAGTTGCATTTGATTTATTCGCCGCGTCTTCTTTGGTGGATGATAAATTATTTTCCGCTGAAGTGGCTCTTGAAACTTCGCTATTTAAATTAGCCTTAATTGTTGCTTCACTGTCTATGCGATTAGCAGTTTCTGTTGCAAGATTACTTGCCAATGTATTTTCAAAATTAGTAGCTCTTGATATTTCAGAACTTAAGTAAGCCTTAATGGTTGCTTCACTGTCAATACGATTATTTGTTTCTGACGCAAGATTTGCTTTGATAGAATCATCTGCATTGGTGCGATTAGTAATTTCTAAAGCAAGCCCCGCAGAGTTTCCTGAGGAAGCCGCGTCCACATAAGTTTTAACTGCATTTTGAGTGGGGAATAAAACATCGCTTGTACCAAGAGAAGTTGCAGTTGATTTATTGGCTGCGTTTTCTTTGGTGGTTGCTAAAATATTTTCTGCATTTGTTGCTCTTGATATTTCGCTATTTAAATTAGAAGTAATTGTTGCATCAGCGTCTGACCGATTAGCAGTTTCTGTTGCAAGATTACTTGCTAAAGTATTTTCAGCCGAAGTTGCCCTGGTTGCTTCTGATGCAAGATTTGCTTTGATAGAATCATCAGCATTAGTACGATTGGTAATTTCAGTTGCCAGCCCTGCAGAATTTCCTGAAGCAGTCGCGTCCACATAAGTCTTTACCGCGTTTTGTGTCGGGAATAAAACATCGCTTGTTCCAAGTGAAGTTGCGGTTGATTTATTAGCCGCGTCTTCTTTAGTTGCTTCGGCATTTGTTGCTCTTGTAATTTCTGAATTCAAATTAGCCTTAATGGTTGCTTCACTGTCAATGCGATTAGCAGTTTCAGAAGCAAGATTTGCTTTGATAGAATCATCTGCGTTTGCACGATTAGTAATTTCTGTTGCCAGCCCCGCAGAGTTTCCTGAAGCAGCCGCATCAACATAAGCTTTTACGGCATTTTGAGTGGGGAATAAAACATCGCTTGTTCCCAGCGTAGTTGCGGTTGATTTATTGGCCGCATCTTCTTTGGTAGTTGCCAATATATTTTCCGCAGCAGTTGCTCTTGAAACTTCGTTATTTAAATTACCCTTAATTGTTGCTTCACTGTCAATACGATTTGTTGTTTCTTTCGCAAGATTTGCTTTAATAGAATCATCGGCATTGGTACGATTAGTAATTTCTGTGGCAAGTCCTGCAGAGTTTCCTGAGGAAGCCGCGTCCACATAAGTTTTAACTGCATTTTGAGTAGGAAATAAAACGTCGCTTGTACCAAGGGAAGTTGCAGTTGATTTATTGGCAACGTCTTCTTTGGTTGCTTCAGCGGCTGTTGCCCTTGTTACTTCACTATTTAAATTGGAAGTTATAGTCGCATCAGCGTTAGAAAGATTAGCAGTCTCTGTTGCAAGATTGGAAGCCAAAGTATTTTCAGAAGTAGTTGCTCTTGTTATTTCAGAATTTAAATTAGCCTTAATTATCGTTTCACTGTCAATGCGATTAGTAGTTTCTGTTGAAAGATTAGTTGCTAACGTATTTTCAGCACCAGTTGCCCTTATTGATTCGGAAGCAAGATTTGCTTTGATAGAATCATCGGCGTTAGAACGATTGGTAATTTCAGTTGCCAGCCCTTCGGAGTTTCCGGATGAAGCCGCATCCACATAAGTCTTAACTGCGTTTTGAGTGGGGAATAAAACATCGCTTGTTCCAAGTGAAGTTGCTGTTGATTTATTGGCCGCATCTTCTTTGGTGGATGCCAATATTATTTTCCGCAGCAGTTGCTCTTGTAATTTCTTATTTAAATTAGCCTTAATTGTTGCTTCACTGTCAATGCGACTTGTTGTTTCTGTTCGCAAGATTTGTTTTAATAGAATCATCTGCATTAGTACGATTAGTAATTTCTGTTGCAAGCCCCGTCAGAATTTCCTGTTGATGCCGCATCCACATAAGTCTTTTACAGATTTCACACTTGGATATTTGATGTCACTTGAAGCAAGCGTCAGTTGTGATGTCAGTATTTGTTGGCAACGTCTTCTTTGGTTGCTTCAGCTGTAGTTGCTCTTGTAATTTCGCTATTTAAATCAGATGTTATAGTCGCATCAGCCTCTGAACGATTAGTAGTTTCTGTTGCAAGATTGGAAGCCAAAGTATTTTCAGAAGTAGTAGCCCTGGTTGATTCAGAAGCAAGATTAGCTTTAATAGAATCATCGGCGTTAGAACGATTGGTAATTTCTGTTGCCAGCCCTTCGGAGTTTCCGGATGAAGCCGCGTCAACATAAGTCTTTACTGCATTTTGAGTGGGGAATAAAACATCGCTTGTTCCAAGTGAAGTTGCGGTTGATTTATTAGCCGCGTCTTCTTTAGTTGCTTCTGCTGTAGTTGCTCTTGTAATTTCGTTATTTAAATCAGATGTTATAGTTGCATCAGCTTCTGAACGATTAGCAGTTTCTGTTGCAAGATTGGAAGCCAAAGTATTTTCAGAAGTAGTAGCCCTGGTTGATTCAGAAGCAAGATTTGCTTTGATAGAGTCATCTGCATTAGAACGATTGGTAATTTCTGTGGCCAGCCCTGCAGAGTTTCCGGATGAAGCCGCATCCACATAAGTCTTAACTGCGTTTTGTGTGGGGAATAAAACATCGCTTGTTCCAAGTGAAGTTGCGGTTGATTTATTAGCCGCGTCTTCTTTAGTAGTTGCCAATATATTTTCCGCAGCAGTTGCTCTTGAAACTTCGTTATTTAAATTACCCTTAATTGTTGCTTCACTGTCAATACGATTTGTTGTTTCTTTCGCAAGATTGGCTTTAATAGAATCATCGGCATTGGTACGATTAGTAATTTCTGTGGCAAGTCCTGCAGAGTTTCCTGAGGAAGCCGCGTCCACATAAGTTTTAACTGCATTTTGAGTAGGAAATAAAACGTCGCTTGTTCCAAGGGAAGTTGCAGTTGATTTATTGGCAACGTCTTCTTTGGTTGCTTCAGCGGCTGTTGCCCTTGTTACTTCGCTATTTAAATTGGAAGTTATAGTCGCATCAGCGTTAGAACGATTAGCAGTTTCTGTTGCAAGATTAGTCGCCAAAATATTTTCAGCCGTAGTAGCCCTGGTTGATTCAGAAGCAAGATTGGCTTTAATAGAATCATCGGCGTTAGAACGATTGGTAATTTCAGTTGCCAGCCCTTCGGAGTTTCCGGATGAAGCCGCATCCACATAAGTCTTAACCGCGTTTTGCGTCGGGAATAAAACATCGCTTGTCCAAGGGAAGTTGCAGTTGATTTATTGGCGACATCTTCTTTGGTGGATGCTAAATTATTTTCCGCAGCAGTTGCTCTTGTATATTTCAGAATTTAAATTAGCCTTAATTGTTGCTTCACTGTCAATGCGATTAGTAGTTTCTGATGAAAGATTAGATGCCAAAGTATTTTCAGACGTAGTAGCCCTGGTTGATTCAGAAGCAAGATTTGCTTTGATAGAGTCATCTGCATTAGAACGATTGGTAATTTCTGTGGCCAGCCCTGCAGAGTTTCCGGATGAAGCCGCGTCAACATAAGTCTTTACTGCATTTTGAGTGGGGAATAATACATCGCTTGTTCCAAGTGAAGTTGCGGTTGATTTATTAGCCGCGTCTTCTTTAGTTGCTAATTTCTGCTGTAGTTGCTCTTGTAATTTCGTTATTTAAATCAGATGTTATAGTTGCATCAGCTTCTGAACGATTAGTAGTTTCTGTTGCAAGATTGGAAGCCAAAGTATTTTCAGAAGTAGTAGCCCTGGTTGATTCAGAAGCAAGATTTGCTTTGATAGAGTCATCTGCATTAGTACGATTGGTAATTTCTGTGGCCAGCCCTGCAGAGTTTCCGGATGAAGCAGCATCCACATAAGTCTTAACTGCGTTTTGAGTAGGATACAATACATCGCTGGTTCCTAATGTTGTTGCAGTTGATTTATTGGCAACGTCTTCTTTGGTTGCTTCAGCGGCTGTTGCCCTTGTTACTTCGCTATTTAAATTGGAAGTTATAGTCGCATCAGCGTTAGAACGATTAGCAGTTTCTGTTGCAAGATTACTTGCTAATGTATTTTCAGAAGTAGTTGCCCTTGTTGTTTCCGAAGCAAGATTTGCTTTAATAGAATCATCGGCATTGGTACGATTAGTAATTTCTGTGGCAAGTCCTGCAGAGTTTCCTGATGAAGCGGCGTCCACATAAGTTCTAACTGCATTTTGAGTAGGATACAATACATCGCTGGTTCCTAATGTTGTCGCAGTTGATTTATTAGCAACGTCTTCTTTGGTTGCTTCAGCGGCTGTTGCCCTTGTTACTTCGCTATTTAAATTAGCCTTAATTGTCGTTTCACTGTCAATGCGATTAGTAGTTTCTGTTGAAAGATTAGTCGACAAAACATTTTCAGCCGAAGTAGCCCTGGTTGATTCAGAAGCAAGATTGGCTTTAATAGAATCATCGGCGTTAGAACGATTGGTAATTTCAGTTGCCAGCCCTTCGGAGTTTCCGGATGAAGCAGCATCCACATAAGTCTTAACCGCGTTTTGCGTCGGAAATAAAACATCACTTGTACCAAGGGAAGTTGCAGTTGATTTATTAGCGACATCTTCTTTGGTGGATGCTAAATTATTTTCCGCAGCAGTGGCTCTTGATATTTCAGAATTCAAATTAGCTTTAATGGTTGCTTCACTGTCAATGCGATTAGCAGTTTCAGAAGCAAGATTGGAAGCCAAAGTATTTTCAGAAGTAGTTGCCCTGGTTGATTCAGAAGCAAGATTAGCTTTGATAGAATCATCGGCATTGGTACGATTTGTAATTTCTGTTGCCAGCCCTTCGGAGTTTCCTGAGGAAGCCGCGTCAACATAAGTCTTTACTGCATTTTGAGTGGGGAATAAAACATCGCTTGTTCCAAGTGAAGTTGCGGTTGATTTATTAGCCGCGTCTTCTTTAGTTGCCTCTGCTGTAGTTGCTCTTGTAATTTCGTTATTTAAATCAGATGTTATAGTTGCATCAGCTTCTGAACGATTAGCAGTTTCTGTTGCAAGATTGGAAGCCAAAGTATTTTCAGAAGTAGTAGCCCTGGTTGATTCAGAAGCAAGATTTGCTTTGATAGAGTCATCTGCATTAGAACGATTTGTAATTTCTGTTGCCAGCCCCGCAGAGTTTCCTGAAGCAGCCGCATCAACATAAGCTTTTACGGCATTTTGAGTGGGGAATAAAACATCGCTTGTTCCCAGCGTAGTTGCGGTTGATTTATTGGCCGCATCTTCTTTGGTAGTTGCCAATATATTTTCCGCAGCAGTTGCTCTTGAAACTTCGTTATTTAAATTACCCTTAATTGTTGCTTCACTGTCAATGCGACTTGTAGTTTCTGCTGCAAGGTTTGTTTTAATAGAATCATCTGCATTAGTACGATTAGTAATTTCTGTTGCAAGCGCGTCAGAATTTCCTGTTGATGCAGCATCCACATAATCTTTTACAGATTTCACACTTGGATATTTGGTGTCAGAAGCAGCGTCAGTTGTGATGTCAGTACTTTTGTTGGCAACGTCTTCTTTGGTTGCTTCAGCTGTGTTGCTCTTGTTATTTCGCTATTTAAATCAGATGTTATTGTCGCATCAGCCTCTGAACGATTAGTAGTTTCTATTGCGAGATTGGTTGCTAAATTATTTTCTGCGCCAGTTGCCCTGGTTGTTTCTGATGCCAGATTTTCTTTAATAGAATCATCTGCATTTGCACGATTGATAATTTCTGTTGCCAGCCCTTCGGAGTTTCCGGATGAAGCCGCATCCACATAAGTCTTAACTGCGTTTTGTGTGGGGAATAAAACATCGCTTGTACCAAGGGAAGTTGCAGTTGATTTATTGGCAACGTCTTCTTTGGTTGCTTCAGCGGCTGTTGCCCTTGTTACTTCGCTATTTAAATTAGCCTTAATTGTCGTTTCACTGTCAATGCGATTAGTAGTTTCTGTTGAAAGATTACTTGCTAACGTATTTTCAGCACCAGTTGCCCTTATTGATTCTGTTGCAAGATTTGCTTTAATAGAATCATCTGCATTTGCACGATTGGTAATTTCATTTGCAAGCGCGTCAGAATTTCCTGTTGATGCAGCATCGACATAAGTTTTAACCGATTTCACACTTGGATATTTCGTGTCAGAAGTAGCGTCAGTTGTGATGTCGGTGCTTTTGTTGGCAACGTCTTCTTTGGTAGATGATAAATTATTTTCTGCTGCGGTCGCTCTTGAAACTTCGCTATTTAAATCAGATGTTATAGTCGCATCAGCCTCTGAACGATTAGTAGTTTCTGTTGCAAGATTGGAAGCCAAAGTATTTTCAGAAGTAGTAGCCCTGGTTGATTCAGAAGCAAGATTAGCTTTAATAGAATCATCGGCGTTAGAACGATTGGTAATTTCTGTTGCCAGCCCTTCGGAGTTTCCGGATGAAGCCGCGTCCACATAAGTTTTAACTGCATTTTGAGTAGGATACAATACATCGCTGGTTCCTAATGTTGTCGCAGTTGATTTATTAGCAACGTCTTCTTTGGTTGCTTCAGCGGCTGTTGCCCTTGTTACTTCGCTATTTAAATTGGAAGTTATAGTCGCATCAGCGTTAGAACGATTAGTAGTTTCTGTTGCAAGATTGGAAGCCAAAGTATTTTCAGAAGTAGTTGCTCTTGTTATTTCAGAATTTAAATTAGCCTTAATTATCGTTTCACTGTCAATGCGATTTGTGGTTTCTGTTGCAAGATTACTTGCCAAAGTATTTTCAGAAGTAGTTGCCCTTGTTGTTTCCGAAGCAAGATTAGCTTTAATAGAATCATCGGCATTGGTACGACTAGTAATTTCTGTGGCAAGTCCTGCAGAGTTTCCTGAGGAAGCCGCATCCACATAAGTTTTAACTGCATTTTGAGTAGGATACAATACATCGCTGGTTCCTAATGTTGTCGCAGTTGATTTATTAGCAACGTCTTCTTTGGTTGCTTCTGCGTAGTTGCTCTTGTAATTTCGCTATTTAAATCAGATGTTATAGTCGCATCAGCCTCTGAACGATTAGTAGTTTCTATTGCGAGATTGGTTGCTAAATTATTTTCTGCGCCAGTTGCCCTGGTTGTTTCTGTTGCCAGATTTTCTTTAATAGAATCATCTGCATTTGCACGATTAATAATTTCTGATGCAAGCGCGTCAGAACTTCCTGTCGATGCCGCATCAACATAATCTTTAACGGATTTTACACTTGGATATTTCGTGTCAGAAGTAGCGTCAGTTGTGATGTCGGTGCTTTTATTAGCGACATCTTCTTTGGTTGCTTCAGCGGCTGTTGCCCTTGTTACTTCGCTATTTAAATTGGAAGTTATAGTCGCATCAGCGTTAGAACGATTAGCAGTTTCTGTTGCAAGATTAGTTGTCAAAACATTTTCCGCATTCGTAGCCCTGGTTATTTCAGATGCAATCGCTGTTGAATTTTTTGCTGAAGAAGCGTCAACATAAGTTTTTGCCGCGTATGGACTTAACATAGAAGCTGTGTCCGACACATTTAATTTATCAGCAATCGAATTCGTTATGTTTGCTTTAGTAATGTAGGGTTCCAGCATTTTTGCAGTATCAGATACATTTAATTTATTGGAAAGTGTCGTTGCTACCGCGGGCTCCAATTTTGAAATTCCCACACTTCCATCTGCTAATTTATTATTGGTTATAGCATTATTGGCGATAATAGGAGAGGGATATGTTCCTTTTAAATCTCCGCCAGCGTTGCCTGAGGGAGCAGCGCTTAATGCATACGGAACGCTTTGCAACTGTGTGATTCCGGCAAGGCTAAAATTGTAAAAACCATTGGGGTCAATTTCCAGCTTCAGGTATTTTTTTCCTGTTGCCCAGTTTACATCTTCTATTCTACCCAAAACCTGGGTAGCTCCCTGGCTTCCTATCAAAATATTAAAGAGGCCTACATAGTTGGTCATCACTCTTCTTGTTTCGCGATACGCGACCACGCCGCCTGTGGCACTGTCAAGTATAGATATTTTTACTGTAATATTTTGATAAGTGATCGGGCTCCCGGATTCATTTCGTGCTACACCCTGGTAATTTAATGTTTGTGGTACCTGGGCACTTGCGGTTGCAATTGCCATCATGAATATTGCTGATAATAAAATTCTCTTCATAGTACTAATTGATTTTTTCAAATTTGAAAGTGCCTTGTTTTAAAATTTTGCCGTCGTCCGATCTTAATAGAATTCTTAAGAGATAACTTCCTGATGAGAAATTTTTGAGATTCCAGGAGGCGGTGCTGGTCCCGTTTAATTGCGAAAACTCTTTTACTCCAAGTACTTTTCCGCCAAGGGTTAATAATTGTATATATATTTTGCCAGTTGTGGTTGATCTGAAATCAATATAAACTATATCAGGTGTGGGTACAGGATATACTCTTATCTCCTGGTTGGTCCAGAAGGGGACGGCAGAATTAAAGATGATGTGATTTTTATCAAAAGGCTGAAGGACGCCGCTCGTTACATTCCATTTCTTTCCAACAATGGTATTGGAATAAGTATTTTCTCCAAAATAAGTATCGATGACGGTAGATTCTCCAATGCTCCAATCAAGCTCAAACGAAGGGTTTAAAAAAACAGATCCTCCGCCAATATTAAAGGTGGCTGGAGTTACCGGTGAAACTTTTGTCTGGGCATTTGCCAGTAATGAAAAAAATGAAAGAACTATCAGTAAATGTTTTCGCATTGAAATTGGATTTAATAAAGCAGGTTTTACCTGATTTTCTTGCATTTATAAAAAGCGCAATACTCCTTAAACTCAATTTTTTCCAATATATTGTTTAGGATATACTTATATTTTTATTTTCTATTTGAAGTAATTATCCGGCGCCTTTAATAATTAATTTTGAAGAAGATTTATTGGTTTAAAAATTAACTTAAACATGCTATTTGTTTAACATTATAGTAAAGCAACAAATAATTGGAATTCTTGTTTTGGTTTGTGTCGGTGGTAGCTGCTGCTATTATATTAGAAAATATATTCTTACAAAATGAAACAAAGTCCGCCAAAAATATCTTCAGAACTTTCTGTCATTTAATACCATTATTTACGTGGGATCACAAAGTGCAAAATCTTTTCTTATGCATTAAAAAAAGACTGAACACGATCTGTTTTGTATTTTCAATCTTTCAGTCGAAATAAAAAAATCGGATAAGTTTTCATATATTCTTTACCGTTAATAATTAGAAAATCTTTTCCAATTCATATTTCATTTGTGTTTATATTCAATTAGTTCGAAATATAAATGCCAAAAATTTTTTTAAATAAACATGCAGCGTGTTCTTTCTTTTTTATGTCTATATGTCTTTAGCGTTTGCTGGATTTTCTAAAATGTTATCTGTCCAAAGAAAACATTCTATCTATCTGCGAGGTTAAAATATTAGTGCAAACATTCATAAACTGGTTCATTTTAAAATATTCAACTATGAAAAAAATCAAACTTCGGTATTGTACTTTTCTCATCTTTTCCCTTTTGATGTCTACATTGGGCTTTTCACAAGGCCGGGAGGTAACCGGAAAAATTACCGATTCTACCGGGGCCGGTATTTCCAATGCAACGGTGGTTGCCGTAGGAACCAAAGTGGGAACACAAACCTCTGACGATGGTACGTTTAGTTTAAATGTTCCGGCAGGCGCCAGTACGTTAAGGATTAGCTTCATAGGTTATGAAACGCAGGATGTGCCTGTGGGAAATGGAAATATTTTGGTCACATTGAAGTCTGCCAGCACCGCACTGGAAAATATTACCATAGTTTCTATCGGATACGGAACCCTTGATAAGAAAGAAGTTTCAAGCGCCATCACTCATTTATCGGCTGATGATCTTACTAAAACTGCCAGCAACAGCGCATTGATGTCGTTACAAGGAAAAGTGGCAGGATTGTCCGTAACTAATACAGCTTCTGCCGATCCTAATTCTACTCCGAGCATTCAGCTTCGGGGCGTATCATCAAGAGACGCAGGCCTTGGCCCCTTGTATGTTATAAATGGTATTCCCGGAGGAAATCTTGATAACATCAATCAAAATGATATTCAATCCATAGACGTTTTGAAAGGTGGCGCCGCCTCAGCGATATATGGCACAAGGGGAAGTAACGGCGTGATTGTTATCACAACAAAAAAAGGCTCTTCCCAGCCACACACTTTTTATGAAGGGTACGCTTCCTTTGATTATCCAACAAACCAGCTCCATGTTTTGTCAAAAGATCAGTTTTTAAAAAATGAAAGGGGTATTGATCATGGCGGAAATACAGATTGGATGAATGTTGTGGAACATAACCCTTCCTTTTCACAGAAACATACACTTCAGTTTTCGGGCGGTAGCACCAAAACCAATTATTTTGCTTCCCTTGATTACAGGAATGCCGGTGGAATCGATTTGAGGTCATCTAAAGAAGAATATGGCGGCAGGATTAATCTCAACCACACTTCTGATAATAATTTATATACCATCACGCTTAACGTAGCCCCAAGATATGCTAAAACCAATACGGCAGATTACAGCGGCTTCAATTACGCATTAACATTGAACCCAACCCTTCCGGTTTATGACAGCGCAGGAAAATATAATTATATAACGACTGGGTTTTTCGCCAACAACCCTATAGAAGCTGCTAAAACAGTAATGGACAAACAGGAGATAAAAGAATTGGACATGAGCGGATCGTTCAAACTTAATATTCTGAAAAATTTGAATACTACTGCGACAATAGGACAGGTTCACAGAACATTCAGGGGATTATTTTTTATTCCTTCAACCAATACGACAGTAATCAACGGTACCGGAAGAAACAGGGGATCGCAAAAGCTGGATGAAAATGACCAGAAGAGTTTTGAATGGACAGGCAACTATTCATTGGATGCAGGAAAGAATTCATTTAAACTATTAGGAGGTTATTCGTATGAACTTTTCACTGCCTCAGGGTTCAATGCTTCTAATGAAGATTTTCCTTCTGATGTATTAACCTTCAACAATCTTGGAACAGGCTTGTGGAATATTGAGGAAGGAATCAATGGCGTTGGTTCTTATAAAAACGATTCTAAACTGATCGCATTTTTTGGAAGATTAAATTATGATTTTGACCGGAAATATTATGTATCAGCCAGCTTGCGCAGGGAAGGATCTTCCAAGTTTGGACAGAACAATAAATGGGGATATTTTCCTGCAGCTTCTGTCGCCTGGCGTATTGACCAGGAAGATTTTTTTCATAATATTTCCTGGCTTAATAGTTTAAAATTAAGAGCCGACTATGGCGAAACCGGTAACCAGGATTTTGGAAATTACCTTTCGCTTGATACGTACAGCGGATATGGTTATTATGTTTTTAACGGCGTTACTTACCAGGTTTGGGGGCCAAGCCAGAATACTAATTATAACCTCCGCTGGGAAAAGGCCGAGAATTTTAATGTAGGACTTGATTTTGAAATGCTGAACAACAGGATTTACGGAAGTCTCAATTATTATATCCGTACTAATAAAGACTTGCTGGGTAGTTATTCTGTGCCAAATCCTCCTAACATCCAGGGCACCACTTACGCAAATGTGGGAACCATGAAAAATTCCGGCCTTGAAATTCAGGTGGACGCGCGTGTTATAAAAAACAGGAATTTCGGTTATAATGTTTCCTTTGCCGGAGCTACTAATAATAATAAATTCGTTTCATTCTCCAATGAATTATTTAAAGGACAAACCTACATTGATGTTGTCGGTATGCCGGCCCCCGGCTCGCCCGGAAATATCCAACGGTTGCAGGAACAAAAGCGCATCGGAAGTTTTTACACATTGAAATCTGCAGGGTATGATAAATTTGGAAGATTGTTGGTTTATGATAAAGAAGGAAAGATTATTCCTGCCAATTCAGCCACCAATGACGATAAGCAATTTGTCGGCAACGGGCTTCCTAAATTTACCGCCAGCCTTGGTAATTCCTTTAGTTATAAAAATTGGGATCTAAGTATTTTCCTGAGAGGGGCTTTTGGATACGACCTCTTCAATACCTATGCTTTTTACCTGGGAACACCCGCAACCCAATCTGATGCCAATGTGCTCAAATCGGCTTACAATGGTGGTAAATACTCAAAGCTTACCAACGCCGCCACTTATTCTTCTTTGTCAGATTATTTCCTGGAACCGGGAGATTTTGTGAAGATTGATAATGTAACTCTTGGTTATACGCAAAAATTATCTGTTAATTACATCCAGTCTTTCCGGGTTTATGTTGCCAGCAGAAACCTTTACACTTTTACGAAATATACCGGTGGCGATCCTGACCTGGTGCAGGTAAACGGTTTGTATCCGGGGGTTAATAATTCACTTTCATATTATCCCTCTACGGTACAATTACTATTCGGGCTTCAACTTAATTTTTAATCTTAATATTCTTATATAATGATACAAAATAATTATCCGGGCAAAATATTAAAAAGCGCATTATTTGTTGTTTTACTGGCAGTGGCCGGTTGCACCAAATTGGATGAAACGTTATACGACAGGATAACTTCTGAAAATTTTTTACAGACAAAAGCGGACGTAACGCGGGATTTTTTGCGGGCATTTGAACATTGTTACTGGAGCATCCAGGGAAATAATCTGTTCACCCTACAGGAAGATCCCGGAGATCAACTGATGACAGCCAACAGGCAGGGCGATTGGTTTGATGGCGGCCAGTACCAACGGCTTCATTATCATACATGGACACCTAATGATGGTTATACCAGCGATGCATGGAGCGCGCTTTACCAGGGAGTTGATTTAGCTACCAATTCATTGGAAGACCTGGAAGGCATTACTGATCCCGGAAAATTTGAAATGACCCAGGCAGAACTGGACGATATGATTGCAGAACTTCATACGCTCAGGGCCTGGCTTTATATCCGCTTGCTTGATCTGTATAGAAATATTGAAATAATTACAAAAGTAAAAGGAGAAACTCAAGGCAACCCGCAATCTACACCGCAGGAAACTTTTGATTTTATTGAAAAAGAGCTGACAGATGCCATTCCTAAATTGCCCACCAACGACCAGTTGGGAGATAATGCAATCGGCAGATGGACGAAAGGCGGAGCGGCTGCGCTGTTGGTAAGATTATATTTAAATTCAAAAGTATATATCGGCGTCGATCACTTTACTGAATGTGCTGCCGTTTGCCAGGATATTATTGATGGAAAATATGGAACTTATAAATTAGAAGACCGTTGGGACGCCCCTTTTGATTATAATAACGGACAGTCAAAAGGAACCATTTTCGGTTTTCCCGGCAGCTTTGGTTTGACACACTGGCAATATACAATCGACATGCAGTTTGGAATTCTGTCGTATCAAATCCCAAGGTATTTTGGTTTTACAGATTTCGGAGATGCCAATCCTAAATTTGGATTGCAGCCAGGCCATGATATCGATAGTGTTGAATATTCATTTAAAATGGGTAAGCCCGTTGTTAAATTTCAGAAATATCCTGACGATTATCGTTTGAAATTATACAAAAACCTTGGCAACAGTAAGAGAGAAGGTATGTTTTTGTTTGGCTATTTGCCTTACATAAATGCTTCGGGAAAACAGGATACTGTTAGAGGCAACAAAGGGTCTTATCCTTTATTTTTCAGAGACCAGGTAGGCATGTTTTTGGATGCAAAACCTGGTACTACAATAGCAGATAAAGAATCTGATATGAACCATGCGGACCATAATTCAGGATGGTTTATGGCCAAATATCCATATTATCCCAGCGATGATCCTAATAAAATTTCTTCAGCATGGGCTGAGATAAGGCTGGCTGAAATTTATTATTCTTTGGCCGAATGTAAATATCGCGCAGGAGATAAAGCCGGAGCAGCAGAACTTTTAAATGATGTGAGAGTCCGCAATTATCCTGCCGGGTCACCGAGCTTATACAACCCCGACGGAAGCCAGCTAAACGACCAGGAAATGATTGATGAATGGGGCCGCGAATTTTTGGCCGAAGGCAGAAGGCGTACTGACCTTATCCGCTGGGGCGTTTTCAACACAGGAACCTGGTGGGACAAACAACCGGATGCTGATGATCACACACAAATTTTTCCTATCGGGCAAAATGTGCTTAACAGTTCGCCGCAGTTAAAACAAAATCCCGGCTATAATTAAATGAATGTGAGAAATCCGGAATGGTTTAAGAAAATGCATTTCGTTTTTTAAAAGTCATTACTTCAGCATGAAAAATTAAAATTATGAGCAAGAATAAAATAACAGACAATCAAATAAAAGCATTTTATAACATATCAATGGGTAGCATAATTACCCTTGTGGCTATTTCCGTATCGCTATTTTTCGTTTCGTGTAAGAAAGAAATAAAAGCGGGTGATCCGATCGCATTAACTTACGACCAGGTATATATGGTAGGCAACGCTACTTCCATAGGATGGAGCATTAACGATGCTATTCCGATGACTCCGACTTCAGGTAATCCTGATCAGTTTACATGGGAAGGGCCTTTATATGCGGGCGAAATAAAATTTCCTACGGCTTTAAGTTGGTCGTCAGACACCTTTATGTCTGCAACTCCGGGCCAATCCATAAGTGATGATAAAGGTTTGCTCGCTTTAAGCGGTAACCCTGATTACCATTGGGTAATTAAAGATTCGGAAGCAGGAAATTATAAAATCACGCTCAACACAAAAGAATCAACTGTGGTTTTCCAAAAGAAATAAAATTCAACAGTATAATTTTTGAAAATATGAGGCCGCCTCAAAATTAAATTTGAGGCGGTTTTTTTTGTTACCCTTTTTAAAGCTTTTTGGTTCAGTTGTATTTTTGATGTTAAATTTTTTTCCCTTTTCCTCAGATTATGAGCCAGGGAAAGCAATCCGGCTTTTACCTCAACTTTTGGTTTACTGCGAAGCATAAATCGTTTGAAGTGATGATTATTTTTAAGATTGCCAAAAACTAGTTCCACATCATAAGGCCGTTTTTTGTGGTGATAAATTCCTTGTTCGCTGTTGAGGTTTTCCGTAAGGTAGTATTATCAGCTGTTGTAGCATGCAATGAGTAGTTTACAATATATTGGTTATTGGTAGATATTTGAAAATTATAGGCAGCCTTCAACTGACCATTGAGCATATGGTCTTCCTTCATGCGCATAAAACTTGCATCCGTATCCGTTTTGCTGTAACTGTTTCTGCCATTTAATATCTTTTCCTGTGCAGCGTATTTTTTTAAGTTGTTGCGAGCTGCACAAACTTGCGTATCGTTGATGACTTATAGTCTATTCCCTGTAACTTCTTCATTTCGTTTAAACGAAATTCGTACAGTTGCATCAGTGTTCGATATTCAGCGTTTTTTCTTCCTTGTACAGTGCGGACGATGTCCTCTACTCGAATGGTTCTGCTCTTTTGAAGAGCTCTGTTTCTGCCTTGGAGACTTTCTGCAACAGTATTTTAATTTGCCGATTATTGCCCCGGCTTTGGCAGATTTCCCTGTTGCACGTTGTTTTGATTGATTCCATATTTTAACTGGTACTTTAAAGCCAATCATGAATCGTTTTTGTCTGCTGTGAAAGGTGATCCTACAGTAGAGTGGTAGCTCCTTTGTCATCAATGTTTCGTGATTTGAGAGGCACAAATAAGATGTTCAATTGTGTTGTCATATCGCTTTGATTTTAGTGTTAAAAAAAGCGACAAGAGATGTTGAAAAGGGGAGAAGGCTTAGAAGCACCTCGAAAATATTGCTCTGTCACATTGTGAGGCACCTATTTGGAGGAGCTTAATAAAAAAGCGGGTTTTGACCTATTTTCAAAACCCGCTCTGGTGCTGCATTTGAGAATTTGAAATGTTCTCTGTGTGATCCGGCTGGGGCTCGAACCCAGGACCCCAACATTAAAAGTGTTGTGCTCTACCAACTGAGCTACCGAATCAATATTTAAATCTTTTCCTTTCAGATTAATCAACCATATCTTCCATTTATAGTTGGTCTCTTTTTTAAAAGGAGTGCAAAAATAAGAGAAAATAAGTTTGAACCAAAACTTTTAAAAAACAAAAAAGCGAAGATTAACCAGATTGCCTGACAAACGTGGCATACAGGCCAAAATAAAATTTATGGGTTCGATTATATTTTACTTTGTGAACTTTTCATTAACTAATCTTTGCACGCTTTTTGCAACTTTTAAAGCATGTCAAAGATTTTAATTTTAGATGATGATATGGACCTTCTAAGCGTAGTTAAGTCTTTGCTTAAAAATAAAGGTTTTGATGTCTGGACTTTTGCAAATTGGCAAAAAGCATGGGACAATATCAGAAACAATAAACCTAACCTTATTCTGCTTGATGTATTTCTTAAAGGCATTGACGGAATGGATGTGTGCAAAAAAATAAGATCTACTTCTTCCACACGTAATATTCCCATTATCATGTTTTCTTCCTATCCAAATATTGCACAGACTGCAATTGATGAATTTGGTGCAGACGAATTTATTGCTAAACCCTTTGAGCTAAATGATATGGTCAATAAAATCAGGAACGTTTTATCTGTTAAGCGTTTTGCTAGCTGATGTACTACGACTTTATTGTGAAATTTCTTTTGTTAAAAGGTTTTCTATTGTGCTGCAAGGCAAAAAGAATGGTTTATGTGTAATAACGAGATTGAGCATATTGCCTGATACGGTATAGTTTCCCTTTATAGTATTGGCAAAAACTGTCACCTCAAATTCCCCTGAATTTTCATCTCCGGTGAAGCTTCCATTTTGACTTTCTATCGCTGCTTTAGCTTTTGAGAGGATAGCTTCAGCAGAACCTGTAAACGGAATATTTATCTTACAATCTGACATTTTAGTGGAATTTTTGGGATGTATTTTGGTTTTTTTTTGTGGAAAACAATACCCAAAGAAACTGAATAAATTGGTTGTTTAAAAAAATATTTTTGCAGAAAAAAAGTTTCTTTAATAGAGTTTTTTATTTTCTTTTTTTCGCCAATCTATAAACGAAATATTGGCTTTTTTACGCGATATATTAATTGCCGGAATTTTTCGACGATTCATATCGGCGCTGATTTCATCATATATCATTGAATCGTCAAAACCAATTTTTGCAGCGTCTTCTCTTGTATTTCCATAATAAATTATTTTGGGACGCGCCCAATAAATAGCGCCAAGACACATTGGGCACGGCTCACAGGAAGTGTAAATTTCGCAATCATTCAATTGAAATGAACCGAGATTTTTACAGGCATCCCTGATCGCAATTATTTCGGCGTGGGCCGTAGGGTCATTGGTGGATAATACTTTATTGTTGCCTCGCCCTATGATTTCTCCATCCTTTACTATTACACAACCAAAAGGGCCGCCTTCTTCTTTTGATACGCCCCATTCAGCTAATGCTATGGCGGCTTCCATAAATTTTTCTTCTCTTGTCATTTTACATTTTACAACCGGGTAAAGATAATTCATTAAAATACTGAAGACTATCCTGCAATTGGATTTTTAACTATTTACAGTAAAGCAAGAAATAAAAGAATTTTTTATTTTTAATCAATTTATTTTATGATTAGCTGCAAGGAAGAAATTCAGATCACAAGATTAATACAAGGCTTCCACAGATAATCAATAAAGCACCAACGGCGGTTTTTACAGTAAGTGGTTCTCCTAAAAAAATCACCGCCAGGATAATCGCAAAAGCTACGCTCATTTTATCTACAGGTGCCACCAATGATACTTCTCCCAATTGAAGGGCTTTAAAATAAAAGATCCATGAAAGGCCGGTAGCTATTCCCGATAAACAAAGGAAAATGATATTTTGTTTGGTTAAAGTATTTATGGTAGAAGTGCCCCCTCTGAAAAAAGCTATACCCCACGCAAGAATTAAGATCACCACGGTTCGGATAGCTGTTGCCAAATCGGTATCAACTCCTTTAATTCCAATTTTAGCAAAGATGGCCGTAAGCGCTGCAAATAGCGCTGCAAGCAAGGCATATACCCACCACATACATTTTATTTTTAAGGATTAATAAATAGAGAATGCATTGTAAAACTAATAAAGAAAACTTCACCAATCTGGTATTAAATTACTGGTTGAAAAAAAGCATTACCTTTTTTTTCTTATTTTTTTGTAAATAATTCTTTCGTTATTTTCAAATGAAACTTATTACATTTAACAACTTTAAAATGAAATTATGGCTGAAACAGACGAAAAGATTCTTTGTGTTGATATAGGGGGTTCGCATATAAAAGCTACTGTAATTAACTATGATGGAGATTTCCTGCAGAAATATGAAAGAGAAGACACACCTTCGCCTCCATATCCGGAAAATGTGGTTGATCTAATTGTTGAATTGTCGAACCGCTTTCCTCACTATGATAAAGTGACGGCCGGTTTTCCGGGCTATGTTAAACATGGAGTTGTAAAAACTGCTCCGAAACTCAGCAATAAAATGTGGAAAGATTTTGACTTGCAAAAAGAGTTACAATCTCATTTGCAAAAACCCACTTTAGTAATTAATGATGCGGATTTTCAGGGGTTAAGTTTAGCAGAAGGAAAAGGTGTGGAAATGCTGATCACATTAGGAACAGGCTTTGGCTCCGCAGTTCTATTGGATGGAATGTTGATGCCTCATCTTGAAATGTCACAGCATCCGATAACCAAGAAGAAAAATTACAATGACTATCTTGGCCAGGCTGCTTTGGACAAAGTTGGTAAGAAAAAATGGAATAAGAGATTAAAAAAAGTAATAGGTATTTTAAAAACGGTTTTCAATTACGACCATCTATATATCAGCGGGGGAAGCGCCAAATTGATTGACTTTACATTAGATGATAATATTTCTATTGTCAACAATCGCGAAGGAATAAAAGGTGGAATGGTTTTATGGAAACAATTCAATGAAGAATAAAAATATTAAAATGAAAATTGGTATAGCTGCAGACCATGGCGGTTTTGAATTGAAAAATACTATCAAATTATTTTTGGAAAAAAAGGGTTATGAGATTGAAGATTTTGGGGCTTATGAATTTTGCGCCACCGATGATTATCCTGATTTTGTAATTCCTTTGGCGCAGGCAGTTGCCGGAAAAAATATTTTTAGAGGAATTGCGGTTTGCGGAAGTGGAGTAGGAGCTTGCGTGGCAGCCAATAAAATTGCAGGAGTAAGGGCCGCTTTAATCCACGATCATTTTTCATCACACCAGGGAGTGGAAGATGACGATATGAATTTAATGTGTCTTGGCGGAAGAGTAACAGCCTTTGCCGCAGCAGAAGAATTAGTAATTGCTTTTTTAGAAGCAAAATACGTACCCCTTGAAAGGTATGAAAGGCGCTTACAAAAAATAAGAAAGTTGGAAGAAAAAAATCTTTAAAAATCAATTGCAAAAAACATTATGGCTAAGATTAAAATTTTATTTTCAGATATTGGAGGCGTGTTGCTTACCAACGGATGGGGCCATGAATCCAGGATGGCGGCTGCAAAGAAGTTCGATATTGATTACGATAAAATGGATTATTTACATGATTTCATTTTTAATGTTTATGAGATGGGCAAAATTTCTTTAGATGATTATTTGGATACGGTTGTTTTTAGGGAAAAAAGAAATTTCACAAAAGAAGATTTTAAAGAATTTATGTTTGAACAATCTGTTATGCTTCCTGATACTCTTCCCTGGTTCATCAAATGGAAAAACGGGCACGAAAATGTTAAGGTGATTTCGATGAATAACGAGCCACGCGATCTGAACCAATACCGGATACAAAAATTTAAGCTGCATGATTTTTTTGATGCATTTGTTTCTTCATGCGAGGTGGGAATGCGCAAGCCTGACCCGGGAATATATCTTCTTGGCCTGGGAATAGCCCAAGCCAATCCTGAAGAATGTGTTTATTTTGATGACAGGAAAATGCTGGTAGAAGCAGCAAAAAAAGTAGGCATACAGGCATTTCAACACACCAGTTTTGAAAACACAAAAGAGATTATGGAATCTTTAGATTGGTGTTGATAAAAAATTAAAATAAAAATCCTTATTATTTGTTGGTTTACTGTTGATCTATTTAGCGCTCACAGAAGGTTTGCCTCCTTCCGGAACAAAAATAAGAGCGTCAGAATCGAGACAATATCTTTTGCCCGTTGGAGCCGGGCCGTCGTCAAAAACATGGCCCAGATGAGATCCTGTTTTAGAATCTACTACTTCCCATCTCTGCATGCCATCACTTTTATCGAGTACAAGTTTTATAGCGTTTTTGTTTATGGGTGCGTAAAAACTTGGCCAGCCAGTGCCTGAATTAAATTTAGTCTCTGAACTAAAAACAGGTTGTAAGGAAGCCGCTGAATAATAAATTCCTTTCTTGAAAAAATGATTGTATTTGCCGGAAAAGGCTCTTTCAGTACCTCTTTCTCTTAAAATATAATATTCAGAAGGGGTCAGTTTTTGTTTCCACTGTGCTTCCGTTAATTGAACGGGGAAATCACTATAAGAGTTTACGATCTCCGGATTCGGAAACTTCTTGTTTTCTGTTGTTTGCGACCTGGTGCAATTAGTAAATAAAGAGCATACAAGGATGCAAGTTAAAAAGACTATTTTGTTCATATTGGTTTTTATCCCTAATTACGAGTTTGTTTTGTCCGGGGATTTAATAATCTGCAAAAGGGCAGTTTTTCCAGCTTATTTTAAACTCTTTTTAACGGGATGCTCCGGTTTTCATAACCTTATAAATATGAGGGCCGGTTTTTCCCTCAATCTTTAAAATATACATTCCGGGAGCCAGGTTGCTTACATTTAGTATAGTAGTCTGCGACTGTAGGATTTGTGAGAGGCAGAGCTTGCCACTGGCATCATAAAGCCTTAAAATCCGGCCCTCCACTTCAGTATCAATATTAGAACTAATATTGAGAATGCTGCTGGCCGGGTTAGGATAAAGAATAATCTTCAATTTTCCTGTATCTTTTGGCAACGGTCCGCCTTCAGCATTTGAACTGTCGCATTCGATGGAACCTAAGAAAGAATTTCTTAATCCGCCTTCTGTAAAAAGATTTCTCATTTCTTCCTTTTGTCCATTGGTAAACATATTCATACAAGCATCGTTGGTAAAATCCATGTAATTCATAAACATATCACCGTCAGGATTGTTGGAACAGGATGACAAGTGAGGGAATGAAGGGCATCCGCTGTTACTTCCCTGCTGTGGAGGTGTATCATCTATTCCATCATTACCGCAGTCAGTATCTCCCCAAAGATGTTGTAAACCAAGCCAGTGGCCAATTTCATGTGTAGCTGTACGGCCTTTATCAAAAGGAGCGGTCAGATTTCCTATAGTTCCAAAAGCGGTAAATTGAATAACAACACCGTCTTTTTCAGCAGGGCTTCCCGGTAATACTGCATAACCCAATGTGCGTCCAAAAAGATTACAAACCCAGATATTTAAATAGCGCGAAGCATCCCATGCATCGTCTCCTCCCTGGGCACTGAATTTCATCGCATCATCAGCAGTAAATTGAGATAGAGTAGTATATTTATGAATAATACCTGTTGTGTATTTTCCCTTTGGATCTACTTTAGCCAGGCAAAATTGAATTTTTGTATCTGCGGCAACATTTTTAAATGCAGCAGGAGTATTGATTGTATCTGCATTTTGCCTTCTGAAATCTTTATTTAATGAAATAATTTGGGAGATGACCTGTTCATCACTGATATTTTGCTGATTATTATTATAAAGCACATGCACTATTACAGGAATATTGATAATCTCATCTTTTAAAAGACTCCGATTTGCATTATTAACTGTTCCGATTCTTTTTGAGACAAAATTAAAATCACTGTTTTTTAGTGAATATTCAGGTGTAAGGCATCGTTGTGCATTAGCACTACAACAAAGTGTAATAGAAAAAATAATAAATAAAAACTTCATGTATTCCCGTTGTAAACTCAAAATTTGAGTGATTTAACAATGTGGGATTACATAGGTGTTGGGGTAGTTTTTTGCAATGGATATTAAGAAAAGAAACCTATATTATCCAATAAATAACAAAGTGAGTGAGATGTTTTTTATGGGTAGCAGAGGCTAAGTACAAATAAAGACAAAATTTCTTGAAGTTAAAAGCTTTTGAGTGTTTATTTTTTAAACAAGATTAACGGAATAAAAATCTCCTGTTTATTACATTTACATTTTTTTAAAAATAAATAATGATTAATAAATTAATAGCCCTTCTTGCTCTTCTATTTTTAGTATCGTGTCAAAATTCTTCTTCCCCGGATTATGATAGTTCACTACCTGTTAATAATATACCACCCCCATCCCAAATAATGTTCAAGGTGATTGCTGTATATCCTCACGACTCAAATGCATTTACTCAGGGGCTTGAATATCATAATGGAAATTTATATGAAGGTACCGGCGAATACAATCGTTCAAATCTTCGTATTGTCAATATTAAAACAGGAAAAGTTGAAAAAAATTACTTGATTCCTGACAAATCGGTTTTCGGAGAAGGCATTACTATATTCAAGAACAAAATTTACCAGCTTACCTGGCAAAGCCACAAAGTTTACGTTTATAATATGGATGACTTTAGTCATCCGTTGGATTCATTAAAATGGAGCCGGGAAGGATGGGGTGCCACAAACGATGATAAAAATATAATTATAAGTGATGGTTCCCCGCATTTATTTTTTGTGCAGCCGGATGAAAAAAGGAAAGAACTGAAGATAAATAAAATATTGACCGTTGCTGATAATAAGGGCGAAGTGGATAGCCTTAATGAATTGGAATTGATCAATGGGTCAGTTTATGCTAACCGTTGGCTTACAAATGAAATAGTAAAAATTGATACGGCTACGGGATATGTTACCGGAAAAATGAATTTGACCGGCTTACTGCAACAATTTGATCCAGGTGTTCAAATTGAGGACGGAGCTGTATTAAATGGAATTGCCTATGACAGTGCGGAGAAAAAAATCTACATCACAGGCAAGGATTGGCCCAGGCTTTTTGAAATGCAATTGCAGTAATACTGAGCTAAATTTTTTTATATTCTTTAGAAATAAATTAATCCAAAAAGGATTTCATTACTTATGAGGATTAGTAGTAATCGCACCAGCACCATAATCATTTGTTTTATAAGTACGATGACCTGGCGAACTACTCCCGAGCCTTATATCACTATAAAATTTCGTTGGCACTTTAGCGGATGAATCAAAATGATTACCGGGGTATTCAGCAATTCCATTTGCTTTATTCGGATTGGTAGTAATAGCACCCGCGCCATTATCATTCTTTTGATAAGTATTATAATAGGGCGAGCTGGAACCAAGCCTGGTATCTCTATATATATGATGCTTTTGTGAAAGATTATAATTTCTCAAAGGGGTACTGATGTGATAAGTTTGATCTTTAGAAAGAGATTGATTCGAAGAGGTATCTTGTGCTAATGCAGTGGAGGTAATAACTAAAAGGAAAATAGAATTTGAAAATATTTTAAGTTTCATAATAAATTGTTTTATATATATCGCTCATAAAATATGCCACAAAAGGTTTGCTAACTTTCATGGAGATATATTTTTTTACTTTAAAAAGTTGCAATGGTTTTTTCCTTTCTTTGAAAAGTATAGCAATTTATTTTGATAATAAAATATAATGGTTAGTTTTGTATAGTCTCATCCTTCAGAAAACTAGCTACTCCTTTCCTTCAAAAAACATCTCCAAAAATCCTTTTATTGCAACTGCAATAAGCGTAAAGCCTTATTTAATTTAGAATCTGCTTTTATTATTTATCTCTAAAACTTTTTTATGAAAAAGAATTTTACGCTCATTAAGGCTTTAACTAATTTGTTATCCTTGTGCTTACTATTGTTATTCAGTAATAATATTTTTGCCCAGGTAACTTGCACCAATGCAACAGTTTTATGGTCTGAAGATTTTGGTACCGGGACTACGGCTTCCAGTAGCCCGGATGTTCTCACCAGCGGCCTGACTTACCAGGAAACCGGAGATCTTACTGCAGAGGGGGTTTACCGTGTAATTAATAATACACAACAAAAACCCGAGTGGCAGGGTTCTGCAGATCACACAGGAAATACAAATGGAAAAATGTTAGTAGTTAACGGACAGGCAGAAAAATTCTTTCAGCATACCGTTATGTCCACTCATGGCTTTGTTCCCGGAAATTATGGAGTAAGTGTATATATAATGAATGTAGATGTATCAGGTGTTTGTTCACCCGATCCATTATTACCTGTTATGACATTTACAATTGAATATCTTTCTGAAAATAATACATGGATGGCGCTTTCCGGTTCGCCTTATACCGCTGCTCCTGTAACTCAAACAACAGATCCTGCCTGGGTAAATCTTGGTTCAATTTTTACGCTGCCAGATTTAAATGGCTATTTACCTACTCAAATAAGAATCACTTTAGGGGACGGAACTCAGGGTGGCTGTGGTAATGACTTTGCGATGGATGATTTAGTTTTTTCAATTTGTGAAGAAGGAGGTTTAAACCCGGTTACGCTCACCAGCTTTTCTGCGCATGCTAAAGGAAATGGTGTAAGCATAGATTGGTCAACTTCGCAGGAACTTAATAATGACTATTTCCAGGTGGAAAGAAGCGCTGATGGCACTTCAAATTGGTCAGTGGTAGCGACAGTGAATGGCTCAGGCAACAGCCAGGTAGCTAAAAAATACAATGCATTTGATGCAAGTCCTTTTGCTGGTGTAAATTACTACCGCTTAAACCAGGTGGATAATGATGGTAAATCAGCTTATTCTAAAACTGTTGCGGTGAAAATACAGTTACAAAAAACAGCAATATCTGTTCTTGCAAATCCTTTTTATAATACACTAACGATCAATTTTATAAGCCCAACATCAGAAATGGTAACTGCAAGACTGATTGATGTTACAGGGAAGCAAATCGTATCACAAAACTGGTCAGTTAATACAGGAACAAGCACAAGGGATTTTAATAATCTTAGCGGGTTACATCATGGAATGTATATTCTTTCTATTGTCAACAATTCCGGCGAAGTTCTCTTTAAGGGTAAAGTAATCAAGCAATAAAATGAAAACCCTAATCGGAAGTTTTTTAAATTTTTGAGACGATTTGTATTTTAAAAAGACGGCTGCCTCCTTATCCGGGGGTAGCCGTTTTTCATCTACTTCATCAATCCTGTTTTATTCTGGCAGGAAGAATTACTTTAGCGTTGATATGTTAAAAATCATTTATTATGTTTAAAAAGGTTTTTCTTACGCCTCTTTTAAGTTTTTTGTTTTCAACAAGTTCTTTTTGCCAGCATTTTATTAATTACAATGACAGGCATATTGTTTATGAAGGTAGAATTGCTTACAGTTCTGACGCTGCTGAGTTAATGTGGCCGGGCACTTCAATCACATTAAATTTTAAAGGGACAGGCATTAACGGGGAATTCAAAGACCAGGATACTTCCAATTACTACAATGTAATTATTGACGATTCAATTATTGATGTTATCCAATTTGATACTTTGAAAAAAATGGTTACACTTGCTTCCGGCCTTATTTATGGGAAACATAAGCTTCAGTTGTTTAAACGCACAGAATGGGACAAGGGGAAAACTTGGTTTTATGGTTTTGAAACGAATAGAAAAGAAAAATTACGTAAGCCTGAGAAACTTCCTAAAAGAAAGATAGAATTTTTTGGAAATTCTATTACCTGTGGTTATGCTATTTATGATTCCGCGAAAGATTTTTCTTACGGATATTATGAAAATAATTATGAAGCTTATGGCGCCATAACTGCCAGGCATTTTAATGCTCAATATCATTGCACTGCTAAAAGCGGAATAGGAATTATGGTTAGCTGGTTTCCTCTTATCATGCCTGAAATGTACGACAGGATTGATCCTACAGATTCAAACAGCAAATGGGACTTTTCAAAATACAGACCCGATCTGGTTGTAATCAATTTATTTCAAAACGATTCGTGGATTGTAAAAATGCCCAATAATGAGCAATTCAAAAAAAGATTTGGAACAAAACCTCCCGATGAATCTCAAATTGTAGAAGCATATAAAAGTTTTGTTCAAACCATACGATCAACTTATCCTAAAGTACCAATAATATGCATGTTGGGAAATATGGACATTACTAAAATAGGTTCGCCATGGCCAGGCTATGTTAAAAAAGCAGTTGCCGAAATCAATGATCCGAAAATATTTACCTATTTCGCTCCCTACAAAGAAACCTACGGACATCCTAAAGTTAAAGAACAAAAAGTGATGGCTGATGGATTGATTAATTTTATTGATAAACATATTAAATGGTGACGCAAATATGTATTCCCTCTAAATACCAGTGAACAAACAAAAAAGGTGAATTTTTATTGTCTAACAGGGATGCATACACTAAATTTTAAAATTTTTATGGTGGCATGATTATGTTTGTCTGTTCTGGTTGTTTATGCGCTTCCTCCTGGCTGGCGTATTCGTCAATAGGTTCCGGAAGTATTTTCACTACGGAATTTTGTAATGAAATGACAGCGGATGCAGAATACAGCCCGATTCCACTTCCGGAAAAATTGTAATCCATTAATGTAAGCTTTACTTCTCCATCGATAGAAAGTTCAATATAATTTCCGTAGTGAATAAGCCTGAAGTTAAATTTATTTTCTTCATTCATTTTAAAAACACCAATCTGTAGTTCATTAAAAATGAAATTCTGGCGAACATCCAGTGGGTTGAATCCCCATGCTCTCATTTGTAACAATCCATTTGTAACATCGAAAGAAATAAAGTATCCATTTCCTTCTGAGTCAATATCGCTTACCAAACCGAGTTTCCCCATGCCCTCAACCGTTAGCAGGCCTTCCCATATAAAGCTGGAAGATGGTTTATTAAAAGAAAATATTTCATATCCGCTTCTTGATGAGCAAGTCCATTTATCCAACTCTATAGCCGAAGTGGCAGTCGGATTGGAGAGCAAATGTTTCACCTCACCAAATTCCGTTTGAAGAATTGTTTGAATAACGTGTTGATCCCAGCGGTAATAACTTTTCAAAACAAGCCTTCCGGAAGCATCAGCATCCAGCTCTTTAGGAGGAGGCAGCACACGCAATGCATCTATTTTGCCATGAGCATAGAAAAAATTATATAATAAAAGATGGTCACCATCTTTAACTATCCGGGCCGCATAATTTCCTTTTGGCAACAAAACATCAGAATGAAAAGAATGATATTCACCAAAAAATTCCTTTGAAAACCAATACCTGATTTTTATATCTTCTCTTATAGAACCGATTATGTAGTAGCGGCCTTTTAATTCAAAAATACAAGGGCATTCGATATCATCATATACCATTGGAAAAAGAAGTGGAGGCATCAATTCTACCACATCATTGGTAATCTTAACCAAGCCAACACATCCCCGCCTCGAAACCGGGCCTGATATACTTCTGGAGCAAAGAAGCAAATAAATTTCGTCTTTGTAACTATACCAAAACGGGTCCCTGAAACTTAACCATTTACGTGGATTGTTATTCTCTGTTTCATAAAAGATACCTTTGGGAGAAATCGGGAAAATATTTTTTTTATTTTTTTTCCAGTTAATAAGATCATCGGATTGTGCAAATCCAATTCTTGATATAACACCTCTGTCTCTTCTTTGAAGACCGGTATAATACATTTCAAACTTTCCATTTACTTCAACAACATCCATTGTCCAGAGCATGTCGTCATCCCACTCTCCCGGATTACCTACAAAAAGGGCATTCTCCACCCTTTTCCATGAAATGCCATCATTAGAAACAGCGTGTGCAATATAATCGTGGTTTGGGATAATAAGATGGAATAGATGATAAACACCTTCGTGTATGATAACTGTTATATCGCCAATTTCCCAGTCACTAAATCCTGATCCTGAATACATAAAATATTAAACGGTTTGGCTAAAACTACAAAATTCTTGCCATTACCATTTTAATTTCATACAATTACGCAATAAGTATTTGTAAAAACTGTGCTTAAAAGATAAACTGTATTACGGCATTACTTTTGACCAGTCGAAATAAATAATCAAATAATCAATTAATCAAATTCTTTTGATTTGGTTACTTTTACAAATATCAAGGTTAAGTGAATAAAGAAAAATGAACGGATATTATATACAATTATTCAGCCCTCATGGACTTATCAGGTTTAAAGATCCTGAAATAGGAAGGGATAAAGACACAGGCGGGCAGGTGAAATACATTCTTGAATTACTCGAATACCTTTCCGAACATCCGAAGATTCGTAAAGTGGATCTTTTTACCAGGAGAATAAATGATAAAAGGGTTTCTTCTTCTTACGAAAAAGAAGTTGAAGTTGTAAATGAAAAAGCACGGATTGTTAGGGTCACGTGCGGCGGAAATTCATATAGATCGAAAGAATCATTGTGGGACTACCTTGATGAATTTGTTGATAAAACCATCCGGTTTATAGAAAAAGAAGATGATTTCCCTGATGTGGCCCACGGGCATTATGCCGATGGAAATTACCTGGCCAGCCAGATCAGTGAAGTTTTTGGTATCCCTTTTATTGCCACAGGACATTCGCTGGGCCGCAACAAAATGAACATCCTTCTGCAGGATGGAATGACTCCTGAGAAGATCAATGAAAAGTTCAATATGCAACGCCGGATTGCGGCAGAAGAATATGCAATCAAAAATGCTGATGTAATAATAGTGAGTACTCAGCATGAAATAGAAACGCAATACAGCTTATATAATATTGAAAAAAATGGAAGGTTTGAAGTAATTCCTCCCGGTGTAAATAATGAAGTTTTTTATCCCTTTTATCGGTTTGACATGCCGGGTTTTCAAATGAGCATAGAGCAGGAGCAGGCATTATACCGTGTCAATTCTGATATCGAGCGATTTCTTTTTAACCCTCAAAAACCTTTGATTCTTTCTATAGGCCGTGCGGATAAAAGAAAAAATTTTGAAAGAATTATTCAATCGTATGGACAGGATACCGAATTACAGACAATGGCAAATCTTGCGATTTTTGCAGGAGTAAGAAAAGATATTACAGAAATGCCGGCTGATGAACAGGATATTCTGACAAACCTTTTATTGATGCTTGACAAATATGATCTGTATGGTAAAATGGCCATCCCCAAAAAAAATGATCCTAAACTGGAAGTACCTGAGATATACAGGGTAGCTGCAAGAAAAAAAGGTGTTTTTGTAAATGCAACCCCGGGAGAAAATTTTGGGTTAACCATAGTGGAATCCGCTGCCTGCGGACTTCCTGTTGTTGCCTCGCCTACGGGAGGCCCTAAAGAAATACTTGAGCAGTGTGACAATGGATTGTTGGTAGATGTGGAAAACCCTGTTGAAATTGCTGAAGCACTTAAGAAGATTATTTCTGACCAAAAATTATGGGAAAAATATTCTGCCAATGGCATTATCGCTACCAATCAATTTTATTCATGGACGGCTCATGCTAAAAGGTATGTGGAGATTATTGATGATTTGTTTAAACCAAAAGAAGATGCCAATGCCAGTTTCACTCATAAAAACGCTTTCGGAAAAAAGCTTATGAAATCAGAATTGTTTATTATTTGTGATATTGACGGAACACTGGTAGATGAAGAAAAGACTGATGGTTTGCAGGAACTGAAAGACTGGGTCAAAGAGCGCAAAGATAAAATCGTTTTTGGCCTGGCAAGTGGCCGCAACAAAAATATACTTCAGGAGGCAATATCTAAATATGGCCTGCCTGATCCGGATGTGCTTATTTGCTCAGCAGGATCTGAGATATATTATACTAATAAATTTATACAGGATAATGGTTATGAAAGCCACATTGATTATCAGTGGAAAAGAGATGAGCTTAAAAATACGTTGTCTAAATTTCCAGGAATTGAGCTTCAGGAGCCAGGCGCTCAATGGCAATTCAAATTAAGCTATTACGTAAATGAAAATTTCAATGAAGACAACCTGGCTGATTTATACAAATTTTTAGATGACCATAAACTCAGGGCGAAAGTTCTGCTTACTGAAAATCATTACCTGGACCTTTTGCCATTCCGGGCCAGCAAAGGTAACGCTATGCGATACCTGAGCTATAAGTGGAAATTACCTCTTCATCATTTTATAACTGCCGGAAACAGCGGTAATGACATTGACATGCTTAAAGGAAAAGCTAAAGGTATAGTGGTTTCAAATTATAGCCCCGAACTTGAATTTTTAAAGAAAAACAAGGTTATTTATTTCAGCAAAAAACCTCTTTCAAAGGGAGTTTTGGATGGAATAAAACACCATATTTCCTCAATGGATATTAATAAAGATTTACAGTGAACCTACAAATAATGGTATTTTTTATTCGATAAAATTCATCATAAAGAGGTTGTCGCGGAAATATTGCTGTAAGTTTATTTGTCGATCGCTACCTGGCAATCATATTCAGCATTGACAATGTTTCTGTAATCATTTTTGCATTATATTCCATCGCAAGATCCTTATGATTTATTGCATCGATGATAGTTCCGACAAAACAAAGACCGGCTGTAAAAAAATATAAAATGCCCATACCAATGTGCCCGATAAAAAAGCGCTGGACACCTGCTACGCCAACAAGCCCTAATAAACACAAAATTAATATCAACTGCGGATCTTTTCTTTTGGAACTATAAATAATACAAAATTGTTCCAGTTCGTCATTACTGAAACCTTTTGTTCTTGAATTAATGGTTATTAATTCTTCCGGAGTTGCATTATACAGGAATTTCAATATGGTAGGATTTACTGCGTTGAAACCGTTTTCCATAATTGTATTTTTTAAATTTTGAAAAAATATGAAGAGAAGATAGTTTATAAACTCTAAAAAGTATCACCACAACAGCAAATAAACCAAGCGGATGCGCCTTGAATGACTCTCTAAAATTTCCATGAAAAAAATAACTGATTGAATGTCCTAATCCGCAACCAGGACAAAAATTTACCCCTATAAACTTAAAGAAACAAATTGAATAATGCACACTAGTCCCCGGATCCATTGTTGCCAAAATTATCAATCCAACACTCCATGCTGTTAATTCAAAATATCTTCTCAAAATATTCACAATGGTCAATTTTATTAAAGATATTAAATCAAAGTTATGATGAGGTTATCAGCTTTAATTTATTTGAATAAAATCAGGCTTTTTTACAAATTGAGTGTTGTATTTAAATATCACGTTAGTTGAAAGGGAAAACCTGAAACTTTCATTGTGAAAATTTTTTTCCGGGAAGTAATAAGCCCTTAATTCAATAGTGCCAAATACAAGGCTTTCATTTCTTGTGCGGATTCCTCCACCAACAGAACTGAGTACTTTGGTATTAAACTCATAAGGAGAAAATACACTTATGTTAGTAAATACAAATGGCGCAAAACGGAAAGCAACAACTGACCAGGGACTAAAAAATTCTGATTCTACTTTGGCGGTAGATCTTAATGATCCACCGATTTTTTGGTTGTCTATAATTTCATTTCCATATTCCGGCAAGCCAAACTGGCTGTTTGCAAAAAGAGGTTGATTATAAATCGTATTTACCTGCTGTGCAAGATCGAAATTCAGAAAAAAGCGTTGTTTCCATTTTGTTCCGATGGGCTTTAAGTGATCAAAATAGAAAATGCTTCCTAAAAAATTTAAATCTTCAATTGAAGTGTGATGCAAATATCCTTCAGCGGCAATTTTATAGCTGAGGTAGTTTTTCCGGTTATTAAAATGATAACTTTCAAAATTAAAACCTATAAAAGGACGCTTGGCTTCCTGTCTTTTTGTGAAGCCGGAAGTGATGCTTAGCAATAAACCTTCAGGAATATCCTCATTTCTTCCAAATCCATATATATATTGAGTCTTATAAAAATTTTGACGATAAAAGGTAAGCGTAGCCAGAGCTGCATTTATTGTCTGGTATTTCCAGTCATATACCGAGTCATATTTTTGGGGCACTTCTAAAAACTTTTGATTCAAATATCTTACGCCAATTAATTTCCTTAGTTTGCTGGATTCTTCTTCAGCCGTAAAATCCTTGGCATTGATATTATAACCACTCCAGGCTTCTACATTATAATAACGGTAACGCGTATTTGAAAGATAGAAGGAATCCTCAGAGTAAAGATTCCTGGTATCGTGATAAGAAGCATTTAGTTCATACGTCCATCTCATATAACGATTTACCAGGGGTTTAAGAAAATCCACATAATAATTGTTGTCTTCCTTTGGGCCAAAAATCGCCGGATAAAAACTTTGATAACCTATTTTGGCATTCATAAAACTTCCTCCCACATTCCTGTTATTATACTCACCTCCAAGTGCGAAATTATTTTTTCTTTTGTCATCAAACAGGCCATAAAGAATTGCGGCATTACCGCTTCCGGCGAAATTATCTTCTCTAATTTCAAGATTTGTCTGCTTAAGTCCCAGGGAGTTTATTGCGCCTCCTAGTGAAAACACATCTTTAATTTCGACGAAAACATCAACTGAATCTGAGCCGGAAGCTGTTCTTGTGACAAAAAATTCTGCATCCTGCAAGTACAATAATTGCCTGAGGTATCTTTCATTGTCTGCCATTAAAAAAGGATTTAAAGGTTGCCCTTTTTTAAAAAACAGGTTCTTTCTAATGACGTTCGTTTTAGTAATATGGTGAAGGTCGTTTGCAAGGTTGGTTAAGCTATTGATTAACCGTTTTGATGTATCACCAATTGTGACTCCAAACGGAATTCTTTCAATCACAATATTTCTAATAAACAAACCACCGAAACGATCAAAAGATGCTTCGTTTGTCCTGGGTTTTAAAGAATCAGTTTTTTTGGGTTCTTTTTCTAAATTGTCTATTACCTTCTTAATAAAAACTTTTACAGGCCCTTTAGTAGTATCTTCCTGGCCAAAAGCTTTAAACCGGGTGCATAAGAGAGAAGAGATACATGTAGCAACCAATAAATATTTTAAAAACAATTTCATGGGTATTTTGTAAGGCCTTATAAAAATAAGGATAAAGATCATTTGATAAAACTTACAATGATCTGAAAAGAGAAATTGTAATTTTAGTAATTTTTTTATTGAAGAATAAAACAGGGTATGAAAATGATTTTGATAAAAACACAATTAATTCATTTTTTAAAATTGGGATATACTAAACAAAGTTGGATTTTATTTTTTCGATAAATTCCTGTTCTATCATTTTCTTTGCCATTAATATCATATTATTAAAAGCGCCGGAAGTTGATATCCCATGTCCGATGATTACAGGCTTGTTAACCCCAAGAACAGGAACTCCGCCATACATTTCAAAATTAAAACGATTAAAATATTCGTCTTCTATTTTGCGCTTTTGCACAATATCATAAATAGACTCGGCAAATTTTAATACAATATTGCCGGTATATCCATCGCAAACATATATTTCAGCTTTGCCCATCAAAAGGTCGCGCCCCTCAATATTTCCTATAAAATTGATTTGCTTGTTTTCCTTCAATAAAGGATAAGCAGCCTGGCATAAAATATTTCCTTTTCCTTCTTCCTCTCCAACATTTATCAAAGCCACTCTTGGGTTGTCATAATTTAGAATGTATTTGGCAAAAAGACTACCAAGCAAAGCGAATTGAGATAAATTTTCAGGTTTGCAATCGGCATTTAAACCTACATCCACCAGCAAAGAAGTTTTCCCATTTTCACGAGGCATATAAGCCCCTATTGCCGGCCTTGCAACACCAGTAATAGCCTTGATACTGTATAAAGAACCAACCAGCATTGCCCCGGTGTTTCCTGCACTTATAAAGGCGTCTGTTTTGCCGGTGGCTAAAAGATGAAATCCAATAGAGATCGATGATTGTTGTTTTTCTTTGAGCGCCTTGGTAGGGTGCTCGTGCATCCCAATCACTTCGGACGCATGAACTACATTTATATTTTCTGAATTTATTTGATACTGGTCCAGAAGTGGAGAAATTTGATCATTATCGCCAATGAGCATTAGGGTTACTGACGAATTCGTATTTTCAGACAAAAAGAGTTGTACGCCCTTAATGGCTTCTTCAGGTGCATAATCGCCGCCCATCATATCCAGTGCTATGTTCATATTCGCGTATTAATCATGAGATATCATGATAAAATTAGTTCTTTAATTTGAGGTGCTAAAGATTTCAAAAAAAAATCCAAAAACAAAGTTGAAGATAATAAACTTTGTTTTTGGACTAAATATTATTCTAAAGCGAATTTAACTAACCTTAAGGGGCGCTTTTTCGGAAACTACTTTTCCTTTATAATATAGTTTTCCTTCACTTACGTGTGCGCGGTGACGAACGTGTGTTTCTCCTGTTGTTGGATCAATACTAAGTGTAGGAGCATCTGCTGTATAATGTGTCCTTCTTTTTGCACTTCTTTGCTGACTGTGTCTGCGCTTTGGATTTGGCATAACCGTAGATTAATATGATTAATTATTGTTTTTTTTAAATTTTTCCAGGCCTTTTTGTAAAGGATGATTATTTTCAACAGTTGACGATTGCATTTTTTTCAACATCGCCAGCACTTCTTTATTGCATTGCGGACCGCCAATTTCTTCTTCTTTGCACATCCGCTGATTGGGGATGCTTAGCAAAACAAATTCATAAATCCAGTCTGCCAGGTGAATGTGGCTTTCTGTCCTGGAAATATAAAATACATCAGGATCTTCTTCATTTCGATTCATCTCTTCCGGATTTTCAACCTGCTTAATTACCAATTTGAATTCATCCCAAAGATCCATTCGTAAATCATTTCCACAACGGTCACAGGAAACGCTCACACTGCCACCAATCTCAAATTTTAATAGCATAAAAGACGTATTCTTTTCGAGACTGATCTTTACAGACGCGTGGCAATTGCTGAAATCTGTTTCCTTATAATCGGCAAAGAACTTATCATCCACCTCATAATTAAACTCATGGATTCCAGGTTTTAATCCTACAAATGCAATATCAAATTCACGCCTGTGTCCCATAACCTAATATTAAAGGGCTGCAAAAGTAAGGAATTTAATTAGTTTTTTGGAGAAAAGAGGAATGATTTTTTAAATTTTTTGTTAATCGTGAACGTGAAATTTACTTCCAAGTTTCACGATCATTTTGTCCTAACTTTATTTTTTAAATAAACTATAAAATATAAAAAAGTCTTTAAAATGTATCGTACCAGTACTGTTATTACTCCTTTTGTATCTGCTAATTATTTGAAAAGCGCTCCTTAAATAATTTTCTTTTTTCATATCCTTCTTAATTTCGAAAAAGTTATTAGGCAGGGTGTGGGCAATGGCCAGGAATATTATTTACAAAAGGGTTTCAGTGTTATAGAACGGCAAAGAAAAGTTTTTATGAGTGAGCGGAGTAATTTTAATATAAGAGCCATCAGGTGGGCAATAGTGATTTTTCTAATAATTGGGATTAGAATATTTTCCTCAAACCAGCTCTGGGTAGAGCAGTTTTATTCCTGCGGATTTTATGTTTTTTTCTCTAAAATTCTTCGGATAGTTTTTGGATGGATTCCTTTTAGCCTGGGAGATATTTTATATTTTCTAAGTTTTTGTTGGCTTATATGGAAGATAATTAAGAATGTCAGGTTGTTGTTTAAAAAGCCATGGGATAAAAGAAGAGCATTTCAAAAGATACTAAATTTACTTTTTCTTTTTGCAACTATATATGTGGTTTTTTATCTTTTCTGGGGCATGAATTATGACCGGAAAGGAATTGCTTTTCAGCTTCAGATTACACCTCAGGGTTATGATACGACTGATTTATTGATGATTGAAAATATACTGCTGAAAAAAGTAAATGCTACTAAACTGGCTGTGATAAAAAATCATGAAAAATATCCTTCCACTGCCCAACTTATCCTGCGGGCAAAAAGAAGTTATGCTGATGCGCAGCAAAAATTTCCTTTTTTGAAATATGATCAGACATCGGTAAAATCATCCCTTTATGGAACATTAGGAGATTACCTCGGTTTTACCGGTTATTACAATCCGTTTACAGGAGAAGCCCAGATTAATACGACTGTTCCCCAAATGCTTCGTCCATACATAGCGACTCACGAAATGGCTCACCAGCTTGGTTATGCCAAAGAAAATGAAGCAAATTTTGTGGGCTATTTAGCTGCAGTTAATTCCCGTGATACACTTTTTCACTATTCGACGTATTTAGATCTTTTTCTTTATACTAATCGTGAAATTTTTTATTTTGATTCTCTTTCTGCGAGAAACACTATGGAAAAACTAAATCCTTTTGTAAAGGCTGATATTGAAGAATTGCGGCAGTTTAACATTGACCATCAAAGTTTTTTAGAACCAATAATTACATGGATGTATGGTAATTATTTAAAACTCAATAATCAACCTAAAGGCATTCATTCCTATAATGCGGTGGTGGGTATGTTGGTTGCTTATTATAAAAAATATGGAAAAATATAGCCGGTTGCAGTAAACCAACAAATAACCAGAATTTCTGTTTCACTTTACCTTTTTTGCCTGGCCGGAATTCTTTTTCGTGAATCACGTGAAGGCTTCCTGCTTCCACCTCCATCCGCCTCGTTCATTCTTATCTGGCGTCCGTTATAATATTTGCCATCAAGGCTTTTAATCATTTTGGATGCGGCGGATTTATCAACTTCCACCCATGAATTCATTTCACGAAGATCGATGCGTCCTAAAATTTCCTTTTTAAGATTGCTTTCATCCAGAATGTATTGTAAAAAACTGGCTTTATAAAAACCGTCTTTGGTTCCAAGGTTGATGAATAACCTTTCAAAGCCGTTATCTCTGCGGAATACATTTCGTTCCCGCCTGTCACCTCTTTCATTTCTGAAGTCATTTCCTCTTTCTCTCGTATGCGACCTTACATTCAGGTCTTCGGCGTTTTCATAATATTTTAAAAAATGATCAAACTCAAGGGCAGCCACCCTTTTCAGCACTTCTTCTTTCGTCATCTCTGAAAATTTCTTTTCAAGATCAGGCATGTAAGCCTCATAAGATCCGTTGGAGATATCGGTATTTTTTAGCTTGTCAATAAAATAAAAAAACTGTTTGCGGCAAACATCTTTTCCGGTAGGAATATCCAGTTTATGAAATTGAGCATTCACCATTTTTTCAAGCTGCCTTATTTTAAAAGATTCCCGGCTATGGCAAATAGATATGCAAATTCCACTTTTTCCTGCCCTGGCTGTACGTCCACTCCGATGGGTATAAACTTCTATATCATCAGGAAGTTCATAATTAATTACGTGCGTAATATCATCCACATCAATTCCTCTTGCAGCAACATCGGTAGCTATTAAAAGTTGTAAATCTTTATTACGAAAACGCTGCATAACCCTGTCGCGCTGCTGTTGTGAAAGATCTCCATGCAAAGGCTCAATATTGTATCCTTCTTTGGATAATTTTTCGGCGATATTTTGAGCGTCAATTTTTGTGCGCGTAAAAATTATGGCATACATCCCGGGATTAAAATCTACCAATCTTTTTAAAGTCTCAAACCTTGAATGAGCCGGAGTAATAAAATATTGGTGATCAATATTTACGTTGGCCGTATTTTTTTTGCCGACAGTAACTTCTTTCGGATGATCCATGAAATTTTTAGAGATGGCTTTCACTTCCGCGGGCATTGTGGCACTAAAAAGCCATGTACTTTCCCTGTTGATTGTGTTTTGTAAAACAAAATCTATATCATCTCTGAAGCCCATATTCAACATTTCGTCTGCTTCATCCAATACCACATATTTTACTTTTCCAAGGTCAATTGCTTTTCTTTCGATCATGTCAATCAGCCTTCCCGGGGTGGCCACCACTATATGAGCCCCTTTTCTTAAAGCGCGGATCTGCATTACTATTGAGGCGCCTCCATAAACCGGTTCAACACTTATATCTTTGAAATACTTTTTATATTCCTGCAGATCGTTACAAATTTGTAAACATAATTCCCGCGTAGGACAAACGATTAGTGCCTGCGGATATTTATTTTCAGATTCTATTAATTGCAGTAAGGGCAAGCCGAACGCAGCCGTTTTGCCGGTACCTGTTTGAGCAAGCCCTACAAAATCCGTAGTACCGGATAAAAGAATGGGAATTGCTTGTTGTTGTATCGGGGTGGGAGATGTAAAACCAAGATCAGAAACAGCTTTTACCAGCTTTTCATTTAGGCCTAAGCCTTCAAATTCATTCATTAATTTTTTTTAGGCCGCAAAGGTAGTTTAATTAGGCTTAATATATTGGTGAGTGGTACTTAAAAGAATTGTAAAAGGCAGTGAACCAACAAATATGACTAATTCTCATTTAGTAATTGTGAAGTCAAAATTCCTGCTTTAACCAATTACATAAATTTAAAATAGGATTTCTAAATTTATTTAAGAAAAGATTACCTGGTTGTAAGATATTTTTAAACCCTTTCCATTTAATTTAGTCAATCTAATTCAACCAAAATCATTCTTGGCATACAAATTGAAAAATTATACTCTAAATTTTTATTATGAAAACAAAACACCTTCCGCTAATATTTTTATTGCTGATTTCATCTTCTCTTTTTTCTCAGGGCCTTACTTTCGGAATAAAGGCAGGCGCTAATCTTGGAAAAATTTCAGGCCAATCATTTAAAGACGAATACAATCTTGGTTATCATGCAGGCGCTTTTGCTACTTTGGGCGGGGGTAAATGGTCTCTTCAACCCGAGGTTTTATTTAACCAGGTTAATACGGATACTGCTACCAATTTTAATCAAATTACACAATTGCATAATGTTGGGCAGATTCAATTGCAATACCTAAGCATTCCGGTCATGGTTAATTATAATCTAAGCAATTTGTTTTCTATCCAGGCCGGGCCACAGTTTGGAATTTTAATAGATAAGAGTAAAAACCTTGTCCAGAACGGTAAAGAGGCTTTTAAATCGGGTGACTTTTCTTTGGCTGCAGGCTTGCAACTGAAACTTTTAAAATTCAGGGTATACGGAAGATTTGTTGGAGGTTTAACAGACCTGAACAATCTTGAAAATAACGATACATGGAAAGTGCAAATGATTCAATTAGGAATTGGACTCGCTTTATAAATTATTAACGTCGAATAAATTCAACTTCTTCTTTGTCACTTAGTTTTATGATAGAGGAAGGAAGTTTTTTAGAAATATCATCCTGACGGTGTTGAACAATGTAATCAACACCGTTTTTTATTTTATCAGAAACTTCATTAAAATTTTGTGGCGATGTTTCGCCTGAAATATTTGCCGATGTTGACACCAAAGGTTTTCCGAATTGCCTGATTAACTGAATACAAAAAACATCCTGTGGAATTCTGATAGCGATGCTTCCATCTTCATTTATTAAAGCCCCAGGTAGATTAATTGCATTTTTGAAAATAGCGGTCGTAGGTTTTTGCGCTGAAGAAATATAAGAAAGTAAAATAGGAGAAGGGTCGGAAACATATTTTGCAAGCATTTCTAAATCTGCAACAAGGATAATCAACGATTTTTTTTCTTCGCGATTTTTTAAAGTATATATTTTTTTGATTGAATCACCATTGGTAGCATCACAACCAATGCCCCAAATAGTATCAGTAGGGTAGAGGATAATTCCCCTTTTATGAAGAATGGATAAAGCTTGCTTTACAGAGGTATTTAATAAATTCATACTTTAGAAAATCGATAAAATTATTTATAGAGCCCCGCTTGTCTTTTTACGTCTTTGTAAAAAGTTCGCCAGTGAGATGAAATTTTATTCTGAAAACTTTCCAGGCGCTCGCCAATGGAATGTTTCTTGACGGCGAGCCTTAACCTGGTATCTTCGTCCAAAACAAATTCATTAAACAGTTTTTTCAAATCGACCTTACCATATCCTTCATAGCTGTTCTTTTTATTTTCAAAATGAATGATTGACATCCAGATTCTTTTGTTGTTGATGCGTTTTATATTTTTTTCTTTTTTCCAGGAGGAATGTGTTTCCCTGCTCCACACACTTTTGGCACTTTCATTTTTTTCAACAATGCTAATGAAAGGATTGAATAATTGCTTTCGTTTCCCAATTTTAATTTCAGGATTAATTTGCAACGTAAATCCATCAGGAAAATCAAGCACTAAAAAATCCTGTTCTTCAAAATTTTGCTGTATTTCATTTATGAAATTTTTGCTAACACAATCATCATTATCAATCCTTGTTGTAATAGTAAAAGGTAGCGTATTCTTCTTTATCTCATTCTGAATGGAAGATAAAAATTCAGGCATTCCATTAATGAACACTGGTTTAAAATTCGGGAAATGTAAACTGTATTCACTGGTTTTCTGTTTGTATTCCGAAGGCGTATTGGTATCAAAATAAACAAGCCAGGTGAAATTTTGGTTGGTTTGATTTTGTAATGCGGTTAAACAAAATTTTTCAAATAATACAAAACGATTGCGTAGCCATTCTTCTGTTAACACTAAAGATCCGTCCCTGGCCTCATTCCAGCCTTCTCTTCTCAGATTGAAACGGGTAATAAGATAATGCAGGTAAACTTCAGAGGCCATTCGAAAATTTTGAAAGGCAAATTTCCCTATTCCCGAAGATTAAATCAATTCTTTTTTTGAAAGTTTCTTGAAGGTCAAAAAATAAAAAAATTCTTTCATTACAACAACCTTTTTAACTGCTCAAAAAATTTATCATTACTATAATCTGCCATCCCATCATGTTTCAAAACAATGTTACCTTGTTTATCCAGGACGACAGTGGTGGGTAAGGTTCCGCTAAAAATTTGAGAAGAAACTTTGTTTCGGTTATAAATCGGAATGGAAAAATGATTTTTTTGAAGATATTGAATTGCCTTTGTTGGATCGTCGTCTTCATTGACAAATAAAAAAACAAAACGGTTATCACTTTTCAATTCTAAATATAATTTATCTAAAGAAGGCATTTCAGCTCTGCATGGAGGGCACCACGAAGCCCAGAAATTGATAAATACCACTTTCCCCCGAAGAGAAGACGAGGAGATAATATTTCCATTTGAATCTGAAAAAGAAAAATCCGGCGCACTTTGTTTGTTGGAAATGGCCTCTGTCTTTATGTTGGCATTAAACAATCCTGTGGAAATGATTCGTTGTAAAAACCACGATTTAGCACTGGTGTTAAAAACTAATAAGAGTAAAATTGAATAAAAAATCAAGCTACCCCAATGCTTTTTAATTTTTATAATTACTCTTTGAAAAGTCATGCTTATAATTTACCGATTTCAAAATGTGCACAATAAATATACAGATTTAAGAGTCCCTTTCTGTGACAAAAAATGGTTAATTTTTTTGTTTCATAGAGAGGCTACCGACTTTCCGAAAACATCTTAAACGAGGATAAGAATTTTTCAGCTTGTTGCATCTGGTTCAGCTATGATGCTTTTTGTATTTATTTTTTTAGAAACAATTTCATCTGTTTCGGCTCTTTTCTCAAGGCTTTTCATTCCCCAGTGAAGAATAACAGGAATCAATAATAAAAGTAATTTCGAAAACACCGGTAAAAACAGGGAAATGAGAAATGAAATAACAAAAATCACAGGAATAACCAGGCTTCTATATAAACCAAGCCTGATGCGGGCTGGCGAAATTACACGCGATAGCATTTTTCTTTTTGGATTACTTACGTACAACCACAGCCAGCAATTCATAAAACCGGTGAGTACCATATTAAATGTATATACTGCATAAGGGAGTTTTAGATTTTGGTAAGAACTGTATTCGCCAAGGAATCCGGAACTGAAAGGAAGCAAAACAACCGTAAAAAGAAAAGCCAGGTTTAGCCACAATAATTTTGTAGTATATTTTACCACATAACCAAATATGCGGTGATGAACAGACCAATAATGCCCAACGATTCCAAAACTAATTACAAATCCTAAAAAACGCAAAGACATGTGAGAAAGTGATTTCCATAAAAGTGTATCAGTGGGAACAGCGATATCAGGAACTCTGATCTCAATAATTAGTAAAGTAATGCAAATAGCACAAACGCCATCAGTGAAAAATGTAAATCTTTCCAACTGAAAATCCTGCCTTTCTTTATCATGTTTGGGTTCCCGCATGCTTTTTAAATTTTGAAATCCTTTCCAGGTTTGTTACTAAGTGTTATTGATAATTTTTAGAAAAAATAATTTGCTGATTAGCATGGTATTTTAGAGTATAAAAATAAGAAACTAATTTAAATTTTGGCATTATACATTAAGGTTGATTCCTTTTAAAATTATAAAAGTTCCTTTTTTTCTTTGACCCTGTGTTATCTAAATTTGCAAATCGAAAATTTAAAATGAATAGTTCCGCTACAATAGAAAACGAACTGGAGAAAACGGTTTACCCGATTTTGTTTGCAATTAGTTTTTCGCACTTATTAAATGATACGATTCAATCTCTAATTCCTGCTATTTACCCTATTCTGAAAAGAAATTACGACTTGACTTTTGCTCAGGTTGGTTTAATCACACTTACGTTTCAAATGGCTGCGTCACTTCTGCAACCGTTTGTTGGAATTTATACTGATAAGAAACCTCAGCCTTATTCCTTAGCTATAGGAATGGGATTTACTTTAACTGGTTTGGTGATTTTATCCATGTCCCAACATTTTTACCTCGTGCTGGTTTCTGTTGGCCTTATTGGCATTGGTTCATCTGTTTTTCACCCGGAATCGTCAAGGATGGCGCATTCTGCTGCGGGTGACCAGCCCGGTTTGGCACAGTCAATTTTTCAATTGGGGGGAAACCTGGGTAGTTCCATTGGGCCACTCCTGGCTGCCTGGATTATAGTTCCTCATGGCCAAACGAGTATCGTTTGGTTTTCATTGATTGCTTTGATGGCAATTTTTGTATTGACAAAAGTGGGTAATTGGTATAAAGCAAATATTATCAAAAGAAAATCAAAAATTAAGGGTAGGGTTTTTCATCCATCTTTTTCTAAGCGAAAAGTTTTGTGGTCAGTCGTGATCTTGTTGATTTTGATTTTTTCAAAATATTTTTATCTTGCCAGTTTTACCAGTTATTTTACATTTTATCTTATCAATAAATTTCACGTCGGGATTCAGACTTCGCAAATTTATTTATTTGTATTTCTTTTTTCTGTAGCGGGAGGTACTTTGATAGGAGGCCCCCTGGGCGACAGGTTTGGAAGAAAATATGTAATCTGGTTTTCTATTCTGGGAACCGCACCTTTTGCAATGGCTTTACCTTATGCTAATCTTTTCTGGACGATAGTTTTAATAGTTCCCATCGGTTTGATTTTATCTTCTGCTTTTTCTGCAATTTTGGTATACGCGCAGGAATTAATTCCTGGAAAGATTGGACTTGTTTCGGGTTTATTTTTTGGATTCGCTTTTGGAATGGGCGGAATTGGTTCTGCTTTGTTGGGAAACCTGGCTGATAAAACCAATATAATTTATGTGTTTCATGTTTGTTCTTTTCTGCCATTAATAGGAATTATAACCGGCCTTTTGCCCAATATTGAAGGCACAAAAAGAAGGTTGAAAAAAGTTGCCTGATCATAATTCGCTTTGTTCAAAATGTTCGCAGATAAAAAGCAGTAAATCAACAAATTTCCTATTTTTTAATTCCTGCATAATTATTGTGTTTCTGGCAATTGAACTTACAATTCAAAAATTATGGGCATTTTATTTATTTCAATCACTGCCGGAGTAGTCATTCTGGCTTCGATTCTGATTATTTATTTTCGGAAAGGTAAAACCAAAAACAAACCTGCAGGGCCCGGGTCCCGTAGTATTGTTGAGGAAAAAACCGGGAAAGACAAAGGAATTTATGATTAAGAAAAACAAGATTCTGATAAATGAGATCTTACATTAGAAAGAAATTTCTAAACTACGTCAATTTGCCGGTATTACGAAGATAATCGTAGTTAAGAAGGCGGTATAAATCAAATCGATACCAAGCAAATAAAAATTAGAGCAAGTTTGGATATTATTCCTGGGAGTAAATTAATTTCTTATTCAAAAATGTGAACTGAAAAAATAAGAGCCGGATAGAAATCCAGCTCGTTTTAATCCAATATCCTATGAAAAACCTGATGCAAATATAGCATCCTTTTTGAATTGACAAAAAATCATTTTGTGCAGAAATGATTAAAATAAATTTAAAATTTTAAGCAATTAGATAGCAATAGTTTATAATTTCTAATCTATCCATTTTATTATAGAATGAAATTTAAAAAAATAAGAGTTTTTTTATGAAAAATTAATCCTTTTTACCACAAGTAATATTCTATAAAATAACCCCACATTTTATTTCGATATAAAAAATGTCGTGCATTTAGCACGACATTGAACTTATTTGAAAAAACAATACATTAATATAGAAGAAAAAGGTATAATAAAATCTTCATTCCTTTATTTATATTATAATCAATAAACAATAATGCGGGTATGAGGATTTTTTACAGGCCTTCCAGATTTAGGAATATGTATCACTAAAATTCCTAATCTATATTCTGCGCTGATAAATGTAGAATCCGCATCTTCAGGTAATAACATATGACGGTCGAACCATTTATAACTGAACTCCTGCACCTGTAAATTCCTAAGTGTGGAATTTATCTTTTCATTATTTACCGCACAAATTGATAAAATATTTCCATTGGCATATATTAGTAATTCATCTCTTTCCACTCCTGGAATTACTACTTCTATTTTGTAAGAACCGGTTTGTTCTGTAATATTCACCGCAGGATGAATAATGTCTCTTTTATCAGTACGGTTGATCTGTTCTTTTACCTCTTTTTCATTTAGAAAAGGTACATATTCTCCCGGGTAAATGGAACAATCCGGTTTGCGATTGATTGACTGTTTCATATCGGGGGGTTTATGGTTTAAAGATACATTATACATTCAGTTAATTCACTAATAATTATTAATAAAATAGCTGACAGTGGTTATAATTAATTGCAAAAATTGTGCCCTCATTTCAAAAATAAAAACCAATCAAATTTAACTTAGTTATAAAGAGTGTAGCGAAAATTTGTGGAAATTTATTCGCCAAAGGAGAAAGAATAAATTGCATTTGGGTATAATATTCCTAAAAGAAGTTTCTCAATTCTTTTTTCATGGATCAATTCTTTTTCATTGATTTTTTTAAAACAACAGTTGTGCTTATTGTTATCAGTTTTGATGACATGGGTAAGTACACTTATCGAAATAAAAATCCCCATTATTTATTTTACTGGTAATTTCAAAATTATATATCTTTCATTTTTCACCCAGTTATTTTATAGCCTTTCAGAATAGATTATGATCACATTTTTTGAAGCCTCTCTTTCTCAACTTTCTATTCATAAAGTTGGAAATAAATTATCAGATGAACACCTAAATTTATCAGAACATCCGGTAAAAACAGAAGATGAAATTTTAGATGGATTATTGATGAGCTATTTTTTAAAACCATTTGAGAAAACAAATGAAATTTATCGTTTTAATCATCCTTCAGAAGATTTAAACCTGAATGAAATTTTTCATTTTGCCGAAATCATATTCAATGAACAAAATAAGTTTCATGCAAACACGCGGCAGATAGCAAAACACTTATATGATATTTCCGATCATCCTAAAATAAAATCCGGCGAATTATACCTGTGCTTATTCCGGAATTTACAAATGGAGGGAGAATTGTTAGATGCAATAGGGATTTTTAAATCCGAATCAAAAGAGCCCTATCTGAAAGTAATTCCTAAAGAAAAGGAATTTGAAATTAATTATGAGCAGGAGGCTATAAATATTAAGAAGCTTGATAAAGGATGTTTGATTTTTAATACCGAAAAAGAAGAAGGCTATAAAGTGGCCATTGTAGATCAAACAAACAATACCGAAGCAGCCTATTGGATTGATGATTTTTTAAAGCTAAAAATCAGGAATAACAATTATACGCAAACGAACACGGTATTAAAAGTGTATAAAGATTTTGTGACGCACAAAATAGATGAAGAATTTGAAATTTCCAGGACTGATAAAATTGATTTGTTAAACAAGTCAATTAATTATTTTAAAGAAAAAGAGCATTTTGATTTTGACGAATTTTCAAATGAAGTATTAGGAAATGAACAGGGAATTGAATCGTTTAAGAACTTTAAAAGGAATTATGAAAATGAATATGATACCGCTATTGGTGATTCATTTTTGATATCCGGCTCTGCGGTAAAGAAACAAGCCCGTGCTTTTAAAAGTGTTTTGAAGCTTGACAAAAATTTCCACATTTATATACATGGCAATAAGGAACTCATTGAAAAAGGATATGATGAGAAAATGAGAATGAATTATTATAAGGTTTATTTTAAAGAAGAGAATTAATGAGATCGGTTCTTTCCCCTCTCCAAAGGAGAGGGGGCAAGGGGTGAGGCAAATAATCTTGAAAAACTTATTGTTTTATCAATTGTCCCCTTATTTCCCCGGCAGGGTAATCTTTTGTATGCAAGTTAACATACATAGAATCTTTAAAAAGTGCCGTAACCTGCTCATCAGTAAGTACAGGACTGTTTAAAGTAATAGGGGATGTAAGATCAGTAAAAGGGAAAACAACAGGCCCTGCTACGCCTTCAGCACCTTTATGTATATGGCCTGCTATAGGAGTTAAGCCATCATAAGTGGTAACGGCAGTAAAAGTTTTTGTGGAGCCGTCATACTTTAAAGTGCTGCTGCCGGTAGCCGTTGAAGGATTGCCAGGCACTTCGCTTGACCCCTTTAAGGTGGCCTTAAAAACAGTTATGCCATCGTCATGTTTGTCTTTATTACTGCAGGAGAATAACATAGTTAAAAAGAAGACTGCTGTCAATAATTTTAAGGTCTTAATCATAATTTAAATTTTTAAAGTGTAAAAGAAAGTTTCTGGTTGATAAATGTAAGATACCCGTGTAGTTTTTGTGGGGTATTTAAGTTTTATTATTAATTTATTTATTAATATCAAAAAAGGTGCCAGCGGTTGGTGGGTAAGAACCAAACCGGGGAAGTTTCTTCAGAACATTCCCTTTGCACTCTTTAATTTCCAACAAAATAAAAATCCCGAAAATTTATTGCTTTACTGTATTTTTAAACCCACCCGGGAAGATATGATTAGAATTTAAAATCCTGTTACTAATAGACCTTATGCTTTTTATAACTCAACTCATTTACATAATAGAAGGACAGGAAAATGTATTTCATCAATTTGAAGACATTGCCATTCCGGCCATTTTAAAGTATAACGGGCGACTTTTATTACGGGTAAGGCCAACCGAAAATAGCTTTGTTGAAACGAATATGGGAAAACCTTATGAAATTCATTTGGTAGAATTCGCAACTGAAAAAGACTTTGACGATTTTATGAAAGACGAAGAACGAAAACGTTTTTTATACCTGAAAGAACAATCCATACAATCAGTAATGCTCATAAAAGGAAAGAGAATCTGATATCAAAAAAAGCCGGCCATTAAGCTTGTTTCCTGCCCCGAAAAAAATATTCTTCCCCCTCTTCAAAGGAGAGGGGGCAGGGGGTGAGGTTAAAGCCAGGAGCTTTAAAAAAATATGATTTCTTAGCCAAACACAACATTAAAAAATAAAACGAATGCAAGACAGGTTGGTAGCGCCGGGGCTTCTAAAAACAAAGCCTCATTTCGAAATATTGGATGGCTTAAGAGGGTTAGCGGCTGTGGTAGTGGTCGTTTTTCACTTTATGGAAATAGTCATTGCTGATTACAGCAATAATTTTATTGCGCATGGTTACCTGGCAGTAGATTTCTTTTTTGTTTTATCCGGTTTTGTAATTACTTATGCTTACGATAACCGTATAGCCGGCATGGGGTTGATCACTTTTATTAAACTAAGGCTGATTCGTTTGCAGCCTTTGGTTATCATAGGTTCTGTTTTAGGGCTGCTTACTTTTTTATTTGATCCCTTTACTAACCTGTATGCGGTATATGGTTTTAAACAAACGGTATTGATTTTTATCACATCGGTTCTTTTAATTCCTTACCCTGTAGTGGCCGAACGGTTTTTTAACCTGTTTAATTTAAATGCACCTAGTTGGTCGTTGTTTTGGGAATATGTTGCCAATTTATTTTATGCAGCCCTGTTATTCAGAGCTACCAAAAAAGTGCTGGCTTTCCTGGTTGTATTGGCAGCGGTTGGCATTTTTTACGTAGGCTGGCATTCCGGTAGCCTGGTGGGTGGGTGGAGCGGCCCAACTTTCTTTGATGGCTTAGCCCGTATCTCTTTTTCCTTTTTGATGGGCATGTTACTCTTCCGCTCTAACTGGGTTATTAAAAACAAATTAGGTTTACCGGGAATAAGCGCTTTATTACTGCTGGCATTTTTAATGCCTTATAACGCCCATTGGAATTGGATTACCGAACCTCTGATAGTTGTTTTTTACCTACCGCTAATTGTTTCGTTAGGCGCCGGGGCAAGTTTAGCGCCAACACATAATACCATCAATAAATTTTCCGGTGATATATCTTATCCGCTTTACATGACGCATTATCCCTTTATGTGGATATTCCTGTCGTATGTAACGGTACAAAAACCTGGCGTTGCCAGGTTGAGCCTGATAATTCCTGTTTCCCTGGTTTTGCTGGTATGCTTTGCCTACCTTATATTTAAATTTTTAGACTTCCCGGTCCGGCGATATTTAAAAGATAAATTAAAAGCCCGCGCAAAGCGTCAACATTAATTAACGGGGTATGCTATCAGCAGTATAAACTACAGCCATCAAAATAAAAATTTGTCTTATTTGTTGCTTTACTGTATTTTTATTGCAGGCACTTTAACTCATTATTGTGATTGAAAATAGAGAGAAGGGTCATACACGTTCATCCTCCATCTACAATTAAATACTTTCCTATGATTTGTTTTGCATCATCGGAAAAAAGAACAGCGAAATTTATACCGGTAGTTCGTTATCACAAATAGTGACAGCAGACAAACAAATATCAGCTCTTTTAAATTTACAAAGGGGAACAAGAACAACTCACACATAATTTTCAACGATGAATAATAAAGACCAGCAAATAAGAACGCTTACAAATAAAAATGATGACCTTGAAAATTATTTCAGAAATACTATTATCCCGCAGTTATTTATTGATAGCAATTTAATTTTACGAAAATTTACACCGCCGGCAATGAAGCAGTTTAAGCTAACCCCGGATGACATTGGTAAATCTATTTATGATGTTATAAATAATTTTCGTTTTCCTTCTATAATAGAAAATATAAATCACGTAATAGACACTACAGAAATTCTTGAAAAGGAAATTCAAACGACTGATTTGAAATGGTATCAAATGAATATTCTGCCTTACGTAAGACAAATAGACAATAAGACAAACGGAGTAATAATAACGTTTGTAGAAATTACTTTGAGAATAAATGACCTGAAAGAGCAGGAAAAATTAATTACCGACTATGAAACGTTCCTGGACAGTATTTGCCATGACATTAAAAATCCTCTTACCAGTTTGTTATTAACAGTTGATTTGTTGAACAATTGGGCCTCTGAAAATCCAAAGGAATTTAAACCTCTTTTAAAAAATATTATTAATGGTGTTAAGAGATTAGAGGATATCATTAAAAACCTTACCGAATCCCGGCACGATGGACATAAATATAAAGCTGTTGCTGAACTAATAAATTTAGAAAATATAATAGAAGATGTTCGCTTTGCTCTGCTGGAGAGTATCAAAGAATCAGGTGCAACTATCCGCAGCGAACTAAATGTTTCAGAAATATTTTTCTCCCGAAGAAAATTAAAAAGTATAGTTTACAACCTGGTAAATAATGCCATAAAATTTAAATCACCCGGGCGTAAACCTAAAATTCTTATCAAAACAAGCCGGGAGGATAATTATATACTACTTTCTATTCAGGATAATGGTATTGGCATTGATGCAACAAAACAGGAACATATATTTTCAAAATATTACAGAATAAACGATGATATTCAAGGGTCAGGCGTTGGATTATATTTAGTAAAAGAATTTGTATCTGGTGCCGGAGGAAAGATTTTGGTGAAAAGCCAGTTAGGCAAAGGAACGGAATTCCTGGTTTACTTAAAACCTGTATAAAATATTGCAACACCACTTGAGCTCATGGTTCTAACTTTTGTCTTAAGCAAGAGTCCGCTTGGTTGAAAACCCGGTTTACTACAAACATAGCTCCGCCAAATATTACATGTCCCAAATACAAAGTGAATACGCTATTTACAGTTTTGCTTGCTAAGAATTCTTTCCCAGGCCGCATCTCTACTCTAAGCCTTTGTGCAAATGCAGGACACGGCCTACAGAGTGAATCTGTGTTGTGCATAGTTGCAGTAAGCCCCGATTTTATATGTCTGCACAGGTCTATATTCTTGTCGCAAAACATCTCTTTATTAGTCGTATTAATACAGCAGACTTTCCATTTTTGAATATCATCTTTGTATTGTAAGTAAGATTATTAAATAACTAAGATCACGTTTTATGAAAAAAGTATTTAAAGGTTATATATTGCTCAAACCAGCATTAATAATTGCCATACTTTTTTTTACAGCCTTTCAATCCAATGGGCAGCAAATCAAACCTTCCAAAAGTGGATACGCGCCAGTTAATGGAATTAAAATGTATTACGAAGTATATGGTGAGGGTAAGCCTCTTATTTTACTGCATGGCGCTTTTTATACCATTGAGATGAACTGGGGGCAATTGATACCTGAATTGTCAAAAACAAGAAAAGTAATTGCCATTGAATTTCAGGGACATGGGCATACACCTTATTCAGACAGAAAATTAGTCAATTACTACTTTAGCAAATGATGTGGAAGGAGTAATGGATTACCTGAAAATTGATAGTGCTGATGTAGCAGGTTATAGTATGGGCGGCTCTGTGGCTTACCAGTTTGCTGTACAAAGCCCTAAACGGTTAAGAAAATTAGTGATCATTTCTTCTACTTACAAAACCGATGGCTGGCTACCCGTAGTAAACAGTGCGTTTAAAAATTTTAAACCTGAATTTTTTGATAACACGCCAATAAAAACCGCATACGATGCAGTAGCACCTGATAAAACAAAATGGACAAAATTTTTAAAGCAGATGTTTGCTTTTGCCCAGGAACCATTTAATGTTGGTGACTCCAATATTGCGAAAATTACTGCACCCGTATTAATTATATCCGGTGACAATGATGGACTGGATAAAATTGAGTTGATGAAAACATATAAATTGTTGGGAGGTGGTATTTCCGCTGACCTGGAACCAATGCCAAAATCGCAATTGGCTATTGTCCCATCCCAAAGGCATGTGAGCCTGATGATGCAGACGAAAACAATATTAGGCTATCTAAATGACTTTTTAAAGTAAAGACAATCCTTATCATTAAACTATAAATCAAATAATACATGAGAAAGTTAATTGTCTTATCAATGATTTCATTAGATGGAGTAATGCAGGCACCAGGTGGCCCCGGAGAAGATACATCAGGTAGTTTTAAATATGGCGGTTGGGCTGCGCCTTATGGTGACGAAGTTTCGGGTAAGTTTATGGAAAAACTAATGAAGCCTGCAGACCTTCTTTTGGGCAGGAAGACTTTTGATATTTTTGAAAACTACTGGCCCGGGCATGCAGAGTTTTGGCCGGGCATTAATGATGTTACGAAATACGTCCTGTCAACGACGAGAAATAAATCAGAATGGAAAAATTCAGTTTTCCTCAATAGTTTGGCAGACATCGAAAAATTAAAAAGTTCAGAAGGTGCAGACGTCCAAGTGTGGGGAAGTAGTAAGCTTATTCAGCTACTTTTTAAACATGACCTCGTGGACGAACTCTGGCTAATAATTCATCCTTTAACTCTTGGTGAAGGGAAAAAATTGTTTGATAACAGTCCGATTCCGGCAGCATTTAAATTAATAGAGAGTTCTGTTACACCTAGCGGAGTAGTTATTGTCAATTACAAACGAAATGGAGAAGTTAAGACAGGGAATGTTGGGCCTTAAGGAGAAATAAAATATGGCGGCCAATTGTTCTTTTAGCGATTAGCTTTTTAGATCGGCGCCAGTATCTTTCGCCTCAATATATACAACCGGGAATTCTTTTTTAGTAAGAATGTAATCCGGCGCTTCTTTACGGAATTCTTTCCGGGTAAATAAGTAACAATACGCCTAAAATTGCAAATAAAAAATTATAGGCTCAAAACAGGAAGGATATCAGAACCTTCCTGGTTTGGAGGGCATCAAAATAAAACCCCTGAAAATTTATTGGTTTACTATCTTTTTGCGCAGCAGCTAACAGAATAGAAATCGGCTAGTTGCTTTACTGTATTTTAATTTTTGATTTATGCCTCTGTAGGTTTACAACCTTCATTGAATCTAACAAATACCTTTATTTCCCATAGTGTGGCCAACAAGGTTCGTTTACTGTGAAATATTTTATTTATTTTTAATAGGCGATTTAATTTGTAAATGCGTTTCAGATGGCAGGCCCCCTCTATTTTGTTTTCCTGATTCTTGTAATTCCCCATTGGGTATGGCCTTTTTTTATAACGCCTCTCATCTTGCTTTTATATATTTTTTACAGGATAATGAGAATACGTGAAAAAAAAATAAGAGATTATAATAGAACCCGGATTGAACTGGAAAAATTAAGATCTGAGAACTATAAGGAACGTCTTGAAAGAGAACAGATCAATAATTTTTTCTCTACCTCATTGCTTTTAAAAAATGATGTGGACGAGATTTTGTGGGATGTTACCAAAAATCTGATAGCCAAGCTGGACTTTGAAGATTGCCTTATTTATATGTGGAATGAGGATAAAACAAGAATGGTACAGCGGGCAGGCTTTGGCATTAAAGATTCAAAAGAATTATTGATTCAGTTTCCCTATGATCTTGCTCCGGGCCAAGGTATTGTAGGTACTGTAGCCCAGACGGGAAATGCGCTTATAGTTCCCGACACCCGTAAAGATCCGCGATATCTTGCTGAAGGTTATAGTGGCCTCAGTGAAATTGCTGTGCCTATAAAATATGAAGAAGAGTTGTTGGGCGTGATGGATTCTGAACATTCTGAACTTGGAGTTTTTTAATGAAAATCATCTTCAGATGATGACCACTATCGCGCACTCTAATGGCAGCTAAAATAAAATCGATTGAAGCTGACCAGCAATTAAGAAAGCAAAAAGCAGAACTTGATAATATTTCAAAGCAACTTACCGAAATGCAACTGGCAGCACTGCGTAGCCAGATGAATCCTCATTTTATTTTTAACGCGCTCAATTCTATCAAAAAATTTGTGTTGTCAAATGATGCTGAAAACGCAGATATCTATCTCGGCTAAATTTTCAAGGTTGATCCGGTCTATTCTAAACACTACACAGCGAAGCCAATATCAGCCTTGAAAAAGAAATAGAAATGCTTACTCTTTACCTGGAACTGGAAAAACTTCGTTTCGGTAACAAAATTGAATTATCAATATTCAATTGATCAGTCACTGACAGAACGATACCGTATTTATTCCTACGATGATCGTTCAGCCATTTATTGAAAATGCGATGTTTCATGGCATCATGCATAAAGAATGTCGATGGCGAAATTATGATCTCTTTCTTTGATCATGACGATCATTTGGAAATAAATGTGAAAGACAATGGCGTGGGAAGGAAAGCGGCCGCAGAAATGAATGGCAATAAAAATGATCCGCACACTTCTTTTGGAATAGAAGTAACAACCAGGCAGGTTGATGGCGTTAAAAACGGACGCGAAACACCTTCAGGAATTGAAATATTGATCTTGAGGAGAACGGAGCCGCAGCCGGAACACTGGTGAAAATATTTGTTCCGCAATAAATTTTTTTTAAAATTGTAAAAAATTAAGCATATGATCAAAACTATAATTATTGAAGATGAACAACAAAGTGCCGAAGTGCTTGAATTGATGCTTAAAAAATTCAGTGATGTTATTGAAGTGGTGGATATCTGCAATACACCCTCAAAAGGCATTGAAAGTATTCAAAAAAAATCGCCTGACCTTGTTTTTCTTGATATAGAAATGCCGAGGATGAATGGCTTTGAAATGCTGAAAAAAATCGGATGCTATTGATTTCAATATTATTTTTACCACTGCTTATAATAAATATGCCATCAACGCTATCAAAATAAGCGCTTTGGATTATTTGCTTAAACCAATTGATAAAGATGAACTGGCAAAAGCAATAAAAAAATGCCAGCAAAACATGGAACAAAAAAATATGGGTTATAAGATGGATGTTGTTACTAAAAAATCTAAGCCAGCAAAACGCACTTGATAAAACTCTTACGCTTGACTTCCACAGAGGGTGTACGGTTTATCAAAATGAAAGATATTATCCGGCTGGAAGCTCATGGCCGTTATACCAAATTTTACCTCACGAATAAAGAGGTAATTCTTGCCAGCCGCACGCTTGGTGATTTTGAAGAAACACTTTCTGCCAATGAATTTTTCAGGATTCATGAAACGCACATTATAAACCTGCTTTATATTGACAGGTTTCACAAAGGAAACAATTATGTACTGCTTAGCGATAAAACTGAATTGCCTTTGGCAAGAAGGAGAAAAGAAGAATTTCTGAAACTAATTCCAAAGATATAATTTACCGGTTTCCCGCATATTACATAAATATTTCCGTTGTTAAAGTTTTTATACCCTCTAGATAATTTCATGTTTTTATACTGACCTTATTGTAAGAAATTTGCATTTTTTGATAATATCTTTTAAAGAATTATTGCACTTCACGGAAAATTAAAAATAATGAAAGAATTTATGACTTGCCTTCAGAGAAGTTTTGTGGTGGAAGACACTTAAAAAAAAAGATATGCTGGAAATGGCTTTCCTTCTTTCAAAAAAAGCTTTGCCTGCGTGGGAAAATTTTCATCTTTACCCTGAAATAAAACATGAATTAAAATCGTTGCCTGAAAATGCGCTAAAAGAAATTGAGGCCATGCTAAAAGGTATCCATGATGACCATAAATTAAATGAACATTTCACTTCTTTTATTACCCCTGTGATTCATATTCGGGATGGATATTTGAAATATCCTTACGAAGTAAAGCTTGCTTTTTTATCAGTGTTTCATATTTTACACGGAATGCTATCCACTAACAGATATTTCTTCGGCCAAACAGGCTTTCTCTTCTTCTGATTACAAGGTCTATTGATGCTATTAAAATTGCCGGCATTTTGACTGCGGAAGAAATTTCCTTAATTACCCATAAATATTATTTACTGAGTCAGGTGCTGAACTAATGCCGGTGATACATCGCAAATTAAGTTTCTTGTTTTTTTGTTGGTTTACTGCAGGTAGGCTGGTTACTTTAACCGCTGTCAATACAACAGGAAATTCTTTTCTAATCATCATCCTTTTCTTTTTCAGCAACTTTTATAAATGCACTGTGCCGCGGCGCCGGCATCACACTATTTTCTCCTTTTACCGCTTTCCAGATGATCTCATTAAAAGGAATGTCCGGCGCTGCGTCTTCCACGGCCAAATTGAACTTTGCAGATTCAATTGCTAATTTGTTCATTGCCGTGTTTCTTTCATTCACATTTATGTTTGCAGGTTTGGCAGTGTAAGGAGTAAAATCAGGCGTAGCTGTAAACGACTCTGAAAAAAGGCATCGCCGCTGCATCATATTGGCTCATGGGCGGAAGGCCGAGAATTAATTCAATCGTACGGAACATCCCTGAAGTGGAATACATCGTATGATCTACATAATGTCTTTTAATATATGGACTGATCACAAAGGCCGGTGAGCGGTGCGCATCCACATGGTCAGGGCCATTTTGCGCATCATCTTCCAAAATAAAAATGGCACATTCTTTCCAGATCGGGCTATGAGAAATATGCTCTATGAATTTACCAACAGCCTGGTCATTATCTGCAACTGCGGCCAAAGGCGTATAAGCGCCTTTTCTCATTCCGCTGGTATGATCATCAGGAAAACGCAAAGTAGAAAAAGTGGGCAAAGCATTAATAGCAACCAGTGAATCAAAATCATGCTCCCACACTTTTTCGCGGTATTCATCCTGGATGCTTAAATCAAAATCAGGAAAACCTGCACAATAATGTCCTTCAATGGCAGGCAGTATCGGCTCTTCACCGTTGTGAACAAACTCTCCATAATTGCGATAACTGATGCCCGCACGTTTGCAATAATCCCAAATAAATCCTTTGGCCGGATAAGCAATTTCTCTTGTTCCTTCATAATCATAATTACCACCACGATCGCTGTAATTGGTAGGCCATGTTTTTTCTACATAATCGGTAGCATAAGCAGCTGTGCTCCAGTTATGGCCATCAGCACTCACTTCGGCATCCACATAAAAATTATCAAGCAAAACAAAATCTCTTGCCAGCGCATGAAAATTAGGAGTGATCTTTTCATTAAAAAGGCAAAGCGAACTATCACCATTTCCTTCTTTCATATCGCCCAAAACCTGGTCGTAGGTACGGTTTTCTTTGATCACATAAAACACATATTTAATAGGAGAGGAAGCACCCACTTTTTCGGGAACAGGGTTTCCATATTCCCCTTCAGCCAATGCTTCTTTATTCTTGTTGTAAGGTGTGTTTTTATAAACTGCTGTTGAATAATTTTCAAGTTCTTTTTCACCCGGAATTTTGATAAAAGAAAGCGATCCTTTGAACAAACTTCCGATATATTGATTTGGGGCTTTCTCTTTTGTAGTTACATTTTTTTGATAAGGCGTAATTTCTTTTTTATTCATGGGTTGTGGCCCGTAAGGATTTGCCATTGATTGAAATCCTTTTCCATTCGTTACCAATAATTGTTTGCCAATCACACGCACACAAGTCGGATACCAGCCTGTTGGTATAAATCCTGCTGAGCGGGAAGATCCGGGTTCACTGAAACATTAAAAACGGCAAGGCAATTATTATCAGCATTGGCAATGTATAACGTTTTATCATCAGCAGAAAGAGCACACACTGTTGGTTGTACTACCTGCCGGTGCATCAGGATATAAGCTGGCAGAAAGTGTTTCAATCGTTTTGTGTTTATCCAGGTCAATTACTGAAACGCTGTTGCTGTTGGCATTGGCCACAAAAAGAAACTTTCCATCTTTAGTGAGCGCCATATCATTGGGATGGCTTTCAGTTGCAAAAGAATCCGTGATCATTTCTTTGTTTAAATCATAAACATCCACTTTATCGCCGCCCCATAATGAAATAAATAATTGATTTTTTTGTGGATTTAAAAGACAGGTGTAAGCTTCCGCACTTAATGGAATTTGTTTGATGATTTTATTGGTTTTTGTATCGCAAACATATAAGGAGTTGTTTTCCCTGGTAACTGCGAACAGGAGAGAATTGTCGGCATTTAAAGCAAGCCCGGTGATGCCAATTTTATTGGGCCACGGTTTTCCCAACACAATTGAATCGCTTATGATTAGCTTGTTCTTTTTTACTTTGAATTGCAGGATTATATTTTTTTCACCCATAGAAGCGTACAAATATTTTCCATCATTGGTGAATTGTAATCCTATATATGCCGCCGGTATTTGATTAAAAGACAACAGCTTTTTTTTCTTCAGATTGATCAGGTCAATTCCTTCTCTTCCATCGCCGTTATCAGTAACTGCAAGGTATTTTCCGTTGGGAGAAAGTGCGATATTTAAAGGCAAATCGCTGGTGAGATTTATGGCTGTTCCTGCGGGCGAAAGTGACCAGCCGTTTGGCAGTTGCACAGCTTTGTGAAGAAAAGGTTTCTGAGCGCTTACATTCATTGAAAGAAAAATAGTAAGGGAAAGAAAAATCGGGATGTATATTTTATGTGTATTCAAAATAAATAAATTTATTACTTCAAAAATCAGCAACAAAGTAAAACAAGATTCTGTAAAATTTGTCTCTTTACTGTATTCTTTTAAAATCGAGGTCCTGGAAGTCAAAACTGAAGTCGGTTAAAGGCGAAATGGGTTTCATTTTCATTCCACTTGGCTTTCCTTCAAAATCAAGACTGAACATGACATACGAATCGGCTTCCATACTTCTGTCGTTCCATCTTACAATAAAAGTATTTCCTTTATAATAAAACATTTGCCCGGTTAATCGTGGAGAATTTTTCGAATCGAACCAAAGTTTGCCATTTTTTTCAGAGATCGTAACATCACCAAACCACGGATCAGTATAGGTTCCAGTGTACATGCTAAAATCTGTGTGAGTTTTGTTTTTTTGTTGTTCAGCATTGATATCGTTCCAAATTTTATCTGTAATTTTTTTTGCATTCGCTTTCCGCTGCATTACAATATCATGATACTGTTTTACGCGATCTTTGCCGGTGATGCCATAATAACTATCTTTTATGGAATTGGTAATTGCCGTGAAAGCCGCTCCCGACTGCTGGTTCGTGAAAACAATAATGCCCAATTTCATTTCAGGAACAAGTGTAACCTGCGTTACAATTCCTGCGAGACCACCGGTATGTGTTGGAACTTTAAAACCATTTTCATCACTTAAAAACCAACCCAATCCATAGGAAGCAAAGTGAGTGTTGTAAGTAGTTTGTCCGTGAACGGGAATAATCGTTTGAGGCGTCCACATTTCTTCATGTGTTTTTTCAGAGACTAATTGTTTGTTTAAATCATCACCATATTTTCCATCGTTCATTTGCATGATGATCCATTTGCTCATGTCGTGCACGCTGCTGTAAATTCCGCCGGCTGCATCCGCAACATATTTCCAGTCGCGGTGAATTACCTGCACTTTTCCGTCAACAGGCGCATGCGGATCAATCACATTGCTTTTGTCTTTTAAAAGATTATAATTCGGTGCACTTTCTGTCATTTGCAAAGGATCCATTATTTTTTCCTGAATAAAATCTTCCCACTTCATTCCTGAAACCCCGGCCACTACTTCGCCTGCGAGGATGTACATTAAATTATCATAATCATATTTGGTGCGGAAATCTGAAGTCTGTTTTAAAAACCGAAGATTGTGAATAATGTCTTTTAAAGTGTACGTACTGCTATCAGGCCAGATCATCAGATCGCCTGCACCTAAGCCCAATCCACTTCTATGAGTAAGCAAATCACGGATGGTAAAATTTTCAGTAACGTAAGGACTGTACAATTTAAACTCAGGAATATAATCAGTAACGCGATCGTCCCATTTTAATTTTCCTTCATCTACCAAAATTCCAAGCGCCATTACTGTAAAGGCTTTGCTGTTAGAAGCAATTCCGAACAGCGTATGCGCATTTACTTTTTGCATTGTGTTCATTGAAGTCACGCCGTAACCTTTTTCATGGATGATATGCCCGTCTTTTACTACGGCCACAGCAATTCCCGGAACATCAAAAGTTTTCATCGTTCTTTCAACCAACGCATCTATCTGGTCTGATGTTAAAGGTTGCGCAAAGAGATTTACAGTTAAAATGGAGAGAACAAAAAACAGCAGAAGTACTCTTGGATTTTCCATTTATAGAATTTTTTATGATCACGATTTCAAAAACATAAATGTAAGTTCTTCTGTTAAAAGAAAAGGCAGTAAACGAAGAAATAATAAAGATTTTACTTTGGGAACTCTTACAGTTATTTGCTCATGTGAGGCTGGTAAGTGTCTGTGTGAACCGTTGCACCCAATTCATTCAGCAGTGTGTACAAACCAAAATTGGTCCTGTTTACATAAATGAAATGTTTTACGCCGCGCGGTTGTTTAAACTCGGGCATTCTGGCAATTTTTTCGCCCCAGGCATATAATTGTTCAAAAAATTCCGGCTTGCTGAAATCAAAAGTTTTGCTTGTGTAAGGAAGCGCAAAAAGTGAGATCATTTCTTTATAAGCCTTGTAATAAAACTCAATTTGTTTTTTATCATCGTTGGGTTGAATCATTTCCAGTTCCCTGAAAGCTTTGATGGTAGCGGTTTTGTCGTCCATCAAGCCTGGAACAATCAACGCGAAGAACGGATTGTAAAAATCTTCCGGCAATTCTTTAATGCAACCAAAATCAATAACAGCCAGATTTTCATCAGGTGTGATCAAAAAATTCCCAGGATGCGGATCAGCGTGTACAGCACGCAATTCATGTTGCTGAAAATTATAAAAATCCCACAGAGCCTGCCCGATTTTATTTTTTAATTTCTGCGAAGGATTGGTTGCCAAAAACTCTTTCAGGTGCAAACCTTCCATCCAATCCATGGTTATAATTTTTGCAGAAGAAAGTTTGGGATAGTAGGTAGGAAAAACAACATTTTTTAAATTGGCGCACGCGTTTGAAAATTTGATGGAACGGCGCACTTCCAATTCATAATCGGTTTCTTCCAAAAGCCGTTCTTCTACCTCCTTAATATAAATATTCAATTCTTTTTCACTCATTCCCAACAAACGAAATGCAAAAGGTTTTACCAGTTTAAGGTCAGAAGAAATGCTGTCGCCAACGCCCGGATATTGAACTTTTATCGCCAGTTTTTTTCCATTCAATGTAGCTTCATGCACCTGCCCGATGGAAGCTGCCTGCACAGAATTGAGATTGAAAGTGTCGAATATTTTATCGGGAGATTTACCAAAACTTTTCGTGAATGTTTTGATGATCAAAGGTCCCGATAGAGGCGGCGCATTGTATTGTGATTGTGAAAATTTATTTACATATGCTTTTGGAAGCATGTTTTTATCCATGCTCAGCATTTGCGCTATTTTTAAAGCAGAACCCTTTAGCTGGCTTAGAGAATTGTAAATATCAGATGCGTTGTCTTCATTCAATTCATCCCGTGAAATGTCCGGGTTAAATAATTTTTTAGAATAGTGTTTTACATAATTACCGCCGATCTGAAAACCTGTTTTTACAAATTTTGCAGAACGTTCCACTTTCGTGGTGGGCATTGATTCCTGAGCTTTCATATGAGTTTTAAAATCCCATTTTTTCTTTAAACTTCCCGTTGCGGGTTAAAAATTTGCCATATTCAAAAAGGTTATCGATAGGAGATCTTTGGAACAGATCAAATGTAACATTGATTCCTTTTTCGATAGCTTCATCCGTTTTTTCAAAATCTGCGCTGTCATCATCCATCCAAAAATTAATGATGAATCCAAATTGAATCCACAATGCATCTTTGTATTTTTTGCTTAAAAATTTTCTGTCGGCCAACTCCCCGCTATCCAATCCTTCATTGACCACATCTTCAGCAAAACTTTCAAATACCTGTCTAGCACCGGTTAAAACACCGGGCGTTGTAATTTTTTTAGGATTCTTTTTTAAAGTGTAAATTATGAAACTGCGTTTTGTTTTTAGCAATTCAAGGTAGCTGTAAAAAAAGGAAAGTACTTTTTCACGCGAAGTGTATTGTGGCCATACTTCCTGTTCCTTAATTCTTATAATGGTTGCCAAGGTCAGATCTTCCCAAACTGCCTTTTCTATCGCATCAAAAGAGCCATAAATTTTATAAAAGTCGGCTTCTGAGATCTTTAATTTTTTTGCAAAATTATATACTGATTTTGGTGGCTCTCCGTTGGTAAGCACATAATCGATATAACTGTTTTTTATTTGCTCTGCGTTTGCCATGGTTGAATTTTTAAAGGGTAAAATGCGGCCGGCTCTGCATTCAATATTTCTTCATTCCCGGTGTATAAAGGTAACACATTCCGTCATTGAATGGCAGAAGGGAAGTTATAAAAACACTGGTATGATAATGCTTTAACAAAATAATTATTTGAAGAAGCGGTGAAGGGCTCTGAATTTTTTATCCGTTAAAAAAGATAATGCCTTAAGTTTGATGATCTTAATTTATCATCATTATTTTTATTAGTTATGATTATCGAAAAGAATGGCTTTATACACCATGTTTTTTTCTGGCTGAAAAACCCGGACAGTAAAGAAGATCTTGCACAACTTATCTCAGGATTGCAAAAACTTTCCAGGGCGCCCACGATTAAAGATTTTCATATTGGCAAACCGGCCGATACCAATCGTGAGGTGATTGATAGAAGTTACGCTGCTTCATGGCTGCTTTTATTTGAAAGCGCAGAAGACCAGGAAATTTATCAAACAGATCCTGTGCATTTAAAGTTTATTGAAGAATGTTCACATTTGTGGAGTAAGGTGGTGGTTTATGATACAGTGGGAGCAGGGAATTAGTGATTGACTGTCTTTTTAATTTTTGTATGCTGATGAGATTTACACTTTTCGTTTATGCTTGCTTGTTATGTTCAACTTCTTTTTCACAAAAAAAGAATGCGGCGTTTCAACTTCATATTTTTCCTACCACTGAAAAGATGACCATCGACGGCGTTGCCAACGAAGCGGTGTGGCAACGGGCAGAGGTAGCAAAGAATTTTCAAATGGTCCTTCCTATGGATACGAGTCTTGCCAATGTGAAAACAGAAGTGCAAATGACGTATGACAAAACCAATTTGTATTTACTGGCTAAATGTTTTGATGCGCCACGTAAAAATGAAATTGTTGAATCGTTAAGAAGGGATTGGAACTTTCAAAAAAACGACAACTTCCTGGTTTTTATTGATCCTTTTGATGACCAGACAGATGGGTTTGCTTTTGGTACCAACGCCGAAAATGCTCAATGGGACGGGCTGATGTATGATGGTGGTTCCGTAGATCTAAACTGGGATAACAAATGGGTTTCGGCCGTAAAACATTATCCTGACAGTTGGGTGCTGGAAATGGCTATTCCGTTAAAAACACTTCGATATAAAAAAGGAGTTACCAAATGGGGAATCAATTTCAGTAGAAACGATTTAAGAACAACTGAAAAATCAAGTTGGGCGCCTGTTCCAAGACAATTTCCTACCGCCGCCCTTGCATATACAGGAACGCTGGTTTTTGATTATTCCCCTGCCGTTCAGAAAGGAAATGTTTCACTTATTCCTCATTTATTGACAGGCGTTTCAAAAGAAAAAATTCCGGCTTCGCCTTCAGAATTTAAACATGAAGTTGGCCTGGATGCGAAAGTAGCAGTAACCTCTTCCTTAAATCTGGATCTGACAGTTAATCCCGATTTTTCGCAGGTAGAAGTTGATAAACAAGTTACAAATCTGGATCGGTATGAATTATTTTTTCCGGAGAGAAGGCAATTCTTTTTAGAAAACGGCGACCAGATCAACAACTTCGGTTATTCAGATATTCGCCCATTTTTTTCACGGCGTATCGGGCTGGGAATACCTATTAATTATGGAGGAAGGTTAAGTGGAAACATCAATCGGAAATGGAGAATGACATTAATGGATATGGAAACTGCAAAGCAAAATGACATGGCGTTGCCTGCTCAAAACTTTGCTGTAGCTGCTTTACAGAGAAGAGTTTTTTCCCGATCAAATATCAATATAATTTTTGTGAACAAGCAGTCTGTAAATTACACCCAACCTAAAGATTCTACTCTTCCGAAATATTCCATATACAACAGGAACCTGGGATTGGAATACAACCTTGCTTCTCCAAATAATTTGTGGACAGGTAAACTCCTGCTTTTAAAATCTTTTACGCCGGACAAAAATGGTAATAGCTTTACCCATGCAGGAAACCTTAAATATGCCGGAAAGAGATGGACGATCAGTGGAGCTTACGAATCGGTGGGAAGTAATTACAATGCAGAAGTAGGTTATGTTCCGCGTATAAATTATGTCAAATTAAGTCCACAGATTTCTTATAATTTCTTTCCGAAAGGAGGCAGCATATTAACTCACGGGCCGCAGTTTGCTGCCAATTATTTTTATGATAAGAAATTTAATGAATCGGATCATCAGGATATGTTTACCTATCTGATTACTTTCAGAAATAAAGCCACACTTTCCGGCGTATTGATGAATGATTATGTGAAAGTTCTTTTTCCGTTTGACCCGACAAACAGTGGCAAGGATTCATTGGCATACAATTCAAAACATTCGTGGGAAACAGCTGGTGCAGATTTTATTTCAAAACCTCAAAGCCATTTTAATTATAGTTTTTCTTTCCGTTATGGAGGTTATTATGCTAACGGTAATAAGTATACGCTAAGCACTGAACTGGGCTATCGCTTTCAACCGATACTTAATTTAAGTTTAAGTGCTTCTTACAATGAATTACAACTTCCTGAGCCGTGGGGGCACACTTCTTTTTGGTTAGTTGGACCAAAAGCTGATTTGACCTTAACTACCAAACTGTTTTTTACCACGTATGTACAATACAACCAACAATTGAATAACACGAATATCAATGCGAGGCTTCAATGGCGCTACAAACCAGCTTCCGATTTGTTTATCGTTTATACAGACAATTATCTCATTACTCCTTTTGCAGTAAGAAACAGAGCGATCTTATTGAAATTCACTTATTGGTGGAATCCGTGATAGGAAAATAAGAATTAGTGGTTTTTGTTCGTTTACTATTCTCCAACAAAATCAAATAAATATTTTTCTTCGAAGGGGATTTTAAATTTTTCCAACAATTGATGGTATTCCTGGTTGAATGTTTTCTGTTGATGGTGTTGTTCCTGGTTTAAAATATATTTTATAACCGCATCAATATGAGATTGCGAATAAGAAAACACTCCATAACCATTCTGCCATGCAAATTTATTATTTGTCCAACCTCTGCTGTTTATAAATTCATTGCTTGCTGTTTTTATCTCTTTCACAAAATCAGAAATTTCCATAACAGGTTTAAATCCTACAAAAATGTGAGCATGGTCGGGCATGCAATGGATAGCCAACATTTTTGACTTCCTGTTTTGTACAATGCCTGTAATATATTTATGTAGTTCTTCTTTATTCTCTTTTTTTTATTAACGCCTGCCTGTTCTTTACGGCAAAAACAAACTGTAAATAAATCTGTGAAAATGTATTGGCCATTATGAGAATTTAAAAATGAACGGAGGCTCCTATGGAGCCAATGAACCTTGAATTATCTATAAACAGGTAGCTCCAATGGAGCATGTTATTATCTAACGAATATAATTTTTATTTTTTTGAAATGGATTTCATGGATAATTGGAGAACATTCTATTTCTCTTAAATAAAATCAGGAGGCTCCGATGGAGCCAATGAACCTTTCAATTGTAATCTATAAACAGGTTGCTCCTATGGAGCCGGGTTATTTTAGCGAATTTAATTTTTATTTTTCGGAACTGGATTCCATTGATAATCTGAGGACTTTTATTTTTAGAGCCAACGCACTCTGAGCTCATAGATGATAATTGCTTCTGGCTCCATAGGAGCCTCCTAAATGTTGAAGAGATTGCAATTATCTTGAATTAGCAGGTCGTTCCAAATGTACTGTTAATAAAGAAGAATTGTGCATTTTTTATGAGCAATAAATATAGAGGCGCTATCTCATGGCATAAACTAACACAGTATTCAACAATATTCTGGAATCCTTAAAAGTAAAATAAGAATTGTTGTTTTTTGTTGGTTGACTGTGATAGAATTTATAAGCTAAAACCTTCAACCGCATCAAAAGTTTGTTGTAAATCTTCTGAACTTAAAGCATTACTGATAAACCAGCTTTCATAAGCCGAAGGAGGCAAATAAATTCCATGATCCAGCATGTGATGGAAAAATTTGTTGAAAATATTGACATCTGTTTTTGATGCGGAATCAAAATCAATCACTTCATCATTCGTGAAAAAAATACTCATCATGCTTCCAACACGATTAATGCGGTGAGGAATATTTTTATTACCCAAAATATCATTCAGGCTTTTTTCGAGCCGTGCTGTTTTTTCATCCAATTCTGTATAAATGGAAGGGTTATTTTTTAATTCATTCAGCATCGTAAAACCGGCAATCATTGCAATGGGGTTGCCACTTAAAGTGCCTGCCTGGTAAACATTTCCTAAAGGAGCGATGTGTTCCATGATTTCTTTTTTACCGCCAAAAGCACCAACAGGCAATCCTCCACCAATTACTTTTCCAAAAGTTACAAGGTCAGCATTGATGTTCAGTTTTTCCTGCGCGCCACCGGCAGCCAAACGAAATCCTGTCATCACTTCATCAAAAATAAAAACGATATTTTCTTCGTCGCATAATTTTCTTAATCCTTCTAAAAATCCTTTCTGTGGTGGCACACAGCCCATATTACCTACAATCGGCTCGACAATTATCGCCGCGATTTCATCTTTATTTTCTTCAATTAATTTTTCAACTGCAGCTAAATTATTGTAAGGAGCAGTGAGCGTATCATTTGCCACACCAGCAGTTACCCCTGGAATTGCCTGGATATTTAATGTCGCTACACCACTTCCTGCTTTTACCAAAAAAGCATCTGCATGACCGTGATAGCAACCTTCAAACTTTATGAATTTATTCCTGCCTGTATAACCCCTTGCCAAACGAACTGCGCTCATGCAAGCTTCTGTCCCGCTGCTTACCATTCTTATCAAATCAACATTTGGAGCCATACTTTTTATCAACTCTGCCATTTCAATTTCCAATTCAGTGGGCGCACCAAAAGAAGTAGAGTCTGCTGCCTTTTCCTGTATTGCTTTTACAACGGGCTCGTATGCATGACCAAGTATCATCGGCCCCCATGAATTGATGTAATCGATATAACTGTTGCCGTCTTCATCATGCAGGTAAGCACCTTTTGCAGATTTAATAAAGAGAGGAGTACCGCCAACGCTTTTAAAAGCACGAACAGGAGAGTTAACGCCTCCCGGGATGGATTGTTGGGCACGGTAGAAAAGAGTCTTACTTTTATTTATATTCATCTTTGTATAATCATTTTATCCTGATTCTAAAATACCAGAGTTGCTTTTATAAAGCATTAGCGTTAACGACAATGAGATCAGGAATATTTGTAAAATCTTTGATGTTGTGTGTTATTAATTGCATGTTATGCTCAAGTGCCGTGGCAGCAATAATAGCATCAGGAAGCTTTATTTTGCTAGTCTTCCTTAATGAAATCGTTCTATTTATGATACTTTCTTCTAAAGAAATCACTGTGCTGTCAGATATAAATTCTTTTATGATTTCTTCTTCTTTTGCCGGAAGTAAGTTCCATGAAAGAAGTTCCATTTGAACTATTACAGAAATAAATGTAGTGCCATTTATAACAGAATCTGTGAATTTACGTGCATCACTTTTGAAAATTCCTCTAAAATAATTGATTACAAAATTTGTATCTAAAAGATAATGCATGAATTTTATTTTGTAGGAAATCTTTCCTCCCATTCATTTCTTACTTTCTCAACATGCTTCAAAAGATTATCTGCAGTCGCAGAAGAAATGGAGCCTCTATATTTAGAAGCCTTATCTTTTGATATCCTTTTTTCTTCTGAATGGATCTTAATTATGTCGAGATTCTCAAGATCTTCGAGCAGTTTCATTGCTTTGCTATTTTTTATTTCAATTGTCACCGTTTCCATGCTATTACTTTTTCTTTATAAAAATAGACATTTACATTGACATAACTATTTGAAAACATTCACTCACCCCAATAACTTCACTGCATCCTTTGCAAAATAAGTAGCAATCAAATCTGCGCCTGCTCTCTTAATAGAAGTGAGGCTTTCGAGAATCGCTTTTTCTTCATTGATCCAGCCCATTTTCGATGCAGCTTTTATCAGGGCATATTCTCCGCTCACGTGGTATGCACTAACGGGAATGTGTACACTATTTTTTACTTCACGGATAATATCAAGATAGGCCATCGCCGGTTTTACCATTACAATATCCGCGCCTTCCTGTTCATCCATTAACGCTTCCTTTACTGCTTCTATGCGATTGGCATAATTCATTTGGTAGGTTTTTTTATCACCAAATCCGGGTGCTGAATCCAAAGCATCTCTGAATGGCCCATAAAAGCAGGAAGCATATTTGGCGCTGTAGGCCATGATACCTGTTTTTGTAAAATTATTTTGCTCGAATGCTTCGCGGATGGCTCCGATGCGTCCATCCATCATATCACTTGGAGCAACAAAATCAGCACCTGCTTCTGCATGGCTGAGGCTCATTTTTACCAACGCTTCTACCGTCGGGTCATTCACGATTTCTCCGTTTTCAACAATACCGTCGTGTCCGTAAGAAGAGTAGGGATCTAAGGCAACATCGGTCATCACGATCATTTCAGGGACGGCGTTTTTTATTGCTTTAATGCTTCTCTGCATCAATCCATCAGGATTCCAGGATTCTTTCCCTGTATTGTCTTTTAATTCATCGGGAGCCTTGATGAAAATTAAAACACTTTTTATTCCCATGCTCCAGCATTCTTTCACTTCTTTTATGGTTTCATCCAGCGAACGGCGATAATAGCCAGGCATTGAAGGAATTTCATAAACCACATTTTCACCTTCATCAATAAATATCGGAAGAATAAAATCTGATGGCGTAAGTGTTGTTTCTGCTACCAGGCTCCTGATCGCAGGATTGCTTCTTAGAATTCTATATCTTTTTTGTAAATACATTTTTATAAGTTTTTTAATGATTCAGGATTCCGGTTTGTATTGAAAACTCTTAATACAAGAACGCTGTTTCCCACGATTTGAAAAATGATTACAAATGGGAATGTTTTAATTTTTGTATCCCGAATATTTTTATCATTCAGGATGTAGCTAAAATATTGTGGTGTTTGCGATAATTTTGAGTAGGACTCTTCAAGTGATTTTAAAAACCTTTCACCCAATCCCGGAGATTGTTCTTCATAATAGGCATATGCATCGTCGATTTCCTTGTAAGCAGTTGAAGAAACTTTTAATTGATATCTCATCTTTTTTTGTTTCTGATCTGCTCATGTGCTTCTTCAACAGTAAAAGTAGTTTCGGGATGTGCTAACATTTCATCTTTGATTCTATAAAATTCTTTAATTTCTTCCCCGGAATATTCTTGTTCCGTATCATTATATTCATTCGCTAATGCGATCATTAAACCCATCAGTTTTTCATCCGCATTTTCTATAATTTCTTTTAATACCAACTTTTTGTCTGTAATTACCATGGTAGCTGTTTTTTACAAATTTACCAGAATTTTTTGTAGAGGCAACGCACGCTTTATCTCTACAAGAAAGGAATGTTTACCCATTCTACCGGCTCCAAACAAACTTTCCGCAATCTCTCTTCTTCGCTTCCGGGCAAAGGTTGGTAATTATATTCAAACCGCACAGTGGGTGGAAGGCTCATTAAAATACTTTCTGTTCTGCCGTTTGTTTTTAAACCGAATAAAGTGCCGCGGTCGTGAATCAAATTAAATTCAACATATCTTCCTCTTCTTATTTCCTGCCAATATTTATTTTCAGCAGTAAACGAACAATTTTTGCGTTTTTCTACTATAGGAATATATGAGGGAATAAATGCATTACCACAGGCTTTGCCGAAATTAACCCAGAAATTTACATCGTGTTTTTCATCTGGCCTTTGGTAATCATAAAAAATTCCGCCAATTCCCCTTCGTTCATTATTTCTGTGACTATTCACAAAATAATTATCACATTCTTTTTTAAATGTTGGATAAAAGTTTACATCAAATTCATCGCAAACATTTTTATAAACCTGGTGAAAATGTTTTGCATCTTCTTCAAATAAATAATAAGGTGTAAGATCAGTGCCGCCACCAAACCATCTGTCGATCACTTCCTCTTTTTCATTGTACAATTCAAACATCCTGTAATTGCAATGAACGGTGGGAACAAAAGGATTTAGAGGATGAATCACGAGGCTTAAACCGCAGGCAAACCATTTTGCTCCATCGATTTTTAATTGCTTTTTCATCGGTTCAGTGACGTCGCCAAAAACGATGGAAGTGTTTACACCGCCTTTTTCAAAAACATTTCCATTCGCAATTACTCTTGTTTTTCCTCCGCCACCTTCTTCTCTTTGCCATTGTTCTTCTACAAACTTTGCCTTGCCATCTGATTCTTCTAATGCAGTACAGATGCGGTTTTGAAGGTCTTCAATAAATGATATCCAATCTTCTTTAATACTCATTTACAATAAATTTCTTTCGATTTTATTGCCATTCACTATTGACTATTCGCTTTCATATTCTTTTACTGCATCCACAAAAGCCCTTGCATGATCAACAGGAATATTCGGAGTAATGCCATGGCCTAAATTGGCAATGTATTTTTGAACACCAAATTCATTGATCATTTTATGCACTTCTTTTTTAATTTCAGTTACAGGCAATAATAATTTTGCAGGATCAAAATTTCCCTGTAAAGTGATTCGATTACCGGTCATCTCTCTTGCCATTTTTGGTGAAATGGTCCAGTCAATTCCAATGCCTGAAGCACTGCTCTCACTCAGTTCCGGCAAAGCATACCAACTTCCTTTTGGGAATAAAATTACAGGCGCTGTTTCTTTTACAGCATCTGCAATTTTTAATAAATAAGGTTGGGCAAATGTTTTAAAATCTTCAGGACTTAAACAGCCACTCCAGCTATCAAAAACCTGCAAAACATCTGCTCCGGCTTTTGCCTGTGCTTTTAAATAATTGATTGTTGTGTCGGTGATCTTTTGCAACAATTTGTGAGCGAGTTGCGGTTGTACATAACAAAATTCTTTTGCTTTTTCCCATGTTTTACTTCCCTTTCCTTCCACCATATAACAAAGAATTGTCCATGGAGCGCCCGCAAAACCAATCAAAGGAACGCGTCCATTTAATTCCTGTTTTGTTAGCGACAAAGCTTTCATCACATAATCCAACTTTTCGTCTACCGCATCAGTAAACAAAGAATTAATATCATTTTCTGTTTTGATTACTTTAGGTAAAGAAGGGCCTTTTCCTTCTTCCATCAGCACTTCAACACCCATGGCCTGCGGTATCACTAAAATATCAGAAAAAATAATTGCTGCGTCTACGCCTACCTGTTCTACCGGCTGCAATGTGATTTCTGTGGCAAGTTCAGGTGTTTGAACTCTTGTAAAAAAATCGTACTTATTTCTAAGCTTGATATAATCCGGCAAATATCTTCCTGCCTGGCGCATCATCCAAACCGGCGGGCGTTCTACTTTTTCCTGTCTTAAGGCCTTTAAGAGAAGATCGTTTTTTAATTGTTGCATTTATAAAATTGGGCTTTTACTGAAATGTTGTATAGCAAGATTTACCAGGTTTTCTTTTCCCGGTTTTTCAGCAACCATAATTGATTTTCGACTGTAAGATTCAGCAGCATCAGCTGTTGTAGAACCTATGGCAAAAATTTGGGTGGAATCGCTGATTGTATTTTTTGAAAAAAAACTTTGAACAGCACTCGGGCTGAAAAATAAAATAGCGTCGTAAGATTTTGTGAAGTAATTCGCGGAGTCTCTATTGTTTTATAAACGACAATTTCTTCAACGTCAATTTTATTCTTTTTTAATTTTTCCGGTAACTCATCGCGACGTTGGTCGCCGGAAAAGAATACAATATTTTTTGTCGAAGATTTAATAATTGAATCGGCAAGGGCTGATGCATTATCGGCAGTGCCGGCAATATTTTTTTCTCCAAAAATTTCTTTCACTAATTTTTGAGTTGTGTTACCGATGCAGAAAATTTTCCAATTAATTTTTTCTGAAACCATTTTGCCAACAGCTTCCACAGCATTCATGCTTGTAAATACAACTGATAAATTTTGGTGCAATAATTCTTTTATTTTTTTTTCTTTAGCAGCATCTATCGTTTGCTCAGTTTCAATAAAAGATTTTTCATCAATAACAATACCATGCTTCAAAGCCTTCGCCAGCGCAGCTTCTCCAACGGGTCTTGTACTTAATATAAAAGTTTTATTATTTGCCATTCTTTATTTCGGAAATTATTTCCCGCGCCTTTTCGTTTTCCAAAATTTCTTTGCCTGCAGCTACTCCTAAATCTTTTGCATTTTCAATAGCAGCCTCTTTTTCAACAATCAAGTTTTTGTTTTCCATCCACACTGCAAAGATTTCCTTTGAAAATAATTTTGTCTTTATCAATAACCGCCAAAGCGCTTATGGGTGTTGAGCATCCTCCAGACAATGTACGTAAAAAATCACGTTCGGTTTTGGTGCAAATCGCAGTCGCTTCATCATTGAATAACTGACAAGCATTGAATGCGAAATCATCGTCATTCCTGCAGGCAATGGCAATCGCACCTTGCGCCGGAGCGGGCAACATCCAATCCAAATCAATAGAATTTTCAGGACGTAAATTAATTCTTTCAACTCCTGCGGCAGCGAAAATGGCGCCATCCCATTCGTTTTCATCAATCTTTCTTAAACGCGTATTTACATTTCCCCGGAGATTTTCAATCTTGTCCGAAGGATACTTGTTAAGCCATTGGGCTTTTCGTCGAATACTGCTTGTGGCAACAGTAAACGAAGAATTATCGGATATTTTTATTCCGCTTAAATGCTCTTCAATTTTTTTTCTTTCTCCTTTAAAAATGAGAACGTCTTTATAAGAAGCACGTTTCAAAACTGCGGGATAGTTTGATTCCGAGGCCATTTGTGTCGGCACATCTTTCATCGAATGAACCGCGATATCAATTCTTTTATTTAAAAGTGCAGCATCAAGAGTTTTGGTGAAAATTCCCTGCACGCCCAGTTCATACAAGGGCGTTACAATATCAATATCACCTTCGCTTTTGATGTAAACCAATTCAGAATCGAAGCCCTTTTCTTTTAGGAGATTTTGTACCAGGGTCGCTTGCCACACCGCCAACTGACTTTCGCGGGTACCAATCTTAATTACTTGTTTCATGAAGATAGTTGCTTAATGCATTAATACATTGACAACCTTTATTCTTTTTAACTTTTAATTGAATAGCAAGTGAAGATACGGTTTTGTGAATTTTTTCAGGCGACGATTTTTGAAGACTATAGCTTTCATTCAACTGAAAAAGTTGTGATTTCACCAGCCGTAAAAGTGGATTATTAAACTGAAGCCTGTGCCATTCTGAGAGGCTTCCGAGTGTTTCATCAATTATTTTTTTAGCTTTTGGAATTTCAGCTTTACGCAAAGAAATTGTTTGATCCAAAATTGAAGACACTTCATCAACATTTAAAACGGTGATGCCTTCTATATCTTTAACCGCAGGGTCAACATTTTGCGGCACGGAAAGATCGAGAATCAGTTTTTCTCTTTCACCGGTAAAGAATGAAGGAAGAACAGAATACTTGTCTGAAGCTGAACTCACGATAATTATATCTGCGTCATTGCAGGCCGGTGATAAATTTTGATAAGGAATAAATTTTGCATTAAAAAATTCAGCCAACTCATTTGCTTTTTCATCCGTTCTGTTGGTAAATGAAATGTCAGAAACCGGCAAATAATCTTTTAAGTTTTTAGCAACGTGGTTGCCGAATTTTCCTGTTCCAACTAAAAGAATTTTTTTATCAGAAAGGTCTTTTATTTTTTCTTTGATAATTTCAATAGCTGCATAAGAAACAGAAACAATCCCGGAACTTAATTTTGTTTTTGTTTTAATTTCTTTTGAAACCTGCAATGAATAATTAACGGCTCTTTCCATAAAGCTATCAATGCACCCGTTTTCTTTTGCCGTTTTTGCAGCTTGTTTAAGTTGTGAAAGAATTTCATAATCACCGATGATCTGCGAGTCAAGTCCGGATGCTACTTTGAACAAATGTTCAATTGCTTCCAATCCATGATAAGTATATCCGTGAGTTTGAAAATCTTTTAATTGATTGGATGTGTTTTCGCAAAGCAATTCAGCAAAAACGTTGGGGTTATTGCTGATGCCATAAATTTCCGTTCGATTGCAGGTAGAGAGCGCGAGGCATCCGGTAATATTTTTTGCCAAAGCCTGCTGAAGGACACTAATCGTTTGATCTGCAGAAAGCGAAAATCTTCCGCGAATATCCATATCGCTTTTCCGATAATTGATGCCAACTATACAGAAACTATTTAATGAGTTGTTATATGAGTTTTTTACTAAATCCATTTTAATGGTTGCAAAAGTATGCGAAAGACATTTTTAAAAGTCATTGCTTGGTCATAAGTGTGTTTTCTTTACTTTATCTTCAAAAGAAACGATACTTTTTGGCGAAATCTTTAATTTACTTCATGAATGTGCCCTTACATTTGCAAATAATTTAAATTATGATCTCAAAATCGAAGAAAGGAATTATTTTAATAAATCTGGGTTCTCCGGATTCTACAAAAATACCGGATTTAAAAAAATACCTGGATGAATTTTTAATGGATGAAAGAGTAATTGATAAGTCCTGGTTGTTCAGGGCTTTATTGGTAAAGGGAATTATTGTTCCTTTTCGTGCTTCCAAATCAGCGGAAGCCTATAAAAAAATCTGGACTGACGGTGGATCGCCCTTAATAGTTTATACCAAAAAGTTGCAGCAGGCATTGCAAGCCCGGGTTGAAGAACCGGTTGAGATTGCCATGCGCTATGGAAATCCTACTGCTAAAGATGCTTATTCAGCTCTGCTTGCCAGAGAGCCGGAAATAAAAGAAGTTGTCATACTGCCGCTTTATCCGCATTACGCGATGTCAAGCTATGAAACGGCAGTGGAACATATGAAGGAAGTTTATAACCAAACAAAATATCCTTTTACAATTTCTTTTGTTCCGCCTTTTTATAATGATGAATCATATTTAAATGCACTTGCAGAAAATATAAAACCTTATTTGGAAAAAAAATATGACCATATTTTGTTCAGTTATCATGGTGTACCGGGCAGGCATATTCGAAAAAGTGATGTTACAGGTTGTCATTGCCTGCAAAGCGATAACTGTTGCGAAACGCCTTCTCCTGCGCATCAATTTTGCTATCGCCACCAGGTAAAAACTACTACAAAACTTGTTTGTGAAAAGTTAGAAATTCCCGTTAACAGGTATAGTATTTCTTTTCAGTCGAGATTGGGAAAGGGGTGGCTGACTCCGTTCACGGATATCCGGTTGGCAGAAATGCCAAAGGAAGGGATAAAAAACCTGCTGATTTTGTGTCCTGCTTTCGTAAGCGATTGCCTTGAAACTTTAGAAGAAATAGGAATGCGGGGAAAAGAAATTTTCATGCTGGCGGGTGGCGAATCTTTTGAGATGATTCCATGCCTGAATACAAATTCATTATGGGTAGATGCCGTGGAAGGAATGGTGAATTGTGAAAGGTGAATTGAACTATTTAGATTTATGGCTTGAAAAGTATTAATTCTTATTAAACGCTTTCTAATAAGTCTTATTCAAGAGATAAAAACTTACTGAATGTTAATGATAAAAAAGACATTAATTGACAATTAACTCCAAATGTACTTCTACGTAAAAGCGCTTCATATCATCTTCGTCGTTACCTGGTTTGCCGGGCTTTTTTATATCGTGCGGCTTTTTGTTTATAGTGCTGAAGCTTATGAAAAGCCAGAACCTGAAAGACAGATTCTTTTGAATCAGTTTTCAATTATGCAAAAACGTTTGTGGTATGGTATTACATGGCCGTCAGCCATTCTTACTTTAATTTTTGGAACATGGATGGGACTTTTATATGGAAGTCTTCCCATGTGGCTTTTGGTGAAACTTTTTTTCGTTTTAGGATTATTTATTTATCACATTTTTTTACATACTATTTTTCGTCAGCAACAAAAAGAAGATTTTCGGTGGAACTCCCAACAGTTAAGAATGTGGAATGAAGTCGCCACTATTTTTTTAGTTGCCATCGTAATGCTGGCGGTAGTAAAGCAATTGATAAGTTTTGTTTGGGGCTTGGGCGTTTTGATCGCCTTTGGCTTTTTACTTTTTGCCGCTATTAAAATTTATAAACGGCTTCGCAAATCGTAGACCTGGTTACAACAACGCTTTTGCAATTTGTTCCCATTCTTCATCCAAAGAAATATCCGGTCGCCTTTTGCCTGCGCGGTTATACCAATAATCGGCATTATATATATCCCCTTCTTTCCTGTGAAGATAGGCATGTATCCATGCCGCGTTTTTATCACTGAAGTCCTGTATCAGAGCATGGGCCTTTTCCCATTCGTTTTTCGCTTCCAACCACAAAGCTTTTAAATGATCTGGCACACCGGCAGGTGGCGAATCGCCTAATAATGTTTCTTTAAAATCGTGAAGGTTCATCATATAAAATTAACAACAAAACCTTTGCCAGTAAAGCAATAAATATAAAGAATTTTTATTTTGATGATACCTGGTCAGTCTCGTTTCTTTCTTCGGAAGAAATAATAGAACGGAACGCCGGTAAATAGCAATGCGGTTCCGGCAAGGCTTTGCTTCGGATTGCTTATTAATATTCCTACGAGGAAAATGGCCGTAAATAAAATAAATAGAACCGGGGCAATAGGATAACCCGGGATTTTATCTGTGATGGTTTTATTTCTTTTCAATTTTATTAAACCGACGGCTGTAAGCATATAAAAAGCAAATCCTGTGAAAATTACCATATTGGTCAGCACATCAAAAGTTCCGGAAAGAATAAGGATGCAGCTCCAAATCATTGAATACAACAAAGCATTGTAGGGAGTCCTGTAAAAAGGATGAACTTTTGATGCGCCTTTAAAAAATACACCTTCCTGCGCCATTCTGAAATATACCCGCGAATAAAAAAGAAGGATGATATTGAGCGTGCCAAAAGAACTAAGCATTATAAGAATAGAAATTAGCATAGCTCCTTTGTTTCCTAAAAGTTTACCGGCAATTGCAGTAGCTGCTATTTTGTTTTCGCCCATGGCAGCTAGTTCATCTAAAGGCATTGCCTTCATAAAAGCGTAATTAATACAAACGTATAATGTCATTACAAGGGCTACGGCCGTGATAATAGCAATAGGAATATTTCGTTTGGGATTTTTTATTTCTCCCGCGATTGCTGTAACGTTTGTAAAACCATCATAGGCCCAGAAAGCACTCAGCATCGCCGCCATAAAAATAGAAAGAGAAGGAATGTGATGAATAATTGAAGGACTTGAAATAGCCTCAGCACTTGAGGAAGGATTGGCAAGGATTAAACCGGCGAGAATCAAAAATAAAATACCTAAAATTTTTGCGGAAGTAACTATGTTATTTAATGTGGCACTGTTTTTTACTCCTCTATAGTTGAACCATGTCAGGACGACTACTGTAATTACCGAGAAAATTTTGATCCCCGAACTGTCGAATGGATAAACAGAATGGGCAATTGAAATATGGCTCCATTGCCTGAAAGGATCAGGTATCGCAATAAGTGAGTTTACGGATTGTGAAAAAATAAATGCTATTGCTGCTACAGACCCGCTTCCGATAATAATAAACAATCCCCACCCATTCAGGAAGGCAATAAAATTGCCAAAAGAAACTCTCAGGTATTCGTAATTGCCTCCCGATTCCATGGTAAGTTTTGACAATCCCGCGAAAGTAAATGCGCCAAATAAGACAATAAGCCCTGCCACTATCCAAGCTAACAAAATTAAATTTTGGCTCATTCCTGTCTGAGCCATGGGAACTACTTTTTTAAAAATTCCTGTTCCAATCATATTTCCTGACACCAACAAGATGGCTGTAAACACACCCAGTACACGCTTTAAAGGAATATTGGATTCGTCCTCTCTTATTTCTTTTTTCTCAATTAAATCATTCATAAACAAAATTTTGTTGGATGGCACAATCTTAGTTTAATAAATTATTGTGATTTTAAAAGAAAATTTGATAGTTTCTTTAACTCATCATCGGCCTGTAATCGCATAAATTTGTTACAGTTTTTAAAAGAAATTATTTATAACCAATAAATATTTACATTTCTAAATTTCAACCGGATCTAATCATCAGATCTTAATCATTTTAAATTTCTTTACAATTCACAAATTATACTTTTATGAAAAGAATTCTTATTATTTCTTTATTATTTTCGGCTTGTTCTCAAAATCCAAAGACTGGCAAATCAGGTTCTGAAAGCAATTTGCAGGAAGTATTGAAAAGTTCTGAAAATAAATTCCCTGGTGTTGATTTTGCATCCAAAAAAGACCTGGCATGCGGAATGCCTCTGTCTGCAGGAGTTGCCGATACCATTCATTATGGAGGAAAAATTTATGGTTTTTGTTCCGCAGAATGCAAAGACTCTTTCATGACAGATCCACAGAAGTACCTGGTTAAAAAATAAAACATTTAGTAAGCATAGCGCCCTTATTTTATTCTGACGAATCCTGAAAGAAATATTTTAAATAAAGCTATATTTAGAATATTTATTACTATCTTAATTTTTTTTCAAACTAACTCTTTCCTGCATTCATGGATAATTTAATAAAAATTCTTATTGTAGAAGATGAAATGATCATTGGCGCTAAAATAACAATGCAGCTGGAAGCCCTTGGTTATGAAGTTACGGGCATTTTGCCCCGGGGAGAAGAGGCTATCTTTCATGTGAAAGACAACGACGTGGATATTATCCTGCTGGATATTAATCTTAAAGGAGATTTGGATGGAATAGAGACAGCAAAAGAGATTCAGAAGTTTTCAGACATTCCGGTAATTTATCTTACGGCTAATGCCGATGAGGCTACTTTCAACAGGGCTAAAACTACCAAACCCTCAGCATTTATTACAAAGCCTTTTAAGCAATTGGATTTGCAAAGAGCTATTGAACTTACGATTTGCAGGCTGGCAGAGAAGCACACCGGCCCTATTCCAAATTTTGAAAATAACGATGAACCAACTTTTATACTTAAAGACAGAATATTTGTCAGATACAGGGACAAAATGATTAAAATTATGGTTCATGATATATTATACATCGAAGCAGACCGGAACTACAGCCGCATATTTACTAAAGAAACTAAAGAAAAAGAATACCTGTTGTCTGTCACCCTTAAAACTATTGAAGAAAAACTTTCTGCTCAGCTTTTTGTAAGAATACATCGCTCTTATATTATCAATATTGCCCAGGTAGATGAAGTAGCAGAAAGCCACGTGATTATTTACAATAAAGCCAATTCCGTTGAGTGCCGGATTGAAAGAACATTTGCTTGAAAAAATTCAAACTTTATAGGTATGGAATATAGGTAACGGTAATGATTACATGAAAATAAAAATTTATGATAAAAGTTGGTTTACTGTTATTATTTTCCTTCAACCTGGCTTTTGGCCAGGAAAATCCTTATGACAGCCTTGAACTGAAATTATCTGCGGCCAGGGCGGATACGCAAAAACTGGAGATCCTTAAACAATTAACAGACGTGGCTTTTGGCATTGATATGGAAAAGGCATTGGAGTATTCAAGGCAGGGTGTACATTTAGCTGACAAGATCGGCGACAAAAAGCGGCAGCCTGAATTTTATGAAATGGAAGGGAGAATGCATGCCAACCTGCTTCAACTGGATTCGGCAACAGAGTTTTTCAACAAAGCGATAGCGGGTTATATTGCTATTGATAACAAAAGGGGGCAAGCCACTACACAATTTAAAATTGCCTGGGTATTTAAAAAGAAAGGTGAAATTGAAAAGGCTATGGCGGCTGATTTGAAAGCTTCACGATTGATGGAAGCGTTGGATGATAAAAAGGGGATGGCTGCCGCCTATGAACGTCTTTCTGAAGACCTTATCCGCCAGGGGAGGCTTAAGGCAGCAATGGATTATGCAAAAAAGGCAATTGATATTTGTGAAAAAAACCACCTGGATGATGAGATGGTATATGCGCTTACAATGGCCGGGGATGTAAAAATTAATATGGAGGATAATAAGGCGGCCTTTGATTTTTATGACCAGGCCCTGCACTTAGCCCGCTCCCGTAATTTTGGAGAAATATTTATTTGTGATTTTTTAAATAATCATGGCAATGCATTAAAACGATTGGGACGCTACCCGGAAGCGATCCAGGATTATAAGAATGCATTAGCCATCGCAAGAAAAACAAATTACCCCAATGCAATATCTGCAACTATTGCTAACCTTGGCGAAGTAAACCTTCTGATGGGAAATTATAAGGAAGCCTTACCTTACCAGTTGGAGACGGTTCGCTTGCAGGAAAAAGATAGTGATCTTTCAAATATTACGGAAAATTATCTTCATGTTAGTACGATTTATGAACACCTGGGCGATTACAAAGCTGCATTGGTTTATCATAAAAAAGCATTGGTGATAAGGGATAGCATTGCGTCTGTCAAAAGTGATGAAGCGATGTCTGATATGCTTACCAAATATCAAACCCAAAAGAAAGAAGCCACTATCGCATTACAACAAAAGCAAATTTCACAGCAAAAGGAAATACAATGGCTGGGCGCCGGAGTGGTTTTGTTATTATCAGGCCTGCTGATTTTCAGTTTTATAAGTTATCGTAACCGGAGCAAGAGCAACCGACTGCTTGCAGGAAAAAATGCAGAAAATGAATTGCTGCTAAAAGAAATTCATCACCGTGTAAAAAACAACCTGGAAGTAGTAAGCAGTCTGCTCGCTTTGCAATCTTCTCAAATAGATGACCCTAACACCAAAGAAGCTATGCTGGAGGGGCAAAACCGCGTACATTCAATAGGCATTGTTCACCAGAAATTATACCAGGGCAAAAACCTGGGAGCCATTGAAATGAAAGATTATTTTCTCAATCTTAGTGAAAGTATCCTGGATTCCTTTGGCGCGGAACAAAGAATAAAGATAGAACTGGCCATGGAAAAATTAGATGTAGATATTGATACCGCAGTTCCTCTTGGATTGATAGTAAATGAATTGCTTACGAACACATTAAAATACGCTTTTCCAAAAGGGCAAAATGGAAATGTATTAATCAAGTTGGAAAAGAAATCTAATGGAATTCTTCATCTTGAAGTTTCTGATAATGGGGTGGGCAAATCCGGGCTTACGCATGGTACCGGTTTTGGAGGACAATTAATTTCACTTCTTACACGACAACTGAGTGGAAAGATGAGTGAAGAAAATAAAGACGGAACAAGGGTTTTGTTTGATTTTAATTTGGATAAAGTGGCGTGAATTTATAGATAAATAGCGTTAATTTCTTTTACAGAATTTAGATAAAGCCTTTACTTATCAGGCGCTACAGAACAAAGCCCGGATAGCGCATTAGCCTGGAAGATTTTTATTTTGAATTAATTGTTTCTTTTTTAGTTTTAAAATCTATTTCCCCATCCTGTATAATCTTCCATCATCAGTAACAGCATATAGCGCGCCGTCTTTGCCTTGGGTAATATCTCTGAATCTTTGCGATTCATCAGCCAGCAATCTTTCTTCTCCCACTACTTTGTTATCCTTTATAACAAGCCTGGCAATATGCTGAGCGCTCAGTGAAGCAACAAATAGATTGTTTTTCCATTCCGGTATCGCATCGCTGCTGCAGAAGGTAATGCCGCTTGGCGATATTACCGGATCCCAATAATAAACAGGTTGTTCCATACCTTCTTTCTGCTGAATGGCATCGCCAATTTTATTACCATTATATTCAAGAGAGTAAGTTATAACAGGCCATCCGTAATTTTTTCCCGGTTGGATAAGATTGATTTCATCGCCGCCGCGTGGCCCGAATTCTGATTCCCACAAATCGCCTGTTGCAGGATTTAATGCGAGGCCCTGCACATTTCTATGACCATAAGAATATAACTCGGGCCTTGCATCTGCCTGGTTAATAAAAGGATTTCCGGGAGCTGCTTTCCCATCGGTAGTGATACGGATAACTTTTCCAAGAGAAGAATTAAGAAATTGAGCTTGCGGCCTTGTTTCTAAATCTGAGCGCTCGCCTGTACTGAAAATAATATTTCCGGTTTTGTCAAAAAGAATACGCCCGCCGTAATGTAGCGTGCTGTTATGTGCCGGAGTAGCGCGATAAATAACGCTGGCATTTTGAATAGTTTTTTCATCGTCAGCCAGTTTGCCTTTGGCAACTGCCGTAAGATTTCCATCGGTTTCTTTTTCAGAAAAAACCCAATAGACCATCCGGTTATTTGCAAAATCAGGATCAATGGTAATTCCTAATAAACCTCCCTGCCCTGAAGAATTCACATTGGGAATTCCGGTGATGGGTTTGCTTAAAGTTCCGTCCTGCGTGGCAATACGCATAATACCTTCTTTTTCTGTGATCAGGAATCGTCCATCGGGAAGACTAGTGATGCCCCATGGCCTTTTTAAATCCTTGCTCAATATTTTTACCTGGAATGGGGTAGTGGTTTTTACGGCTGCGATCCGGGTTTGCCCTGCGAAAGCTGGCTTGTAATCGGTATTAGGCGCTTTGGTTTCAACAGATGGAGCGGTAGAATCTGATTTGGATACCTGGGGAATTCCATTTGCTGTATGGTTGCAGGATAGCATTACCATTGCAAGAGCTGCTGTAATGCCGGCGAAATGTATAGCCATAATAATTATTTAGGTTAAATTTTAAGTGTTTAAGATAGGTGTTATTTTACTTTAAAAAAGGCAAAGGTTTATAAGCGGTAAATATTTTTAAACGGTTTAAAAATATTTTTAATCATGATTCGCAAATAGCAAATTAGTGAATTGGGTTTTGCAGAGGAAAAGCTTGTTTTTGAATGTATACAAATAGAGTTTTTACCGATGAATTATTTCGTAGAAATTTTTGTGTGCTTTATGGTTAACTGATTTCTCTTTTGCTTCGGAAAAGTTTTTCTTTACCACAAAGGCACAAAGAGCACGAAGGAAATGATTTGCATTTTAATAAAAATAAAAGCCAGTAGGGAAGAGAAAAGGCATATACTTTCAGGTTTCAAATATTTTTAGAAATGTTTAGATAAAAAAATACCTTTAAATTGAATGAAATATTCTGCAATAAAAAAAGAGTCTTATGAATGAAAACCCAATGCAAAATTTGCGTAGCAGTGAATGGTTCGCACGCAAAGGCAAAATAGGATTTATTTACCGGGCATGGATGAAAAATCAGGGCATACCGGATTATGAATTTAACGGAAAGCCTGTAATCGGCATTTGCAATACCTGGAGCGAACTAACACCTTGCAACGCCCATTTCAGGGAACTGGCAGAGTCTGTGAAAAGAGGGATACTGGAAGCAGGCGGTTTTCCTGTTGAGTTCCCGGTGATGTCGCTTGGGGAAACATTAATAAAACCCACAGCTATGCTATACCGTAACCTGGCAAGTATGGATGTGGAAGAATCTATTCGTGCTAATCCGCTGGATGGCGTCGTATTGCTTTGCGGTTGTGATAAAACAACACCTTCTTTGGTTATGGGAGCCTGCAGCGTTAACATCCCAACTATTGTAGTTTCCGGAGGCCCTATGCTAACGGGAAGGCATAATGGTAAAAGTGTCGGCACGAGCGATATATGGCGATACCATGATGATATAAGAGAAAATAAATTAATGGAAGAAGAACTGCGTACTATTGAATCCGCTATGTGCCGCAGCCGTGGCCATTGTGCCGTAATGGGAACGGCTTCTTCAATGGCTTGCATGGTTGAATCATTGGGTCTTTCACTTCCCGATAACGCGGCGATTCCGGCTGCTGACGCACGGCGCAAAGTATTGGCACAGCTTTCCGGTTTGCGTATTGTTGAAATGGTGCGGCAAAATGTTAGACTAACGGATATACTTACACGAAATGCATTTGAAAATGCCATCAAGGTGAACGCCGCTATCGGAGGCTCTACCAATTTTGTAATTCACTTGTTGGCCATTGCCGGAAGAATAGGCGTTCCCCTTGAGTTGAAGGATTTTGATACGTTATCTGCCAATATTCCACTCATCGTAAACCTGCAGCCTTCAGGAAAATATTTTATGGAAGACCTCTTCTACGCGGGTGGATTGCAGCCGGTATTAAAAGAACTGGATACTATTCTTCATAAAGATTGTATGACAGTGAATGGAAAAACGATAAGTGAAAATTACAGTAATGCAACAATTTTTGAGGATGACGTAATTGCCTCAATGGATAAGCCTTTCAGGGAGGAAGGCGCGCTTGTAGTTTTAAAAGGAAATATTTGTGAAGATGGCGCCGTGATGAAACCTTCTGCGGCAAGTACTCGGCTGATGCAACATACAGGGAAAGCAATGGTATTTGAAAATATAGACGACTATAAAAACCGGGTGGATGATGATAACCTTGATGTGGATGAAAACAGTATTTTGGTTTTGAAAAACGTTGGCCCGAAAGGTTATCCCGGGATGCCGGAAGTAGGAAACATGGGATTGCCCAAAAAATTGTTAGCAAAAGGAATTACAGATATGATTCGTATATCAGATGGCAGAATGAGTGGTACAGGATTCGGGACCGTTATTTTGCATGTCTCGCCTGAAGCAGCGCTCGGAGGGAATTTCGCGGTTATTCAGACAGGAGATTTGATTACGCTGGACGTAGCAAACCGTAGCCTGAATGTAGCATTGAGCGATGAAGAATTACAAAAAAGAAAAGAGCAATTTATTCCTTTGCCGCCGGCAACAGAAAGAGGGTATGTCAGCATGTATATAAGCCACGTGCAGCAAGCTCATTTGGGAACTGACCTGGATTTTTTGCGGGGAAGTTCAGGAAGTGAGGTTTTAAAAGACTCGCATTAATAAAAAAAACGATAATGAATTTTAAAGAGAAAGTAGCAATAGTAACCGGCGCAGGGCAGGGGATTGGATTTCAGATTTGCTATCTGCTTGCGCACGAAGGAGCATATGTAATTTTAAATGATGTAGATGAAAATCTTTGCAATGATGCTGCGGGAATCATAAATAAAGAAGTGGATGAAAAATGTATCCCTTTTGCAGGCGATGCCGGCGATGTAAATTTTATTAAAAAAATGGTAGATGATACCGTAAAAAAATTTGGAAAGATTGACATTGTAATCGCCAATGCCGGCATTACGCTTTTCGGGGATTTTTTTACTTATGCGCCTGAATCGTTTTCAAGGGTTTTGCAGGTAAATCTTGGCGGCACTTTTTTCCTGGCCCAGGCTGCAGCCAACCAAATGAAGAAACAGGAAACGGGGGGTTCATTATTGTTCACTTCATCCGTTACCGGCCACCAGGCGCATAAAGATCTTGCGGTGTATGGGATGACGAAAGCAGCGTTGGAAATGCTCGCTAAAAACCTGGTGATCGAAGTTTCCAAATACAAAATAAATGTAAACACTATCGCACCGGGAGCCACCTTAACGGAAAGAACTTTGAATGATCCCGGTTACGAAAAAATATGGTCGGAACTTACACCAATGGGCCGGCCGGCAACGGTAACTGATATAGCAAACGCGGCCCTGTTCTTTGTTTCTGATGAGGCAAAACATATTACAGGACAGAGCTTAATTGTAGATGGCGGATGGTCGTGTATTAGTCCTTCACCTTTTTAAACAAAATCTTCAAAACTTAAATTGCAGTAAAGCAAGAAATAAGAATGATTTTTATTTTATTAAAGTGGCCGGTGGAAAAAACCGGTGAAGGATTCGGTGTGCATACGAAGCGGGAGAAGTTTCTATGAAAAAGAAAAGCGGATTAAGTTGGATTGACAGGCTTATCTCAACGTTTAGCAGATTGCCTCTTATCGATTCGCCTTTGCATTTCAGCCATTAGGTCTTTTAAAGTCTGGTTCCATATATCAATGATTTCCTCTTTCTGGTTTTGCCCCAACAAGCTGTCATCTACAAATGTTTTGAATTCGCATATATCAGATTCTTTATGATAATTGCCTAAGCCCACACCCCCCGCCAGCGGAGTAAAAAGCTGCAGCGTGCCGTCTTTCCGGGGAGAATAACATGGCAAAAGAACAATATTCTTTCTGAAAAATCTTTTTACAAGGTCTTCCGGCTTTTCAACTTCAAGCTTTCCCCGTTCTTTATAACGTTTAAAAAAATGGGTGTTAAAATGCATTAATGGCATAGTATCATCATCTAAAGGAATGTGCGAAGCCGTCATGCCTATGTTGTTGTATGAAATAAGATAAGGCATGGCAGTTACACCGTTCTTGTTGCAGGCAACCGTCATACGCCAGTTATTTCTGCTTTTTACAGGAAATAAAATTGTTTCTACAAAATCTTTTCTTCCATTTCTTATCCATTTACTTTGGTGAGTAACTTTTACGGACTGCACCTTACTTTTTACTTCGCATACAAAATCATTAAATACTGATTTCCTGATTTCGGGCAACGACATGTTAGGAACGATCATATTGTTTGTTTTTTTTGAAAACGGAACAAATGCAAAAAAATTGTATTCCTGTTAAGGACGAAACTTCTATTGAAATAGCAAAAATGTCGAAGCCATAGATAAATAGAAAAAGCCTTTATTTATTCGTCTGCTGGATTCCGGATAGTTATTGGAAACAGTTAAAAGAGTTGGAAGAAGATGGGCTATTGGACAGATTTGCCTATAAAGAAATACCACCAATTTAGACAGCATAAAAGAATGGAATTTAAAATATGAAATAGTTCCAATACCTGAAGAGACTGAGTACAACTAGAACAAATAATGCCAGGTAGTGTAATCCAGGATTTGCAGTATTACAGGATGGAACAATCCTGCTATCTTTTCATTTTATTAATCCTGGTTGCGACGATTATTTACAGTAAACGGAGAAATAATTGGAATTTTTGTTCTAATATCTTAACAGTCCTGAGTTACAACCTCGGGAAAAAAGCACTAATTAATTTTAAGATTCTACGAAAGAGGCGAATTGGTAAAGACACTTTTTTATGTAAGATCAGGGAATGGAATAAGGTGGAAATTTAATTTTAGCCAGAGCCTGCAAGTCACAGGTTGGTAGACTGACTGGTTTGAGTTTAAGTTAGTTGCTATAAAATCCTTCCTGCCAACTCATTTGAATTATACATTTTACACTTTTTCGTGTAAACTGTTTATGACAAGGCATGTTGAAAAATGCACCAAATAAATTCAAACCTGTATTCAGGTTTTAATAGTAGATTTATCTCTAAATAATAATATACTTCTTATCATAAAATTCAAAATCTTGAAATTAAAAATAGTCATTACGATTTTAACTCTCTTCTTGATGGCTAAGGGTATTCAAAGTCAGACAATCGAAAATACTTCCTATAAAAACCAGGCAGAAGAAAGAGTTTTACGCATAGAATGCATAATTCCCATCAATGTATCGGATGCCTGGGAATTATTTACCAATGACGACAAATTAAAAAAATGGATTGCACCAGTAGCTCACATTGAACTCAAGTCGGGCGGATACATTATTACTAATTATGACAGTACAAAAGGCCTTTCAGACAGTTCTTCCATCAGGCTGCCTATCGTGAGTTTTATTGATAAGGAATTGCTTGTATTAAAAGTAAATCTTAATAACAATTTTGTAAAGCAAGTAAGAGATAATGATCAACATCTGCAGGAAATCATTCAGTTTAAAGAAATAGACCCAACGCACACTAAAATAATTTCATCAATGACAGGTTGGGGAGAAGGAACTGATTGGGACAAAACCTATAATTTTTTTGCAAAGGGAAACGAATGGACTTATAAAGAGTTATTGAAGAATTACAATTCAAATTAATAAGCTTCGCCTCAGCCAATATCTTCATCTGCCATTACTCAAATCTGTATGCAATATATGCCTAATGTTAATTAAAGGATGAGTCGAATCATAACACCTGACGGTTATAATATGAGCCATTCTTTTCAGAGTTATCTGTTGTTTGTTGACATACTATTTATTCCCTGCCTGTTGATCTTCTCGTTTACGCCGTGTCCCTTTCAGGAGACTCGGCTGGGACTGAGTACGCACTGATAGTATGAAATGGTAAACGAAGTTTAACAGCGGATTTTTGTTTTCCTTCCGGCTGGTACAAGAAGATTATTCAAAAAAACTATTCCACTTTTGTAAACGTAAATGAATACACGAAAGGCTGCAACACTAAGCCATAACTTAGCGGAGTTGCTTTGGTTTGCTGCACTTTAATAACCGCGGTTTTATTTTTCATCAGGAGCAGGGTAGCCGATGCACGAATTGATTTATTGGAACCCACATTCATAATGGTATCGCCAGCCTTTCCACCATCCTGCTGATCTTTTTTTAAAGTTTTATAAGTCTGCGATCCAATGGAAATATCTTCCACATCGATTTTCATTTCATCCTTTAATATACAGGAAGCACATCCTGCAAAGCCATTAAAAACAATTAAAAAAGAAGTATCGTTAGTTTTAAAATAATAGAATTGCGTATAGCTGCGGATCCTGGCTTTTCCACCGTCCATGGCTTCAATCTTCAGGTATCCTTCCTGCGATTTGGCTTTTGGCTCTACAGCCACAAGTTGCCAGTTACCTTCAAATGTTTCAATTAAGTTTACGGGCATATTTTCCTTTACGGATGGGCTTAAAGTATTCGTGTTTTTTTCACTTGCTTTTTTAGTCGCCAAAGGCGCTTTTGTAAGTTCTTCCTGTAGCTGACCGGCAGGCATTTCATCATTTTGTTTGGTGCTGTCTGCCAGCGTTGCTACTGCTACTTTTTCTTCATTCGGTATCTTTTTATTTTTTATCAAATACAGTATGGCAGCCGTTATAATAATTAAAAAGATTGTAGCCGCTAATTTCAGCCAGGCCTTTTTTTTGTCAAATGATTTGGAGGGAATATTATTTGCAAAGCTGTCATCTGCAGTAAATGCGGTATCATGCGGGATTAGCCTTTAGCTCACTAACTAACTGGTTTAACCCCTCTTCATAATTTTTTTCAAAGTCAATATGCTGTATCCTTTCCAGCCGGAAAGGCGTTTTGCTATCGCGGACAATAAGAGGTATTACCTTTTTATTTTGGCCCAATGCATAATATACTTCGTCCAGCACATTGTTAGAGTTTACTGATTTTTCTGTTTCAATATATAGCAGGCAGTCGCAGGTTTCCAGGGCCTTTTCCACTTCAAGGTCCCAGTCTGTTCCGGCCCTTATATCCTCCTGGTCAATCCACACATCATAGCCTGCTTTTTTAAGATCGAGTGCAAGTTTCAGAGCGAAATCTGAACCATCGGCTCTTGAATAGCTAAAGAAGATTTTTTGTAAGTTCATTGCTAATATACTTATGGAGATATAAAGCTAAAAACTTATAAGTGAATTTGCGTTTTTTTTATATGTGATTTCATATCAGCATTTGCACTAAACAGATACCCGGTTTTTCTTCATTCTTGTCCAGTTATCAAAACTCATTTCAAATTTTATTTCTCCTTTTCCGTGGGTTCCAATTTCTTTCCAGCCCGATTTCCTGTAAAAAGTTTCTGCTCTTGTTTTGGGTGACGTTCCTAACCAAACATTGATTTTTGTCTGATCAAAATACCAGTCAAGCATAATGTTGTGCAATTGCCTGCCAATTCCTGAATTTTCAAATTCCGGCTGTAGAAATAATGCCCAAATATTATTGTCTCTCAAATCAGCAATCGCAAATCCTACGATTTGATTCTCTATTTCGCAAACCCAACCCTTTCCTCTTACCATTAAAAATTCTTCGCAATCCTTATCTGTTACAAGGTTTGGGTCTGATAAAGTATTTTCTTTGACAGAATTTCTTACTTTTTGAATTTGCGGGATGTCGTCAATTACGGCTTCTCTTATAATCATATTTTGTAAGTTAGAATTAATTTATTTGTTTTCTTAGAAGTAAAAGCTTCACTAATATCATACAGTAAACCAACAAAATACAGGAATTTATGTTTTGTCCGTAGGGGCAATCCCTTGCGGCTGCCCTTCATATTGGGCGGGGTAAACCTCGCAAGTTGTCTTTCATATTCATTCGAAGTGCAGGCGTACGGACAGCGATTGAGTTTTTATTTCAAGGACTGTGAGGAAGCTGGGATAAATGCATATATGCCGTTGGTCAGGAGACCAGGCGGCGGCGGCTCTTCACTCGCGTTGGTGATTGGAAATGAGGAACACCGCCGTTCCAAACGTTGGTGTCAATGATAATTTTATGCTTTGTTTTTGCTGGCATATCGTTTAGCTCTTACTTTTTCAACTTCTCTTGTTATTTCTTCCAATGTTGGTGGGGTAATAGCTGCAGCTTTCTTTCGAAGGCGTTTAACTACAGTTAAGAATGGGTCATTAGATGGCTTTGAAAGAGAAATGAGTTTCAAGTCTGCAAGGTCTTGCAAGAGTTTATCTGCTTTTGGATTTAATATGTCAACTTGATATGTCATAATAATCAAATGTAGGAAAAGTATTTGAGTTATAGAGGTTTATCAGCATGACCCACAACGCGCTAATTTATCGCTATCACTAAAAAAAATTGCCTTTAATACTCAGTTATTTATTATTATACTTTTTGTATTGTTATTAGTACAATCCGATCCTCTAAAAATCATCTTCCGGAATTTCAAAAACCACCCCCAGCAAACCAACAAATTCCCCTTCTTCTTATTTTGAAAAATCTCCCAGTTAGTTTTCAATCGTGAGGATCTCTATAAGTGTTCAAAGTATTTTTTTATTACGATAAAAATACATAAAAAATATTCACAATGGGTTGATAAGTAAGGTAGATATTTTTTTAGTTGAAGGATTCTAAGGAAAGCAGGGATTAGTAACGAACAGTCACAGGTCAG
>CAVUJE010000037.1:0-148832 GCA_963741705.1 uncultured Chitinophagaceae bacterium | reverse complement strand
GTTTAAAACAGATCCGAAGTTTTTCCAGGTTTGGGCTGTCATTGGTTACGATCGTTTTTGATGATAACACGGATGTTTACTGGGCGCGACAACAAGTTGCTGAACGTTTGCAACAGGTACAAGCCCAAATTCCAAAAGGCATTGGCAATCCTGAACTGGGACCGGTTACGACCGGCTTAGGCGAAATTTATCAATACGTAGTCCGGCCAAAAAAAGGTTATGAACATCAATATGACGCCACAGAACTACGCACCATACAGGATTGGATTGTAAGGCGGCAATTACTGGGTGTAAAAGGTGTGGCCGAAGTCAGCAGCTTTGGTGGAAAACTAAAACAATATTCCATTGAAGCAGATGCCAATAAATTACAATCTTACGGCATCACCATTAATGCCGCTTTGATGCATTGGAAAAGAACAATCAGAATACCGGGGGAGCCTACATTGAAAAAGGACCAACCGTTTTATACATTCGCAGCGAAGGATTAATAGGAAGCATTGACGATATTAAAAACATTACCATAAAAAAAGATGACAGCGAAACTCCTTTATTTATAAGAGATGTTGCCGATGTAAAAATAGGAACTGCAGTGCGCTATGGCGCGATGACGTATAATGATGAAGGGGAAGTAGCAGGCGCTGTAGTGATGATGCTCGGAAAGGAGCCAACAGCAATGAGGTAATCAAAAATGTAAAAGAACGTATTGACCAAATCCGGAAAACCTTGCCTGAAGGCGTTGTGATAGAACCATTCCTTGACCGTACAAAAATGGTAAGTCATGCCATCAGCACGGTCGAAAAAAATTTAATAGAAGGTGCGTTGATTGTGGTGTTTGTGCTGGTATTGTTTCTCGGAAATTTCAGAGCTGGTTTGTTGGTGGCATCAGTATTTCATCCGCAATGCTTTTTGCGGTGATCATGATGAATGCCTTTGGTGTGAGTGGAAATTTGATGAGCCTCGGCGCTTTGGATTTTGGATTGATAGTAGATGGTGCTGTTATCATTGTGGAAGCGGTGATGCACCAACTGTCGCATAGTAAAAAGTTTAAAGTCGTAAACAGGTTGCAGCAAAAGCAGATGGATGAAGAGGTGCGAAAGAGTGCCAGTAAAATGATGAACAGTGCCGTATTTGGGCAAGTCATCATTCTTGTTGTTTACCTGCCGATATTGACTTTGCAGGGAATAGAAGGAAAGATGTTTAAGCCAATGGCACAGACTGTAGCCTTCGCATTGCTGGGCGCTTTTCTACTTTCGCTAACTTATATTCCTATGTTGAGCAGTCTGTTTTTAAGCAAAAATATCAAGCACAAAAAGGAATCTTTCAGACCGTGTGATGGAAAAAGTGGAACGTGTGTATCAGTCTGCACTAAGCAAAGTTTTAAGATTTCCAAAAACCGTTTTGATAGCTGCGATTTCTTTATTTGCAATCGCCATATTTACTTTCACCACTTTAGGGGGAGAATTTATTCCGGCATTGGAAGAAGGAGATTTTGGAGTGGCATACGAGAGTGCTTACCGGAAGTAACTTAAATACTACGATTGAGTACACCACCAAAGCTGCTCATATTTTAAAGACGCAATTTCCTGAAGTAGAAAAAGTAGTAACCAAAATAGGAAGCGGCGAAGTGCCTACCTACCTGATGCCGATGGAAGCCAGCGACATGATGGTGATTTTGAAAGATAAAAATGATTGGACATCAGCAACAACTTTTGATGAACTGGCAGAAAAGATGGGCAAGGCCTTGCATGTGTTCCGGGCATTACCGCAGGTTTCCAGTATCCTGTTCAAATGCGTTTTAATGAGTTAATGACCGGTGCAAGTAGGACGTAGTGGTGAAAATTTTTGGAGAAGATCTGGACACATTGGCTGTGTATGCTGCTAAATTAGGATCCGTCGTAAATACAGTAAAAGGCGCCCAGGATTTGTATATTGAACCTGTTACGGGCTTGCCACAAATTATTATCAATTATAACAGGAACGAGATTGCGAGGTATCATTTGGATATTGCAGACATCAATCGCGTTGTGAATACTGCGTTTGCGGGACAAAATGCGGGACTAGTCTATGAAGGTGAAAAGCATTTTGATTTAGTTATACGTTTAGCAGGTGATAGAAGAAAGGATTTAAAAGATGTTCAAAATTTGCTGATTCCGGCACGTGGTGGTTTACAGATTCCGCTATCGCAGGTTGCCAATGTTTCCATAAAAGACGGACCTAACCAGGTGCAGCGCGAAGACGCCAAACGTAGAATCGTCGTGGGTTTTAATGTGCGTGGCAGGGATGTGCAAAGCATCGTGCATGAATTGCAGGACAAGGTGAATACCCAAATGCATTTTTCGCCGGGATATTATACTACTTATGGCGGCGCATTTGAAAACCTGAATGCGGCTACACAACGATTGATCATAGCCGTTCCAATTGCATTATTCCTCATATTTATTTTACTCTATTTCGCATTTAATTCTGTAAAGCAAGGGTTATTGATTTATTCTGCTATACCACTTTCCGCTATTGGAGGAATCTTCTTCCTGGCTTTGCGTGGTATGCCTTTCAGTATCAGTGCCGGCGTGGGTTTCATTGCTTTGTTTGGTATTGCCGTGTTGAATGGAATTGTGCTGATAGCAGAATTTAACCGCTTAAAAAAAGAAGGTATGCAAAATAAAAAGCGCATCGTATTGATGGGCACCAAAGTGAGATTGCGCCCGGTATTGATGACTGCTTTTGTGGCATCATTAGGTTTTTTACCAATGGCGCTGAGTACAGGGGCAGGCGCAGAAGTTCAGCGTCCGCTCGCTACAGTGGTTATTGGTGGTTTGATGATTGCCACTTTTCTTACACTTTTTGTATTGCCCGTGCTTTATCTTTTGTTTGAAAATATAAAGCCCAAAAAAATAAAAATTAATGCGGGTGCCGTGATGATTTTTGTAGTAATGATAAGTTTATTTTACGCTCATAACGGTTATGCACAAACGCCTATAACATTCCCCGCAGCCATTGACACTGCTATAGCAAATAATCTTTCATTGAAAAATGAAAGACTAAATGCGGAGTATCAGCAAAAACTAATAAAATCTTCTGCTGTAATCCCCGCTACAACCGTATTCGGCGAAGCAGGACAAATCAATAGCATTTATACCGATACAAAATTTGGAATCAGCCAATCCATTAGTTTTCCTACTGTTTATACAAGGCAAAAATCGTTGCTGAAAGAAGAGTTTACAGGAAGTGAAATGGCTGTGACTGTTAAACAGGTTGAAATAAAGAAAACAGTTTCAGATATATTCAACACCCTTTCGTATTTATTTGAAAAGCGAAGATTATTGTTGAGGACAGACAGTCTGTATGTCGAATTTCTGCAGAAGGCAAATCTGCGTTTTGAAAAAGGCGAAAGCAATGTGTTGGAGAAAGCAACTGCCGAAAACCAGCGGGGACAAATATCCATTCAACTAAAGCAATTGGAACAGGATATAAAAATAGCACAGATTCAATTTCAGTTAGCGCTAAAAACCAATACGGTTTATATTCCTTCAGCAGAAAGTTTTAAAAAGGAATTTGCCAATGCAAATTTCATTGAATCAGAACAACATCCCCGCTTACAATTTTTGCAGCAACAAAATCAAATCGCATTAGCAAATACACAATATCAGAAGTCGAAGTTATCGCCTGACCTGGTATTTGGTTACAACAACACAAGCATTCGTGGCACAGGGGCTAATGATAAATATTATCCCGCATCAAAGAGATTCCAGGCAGTGCAGATTGGTGTAGGAATTCCAATATTTAATGGTGCACAAAAAGCAATTATCCGTGCCGCGAAAGTAAGGGAATTGATTGCTGAAAACAATTACGAGCTTGGCTTACAGACTTTGGATGCTGAAAAGAAAACGGCTTTACTTGAATATCAAAAATTTCTTGAAAGCGCTACGTGGTATGAAAATACAGGTCTGAAAAGTGCAGAAACCATTTCATCTACCGCCACCAACCAATTTACCAATGGTGAAATCAATTACTTAGATTGGGTGGTATTGATGAACCAGGCGGTAACCATTCAGAGCCAGTACATTGAAGTTATCAAAAACCTGAATGAAACGATTAATCAAATTAATTATCTGAACAGTAAATAAACAAATAAATGAAAAATCTATTTATCATATTTTCTATCGCCTTTCTGATTACTTCCTGCAAGAACAATAAGCCTGCGGAAGAAATAAAGAAAACTGAGACGGGAAATACAATTACGTTAACCGAGGCGCAGATGAACAATGCGCATATAGAAACTGGAAGCATAGAGCAAAAAGAAATTGGATCTATTTTAAAAGTAAATGGACGCATAGATGTGCCGCCACAAAATATGGTTTCGGTGAGTGTGCCTTTGGGCGGTTATTTAAAATCAACCCAACTATTGCCAGGGCTCCACATAAATAAAAATGAAGTAATTGCTGTTGTGGAAGACAACCAATATATTCAACTGCAACAGGATTATCTTACGGCCAAAGCGCAGTTGTCTTTAAATGAAAGTGACTACAATCGCCAGAAAGATTTGAACACAAGCAAAGCAAGCAGCGACAAGGTGTTTCAGCAGGCGCAGTCAGCTTTTGAAACTCAGAAAATCCTGGTTAAATCTTTAGAGGAAAAGCTGAAGCTGGTAAGAATTAATCCCAACAATCTTTCGGTTAGTAACATTTCCAGAAGCATCAATGTGTATTCGCCGATAGATGGATTTGTTACCAAAGTAAATGTAAACATCGGAAAATATGTAACACCGGGTGATGTGCTTTTTGAATTAGTAAACCCTTCCGACATTCATCTGAATCTGAAAGTATTTGAAAAAGATTTGGATAAAATATTCATTGGGCAGCACGTGAATTCCTATACGAACGATAGCCCGGATAAGAAATATCCCGGCGATATTATTTTAATCAGCAAAGATGTATCGCCCGATGGCATTATTGAAGTGCATTGCCATTTTGATAATTATGATAAGAATCTTTTGCCCGGCATGTATATGAATGCAGAAATAGAATTAAAGAATAAGACGCATAATGTGTTGCCTAACGAAGCTTTTGTTCGTTTTGAAGGCAAAGACTACATTTTTGAAAATACGGGGAAAAATAAATTTGAGATGCGGGAAATTGAAATTGGGAAAAGCGAAAACGGATTTACAGAAATCGTTTCAGAAAAAGATTTATCGGGAAAGACTCTTGTAACAAAAGGAGCCTATATCTTGCTGATGAGTTTGAAAAATAAAGAGGAGGAATGAGTGAAGATATTGACAATAGATATGTGATCAGCGTGATAAAGAAAGTCTGAACAAATCATCAACTTACAAAACAGTTGGAAATTGTAACCCCTTTATATCAGCCATTTGGGTTAAGGTTTATAAATTGGAAGGGAGAAAGACAATAGCCGGATAAGTAGGATGGCGTATTTATTTGTATATCTATGCAGCGCTTCGTTTAAATGTTGAAAATGATGACAGTTTTATTTAAAAGCGAAGCGCAGCATTCCGGCTTGACAATAACATTCCGGCGGTCTTTTATAAAGAGCGTATCTAAAAATTTTCCTGCAAAGGTTTTTTTCACAAGTCGATTTGAGCGTGGATATTCGCGATTTTTTAAAAAAAATTGATGACTAAAAATGGCTTTTCTCTATCGTTTTTAAGAGAAAGGCTTTTACTTGTTCTCATTCACCACTTCAGGCCAGTCATCTTTATCCCATTGCAATTGTATAATGCGCAGTTTCGGTTTCCCGTTATCATGGGCATCATAGGCATGAAAAACGAGATAATCTTTTCCCGTATCAGAAAGTATTGCATTGTGGCCTAATCCCGCCCAATCACTGTCTCCTTCAAGTAAAATAGTGCCTCCGCCTTTGGTAAGCAAAGTTCCATCTTTGTCTGTATAAGGGCCATTAACTTTCTCCGACCTTCCTGTTACTATCTTGTAATTACTTTTCAAACCGCGGCAGCAATAATCAAAAGAAACAAAAAGATAAAAATATTTTCCTTTATGAAAAATATAGGGCGCTTCTATTGCGGCATCTCCGGCTAAGGTATCGGAAATACCAAAAGTTCGTTGCCTTTTTGCAATCGTGAACCAAACTTCCGGTTCAGCAACTTTTAATCTGTCCTTATTGAGTTTCACTAATTTAATTCCATTCCAAAAGGAGCCAAAATCCAACCAGGGGGTTCCGGCAGAATCTGTAACTAAATTGGGATCAATCGCATTCCACATATCCCTGCCAGGAACTGATTGAATAACTTTGCCGTGGTCTGTCCAATGATAATCCGGGCTGCCTTCGTCTAATGTTTTGTTGATAGCGACACCAATGCAAGAAGTATTTTTACCAAAAGCAGAAATTGCATATAATAAATAATAGCGTCCATTGTAATAAGAAATATCAGGGGCCCAAAAGAAATTTTTAAATCCGGGCACTGCTTCCCGGGTCCAATCGGGCGCTTTAGTAAAAACTGGTGTTCCTTTTTTCCAATGTTTCAGGTCAGTTGATGACCACGAGGTAATTCCCCAACCGGTGCAGAAGATATGATAAGTACTATCCTGTTTAATTATGCAAGGATCATGCACCGAAATATTTTCATCCTGGGCAAAAGAAGTAAGAACAATTGTGAATAAAAAAATAGTTGAAAATAAAGCATGTAATAATACGTATTTCATCCTTTTCATGATATTGTTTTTTTAATTCTGATTTTTTTTCAACGTTATAAATCAGAAATGCTTAAGGTGAAAAGTTGTAATAAAGATACAGTGGACCAATAAATAAGAAGAATTTCCGTTTTGTCAGGTTCTTATAGGTAGGAATTCAAAATATCAGGGCCTAAGTGGTCTTTTGCTCGCGGAATATTTACTCATTCCGCCAAAATGTTTGATATCCTTTTATCTAAATTATTACATTCTTCAAGGTAATAAGAGCCTTATTTTAAACTTTGCAGAATGTAAACAAAGAATGTTTTCATGCGGAGACTAAGGGATTCGAACCCTTGATACCCTTGCAGGTATACACACTTTCCAGGCGTGCTCCTTCAACCACTCGGACAAGTCTCCATTTTTAAAAAGGAGTGCAAAATTACAAATCTTAAGTTTAATCTCATAACCTTAATTTTTTTTGTAAAATTGAAATCCGTCAAATTTCTTCGTTTACTGCAATTCCTGGCCATGAGAAGAATATCCAAATCTTTTTATGGATTACCTCCAATTTTATATCTATCAGAAAAGGTCAAAATAATACCGATATTATTGTTAAAGTATTAAAGACAAGTATCTGCGGCGCTGACCTGCACATCCTAAAAGATGACCTGCCGGGAATATCGCTATTACAACACGTCTTGTCGATACGGTCACTACATCTATGTTGCTTAAGACAGTTCAATCAAAAAAACTCAATCCCAAACTATTGATTACACACAGGTTTAAGTTAAGCGACATAATAAAAGCGTATGAAGTTTTTGGGCATGCAGCGAAAGAAAAAGCATTAAAAGTTATATTGACGAACGAATAATTGTTTTAGAATACCCCCCATTGGCACATCATGAAAATCTGTAAAATGATGTAGTCATAGAATAAATTTACATGGAAAGCTCTATCACCCCATCCCGGAGACTTCCAGGATTTTAATCCTGGAAATCTCCGGGATTAACAAATAATACTTAAAAAATTATAATGATGCAAATCACGGTTTTAAATGATCAGGGTCATTTAAAATCAGGTAAGTTATTATGAAATTGCTACAACTAAATTATCAGGAAATAGAGTAAAATGGAGGTAAAAAGATTTGGGAATAAGAAGCAGTAAATAAAGAAATATCCATGAATGTTAATCTAGATGATACAGAAAGGGTACAGAAAGGCAAAATAATTTCTGTTCGGGGCAGCGTTGTGGATGTTTGGTTTGATGATAATTTGCCGCCTATTTATACCTTACTTCATTCAGGGAAAAACAAACAAATTGCCGTTGAAGTATTAACCCAGCTTGATGATAACACCGTACGTGGCATCTCGCTGAATCCTACACAGGGACTTGCCCGCGGTATGGATGTAGAAACAGAAGGCAAACAACTTACTGTGCCAATAGGAAAAGAAATCATCGGCAGGATGCTTGATGTTTTCGGAAACACCATTGACCATTTGCCTCCATTGCCAAAAGGCGAACGTCGTAATGTGCACCAGCAACCTCCTCCATTGTCGGACAGGTCTGTAAAATCTGAAATATTCTTAACCGGGATAAAAGCCATTGATGTATTGGTGCCGCTGGAACGTGGCGGTAAAGCCGGTTTGTTCGGCGGGGCTGGTGTAGGCAAAACGGTTTTGCTGACAGAGATGATTCACAATATGGTTGGGCACAACAAGGGCATCAGTATGTTTTGCGGAATCGGCGAACGTTGCCGTGAAGGAAACGAGTTGTATTACGCAATGAAAAAAGCTGATTTGCTGAAAAACATGGTGATGGTTTTTGGACAAATGAATGAAACACCCGGCGCCCGTTTTCGTGTAGGCCATGCAGCATTAACGATGGCAGAATATTTTAGGGATGATGAACACCGCGATGTACTATTCTTGATTGATAATATTTTTCGGTTTATACAGGCAGGTATGGAAGTGAGCGGACTTATGGGTCAAATGCCTTCCCGGTTGGGTTATCAGCCAACGATGGGAACAGAGCTCTCAAAATTGGAAGAGCGGATTGCCAATACCAATGCCGGCGCCATCACTTCAATACAGGCCGTGTATGTGCCTGCCGATGATCTGACAGATCCGGCAGCTGTTCATGCGTTTTCGCATTTGTCGGCATCAATCGTTCTGTCAAGAAAAAAAGCAAGCGAAGGATTGTACCCTTCCATTGATATGCTGCAATCCAATTCAAAAATGGCAACACCAGGCATCATTGGCGAAGAACATTATAAACTGTCACAGGAAATAAGGCACACCCTGGCGAAGTATGAAGACCTGAAAGATATTATTGCAATGCTGGGCATGGAACAATTATCGGTTGATGACAGGAATGTTGTAAATCGTGCCAGGCGGCTGGAAAGATTTCTTACGCAACCATTTTTTGCTACCGAACAATTCAGTGGTATGAAGGGCAAAGAAGTTAGTTTGAAAGATGCGCTGGATGGTTGCAGGCGCATCCTTGCTGATGAATTTAAAGATTTGCCGGAAAGCGCTTTTTATATGATTGGAGCAGTCGACGAAGCAAAGGAAAAAGCAAAAAGTAAAACAGATCAACCCAATGGCGATGCAAATAAATCCAAATCAGAAAATGTAAAGCCTGAGAAGAAAAAAATTACAACAGAATGCAAATATTTAAAATCATTTGTCAATAAGAATTCTTGTCCCTCGCCTTATAAGAGAAGCTGGGCTGAGGTTAATAATAAACAGAAATGGAAAAAACATTAATGAACTTGAAAATTCTTCTTCCTTTCAAAGTTTTTATTGAAACAAAAAATGTAAGCAGCATCACTATAGAAACCAGCGAAGGATCTTATGGGATGTTACCACAAAGGCTGGATTGTGTGGCCGCTTTGGTTCCGGGAATCTTTACTTATGAAATTGAATCAGAAGGCCCCAGATATGTGGCGGTTGATGAAGGCGTAATGATAAAAGCGGGTAACGAAGTTTTGGTATCTGTTCGCAATGCCATTGGTGGCGCTGATCTTGGGAAACTTAGTGATATGGTAAAAAAAGATTTTAAAAGCCAGGATGAAAATAAAATACAAGTACGTTCAGTAATGGCAAAGCTGGAAGGCGGGTTCATTTACAGTTTCGATAAATTTCGTAAAGAATAAAATGGAAACCGATACTACTAATGAAGATGACAATTTTAGCAGGCGGATAGCTGAAAAAGAAAAACGAAAACTGAAGGCACTTCGTGAAAAAAACGGAAGCGTTTGGTTTGGTTTAGGCATGTTCGGAATGGTAGGTTGGTCAGTTGCAGTTCCTGCATTATTGGGTGCTTTGTTGGGAATGTGGCTGGATAAACATTATCCCGAAACATTTTCATGGACGCTGACATTTTTAATTATAGGATTATTAACCGGGAGTATTATAGCCTGGTATTGGGTTACAAAAGAAAATAAAGAAATGCATCAAAATAAAGAAGACAATGAATGAAACAGGGTACATGATATTAGCATTTATAGGCGGCCTGCTGCTGGGTACATTTTTTTTTGGAGGCCTTTGGTTTACGGTAAAAAAAGCAGTTACTGCCAAAGTTCCTGCACTATGGATTTTCAGTAGTTTCTTTCTTCGTATAGGCATTACGTTAGTTGGATTTTATTTTATTGGTGCAGGCAATTGGCAAAGACTTGTTATCTGCGTGGTTGGTTTTATAGTGGCAAGATTTGTTGTAATTCATTTTACAAAATCAATCGATAACAAACAAATATTATTAAAAAAGGAGGCTGTAAATGAAGCTTAGTCCTGATGAAACTATTTTTTGGCAACATGGTTTTGTGACCATTAACCTCACACTGGTTACCACCTGGGGCTTAATGCTGGTATTAATAATAGCAGCAAGATTGGCTACACGGAAACTCAAAACTGACATCCATATTTCCCGCTGGCAATGCATTCTTGAAATGATAGTTACGGGCATCAATCAACAAATTAAAGAAGTAGGCCTTAATAAACCTAAAGAATATATCGGATTTATCGGTACGTTATTTTTATTTATCGGTATCGCCAATCTATGCATCATCTTTCCCGGATACACGCCGCCAACAGCGTCACTATCAACCACTGCGGCCCTTGCCTTAGCGGTATTTATAGCCGTACCCTTTTTCGGTATTCAAAAGAGTGGACTCGGTGGTTACCTGAAATCATACCTAAAACCAACATTCATTATGTTGCCTTTTAACCTGATCAGTGAAGTATCCCGCACACTTGCTTTAGCGGTAAGATTGTTTGGCAACATTATGAGCGGCGGAATGATCGTGGCGATTCTGTTAAGCATATCCCCTTTTATTTTTCCGGTTATTATGAATGCATTGGGATTACTTACAGGAATGGTACAAGCATATATTTTCAGCATACTGGCAACTGTTTACATAACAGCAGCCGTGCATGATTCAAAAAAAATAAATAAAATATCATCGGTAAAAACAAAATAAATATAAAATGGATAGTACAACTCTTATAGCAGTAGCGTCAATTGTTACAGCCGGGCTCACCACGGGAATTGGTTGCATGATGCCGGCGGTTGGCGAGGGAAAGGCAGTATCTTCAGCATTAAGTTCTATTGCGCAGCAGCCTGATGCCGGGCCTACCATTACCCGAACATTATTTGTGGGATTAGCAATGATCGAGTCTACAGCTATTTACTGTTTCGTGGTTTCCATGATCCTGATCTTTGCAAATCCGTTCTGGAATCACATCATCGCAAAATAAGAATAATGAAAATTAATTGGTTTACTGTAATAGCACAGGTAATTAATTTCCTGGTGTTGGTGTGGTTACTTAAAAAGTTTCTCTACAAGCCAATACTAAATGCTATTGACGAAAGAGAGAAAAAAATCGCAAGCCAATTGAAGGATGCAGACGATAAAAAAGAAGCGGCTATAAAACAAGAGGATGAATTCACAAAAAAGAATGCCGTTTTCGATCAGCAAAAAAAAGATTTAATGGATAAGGCACTTGTCAACGCGAATACACAAGGTCAAAAATTGCTTGACGAAGCCAAAGATGCAGCCAAAAAGCTAAGTGAGAATTTAGAAACAGCGTCTAAAGAAAAACAACAAATGGAGCGTGCGGCTATCACAAAAAAAACGCAAAAAGTAGCTTTTGCCATTGCAAGAAAAGCGCTTACTGAAATTGCTTCTGAAAGTTTGGAAGAACAATCGGTTGGCATATTTATTAAACGTTTGAATGAATTAAAAGAAGAAGAGAAGAAAAAATTTATTGAAGCTTTCAAATCTAATGCAAACACTTTTTTGGTAAAAAGTGCATTCGATATTCCGGTGAAACAACAACATGATATTACAAAAGCAGTGGACACCATACTGGAAACAAAATCCACTTTGCAATTTAAAACGGCGCCCGGAATTATTAGTGGAATCGAATTAACAACAAACGGATATAAACTTGCCTGGAGTTTTTCTGAATATCTTGATTCACTGGAAAAAAATATTTCAGAAACAGTAAAAGAAAAAACAAAAGCTGACCAGCAAAAGAAAGAAACACCTGGCAAGAAAGCTGCGTCGGAAAAGCAGGCTGAACCCGTAAACAATTAAATGCCGGTAAATGGAATTGATTAAAACAATAGATGACACATTTGCCCAACTGGAGGAGTGTACTCAAAAATTTTCGTTTTCTTTTGTGCCCCGCGAAGTTGGTTCGGTAATAAGTGTGGCAACCGGAATTGCGAAAATTTCGGGGCTTCCGGGAGCAGGTTTTGAAGAACTGCTGACATTCTCCGGAGGTTTATCTGGTATTGCTTATAATATTGATGCGAATGAAATAGGTGCAATACTTCTTGGTGAAGATACCCTGTTGAATGCAGGTGATGAAGTAGAAAGAACAGGCCGCGTGGTGGATGTACCTGTTGGCAATGCATTGATTGGAAGAGTTGTAAATCCATTGGGAGAACCAATTGATGATAAGGGCCCAATTGCGTATGAAAAACGATTGCCAATTGAGCGGCCTGCAGCAGCCATCATGGATCGCTCTGCAGTAAATGTTCCTTTACAAACAGGAATAAAAGCAATTGATGCTTTGATTCCTATTGGCCGTGGACAGCGTGAATTAATTTTGGGTGACAGGCAAACCGGCAAGACAGCCATTGCGATTGATGCCATCCTCAATCAAAAAGATAAAAATGTATTGTGCGTTTATTGTGCTATTGGCCAGCGGGCATCTGCTGTGGCAAAAGTAATCGCCAACCTGAAAGAAAAAGGTGCCATGGACTATACGGTGGTAATGGTTGCCGGGGGAAATGATTCGCCTGGATTAAATTATATAGCGCCTTACGCTGCTACAAGTATCGCGGAATATTTTATGGAACAGGGCCGTGATGTATTGATTGTTTATGATGATCTAACGCATCATGCCCGCTCCTATCGTGAACTTTCTTTATTGTTGAGAAGGCCGCCTGGGCGTGAAGCTTTCCCGGGCGATATTTTTTATATCCATTCAAGATTATTAGAAAGGTCAACACATTTGAGTGATGCATTAAAAGGCGGCTCATTAACCGCGTTGCCGATTATTGAAACTGAGTCACAGAACATTTCGGCCTATATTCCCACTAACCTGATTTCTATAACTGACGGACAGATATATTTATCTCCGAAATTATTTGAATTGGGAATTCTGCCGGCTGTTGATATTGGAAAATCAGTTTCGCGTGTTGGTGGCGCGGCGCAATTACCAGCTTACCGTTCTATAGCAAACCTTAAACTCGAATATTCCCAGTTTGAGGAATTAGAAAGCTTTGCACGTTTCGGTACACGCCTTGATGAAAATACCCAAAAGATTATTGAACATGGAAAACGCATCAGGGAGTGTCTCAAACAACCGGAGTTACTACATCTTTCAGTGGCAGAACAAATTGTGATACTCCTCGCATTAACTGGCGGGTATTTTGATAAGATACCGGTTAGTAAGATCCGTGAAGCGGAGACGGCACTTCTAAAAAATACTGAACAATTTCCTGCAGAATTATTCAAACATTTATTTTCAGACAAGGCTTTAAGTGATATTGATATAGAAAACATTTTAAAGATTGTTGGCACAATACTCGGCCCTTTTGATGAAAAGTCAGCGCCTGATCAAAATAAAAAATAATGGATACTTTAGAAAGCCTGCGCAATAAAACAGAAGGTGCCAAAGACCTTAAATCTGTAGTGAGTGCAATGAAAGCAATGGCATCGTCAAACATTGTTCAATACGAAACGGCTGTTAGTTCGCTTGGTGATTATTATCATACCGTGGCGTTGGGCATTATCGCCTATTTTAAGGCGGAGAAAATACAAGGGATAAGTAATCAAAAACAAATAAGAAACAAGAATAACAATAACAATGATAAAATAATTTGTGCGATTGTTTTTGGATCAGACCAGGGTTTGGTAGGACAGTTCAATGATTCGATGGCAGATTTTGTATCTACATCACTCAATGCTTTGCCGGGCAAAAAAGTAATCTGGGCCATAGGTGAACGGGTTCAACTATTACTCTCTGATGTAGGTTTAAATTCAACCACATTATACCATGTTCCAAATGCCGTTGGGGAAATCACCTCTCTAGTTCGGCAAATATTATTTAAAAGTGAAGAGAGCGAGGAAAAAGACAGCATTAATGAGTTTTATATTTTCCATAATCAACCAAAACCTGCATCTGGCTACCAGCATGTGATGCAGCGGTTTTTACCTTTAGATGAAAAATGGAAAGATTCGATACAGGAACTTCATTGGCCTACAAATTTGCCTCCACAGATTGCAGGCGGTGCAAGAGCAACTTTGATGGCACTTATCAGTGAATATCTTTTTACGTCTTTATTTAAAGCGTGCGCAGAATCATTGGCCAGTGAGAATGCAAGCCGTTTAGAAGCTATGCAAAGGGCAGAAAAAAACATAGGAGACCTGCTGGATGATCTTAATAAAGAATACCATCGTTTAAGGCAAAGCTCAATCGATGAAGAATTGTTTGATGTAGTATCCGGCTTCGAAGCGCTAAAAAAGAATCAACAAACGAAATTTAAACAAATGTCAATATAAAATTAAAAATCTAAACAATGACTATTCAAATAAATACAGACAAAAATGTAAGTGTGCATGAAGCATTCGAAGCCCAGCTAGATGGTTTGCTTTCAGAAGAATTAAACAGGTTCAGTGAGTACATCACGAGGTTGGAAGTTCATCTTTCAGACGAGAATGGAAAAAAGCAAGGTCTTAACGACAAAAGGTGCATGATTGAAGCACGCCTAGAAGGAAGGCAGCCAATAGCAGTTACAGACAGGGCGAACAACTATGAACTTGCAGTAAACGGTGCAATTGAAAAACTCAAGGCTTCACTGGATAATATTGTTGGGAAATTAAAACATCATTGAAACAATGAACCTGTGATATTGAATTAGTATCTCAAAATTTTTGATTAATTAATTAAAGTATCTCTAATATGAAAACAGAAATTATAGGTAATGAAGTGGAAACTTTATCGCCGTCATTATTACAAAAAATAAATGCCTATTGGCGTGCTGCCAATTATCTTTCCGTCGGGCAAATATATCTTTATGACAACCCGTTATTGAAAGAGCCACTGAAACTGGAGCACGTAAAACCATTGGTAGTAGGGCATTGGGGCACTACGCCGGGGCAAAATTTTATTTATGTCCACCTTAACCGGGTCATTAAAAAATATGATCTTGATATGTTTTATATCTCCGGTCCCGGGCATGGCGGCCCTGCAATAGTTGGTAATGTTTATCTCGAAGGAACATGGAGTGAAGTATATCCTAACGTAACGCAGGATGAAGAAGGTTTAAAAAAATTATTTACTCAATTTTCTTTTCCGGGAGGCATCTCAAGTCACGTAGCACCTACAACGCCGGGCTCAATTCATGAAGGAGGAGAGTTGGGTTATTCTTTGAGCCATGCATTTGGTGCAGCATTCGACAACCCGGATTTGATCGTTGCCTGTGTGGTTGGCGACGGCGAAGCAGAGACGGGGCCGTTAGCTACTTCATGGCAATCTAATAAATTGCTAAATCCAATTACGGATGGAGCAGTTCTGCCAATCCTTCATCTCAATGGTTACAAGATCAGTAACCCAACTATATTGGCAAGAATTGAAGATGATGAGCTTGAACAATTTTTCCGTGGCTGTGGATGGACACCGTATTTTGTTGAAGGAGATGATCCGGAAACAATGCATCAACTGATGGCATGCAACAATTGAAGAAGTGATTGCTGATATTCATGAAATACAAAGCAATGCAAGAAGTAACGATGATAATACCCGCCCACGCTGGCCGATGATCGTTTTAAAATCACCAAAGGGATGGACAGGACCGAAGATGGTTGATGGCTTGCAAATTGAAGGTACTTTTCGTTCTCACCAGGTGCCGCTTATTGTGGATAGTGAACATCCCGATAACGTTAAGTTATTGGAAAATTGGATGAAGAGTTATAAGGCAGAAGAATTGTTTGATGAGAATGGAACACTTAAAGCAGAACTGGCAGAACTGGCGCCAAAAGGCAATCGCAGAATGGGCGCCAACCTGCACACTAACGGTGGTATGCTTTTAAAAGATTTACGTATGCCTGATTTTCACGCCCATGCCGTAAATGTTCCTTCACCTGGTGCTGTTTATGGACAAGATACTATGGTACTCGGAAAGTTTCTGCGCGATGTTGCGAAATTAAATCGTGATGAACATAATTTTCGTGTATTCGGCCCGGATGAAACAATGTCAAATTTGCTGGGAGCTATTTTTGAAACATCCAATCGTCAATGGGATGCGGCAACAGAAAAATATGATGAATTCCTGGAGCCTACGGGGCAAGTTATTGATTCTATGCTGAGCGAACATCAGTGTGAAGGCTTTCTTGAAGGATATTTATTAACCGGCAGACATGGTTTGTTTAACAGTTACGAAGCTTTCATCCGTATTGTTGATTCAATGTTTAGTCAACATGCCAAATGGCTGAAGGTAACACTGGAACTACCCTGGCGAAGAAAGATTGCCTCATTGAATTATTTACTGGCTTCACATGTATGGCAGCAGGACCATAACGGTTTTACTCACCAGGATCCGGGTTTTTTGGATCATGTTATCAACAAAAAAGCAGATGTGGTAAGGGTTTATTTGCCACCCGATGCCAACTGTCTTTTATCTGTTTTTGATCATTGCCTTCGCAGCCGTCATTATGTAAATGTGGTTGTGGCCGGTAAACATCCGCTGCCGCAATGGCTTACGATGGATGAAGCAGTAGTGCACTGCACCGAAGGAATCGGTATCTGGCAGTGGGCAAGCAATGACCAGGGCTCAGAGCCTGATGTGGTGATGGCCTGCTGTGGCGATACACCCACATTAGAATTACTCGCAGCCGTTTCGATATTACGGGAACACCTACCCGAAATTAAAGTGAGAGTGGTGAATGTTGTTGACCTGATGAAACTACAATCTTGTACCGAACATCCGCATGGATTAAGCGACCAGGATTACGATTCTCTTTTCACCAAAGACAAACACATTATTTTTAACTTCCATGGTTATCCATGGTTGGTTCACAGGCTTACCTACAAAAGAACCAACCGTAATATGCATGTTAGAGGATACAAAGAAGAAGGCACCATCACCACACCTTTTGACTTAAGGGTACAAAATGATATTGACCGCTTTCACCTGGTAATAGACGTGATCGACCGCTTACCAAATTTAGGAAGCAAGGGCGATTACCTGAAACAAAAATTGCAGGACAAGTTAATTGAACATAAACATTATGTGCATCAACATGGCAAAGATTTGCCGGAAATTCTTAATTGGAAATGGAATATTCAATTCACAAAAAAAGATTTATAAAAATCAGCATTTGCAATAAAAATAAATCTTAGTTTAAACATGAATAAGCCAATCTTTAAAATCGGATTTTGGTCGGCATTTATTGCTATGGTTGCATTCAACCTCGCACAGATTCTACAGCTACCGTGTGTGCTTATTTATCCTGCAGACCAGGTTTTGATTTTTAGATTTTCCCATAGTATTGTGATCCCGTTTTTACTTGCCATGCTTGCACTTCACTACACAATACTACTTGAAAAAAATGCCGGAGCCATTCGGCAATTAATTATGAAAGCATGAAAACAATCACGACACGAAACCTACTTATTTTCTTATTGGCTTTTCTTGGCTTAGGAGCCATATTCGGAGGAACTGTTCTGATAATTTCTCCTTCCGGCAGATTATTCGGAATGCCGCTGTCAATGCTGAAAAATTCACCTTTCAACAATTTTTTATTGCCCGGTATAATCTTAATTACAATTTTGGGAATATTTCCTGCCGTACTCTCTGTAGTTCTCGTAAAGAAACCCGCAAACAAATTGGCTGAACTATTTAATTTTTATAAGGATATGTATTGGGGCTGGACATACAGCATTTATGCAGCCTTTGCTTTAATAATCTGGATCCAAAGTGAAATGACATTTCTCCATGCTGTTCATTGGTTACATTCAGTGTACATGTTTTTAGCAATTGCAATTTTATTTGTCGCGCTGTTACCACAGGTTAGAAATCATTATAAAAATGCAAAACCGTAAATTCATGATAGTTGCATTATCAATAACCGGGTTGCTCATCATCATATTGATAATCGGTAAAATAAATTTATCAATTCAATTTAAAAAAGAAGTAAATGAATTGTTTTCGCAATCAAAAAATATTTCAACAAATAAATTCAGCTATAAAGAACTTGCTGATTTACCTGAACCTGTACAACGTTATTTCAGGTATACTTTAAAGGAAGGCCAGCCTTATATCAGTTTTGCAAGAATTAAACACGATGGTAAGTTTAAAACCGGATTGAACAAAAATTGGATAAATATAAAGGGAGAACAATATGCCACAACAGAAAAGCCTGGCTTCATCTGGAAAGGAACTACCTCTATTTTTACTGCCCGTGATATGTATATATCAAATAAAGGCAGGCTTGTTGTTTTACTTTTTTCTTTATTAAAAGTTGCAGATGCCAAAGGAGAACAATACAACCAGGGTGAACTGCTACGGTGGCTTGGCGAAAGTATTTTATACCCTACAAATTTATTGCCCGGTAAAAGATTGCAATGGATCCCTGTTGATTCACATTCTGCCAGGTTAACGTTTAACTACAATAAGCTTTCATTGTTCTTTATCATCAGCTTTAATGAAATTGGCGAGATAACTCAAATGGAAACGAAACGGTATATGGATAAGACAACATTAGCAACCTGGATAATTAAGTGTGCTGATTATAAACAAATGAACAATGTGATGGTACCCTTAAGCTTTGAAGTATTGTGGCGGTTGGAAAAAGGAGATTTCAGTTATGTAAAATTTAATATAAAAAAGATTGAGTACGATAATGCCGAAATGTTTTAAAAATAAAATAGTTGATAAAATTAATCATCATAAAAATTAAAAGACAATGACAACAACAAAAAAATTAGGCATCTGGATGGATCATGCAAGCGCACATGTAATGGAATTGGCCGATCCTATCATAACAAATATTGTGGTTTCCGAATCTACGCATGAGGAAAAAGAGAAAACCCTTCAAAAAGGAGAAAGCATGATGCACAATAAAAACCAGAAACAGTTGGCGGAGTATTATAAAAAGTTGGGAGTGTTTGTAAAAGATTGTGATGAAGTATTACTTTTTGGCCCCACAGACGCAAAAACAGAATTGTTCAACCTGCTAAAGGCAGATAAGCAATTTGATAAAATAAAGATCGAAACGATGCCATCGGAAAAAATGACCGGGAAGCAGGAGCAGGCATATGTAAAAAAATATTTTTCAAAAAGCTAATCAGAACATCAAGCGATTAATAAATTCTGCTTTACTTTTCCTCTTTAGAAAAGTGGAATATATTATGAATTCCGACACAGCCATCTGATTGGTGTAATTGCCGAACAGTATTTTATTTAAAATGAAATTATTGAAATAGACAGAAATAGATCTATTAAATTCAATTCTTTCGCCTGGCGAGTTACTTACATTGTTACTTTTTTTATTTTACTTCTGGTCGGTCACTACAAAAAAGGAACAAAAATTGCCCGACAACATTTTATAAATTAAAAAAGATAACAAGCTATGCCATATGCCGTTTTTAAATGCAACGTCACTCATGCACCAGTCGCCTTACCTCATTTTTGGGAACACACAGTGGGCAGCAGCCATGCAACGATGGCTTTGCGTGCAGATTGGCAAAAACAATTAACCCGCTGTAACAGGGAACTTGGATTCAGGCATGTGCGCTTTCACGGTTTGCTTTCGGATGATATGGGCACACTAGTAAACGAAGAAAATACCCTGATTTATTCTTTCTTTAATGCAGACCAAATCTGCGATTTTTTACTTTCCATTGGTATGCGCCCATTTATGGAATTGTCATTTATGCCGAATGCACTTGCTTCTGGTTCTGATACTGTTTTTCATTATAAAGGAAATGTAACTGCCCCAAAAGATTATGACGATTGGGAAACACTGATAAAAAAATTAGTGCAACATTGGGTGCAGCGCTATGGCTTGCCTGAAGTGAGCCAGTGGTTTTTTGAAGTGTGGAATGAACCAAACCTTGATGCCTTTTGGAAAAAATCACAGGCAGATTATTTTAAGTTATACCTCCATACCAGCCAATGCTATTAAAAATGTACATAAGAATTTAAAAGTAGGTGGCCCTGCTACTGCGGACAATGCATGGATAACAGCATTCGTGAATTATTGTGATAAGAATGATGTTCCTGCCGACTTTATCTCTACCCATCATTACCCAACAGACGCTTTTGGCAAACCGGGAGATGATACGATTACCCAGCTTTCTAAAAGTAAACGAAGTGCGCTGCAAAAAGAGGCGAAGAAGGTAAAAAAACAAGCAATGGGTAAACCGGTATATTATACGGAATGGTGTACCTCTTCCAACCCTTTTGATGAACTACATGATATGCCTTACGCCGCCTGCTTCATCATTAAAACAGTAATTGAAGCGAACGGGATTGTGGAAGGATACAGCTATTGGACATTTTCCGACATTTTTGAAGAAAACTATTTTTCATCTATTCCTTTTCATGGCGGCTTTGGGCTAATGAATATTTATGGTATTCCTAAACCCGCTTACCGCGCTTACCAGTTGTTGCACAGGCTTGGTAACGAACTATTAAAAGTTTCAGGGAAACATGATACCGTCGATGTTTGGATGGTGCGTAAAAAGAAGGTAATAAACATCATGATTACCAACTGGGCTTTGCCTCGTCATCCCATAAAAACAGAAATTAGTAAAAGTGCAATTAGATGATATAAAAAAAGTAAAATCTTCCTTTATAGAAAGGATTGATGATGACCATGCTAATGCAAGAAAAGCATGGATGGATATGGGTAGCCCCGGAAGCCTCACTCCCAACGAAGTGTCCACATTAGAGTTAGCATCCGCTCTTATAATGGAGCCTTTTGCAACCACGCAAGAAAAAGGTTCGGTATTTGTTGAGACAACAGTACCACCACAAGGAGTAGCTTATATAACATTAGAACTGGAATGAAACAACCCATAAAATCTAACCAATCAAATTACACAAATCCACAAGGTACGGATGATGAAATGCTGAGTGTTTTGCAACGGGAAACTTTTGCCTATTTTTTGAAAGAGGTCAATAATAAAACGGGACTAGTAGCCGATAAAACGCAGCCGGGTTCTCCCTCAAGTATTGCAGCAACGGGCATGGGGCTTAGCTGTTATATAGCGGGAGTTGAACGCGGATTTATAACGCGTGCAGAAGCGATAAAAAGAACACTTACCATTTTAAAATTCTTTTATAACAGCCCCCAGGGCACCGAAGCGGATGCAACAGGATATAAAGGATTTTATTATCACTTTCTTGATATGGAAACCGGGAAGCGGGCATGGAAAAGTGAACTATCAACGGTAGATACTGCTATATTATTAGCCGGGATATTGACTGCGAGATATTATTTCACCGGTGAAAATAAATCCGAAATTGAAATAAGAAAGTATGCCGATGAACTCTATGCACGGGTAGATTGGCAATGGGCATTAAACGGCAAAGATTCTATTTCGCATGGCTGGAAACCAGAATCAGGATTTCTTCGCTCCCGCTGGAATAAAAAATATTCCGAAGCGCATATTATTTATATACTGGCGCTTGGCTCGCCGACTTTTCCAATTAGTCCTTCCGTTTATAAAAAATGGACATCCACTTTTGAATGGGAAAAAATATATGATATAGAATGCATTTATGCCGGCCCGCTCTTTATTCACCAGATGTCTCAAATATGGTTGGATTGCAAAGGTATTTCCGATGATTTGAATAGAAAGATTGGTATTGATTATTTTGAAAACAGTCGTCGTGCCACGCAAATCCACCAAAAATATGCAATAGAAAATCCATTAGGTTTTGCCCATTATGGAGAAAATGGATGGGGATTTACGGCCAGCGATGGCCCCGGGCCAGCTACCCGTAACTATCGATGGTGTTAAAAGAAAATTTTATAATTATATAGCCAGAGGCGCTCCATTTGGGCCGGATGATGGAACCATATCACCATGGGCGGTTGTATCTTCTCTACCGTTTCTGCCAAAAGTGGTGCTCAGCACGATGCGTCATGCTATCGAAAGACTTGATTTTGAGAAACATCATTCCTATGGTTTTGATGCAAGCTATAATCCCACCTTTCCGGAGAAGAATACTAAAAGTGGTAGCTGGATTTCTGAATGGCAATTCGGATTAAACCAGGGGCCGGTTATTTTAATGATTGAAAATTATAAATCAGGATTAATATGGGATATCATGAAAAGATGCACACCTGTTATCAATGGTTTGCGCCGGGCAGGTTTTAGTGGTGGCTGGCTGGATATGAAAACATCAAAAGAAAATTAAATAATGAAAATATCACCTTTAGCAGGAAAACCGGCAGAACAAAATATATTGGTCAACATTCCGAAACTTGTTTCCGCCTATTACACAGGTAAACCTGATCCATCTGTTACCGCAGAGAAAGTTTCGTTTGGAACTTCCGGTCATCGCGGTTCTTCATTCAAAAACTCTTTTAATGAAAATCATATTCTTGCTATCACGCAAGCCATTTGCCAGGTAAAATATATAATAATCTCACTAAAGAATATGGTGTACCTTTCTACAACCGTATTGAAGCAAAGGCAACTCCCGGGCAAAAAGAAAGATTAAAAAACCTCTCTGCTTCGCAAATAAAACACAAGGATCTTGCCGGAGAAAATATTGATCGCAAACTTATAAAGGCACCGGGAAATAATGCTGCAATAGGTGGCGTAAAAGTTGTAACAAACAATGGATGGTTTGCCGCACCGCCTTCGGGAACAGAAGACATTTATAAAATATATGCTGAAAGTTTTTTGATTAAAGATTATCAGAAAAAAATAATCGACGAAGCGGAAACTATCGTGAATGCTGCATTACAGATCAATTAAAAGAACTTAATGAAATTACAATTAATACCTGCAGCACATGAACTCATATCTAATATGAGAGCCTTTTTTCAGATGAGTGATAAGACTCAATAACTCAAATGAAGAACCGCTCAGGGAGGAATTATTCAGTTCTGAACAGATGGAACGTTTCGGTAAAACGTTGGCAGTAAAACATAAGTTAAGTTCAAAACCAGCTAAAGATCATTTACTCAAACGGCTTGCAGACAATGAAACTACTTTGCAGGAAGTGCGCAAGCTCCTCACCGATTCTATCAAAAGAAAATACCAGGTTACACCTGCAGGCGAATGGCTGATAGATAATTTTTACCTTTTAGAAGAACATATCCGCATTGCAAAAACGCATTTCCCCAAAAATTACAGTGAAGACCTTCCGCAATTATCAGATGGAAATTCGTCAGATCTTACCCGTAGTTATGATATCGTTTTACAGATCATTTCTCATAGTGACGGGCGAATAGATATGGAAAGCCTTAATAATTTTGTGAAGGCGTATCAAACAGTTACCCCTTTGAAATTAGGAGAATTATGGTCAATACCTATTATGCTTCGCCTGGCGCTGATTGAAAATATCCGGCGTGTTTCTGCCCTTACCGCCATTGATAAAGTTGACAGAAATCTTGCTGATTATTGGGCTGAAAAAATGATTGTTACTGTAGAGAAAGCCCCGAAAAATCTCATCCTGGTAATTGCTGATATGGCAAGGTCAAATCCTCCGATTGTAAGCGCATTTGTCTCTGAATTAATTCGACAGTTGCGTGGCAAAGGCCCTGACCTGGGATTAGTACTAAACTGGATAGAACAACAATTATCGGGAAGTGGACTAACCAGTACTGAACTGGTAAATGCGGAAAACAAGAAGCAGGCTGCAGACCAGGTTTCGATGAGCAACAGCATAGGCAGTCTTCGTTTGCTTGGCGCGATGGATTGGCGTGATTTTGTTGAAACTAATAGCGTTGTTGAACAAATCTTATTGGAAGACAATGAAGGAACGTATGGTTTAATGGATTTTACAACGCGTGACCGTTACCGGCATGTAGTAGAAACGATTGCTAAAAAGGGTACCTGTAGTGAGCAGGAAGTTGCGCAGATCGCGATACAGTTAATGCATGAAAATGCAATGGATAAAACTGATGACCATCGCTCTGCACATGTTGGCTACTATTTGATAGGGTATGGGGTAAGCCAAACTAAGAAAAGGGCAAATATTCGTGAATCAGGCTTTGAAAAGATGAGGCACGATATCAGGACCCACGCATTTCTATGGTATTCAATTTGTATTTTGGTGATAACATTTGCTATCGGCGGAGGTATTTTATTAATAGCAGATTCAGACACAAACAACACCTGGCTCGTTGTGGTGATCACTTTGCTTACGCTACTATGCGCAAGCCAGTTGGCGATATCAGTTGTCAATTTTTTTGCTACACTTTTGGTGAAGCCCAATTTGCTCCCCAGGATGGATTACTCACGCAAGATTCCTGATAATGCAGCATCAATAGTGGTAATTCCTGCAATGCTTACGACAGCCGGCGAAATAGACGATTTAGTGGAAGCGCTGGAAGTTCGTTTCCTGGCGAACAGGAATGATAATTTATACTTTGGTTTATTAACTGATTTTACGGATGCGCAGGAAGAAACGCTTCCAGTCGACGAGTTACTTTTAAATAGGGTAAGCAACGGAATTGAGGCACTTAATAAGAAATACCAAAGAGGAAACGATGATTTGTTTTTTCTTTTTCATCGCCCGCGAAAATGGAATGCAGGTGAGAAATTGTGGATGGGATATGAAAGAAAGCGTGGTAAACTTTCAGATTTAAATTCCTTGTTAAGAGGTAATGCAAAAGAATATTTCTCCTTATATCATAGGTGACCAAACTATTTTTCCTAAAATAAAATATGTAATTACGTTAGATGCAGATACGCAATTACCGCTTGGTTCCGCCTGGAAATTAATCGGAACGATGGCGCACCCCTTGAACCGGGCATGGTACGATGAAAGAAAGAAACGTGTAACAAAAGGCTATGGCATTCTGCAACCAAGGGTGACTGTTAGCTTACCGGACATAACCGGTTCTTTATATGCCCGGATGCATGGAAATGAGCCGGGCATTGATCCCTACACCCGTGCATCATCCGATGTTTACCAGGATTTATTTGGAGAGGGTTCCTATATCGGAAAAGGAATTTACGAAGTGGATATGTTTCAGAAAGTTCTTGATGGAATATTTTTGGAAAACCGCATACTGAGTCATGATTTGCTGGAAGGCTGTTATATAAGGTCCGGATTACTCAGCGATGTACAATTGTTTGAAAAATATCCAACGACTTATAGCGCAGATATGAAAATGCGGATACGTTGGATTCGTGGGGACTGGCAAATTTTTGCATGGATTTTACCTTTGGTAAAGGGTTCCGACAAACGTTTACATAAAAATCCCATTTCAGCCTTATCAAAATTGAAAATATTTGACAACATCCGGCGAAGTCTTGTGCCGCCGGCCCTTACAGCTTTACTTTTATTGGGATGGATTGTATTGCCGTATCCGTTATTCTGGACCATTATCGTTTCAGGAATTATTGTTTTCCCGATTATTATTACCTCACTTTGGAACACACTCAGGAAACCAAAAGATGTTGTATTAAAAAACCATATCAAAAATTCCCTCGTCAACCTTCGTGATATCATCAGTCAAAACCTTATTCACATTAATATGTCTTCCCTACGAAGCGTATTCGAATGTCAAAGCAATAAGTCGTACTCTTTGGCGCATGTTAATCAGCAGAAAAAAATTGCTGGAATGGAATCCTTCTTCTCATAATATTAGAATAAATACAAAAAGTTTACGATCGTCTTATGTTGCCATGTGGATTGAACCTTTTTTAACGATTGCCATTTTAGCATTTTTAGCAATTTCCTTTCCCGCAAAATTATTAATAGCAGGTCCGGTTCTCGTTTTATGGTTCGTGGCTCCCTTTGTTACCTGGTTTGCAAGTAAACCTTTGGAGAAACAGGTAAGCCAACTTAGCGAAGAACAAAATATTTTTCTTCAAAAACTGACCAGGAAAACCTGGAGTTTCTTTGAACATTTTGTTGTAATTGGAGACAACTGGTTACCGCCAGATAATTTTCAGGAACATCCTGCCCAACAAATAGCACACCGCACCTCTCCGACCAACATTGGGCTTTCACTCCTTGCTAACTTATCGGCCTGTGACTTTGGCTACATAACGACCGGCGAATTCATTGAAAGGACAAAAAATACAATGGATACCATGCAAAAAATGGAAAAATATAAAGGCCATTTTTATAATTGGTACGATACGGAATCATTGAATCCAATGCCACCGAAATACATTTCAACAGTTGATAGCGGAAATCTTGCCGGTCATTTGTTGGTATTAAGGCAAGGTTTGCTCGCCATCCCCCGCCAGGAAATTCCGGGCAGACAATTATTTAACGGGCTGATGGATACATTGCGGGTACTCGTAGATACCGCAAATAAAAATGACAGTAAATTGTTCGAGCCATTTATCATTGAACTTGAAGCATTATTTAACGGTAATGATTACACGCAGATCGAAGTAAAAAATCACATTGAGTCTTTATCAAACCACTTCAATCTTATTTCTGAAAAAACAGATAATGACCCTACAAGTGAAACGTACAGATGGACGCAACTATTTAATAAACAATTGGATCAAATAAATGAACATCTTCAAATTTTTATGCCCTGGTTTCTGTTAGCAAGCGCTCCACCAAAATTTGAAGAACTGGTTTTGATGAATTCAAATTCTACGTTTACTGAATTATTAACAACAGCAAATGAATTACAGGTTGCAGCGAAGCACCAACAAAACGAGACCAATACATCGGATGAAAATAAATGGCTTGAATTATTTCAAACGGCTTTAAGTAAATCAATTCATAAGACAGACCAATTAATTACTGCATCCGAAAATCTTGCTCAGCTATGTAACGAGTTGGCAGATATGGAATGGGATTTCCTTTATGATAAAACAAGCCACCTGTTTACCATTGGCTATAATGTTAAAGATCACCGGCCCGATGCGAGTTATTATGATTTGCTTGCATCAGAAGTGAGATTGTGCATTTTTATTTGCATTGCGCAGGGCAAGCTACCGGAAGAAAGTTGGTTTGCATTAGGGCGGCTACTTACTAATGTTGACGGCCAACCTATTCTTTTATCGTGGAGTGGTTCAATGTTTGAATACCTGATGCCGCTCCTGGTAATGCCCACTTATGACAATACATTACTTGACCAAACTTGTAAAGCGGCAGTCGAATGGCAGATTAAATATGCTAAAAAAGCAGGTCTTCCATGGGGAATTTCAGAATCGGGATATAATATGCTAAATGCCAGCTCTAACTACCAATACCGTGCTTTTGGCGCTCCGGGATTGGGTTTGAAACGTGGATTGGAGGAGGATGCCGTCATAGCTCCTTATGCATCTGCAATGGCATTAATGGTTGCACCGGAAAAAGCGTGCGAAAACCTGGAATTGCTTCATAAAAAAGGATTAGAAGGAAAATTTGGAATGTATGAAGCCATAGATTATACACCTTCACGTGTACCGCGTGGGCAATCAAGTGCAATTGTTTATTCATTTATGGCGCATCACCATGGAATGAGTTTATTGTCACTGGCCTATTTACTTCGTGATAAACCCATGCAAAAATTATTTGAAGCAGAACCACAGTTTAAGGCAACACTTTTATTACTGCAGGAAAGAATTCCAAAAGCAACTACTTTTTTTGCACACACTACAGATATCGCAGAGATTAATTATGTAGCAAGTGGCCAGGAAACAAGGATCATCAATACCCCGGACACTTCTATACCTAAGGTGCAATTATTGTCTAACGGAAGATATCATGTAATGATAACCAATTCCGGCGGAGGTTACAGCCGCTGGAAAGGCCTTGCTGTTACACGCTGGCATGAAGATATTACCTGCGATAATTGGGGAACTTATTGTTATATCCGCGATTTAGATAGAAAAAAATACTGGTCCAATACCTATCAGCCAACACTTGCAAAGGCTGATAATATATCGAGGCAGCTTATTCCCAGGGCCGCGCAGATTTTAATACAAAACAAAATGAAATAGAGACACACACTGAAATTGTGGTTTCTCCGGAAGATGATATAGAAATGCGAAGATTACGTGTCACTAACCGCTCAGGCATAAGAAAGACTATTGACGTTACCAGTTATGCAGAAGTGGTGCTGGCAAAAGCCGCATCCGATTTGATGGCGCCGGCTTTCAGCAATCTTTTTGTACAAACCGAAATCCTTCCTGATCAACATACGATTATATGTACACGAAGGCCGCGGTCTGCAGAAGAACAACCGCCCTGGATGTTTCATTTAATGGCAACAGAAGGGAAACATGCTGAAGAAATCTCTTATGAAACTGATAGGATGGCATTTATAGGTCATGGCAATTCAATAGTGAATCCGCAGGCCATGAATAATCCCGGAAAACTTTCCGGCAGCCAGGGATCAGTGCTGGACCCTATTGTTGCGATTCGTTATAAAATAATACTGGAACCCGACGAAGCAGCTACTATTGATATGGTTATGGGTATTGCTGAAACAAGAGAAATCTGCCAGGGGATGATTAATAAATACCATGATAGCACAGTCCCATAAGGATAGGGTGTTTGAAATGGCCTGGACACATAGCCAGGTAGTACTTCGGCAAATAAATGCCTCGGAGGCAGATGCACAGTTGTATACCCGTTTGGCCAGTTCCATTCTGTTTACAAATGCTTCTTTCCGTGCAGACCCCGCCATACTAATTAATAATCACCGGCAACAGTCTGGCCTTTGGGGTTATTCTATTTCGGGGGACCTGCCCATTGTGCTTTTAAAAATTGAAAGCCAGGCTAACATGTTAATGGTAAAACAATTGATTCAGGCGCATGCTTACTGGCGGTTAAAGGGACTAATTGTAGATCTCGTTATCTGGAACGAAGCTCATGATGGTTACCGGCAGGAATTTCAAAATAATATCCAATCGCTGATTCCGTCAGAATTAAAAGACCTTCCGGGAGGTATTTTTGTAAGAGCAGCCGACCAGATATCTAATGAGGATCGCATCTTGTTTCAAACGGTTGCCCGCGTCAATATTTCGGATAGCGGGGGAACGTTAGCGGATCATGTGAACCGTAAATCTATTGCAAAGGTAGTAATACCCCATATCACCACAGACGAAGAAATTACGCCTTCTTCAACACCCATTTCATTGCCGAAAAATCTTATCTTTTTTAATGGATCAGGAGGCTTTTCTCCTGATGGAAAAGAATATGTTATTGTTACCAATGATAAAAGCAAAACGCCTGCTCCTTGGGTAAATGTAATTGCGAATCCAAATTTTGGAACGGTTATTTCAGAAAGTGGATCAGCCTACACCTGGACTGAAAATGCACATGAATTGCGGCTTACCTCATGGAGTAATGATCCTGTGTCAGACACAACCGCGGAAGCGTTCTATATAAGAGATGAAGAGAGCGGCCGGTTCTGGTCAACTGCATTGTTGCCTGCCGGTAGTAAATCGCCATACATTACACGCCATGGTTTTGGGTACAGTGTTTTTGAGCACATGGAAGATGGGATCTATTCACAGATGAGTCATATACGTGGACATAGAATCAACCATTAAATTTATTGTATTAAAAATAACGTAACCGGTCGGGAAGATCGCGTAAGCTATCCGCTACCGGTTATACAGAGTGGGTGCTGGGCGATAACAGGATGAAAACTGCTATGCATATTCATACGGAAGTAGATCCTGACAGTGGGGCGCTGTTTGCAAAAAATCAATACAATACCGAATTTAATAATAGGGTTGCATTTTTTGATGTGGACTATTTGAAAAAAACGTTTACCGGTGACCGTACAGAATTTATTGGCCGTAATGGAACGTTGCAAAATCCGGATGCGATGTCACGTATCAAACTTTCCGGAAAAGTGGGACTTGCCCTGGATCCATGCGCGGCTATCCAGGTGCCATTCTTCGTGGCAGAAGGAGAAGAACAGGAAATAATTTTCCGGCTGGGAGCAGGCAAAGATGCCAACGAAGCAAGCGGTATTGCCAAACAATTCCGGGGAGCAGCGGCAGCTACGTGAATCATTGGAAAAAGTAAAAAAATACTGGACGGATACCGTAGGGGCCCTACAGGTAGAAACACCGGACGAAGCCATTAATTTGATTACTAATGGTTGGCTAACCTATCAAACACTTTCATCACGATTGTGGGGGCGCAGTGGATTTTACCAATCAGGTGGCGCATTTGGTTTCAGAGATCAGTTGCAGGATGTAATGTCCTTGCTTCATACTAGGCCTGAACTTGCCCGTGAACAAATTTTACTTTGTGCATCCCGACAATTTAAAGAAGGTGATGTACAGCATTGGTGGCATCCGCCGCTTGGCCGTGGGGTGCGTACCCGGATCTCAGATGATTACCTGTGGTTACCGTTTGTAACGTCGTATTATATTCAACATACCGGTGATGTGGCTATATTGAATGAATCTTCAAATTTCCTCGACGGGCGCCACCTAAACCAGGGAGAAGAATCTTATTTTGATCTTCCTTTGGATTCACATACATCCGCTACACTCTATGAACATTGCGTTCGGGCCATACAACACGGGCTCGATTTTGGCGTATACGGGCTACCGTTAATTGGTACCGGCGACTGGAACGATGGGTTTGATAAAGTCGGTCAGCATGGTAAAGGAGAAAGCGTTTGGCTGGCATTTTTTCTTTACGAAATACTTATCCGGTTCGCGGACATTTCAGGATTACATAATGATGCAGCTTTTGAAAAAGAATGTAAAATACAGGCGCAAAGATTAAAACAAAATATTGATAAAAGCGCCTGGGACGGTGAATGGTATAAGCGAGCATGGTTTGATGATGGAAGGCCTCTCGGATCTAAAAGTGATGAGGAATGTAAGATTGATTCCATTTCTCAAAGCTGGTCTGTTTTATCAGGAGCAGGAAATGAAAGCCGTGTGTATACTGCTATGGAATCAGCCTATAAAAACCTTGTGCAGCAAGATGTTGGTATCATTAAATTATTAGAGCCCGCGTTCGATAAATCCGATTTGAATCCCGGTTACATAAAAGGATATGTACCTGGTGTAAGAGAAAATGGCGGACAATACACACATGCTGCCGTATGGATGATCATGGCATTTGCCAGATTAGGTGATAACAAACGGGTATGGGAATTATTAAACATGATCAACCCGGTTAATCACGGTAAAACTGCTGAAGAAATTGCCATTTATAAAGTAGAACCTTATGTGATAGCTGCAGATGTATATTCACGTACCCCTCATGCAGGTCGGGGTGGTTGGACCTGGTACACCGGATCGGCAGGTTGGTTGTATCGTTTAATTACAGAATATTTTCTCGGCCTGCAACAAGAAGGAAATAAACTCAGCATTACTCCGTGTGTTCCTAAAGAATGGGAATCATTTAAAGTGCATTACCGATATAAGAAGTCAATGTATCATATTGAAATAATGCAAATCAATATTGGAGAAGAAATAAGTGTTACGGTAGATGGTGTGCCGCAGCCTGACAAAATGATTACCCTTATCAGATGATGGGACAGGAACACACTGTTCATGTTGTAAGTGTTGCGTTAATTATGAATTAAAGAATGAGATCATTGGTTTTGATTTCAAAGGGAAATAGAAAAAGCAAGGTGGTCTGTATTTGCCTGATTGGGTGTGAATAGAGAGATGATACCTTTCAAAAAGGTGTCATCTCTGAACCATCAAAATAAGAAATAAAAATCAGCATTATAAGTTGGTTTACTGCTTTTGAGGTGTGAGTTTAAATTGCCGCTGTCCTGACGTTTGTAACTCAGGACATTTTATTAGGTGTTGCAAAATTCAGTTGAGTACACGCAGGAACTTTCAAAAACGGGGTAGTCAATTACACAGAAATTATAGACAAACGGTTTCAATAGAGAGATGACAACTTGAAAAGGTGTCATCTCTGAACCACCAAAATAAGGAAATACGAATCAGCATTATAAGTCGGTTTACTGCTAAATGCTGAATATTTGTTTACATTCTGCAAAACCACCCATGGTTTAGGATAATTATTATAAAAATCCTAATGATATACTTTCCAACACATCCATTAATTTCCATTTCCTCTCATCAGAAAGAATGTTATTGTCTTTTTCATCAAGGACGGAAGTTCCTTTCCCGGCCAATGAAGATATAGGAAGAGCGCTCCGAGTAATGTCAATAAAATTCCCCACCAGACGCCGGCATGCAATTCTTCCAAAACAACATGTGGGTTTTGACTTGTAGAAAGACCGGGGATATTGGCGATTAAAATAATAGGGCCATAAATGGCTAACATTATCCCTACAAAAAACCATATTGAAAAACCTTCTTCTTCATGCATAAAATATAATTTTTACCAGAAAATAATTTGTAAAATAATAAAAGCAACCAATACCACTCCTGCCCAGAAAATCGGACGCTTTGTTAATGGAAGATGCCTGTCTGAAGGCAATTCCGTGCAACCTCTTACCAGGCCAACTAACTGTGATTCGGGCTTTGGTTTAGTAGCAAAACTAACGAAAACAGTTACGAGCACACAAACTATCCATGACCACAGCGCGCGATACATATCTTCTGCCATTGCTTTTGCATCTGCCGAACCTGTGATGATGGCCAGTGCACGCGGGTCTAATCTTACCCATGCCCACATGCCTACAGAAGATAAGGTGCCTGCAAGCAATCCCCAGAAACCGCCTGCTGCTGTAATCTTTTCCATAACATGCCCAAAATAACCGTACCGAATAAAGGCGCAATGAAAAAGCTGAATAACGCCTGGACATAATCCATAATACTGGCGGCATTTTCTACTAGATACGCCGTACCAATGCTGATAAGAACACCCACGAAAGTAGCCCACCGGCCCATTTTTACATAATGTTTATCAGTGGCGTCTTTCTTTGTAAATTTAAAATGAAGCGGCTTATAAATATCATAAGTCCAAACCGTCGAGAAGGCCGTGACATTGCCTGCCATTCCCGACATGAAGCCCGCGATAAGGGCTGTAACGCCCAATCCTAAAAGTCCCGGGCCTAAATAACGCGCCATCATCAAAGGTAGAATTTCATTATAACTTTGCGCTCCTGTTGCTGCCGCCTCTGCCTGTCCTACTAAGCCAGGCATCACCGCCAAACCAAGCAAACCGGGTAAAATCACAATTAAAGGAACCAGCATTTTAAATCCGGAACCAATAATAGGGGCCATTTTCGCCGACCGTAAATCCTTCGCCGACAGAACGCGCTGAACGACCAAAAAGTCGGTAGTCCAATAGCCAAATGAAATAACAAACCCTAAACCAAAAACAATTCCCATCCACTGAATCCCCATTGGGTTGTCATTAAAATGACCCAACGACCTCCACATGTGCGTATAATCGCCATGAGGAAGATTTTGATGTATCCTGTTAACCATACCTTTCCAACCGCCAACTTCTACCAGCCCGAGAATAGGCACCAGCAAGGCTCCCGCCCAAATTAGCACAAACTGTAATACTTCATTGAATATAGCTGAAAGGAGGCCACCTAATACTACATAAACCATCACGGTGATGGAAGAAACCCAGATACTGAAATTCAAATCCCAACCAAGAATTACTTTCATTACCAGGGCCATAGCAAACATATTTACGCCACTCATAAGCACCGTCATAAATCGCAAAGGAAATGGCTGATAACATGCTCGTGCTATTTCCAAAACGCAATTTCAAATATCCCGGAACGGAGTGCGTTTTGGATATGTAATAAAATGGCATCATGATAATACCGAGGAAAAGCATAGCGGGAATAGCGCCAATCCAATACCAATGCGCTGCTAAAATTCCATATTGATAGGATGCTGCCGCCCAGCCCATCAGTTCCAGCGAACCGAGATTAGCGGAAATAAAAGCCAGCCCCGCAATCCACATGGTCATCTTTCTTCCGGCAAGAAAAAAATCATCGCCGGTTTTAGTGAATCTTACCAGGTAATATCCGATTCCCAATACGATCAGGAAATAAATAATGATGATGAGCAAATCAGCCCAGTTTAAGGAAATTAATCCGCCATCAAGCAAGTAGTTGTTAAAGTAATTAGGCATGGCAATTATTTTTTTCTTTTGTTAGTAATTGGAAATGCTGATTAAAAATAGGCTTATCTTTTTATCTCAATGAAAGATCATTCCATCTTAATTCGTTTTTAAAATCACGGATATTTGTTTGTTTACTGATCAACATACATTCAATGTCCGCCATATCTGCAAAATCATCCAGGTGTTCTGTGTTAAGTTTTGACTAAAACAAGTATGGTGCGCGCCTCCGGCCAAAATCCACGCAGCACAACCCGTTGCCATATCTGGTTTAGGTTTCCACAAAACTCTTGCAACAGGCAATTTTGGTAAATCATGAATAGGTGCAACAGCCTCAACTTCGTTCACCAATAAACGAAAGCGATTTCCCATATCAATAACTGAAGCATTCAATGCATTACCGCCACTAACGTTGAAGACTAAACGCACCGGATCTTCTTTGCCGCCAATACCCAATGGATGAATTTCACAATCAGGTTTTCCATGTGCAATCGACGGACAGATTTCAAGCATGTGCGAACCCAGTACCATTTCATTATCCGGGTTAAAATGATACGTGTAATCTTCCATGAAAGAATTGCCACCTTTAAATCCGCTACCCATTACTTTCATCGCCCTGTACAAGCGCAGCAGTTTTCCAATCTCCTTCAGCAGCAAAACCATAACCTGCTGCCATCATGCGTTGTGCGCCAATACCCGGCAATTGCTTCATTCCGTGAAGATCTTCAAATGTATCAGTGAAGCCTTTGAAATTTCCCTGTTCCAAAAAATATTTTAATCCCAATTCTATCCTTGCCGCATCAATTAATGATTGATATTTTTCATTGCCTTTTTTCAGGCTGTCGGCCAGCCGGTAAGAATCTTGATATTCCTGTATAAGTTGATCAACATCATTATCTGCAACCTGGTTTATAATTTTTACAAGATCACCAATTCCATGTGTATTCACAGAATATCCAAATTTCATTTCGGCTTCCACTTTATCTCCATCAGTAACTGCCACGTAACGCATGTTATCGCCAAAGCGCACAAACTTCGCGCCCTGCCAATCGTGCCAGCCGGCTGCAGCCCTTGCCCACACATTAATATGCTCCAGCACTTTCGTATCCTGCCAATGCCCAACAACTACTTTTCTTCGTATACGCATACGCGTCATAATAAAGCCGAATTCCCTGTCCCCATGTGCACTTTGATTCAGGTTCATAAAATCCATGTCAATATCTTTCCATGGAATATCACTGTTAAACTGTGTATGCAAATGGCACAATGGCTTTTGTAAGATCTTTAATCCGCCAATCCACATTTTTGCAGGAGAAAAGGTATGCATCCAGGCGATGATGCCGATACAATCCTTTGCCGTATTGGCTTCCATACAAACGTTATAAATCTCTTCCGGAGATTTAACGGTGGGTTTAAAAATAACGGTCACGGGTATACGCGAATTTTCATTAAACGATTTTGCAATTACCTGCGAATGTTCCGCTACTTTATTCAAAGTTTCTTCTCCATACAAATGCTGGCTGCCTGTGACAAACCACACTTCAAATTTCTTAAGATCAATCATTCTGAATTTTGTCTTTTTTCTGTTTAAAAATTATTCGTTTGAAATCAATTCCACGTCTTTTACTTTTTCCGGAAACCATAACATCATTTCTCCTTTGCCTCGATTGGCCCATGCGTAATAAGGTATCGCAGTAAATTTCTGCTTCCCGGGTCTGAATGTTTTCACCGTGATCTTTAATGATTACTGCCGGAACTTCAGCATGGAGCGTTTCTATGCCTTTCAAAAGATCAGGGTTATATTTTGCCTCAAATTTAGTATTGGCGGGGATTACGATGTTAGATGCCTTGCCATTATTATCAATCCACTCCGCACAATACATAATGGGACCGCGCTGCAAGGCAACTTTTCCAATGTCATTTTTTACGAGTGAATTTGCAGCTACCCTTCTCACTTCCATCGGCAAATGCACTTCGATAACATCCTTCTTTTTCCACTTCCGGTTTAATACTGCATAACCGTTTTGAATTTCATAAGAAACCTCTTTACCATTGACCGTGATGATCGGTTTCTTATCCGAACTGTTTTCAAATGAATACAGATTTGAAGGTATCGCTTCGTTTTGTGCCCATCCGGGAATACGCACCAGCATTGAAAATGTAAAAGATGATTTAGGGTTTACAGTAAATTTCAGATCGCCACTCCATGGATAATTATTTTGTTGTGAAATAGCAACTTCGGTATTTTGAATGTGCATTGAAACGTTGCTGCTGATAAAAAGATTGACATACACCTGGTCATTCTTTTGCGCATAAATATAGCCGGGAACAGAAGGCAACAGCCTCACTAAATTTGTAGGGCAACAGGAACATGGAAACCAGCCGGAACGTTCCGGCTCCAAATCAGGATGTGTAAAGTTGCTAGTTACCTGCATCGCATTGGTATAAAAAAAAGTTTTACCGTCAAGCCCGACGCCGGAAATTAAACCGTTGTATAAAATCTTTTCCAACACATCAATATACTTTGCGTCGCCATGTAACAAAAACATTCTTTCATTCCAGAAAACATTCGCGACGGCTGCACAGGTTTCGTTATACGCTGTGGTATTTGGCAATTGATAATCATCTCCATAACGCTCGCCATCACCTACAGCACCAGCGCCCCCCTGAACATATAATTTTTTTGACACCAGGTTATCCCAAATTGTATCGACTGCATGAAGCAATTTTTCATCGCCTGTAAGTGCTGCCACATCTGCCATTGCAGAATATAAATAGCCCGCACGCACAGCGTGGCCTTCCGCTTCTGATTGATCAACAACAGGTATATTGTCCTGCCAATACATTCCGTTCTTCCATTCATCATTACTGGTAGAATCGTAATGCACATCACGGCCTCTTTCCTCAACAAAATACTTTGCGGTTTTTAAATATTTTTCTTCGCCTGTTATCCTGTACAATTTTACCAAACCCATTTCTACAATTTCATGTCCTGGCGCAGTATGCCTTTGATTGGCTGCAGGGCCAAAAACAGAACAAACCAAATTGGCATTTTTAATAGCAATATTTAATAGGCTTCTTTTCCCTGTTGCCTGGAAATGCGCAACAGCAGCTTCATATAAATGACCGGCATTATAAAGTTCATGACTAAGTTTTCTTTCATTTACCCACCTTGTTGGGCCAGCCCACGCCTGCGGATGTTGAGGATCTATAGATCTCGCCGTGTAGAGATATCCGTCAGGTTCCTGTGCTTTGCCAATAATCGTTATCAGTGAATCAACATATTTCTCCAATTTTGCATTTGGAAATAAGCTTAGGGAATAAGAAGCACCTTCAATGGTTTTATAAATATCTGTATCATCAAAAGGATAGATGGTGCAAAATTTTCCTGAATGGGCTGCAGCCATCACAAAATTCTTTACGCGCCCGGTTTTTTCACATCTTTCAAAGGATGCAGGAATGGTAACTGTTTCATTAATTTTTAATCGTGGAAGCCAGAAATTATCAGAAAGATGAACCTGGTTAAATACCACGGCTTGTATTGAGTAGTCTTTTCTTTGTGCAAAAGCACTACAGCCGTACAACATGATAAATAAAAAAAATAATTTTTTCATATCAAAAATTTATTCCGGTGAAATGCGTAACAGTAAAGCGTCGTGCGGATTTACCATTTGTTGAAATTTATTTTTATAAATACCTAACTCTTTTCGTTTCCACAAATCCCTTAAACCTGCTTTTTTAAAAGAACCGATATCCTTAAATGAGAATGAAATAGTTTGCGTGTTAGCTTCTAAATTAAAAAGTGCAATATTTATTTGTTTACTGTTCAATACATGTGAAATCCAAATTGCTTTTGCGCTATCCTGGTAAATACACCGTGGGTGTTCTGCATTTTGGTCAACAGCAATTACTTCGTCATTGGTTAAAAGACTATCATCGAAAGGTCTGTCTTCAGGTAGGTTTCCTCCCATCATTAAAGGCGATTGATAAATGCACCAAAAGGTAAAATGGGTACGCAATTCATCATCCGTAAAACGACTATACCGCTCAGGCCCAACCGGTCCTCGTTTGGAGAGTTTTCCAATCTGTAACATATCACAATCCGGCCAATGCCCCGGCCCGCCTGTGCCCTGCCATTGTTTTGCATAATTCATCATAGCAAGAATTTCTTTCCAGTTGTCCCAAAAATCATCGGCCATGCGCCACATATTGGCATTGGCCATCACATTTGATGAATCTTTTACAGGTGTAGCGCCGGGAGATAAACTTAATACAATTGGCCTTCCGCAATTTTCTATGGCTTTTTTATATCCTTCTATTTCTGCCTTGTGGTAAGGTCTTGATATATCATCTACTTTAATAAAATCAACACCCCATGATGCATACAATTTCAATAATGAATTAAGATATTCCTGGGCTCCGTTCTTTGTCATATCGAGGCCATACATATGATTCAGCCAGCTACAAGTTGAAGACGTATCAGCTATCTGATCAGCAGTAATTCCATCTGTGCCCAATACTTTTGTTTTAGCCCACACTGCCTGTCGCGGTATGCCACGCATTACGTGAATACCAAACTTTAATCCCAGGGAATGAACATAGTCGCTCAAAGATTTGAAACCTTTCCCACCAAAAGCAGAAGGAAATTTATTGGCATCAGGCAACAACCTTCCGTACTCATCCATGCTCATCCATGGAATATAGGAGCCGTCTCCAAGCCTGCTTTGAAAAGGATTACCGACTGTGCTGCCCGGAGGGTTATCATAAGCCCAGAGAAAATCTACCACAATATATTGCCAGCCAAATTGTTTTAAATGCTTCGCCATATAATCAGCATTTGCTTTTACTTCATCTTCATGTACGGCAGATCCAAAACAATTATAACTGTTCCAACCCATAGGCGGCGTTTGCGCAAGCGTTTGTGCCTGTACGTTATAAGAAAAAATTGCGGTCAATATGACTAAAAATATCTTCATTTACTGCTGGCCATAGTAACTATCGGGGCCATGTTTGCGTTCGTAATGTTTTTTTATTAAAGATTCTTTCAGACGTTCAGCATCTGCATTGATCGACAATGTCAGGTAAGCCATCTGCGCGATATTTTCCAGCACCGCACTGTTGTAAACCGCTTTGGCGGCTGTTTTACCCCAGGTAAATGGTGCATGATTTCCTACCAGGATCATTTCAACTTCCTCATAACTCAATCCTTTTTCCAATAAAGCATTCATAATTTGAAACCCCGTTTCGTACTCATAATTCCCCTTGATCATATCGTCATTCATGGGCGGTGCGCACGGAACATCACAGGTGATATGATCAGCGTGTGTTGTTCCAAAAATCGGTATGTCCCTCAGGCTTTGTGCCCATGCAGTTGCATACATAGAATGCGTGTGTGCAATACCGTTAATATTTGTCCAGTGCTTGTACAAAACTGCATGTGTTTTGGTATCTGAAGAAGGCCTTAAGCTCCCTTCAACCACATTTGAATCAAAATCGACAACGACCATTTTTTCAGGGGTCAAATCTTCATAAGGAACACCGCTCGGTTTGATGGCAAATACACCGAGGTCCCTGTTGGCCGCGCTTACGTTCCCAAAAGTAAACAGAACCAGGCCCAATTTTGGCAATTGCATGTTTGCCTCATAAGCTTCCTGTTGAATATGTTCATATTTTTCCTGCGTCACTTTATTTGGTTTGTTGTTCAATGAATTTACCTAACTGCTGGTATTTTAAATACCGTTTCTGGTATATTTCTACTTTGTCTTTATCCGGAAAATATTCTTTATCAAAACCGCGTCCCATCGCTTTCATCGCATCTTCCACTTTGTCATAAACTCCTGCTGCAGTTGCCGCAAACATCGCTGCGCCGATAGCACAGGTTTGTTCAGACCGGTGAATTTTTATGGGCATATCCATCACGTCTGCCATGGTTTGCATGATGTAAGCAGATTTTCTTGCCACACCTCCAATGCCAATTAAACCCTTTACTTCAACCCCTTGTTCTTTAAATCTTTCTACGATTGCTTTAGCGCCAAAGCAAGTTCCTTCAACAAGCGATTTAAAAAAGCGGGGCGCATCCGTTCCCAGGCTTAATCCTGTGATGGCTGCCTTTAGTAATTGGTCAGCATCAGGTGTTCTTCTGCCATTTAACCAATCCACAGATAATTCATCGTTTTCATCCAATGGTAATTTTTGAGCTTCCTCTGAAAGCCGAACAATTATTTTATTGGCCGCTTCGGCAATCAATTCTTCTATCTCTTCTTCACCAACAATTTTTGATTCACGTATCAGATCAAAAGGCCACGACAAAAGATTTTTAAACCAGGCGTAGGTATCTCCAAATGCAGACTGGCCGGCTTCCATACCTATCATTCCGGGAATAACCGAACCGGGTACCTGGCCACAAATTCCGCTAACTAATTTTTCATTTACCTCTTTTGCCGGAGCTACTAACATGTCGCATGTTGAAGTTCCCATTACCTTACTCAAAAAATAAGGTTCAATCTGGCCGCCAACTGCACCCATGTGGGCATCCATTGCGCCAACGCCTACAACTACGTTTTTAGATAGCTTTAATTTTTCTGCCCATTCTTCTGATAACGTACCTGCAGGTTGGTCCGCAGTATATGTTTTTTTAAATAATCTTGAAGTGAAATTATCCAGTAACGGATCAACTGCATTAAAGAATTCATTTGGTGGTAATCCTCCGAATTCCTCTGCCCACAAGGCTTTATGGCCGGCAGAACAAACGCCACGCTTCATTTCATGCACATCCGTTCCTCCTGTAAGCAAAAACGGAATCCAATCACAATGCTCAACAAAAGAATAGCAATCGGCTCTTATGGTTTCATCAACGCGCAGTAAACGAAGTAATTTTGCCCAAAACCATTCTGAAGAATAAATGCCGCCTACAAATTGTAAATAATTTGTTTCAAACTGTTTTGCTTTTTCATTTATTTCCGCTGCTTCGCTGGTGGCTGTATGATCTTTCCAAAGTACAAACATTGCGTTGGGATTTTCTTCAAAAGTCGTAAGCAACGCTAACGGAGTTCCGGTTTTATCAACGGCAACAGGAGTGGAACCGGTGGTGTCTACGGAAATTGCCACAATATTTTTAGCCACTTCATCTCCTACCTTTTCAACGCAATCTTTTATTGTTTTTTCCAGTCCTTCAACATAATCCAAAGGATGCTGGCGGAATTGATTTTTGGAAGAATTGCAATACAACCCCTGCTTCCATCTCGGGTAAGCAAATACGGATGAAGCCATTTCTTCACCATTCATTGCATTCACAATAACTGAGCGAACTGAATCCGTTCCATAGTCTATACCGATTACAAATTTTTGTTCCATTGATTATTTAAAAATTAGGTATTCAATTATTTTAGTTCCAATACTACAACTGATTTTGGAGGAAGATTAACTACCAATTCGTCTTTATCCTTTTTAGCATCTGAAAATTTAGCAACTTTTATTTTATCCGGATTTTCAAACGTATTGTAATCATTAAATTTATCAGAAGTCAAAACACTGCCGGTCACATTTTTCCAATTGCTTCCTTCAAAAGAAGTGCGGACAGTAATAGTTTTTGAAGGATCAATATTTACCAATGAAATATGGATAGCCCCGGTAGAATCCTTCGAAGCCGATGCATTAACTGCAGGAATATAATCGTTCCCGGAAACATAATCAGGTGAATTTAAACGAATAGGCAATAAGGTTGCATCCTGGTGAACTTTATACATTCCAAAAACATAATAAGTAGGGGTAAGAACCATCTGAGCTCCTTTGGTTAAAACTAAAGCTTGGAGAACATTTACGGTTTGTGCAAGGTTGGCCATCTTTACCCTTTCACTATGATTATTAAAAATATTTAAGGTAGAAGCCGCAGCCAGCGCATCTCTAAGGCTGTTTTGTTGATATAGGAAAGCCGGATTTGTACCCGGTTCAGCGTCAGTCCAAACGCCCCACTCATCCACAGCTAATGCTACTTTATTTCGCGGGTCGTATTTATCCATCACAGCCACCTGGTTATTGATAACATTGTCCATGTGAAGCGCATTCTTCATGGTACTAAAATATTGCTTTTCGTCAAAATCTGTCGCAGAACCCTTCTGGCCCCAGTTACCGGTTGGGAGCGTATAATAATGTAGTGAAACCCCCCACATAAGGTGATGTGGGATATTTTTCATCAAGACTTCCATCCAATGCGCGTCGTCACCGTTAGGACCGCTTGCTACTTTTTTGAGAGGAGCGCCCGGATAACTATGGCAAAAGGTGGCGTATCTTCTGTACATGTCTGCGTATTGCTCCGGAGTCATATTTCCGCCGCAACCCCAGCTTTCATTTCCTACGCCCCAATAGGGAACATACCAGGGTTTTTCGCGGCCGTTTTCTTTTCGCATTTTGGTAACAGAGCTTGCAAGCGGTGAATTCAAATATTCTATCCATTCAGACATTTCTTTTACTGTCCCGCTTCCCATATTGCCTGCAATATAAGCCTGGCAGCCAATAAGATCACAGAGCTCCATAAATTCGTGGGTACCAAATTCATTATTTTCACTAACACCTCCCCAGCTCATATTGACAGTTTCTGCCCTTTTATTCATGGGTCCGATTCCATCCATCCAATGATATTGGTCAGCAAAACAACCGCCCGGCCAGCGCATCAGCGGAACTTTGATAGCTTTGAGCGCATTTACAATATCCAGCCTGATACCATCTTTATTTGGGATTTTTGAATTTTTGCCCACCCAAAATCCGTCATAAATATCACGGCCAAGATGCTCCGAAAACATTCCATAAATATCTTTGGAAATAATTTCTTTTCCTGCATCTGCTTTTACATTTAAAGTAGCCGTTGATTGTGAGAATCCAAAAGACGAAAAAGAAATAATCCCGATAGTCATCAATAATCGCTTAATACGCATAGTGAATTTGTTTATTTTAAATAATTAATTTTTAAACCGAAAACAACTTAAGAAATTTTATAATCTCATTCCAGCCTTACCGGTCTCATTTATTAATTCGATAAGGCATTTGCAATTGGAATAAAATTCGCAACAACGCTATTATTGTCAAACTTACAGTTTTTTAATTAATTACATAAAAAAGATTAAAAAATTTTATTTCTAAAATTTTTAAAAAAGCAAAATAGAAATCGAATAAATAAGTTCGTCTACTGTTTTCCTTTGGAAATTATTTTTATACATGCCTCAGGATCTGCCAAAGTATAATCCTCAATAAAAGAAATTATATTTCTGTACTCTTTAAATTCTTCTTTCGGATGCATTGTAGTAATTACCACACTGCTCATTCCGGCATTTAGAGCGGCTTCCACTCCTTTTGGCGCATCTTCAAACACAATACAATTTTCCGGGGAGACTTTCAAAAGCTCAGCGCACTTTATAAAAGTTTCAGGGTCAGGCTTGCTTTTAATTACATCATCGGCGCTTACTATTGCTTTAAAATAATGGCGGATATTTAACCCGTCCAAAACAAAGTCAACATTTATAGTAATAGCTGCAGTGCCCACAGCCATTAAGATTCCATCTTCTTCTGTCTTTTGAAAAAATTGGTTTAAGCCTTTTATTAGTGATAGATGCGGACGAAAAGATTCCTGGTATCTTTTTTCTTTTTCAATTGATATTTCCTTCTCTCTTTCCTGCGTGAAATGATTTTTTCCGAATATCCTGTCGAGCAGTTCTACATTTTTCCCGTACATCTCTGCCCTCACCTGGTCTAATGTAAGACCTGCTCCCAAGTCATTGTTTAATATATCTGACCATGCCCTGGTATGATATTCCATGTCATCGATCATCGTTCCGTTCAAATCAAAAATAAAAGCGAAAGAACCCATCTATTGATTCAATTTTATTTTATAAACTGTTTCCTGGTGAAACTTTTGTCCGGGATTTAATGTAGTTGACGGAAATCCGGGCTTGTTGGGAGAATCGGGAAAATGCTGGGCTTCCAGGCAAATGGCAGAATGCTTAGTTATCGGATTTCCATAACGGCTGGTAAATTTGCCATCCAAAAAATTGCCCGTATAAAATTGCAAACCCGGTTGAGTAGTGTAAACTTCCATTGTTCGGCCACTGATTGAATCAGAAACCTCAGCCACTTTTTGTAGAGAAGTAGAATCTGTCCTGTTTAATACATAATTGATATCATAACCCCCTTTTACAGAATCAATATTTTGGCCGATAAGTTTTGGAGAGGTAAAATCAAATGGAGTCCCTTTTACGGCTAATATTTCGCCAGTCGGAATCAAGGTGCTATCAACTGGTGTATATTTATCCGCATCTATCCATAATGTTTCATCAAGGATTGAATTCTTCACACTTCCTGATAAATTAAAATAACTGTGATTAGTAAGATTAACAGGAGTTGGCTTGTCGGTTTCTGCATTGTATTCAATCTTTAATCCTGAATCGTCGGTGAGCGTATATTTCACCATTACTTTTAAATTTCCGGGAAAACCTTCTTCGCCATCTTTGCTTTCATAATTTAATTCAATTGAAGGAATGCTGTCTGATGGGATATTGGCATCCCAAACCACTTTATCAAATCCTTTTAATCCGCCGTGTAAAGTGTTTTTTCCATCGTTGGGATTTAGCCGGTATTCGTTTTTATTAAGTGTAAATTGAGCGCCCCCAATCCTATTGGCATAGCGTCCAATCAATGCGCCAAAATAAGGAGGTTTTTGCAGATAAGGCTGCAGGCTATCGAAACCAATGATAATACTGGAGCGGTTTCCGTTTTTATCCGGGACCACAAAGGAAGTAACCGTTCCTCCGTAATTCGTAATTGTAACTGTGTCTCCATCACGATTTACGAGCGTATAAAGCTCAACTTTCTTTCCATCAAATTCACCCCAGGAAGTTTGAGTTACTCCTGCTTTTGCTGCAGTATTTTTTTCGCTGCTGCCAGAGTTATTACAGGAAATAGTGACAAAAGAAAATATTCCCACAAATAATAAAACGTTTACAATTTTCATGATTTAGATTTGAATTTTATTGAATAAAAATATTATTATTTAGCATTTACGTTTTCGCCAAATGTAAAGCAATTTAGAAAAGATTTTCTTATTCACTGAGGATGAAAAAATTTTACCTGATAAAACAACAATGTTATTATACGGGAGCAGACAAACAAATAAGTGTGATTTTTATTTTTAATAATTAAATTAGTCATAAAATAAAATGTATCTATGAACCAGACGAAATCTGAAAATTTTCTGCGCGAACTAAATATGGAATACCCCGCCACCCGGGCATGTCTTGAAAAAATTCCGGAATCATTCTTTGAATATAAACCACATCCCAAATCAATGACGATGGGTTACCTGGCTCAGTTAGTTGCTGAAATTCCTTTATGGATCAGCCACATGGTAACTGATGGTGAAATAGATTTTGCTAAGTTTAAACATGCTTCTCCAAAAACCAATAAGGAATTAATGGATTATTTTGAAGAAAATATGAAATCGGCACAAAAAGCATTAGAGAATGCGGACGATCAGGATTTACAGGGAGATTTTACTTTAAAGGCAAACGGCCAGGTAATGTACACATCAAAAAAATTAACTGATATTCCCGTAACGCTCAACCATTGGGTACATCATCGTGGGCAACTTACCGTTTACATGCGGCTGAATGATATTCCCGTTCCTTCTATCTACGGGCCATCGGCTGATGATAAAAACTTTACGGTTCCGAAATAGTCAAAAAGAAATATCAATCTAACGTTAAGGTATAAACGCTTTTATGATTTGCATATTGAAAAATCTGTCAATTAATTTTTCCAGATATTTTTAATGGCAACTTCTTTAGTGGTATCCTGTACATGCAGTCCGTACATAGTTTCAAGAGTTTTGAGTACATTGTAATGATTTATCCTTTGAGTATATTTACCAGGCTTTACGTTGGCTCCGGCGAATAAAGTAAGTATATGATTTTGAGCCGTAAACTGGTCTTCATCGTAAGTAAGAATCAACAAGCTGTTGTGTGTTTTTGCCCATTCCACATAAGCGCTTATATTTTCTTTCAGCCAATTATCGCCTCTTATGATCGCTGCGGAATCTCCCACGGTGCCGATATTATGCATATCATAATCCATATCAGGAATAGCCAAAGAAACTGTAGGTAACTGGCTAAAATCTTTTGGAAAAGAAGTCATTGGCTGACTCAGGGAGTCCGGTATATTATTATTTTTATCACCTTGCCAATTGACCCATGGGCAATGTTTTCTAGCATACAAAATTCCTCCTGTAAGTTCACTTTTAACATCGCCACATTCAAGATATCCGGCTGAAGCCAGGCTTTGTGCATATCCTTTAAATGTATATCCGTTTTGTAGCAACGCTGCTCCTAAATTAGGAGTGGTAAAAGGCGTGGAGTCTTTCAAACACTGGTCGCCATTAATGTTTTGTGTTGACCCTGAATAGATAGCCAGGTAATTAGGTTGGCTGGGATGTGTTACCCCATGTGCGTCAGTAAATACAGCACTTTCAGCCAGTAATTTATTTATATAGGCTGCGCTGTCGGAACCTACGATCTGATCGTAACCATGATTCTCTTCTATCACAATTACTACATGATCCGGCACCTTTATCCCGTCTCTTTCTGTAACTTTTTTTGAATCTTGATTGCATGAAGTGAATGATGCTAAAATGGCTATCCCTGCCAACAAAATAAAATGTTTCATAGAATGATTTTAAAAAATTTGCGTCAAAAATAGTTCTTTTTAGCCTTCTGTTTTTCAATATTTAAAGGTGTATTTGATAAAATAAAAATCAATTATATTTCTTTATTCACTGCATTTCGATTCTGATAAGCCCAAATACATTAGCGCATTTCCGGCTTCTGCGACCAACTGCCTTAAAGCTGCGACATAAAGCCAATAGTGCTTTTAAACGCCGGGGTTAATAAACCATCTTATATGCATTCAATCACTTTTTAAAATTTACAATTATGAAAAAGATTTTTACAATTATGTTGGTGGCAGCCGGTTCTGTTGGTTCCGCTTCTGCACAATCTAACTATCAAAAAAGCGTTGCCTACAATGGCAATAAAAAAACGATCAACGTGTATCGTCAACCCACCATCGTTGTTAAAACCAATAACATTCATAATAACGATGGTAACTTTTTCTATAAAGAGAAAGAGACAAAGTTGGCCAACATCAATCACGCATTTGATCGGAAAATTTTTTTCGTAAAAAATAACCGTCATTTAAATGGCAGGCAAAAAGCAAAACAAATCCAAGTCTTGCAAAATCAACGTAAAAATGAAATAAGCATGGTAGAGTTTCAATATGCCAAAAGCAATCACAATACAAAACGCAAGACACCAGGATTTGATTCACACAAATGGTAGGCGTTAATCATCCAATTCTTGAAATTCTTGATTGGTTGGGCATTAAAATAAAAGAATAATATAAAGGCCGTAACATGCGGCCTTTATATTTAGATTACCATTAAATCTACAAATTCATTTACTGATAAATTCACCAGTTTCTTATAATCAAATGAAGCATCTAAAATAACTTTCTGTTGTTTTTCAGGAAATTTTCTCGCCAAATTAATTTTGAATTTTTCTAGTAGCAAAGGAATTCCTGCTTCCCTTCTGCGCTTGTGGCCGATTGGATATTCAACGATTACTTCAGGCAAAACTGTTCCATCGTTTAATTCTACGGTCAATGCATTGGCAATAGAACGTTTGTCCGGATCGTGATAATCTTTGGTAAATTGCTCGTCTTCCACACAAATCATTTTATCACGCAACACATCAATTCGCGCATCAGCCGCAATTTTATCTTCGTAATCAGCGGCAGTTAATCTTCCATAAATTAAAGGAACGGCAATCATATATTGAATACAATGGTCCCTGTCTGCCGGATTATTTAATGCGCCTTTTTTATCTATAATACGAATGGCTGCTTCGTGTGTGCGGATGGTTATTTTTTTGATGTCGGCCGTTGTTTTTCCTAAGTCAGCCAAAGTTTCATGCAAAGCCATAGCCGCTTCTACTGCAGTTTGCGAGTGAAATTCTGCAGGAAAAGAAATTTTGAACAAAACATTTTCCATAACATAAGATCCATAATCACGCTGGAATTTAAATTCATTTCCTTTGAAAGAAACATCATAAAAGCCCCAGATTTTTGCAGTCAACACAGACGGGTAGCCCATTTCTCCTGTCTTTGCAATCAATGCCAAACGAACGGCTCTGGAAGTTGCATCTCCTGCAGCCCATGATTTACGGCTACCTGTATTCGGAGAATGGCGGTAAGTACGTAACGATTGTCCGTCCACAAAAGCCAATGAAACGGCATTGATTAATTCATCGCGGCTAAGACCGATTAGTTTTCCGACAACAGCCGTAGAAGCTACTTTTACTAAAATAACATGGTCGAGTCCGACTTTATTAAATGAATTTTCCAATGCCAGTACACCTTGGATTTCGTGCGCCTTTATCATTGATTCCAATACTTCTTTTATAGTCAATGGAGCTTTTCCATTTGCAATTGCGGTTCTTGAAAGCCAATCAGCAGTAGCCAAAATGCCGCCCAGATTATCAGAAGGATGTCCCCATTCTGCAGCCAGCCAGGTATCGTTAAAATCAAGCCAGCGTATGATTGTACCGATGTTAAATGCAGCTTGAACAGGATCTAGTTGAAATTGCGTTCCCGGAACTTTTGCACCATTAGGAACAATAGTTCCTGGTACAATTGGGCCTAATAATTTGGTACACGCCGGATAAGTCAATGCTTCCAGTCCGCAGCCCAAAGTATCCAATAAACAGTAGTGCGCAGTTTTCCAGGCAAGGTCGTTTTTAATTTCATAGCTCAACACATAATCCACGATGTCCGTTAAAACTTTATCCGGTTGTGGTCTTTCATTTGAAATAGCAGATGACATTTTTATCTTTAATTATTTTACAATAAGTGATACTTCTTTTAACGATTCTGAATAGGAACAAATTCCCTGTTCTCCGGCCCGGTATAGTTGGCACTTGGACGGATTATTTTTCCATCCTCCCTTTGTTCTATCACGTGAGCGCTCCATCCTGTAACTCTTGATATTACAAACAGAGGTGTAAACATTGAGGTAGGAACTCCCATCAGATGATAAGAAACTGCAGAGAACCAATCAAGATTTGGAAACATTTTTTTCTCATTCCACATCACGGTTTCCAGTCGTTCAGCAATATTGTATAAATGCATATCGCCTGCTTCTTCTGAAAGTTGTTTAGCGACTTTTTTTATGACCACATTACGCGGATCAGAAATAGTATAAACCGGGTGACCAAATCCAATAATTACTTCTTTTTTTTCCAATCGTTTGCGGATATCTTCTGCGGCTTCTCCAGGAGAATTATACCTGCTTTGAATCTCATAAGCTACTTCGTTTGCGCCGCCATGCTTTGGGCCGCGCAATGCACCAATCGCCCCCGTTATAGCGGAGTACATATCAGAGCCAGTGCCGGCAATAACTCTGCTGGTAAAAGTAGAAGCATTGAATTCATGTTCCGCATACAGGTTCAATGAAATTTGCATGGCTCTCGCCCATGATTCAGAAGGTTTTTTTCCATGCAGCAGGTGTAAAAAATGCGCCCCGGTTGATTCGTCATCTGTTTCCACTTCAATTTCTTTTCCGTTCTGTGAATAATGATACCAATATAACAATGCAGAACCAAAGCTGGCCAATAATTTATCGGCAATATCTCTTGCGCCGGAAATATCGTGGCTTTCTTTTTCCGGTTCTACGCAACCAAGCGCAGAAACGTAAGTGCGTAAAACATCCATTGGATGTGCGCTGGCAGGAAGCTGCTGTAAAATATTTTTAACCGGTTGCGGTATGCCGCGCAGCGATTTTAATTTGGTTTTATAACTTGTCAATTCAGATTTAACAGGCAATAAACCATAAATAAGCAAATAGGCCACTTCTTCAAACTCAGCTTTTTCTGACAGATCAAGAATATCATATCCCCTGTAATGAAGATCATTGCCGCTTTTCCCAACAGTGCATAATGCAGTGTTGCCAGCCACAATGCCTGAAAGCGCTACACTTTTCTTTGGCTTGAATGTGGGGGTTTCTTTTGTATCAGCCATTTTTATTTTCTTTAAAAAGTTTATCTAATTTTTGTTCATAATCGTGGTAGCCAATGGTTTTATAAAGTTCTTCCCTGGTTTGCATCGTATCCAAAACATTTTTTTGTGTTCCTTCTCTCCGGATGTGTTGATACACATTTTCAGCCGCTTTGTTGGCTGCGCGAAAAGCAGAAAGAGGATATAAAATTATTCCAACGCCTGCTTTGCGAAGTTCGTCAACTGTGTACATTGGTATCATTCCAAACTCGGTAATATTAGCCAATACAGGAATTCCTGTGGCATCTACAAATTTTTGATAGAAAGATAAATCAGGTACCGCTTCGGCAAAAATAAAATCGGCCCCTGCCTTTTTATAGGCAACTGCTCTTTCCAAAGTTTTATCCAAACCTTCACTGGCAAAAGCGTCTGTCCTGGCACCAATTACAAAATGTTCATCCGTTCTTGCATCCACAGCCGCTTTCAACCTGTCAGACATTTCTTCTTTACTTACCACTTCTTTGCCCGGGCGATGCCCGCAACGTTTTGCGCCCACCTGGTCTTCCATGTGAAGTGCCGCTGCGCCTGCTTTAATTAATGATTTTACAGTTCGCGCCACATTAAAAGCAGAAGGCCCAAAACCAGTATCCACATCTACCATCAAAGGCAAATCTGTTACGTTTGTAATACGATTAATATCAATCAAAACATCTTCTAATGTAGTGATCCCCAAATCGGGAATACCCAGCGAGCCAGCCGCCACTCCGCCACCTGAAAGATAGATGGCATTGAATCCTGCCTGTTCGGCCAGCAATGCATGTTGCGCATTAACAGCGCCAACAATCTGCAGCGGCTGTTCTTTTTTCATAGCCTCACGAAAACATAATCCGGCAGAACCCGGCGCATTTAATTTTTTCATAACGATCACGAAATTACGCTGTTTAAATTTATAAGGATTTAAAACGGTTCCCATTACATGCAACTTACAAATAGAAATCGGGCAAATTTATTGGTTTACTACAATTCCTGATTTTTTTCAGTTAGTAAATGATCGATTTAAATTTCGTCGATTAGACATAAATTTGCAAACGATTTAAAGCAAAGGATTTTGACAGAAGATAAGCACGATATCCTGAAATTGAATGATGTTAAACTATTGGCTGAGAGTTTTAGCCGCAGCATTTATCCAAGATGTACGCATTTTGATAAATTGTCCTGTTTGGAGACATACATATTATGGTTCTCCGTTTCCGCCTCACGCGCAACTTCCGGTTGAGCGGGAACATTTTAACCGTTGGATGGCTTTATTCGCAGAAATTATAGATGAATATTTTCCAGGAAAAATAGCTGATAGGGCTTTGTGCCGTTCAGGGAAATGGGGCCGGGATTTTTTAATATAAAATGTAATCATAGCAAAAGTCTTATCTGAAAAAGACAGTGAAGCCACAAATAATGCATTTTTTTATTTTGTAGAAGCTGAATTTGGCCAACGCCTTTTCAAAGCTACTTTTGCGCATCCTTTTACTGTTTTTTAAACCCAATGATAAAGAAAGAAAAATTAAAGAAAGGAATTCCTATTTCCGTTTCGTTAGCGCCGGCTTTAGTTGGAGAAAGCACTAAATCTTATTCCGGCAACAATAAAAAAAGAATTTTTCTTATTTCGCTGATGGCTATCGCAGCGGCTGTTGCGATTAGCTTCATTGCTAAATTTTTAGTGTATTTAATTTACTTCATTACAAACATTTCGTTTTATGGAAAATTTTCCATTGCGCATATTACACCTGCCGAAAATACAATGGGATGGTGGGTAATTCTTATTCCGGTGGCCGGAGGTGTTATTGTAGGTTTGATGGCTTTGTATGGATCCAAAGCTATCAGGGGGCATGGTATTCCGGAGGCTATGGAGCAAATCCTGGTAAACCAGAGCAAAATAAAACCTACTATCACGTATCTAAAACCCATTTCTTCAGCAATTGCTATAGGAAGTGGCGGACCTTTTGGTGCAGAAGGGCCTATCATTGCAACGGGTGGAGCTTTGGGTTCTACCCTTGGCCAGATAGCCCGCATCTCGCATAACGAACGAAAGATATTGCTGGCTTCGGGAGCCACCGCGGGAATGGCCGCTATTTTTGGAACACCTATTGCCGGAATTTTTTTAGCAATAGAGTTATTGTTGTTTGAATTTTCGCCGCGTTCGATTATTCCGGTAGCGATGGCTTGTATCACAGGTGCGGCGGGCCACCATTTTTTATTTGAAAGCGGCCCCGTTTTTCCGGTAGGCCATGAAATAGCGCCAGCTTCAAATACGGCTCTGTTTACTTATAGTATTATTGGAATTTTGATGGGATTTGTCTCAGTTTTGACAACTAAAATTGTATATCTCATTGAAGATAGCTTTGAAAAATTACCCGTCCATTGGATGTGGTGGCCTGCCATCGGAGGGCTTTTTGTAGGAATAATAGGCTATTTTGCTCCCCGTACTTTAGGCGTAGGATATGAAAATATTACAGATGTACTTTCCGGAAATCTCACGCTGAATGTTGTATTAGGCCTATGTGTTTTTAAATTTATTTCGTGGGCAATAGCTTTGAGTAGCGGTACTTCCGGCGGCACTTTAGCGCCTTTATTCACCATTGGTGGCGCTGCAGGTTTTTTGATAGCCAGTGTTATTTTACATTTATTCCCTGATTCGGGAATCACATTGTCTCTTGCTGCTTTGGTAGCAATGTCGGCCATGTTTGCAGGAGCTTCGCGTGCGCTGCTGACTTCAATCATTTTTTCTTTGGAAGCTACAGGCCAGTCTAATGCTTTATTACCCTTGTTGGCGGGAAGTATAGCTTCTTATTTTATTTCTTTCTTCCTGATGGAAAGCACTATTATGACTGAAAAGATTACCCGCCGGGGGGTCAAAACACCCGACTCGTTTGAACCGGATATCCTGGAACAAATTCCTGTAAGACAGGTAATGTGTGATGATGGCCTGATTTTAAGCGAGGATAATACCATAGGCGAAGTAAGGCAATGGCTGAAACAGGAAACAGAATACAATAGCAATTATTTTATTGTTACCTCCCCACAGAATGAATTTATGGGAACAATTAGCTCTTCTAATTTATTCAGCAATCATCATGATACTTCAAAACCTGTAGGAACTTTAATAAAAAGAAATAATCTTACTATAAGCGCTGATAGTTCGCTGCGTGCAGCAGTAGAAATGATGGCAAAAGAAAACATTGATCTTTTGCCGATAACTTCGGTGGAAAATAAAATTACTGGTATTCTTTCCTACAAAGACATACTTTCTGCCTATAAAAAAGACACAGAGAATGATGATGATAGCAAGAATCCATCTATTTCCCTGAAAAGAAGTGGTTTAAAAATTCTCGTGAAAGGAAATCAATTAATCAATTTGATCAACAGGAAAAGTTAACTGTTTTTCTATTGAAATTCATGCTTACTTCCCCCGGTTTTAAAAAGTTCTATATTCAGATTGAATATTTAATGTTTTGCTAAACAAACTTGGGTTTACAAAATGTTCTCTTTGCAGTATTTTTACACTGAATTGAAAATAAACATTATCACTATTAATTTAAGTTCTATTCTACAGTAAACCGACAAATAATTGGATTTTTACTTTTAATAATTTCAAGTCGGCAGAAATAAGACTGATCTTGAATTTTACAAAAAACCATGCAAATACCTTCAGGCAAAAAAATATACTTTCTTTCAGATTTCCATTTGGGTTCTCCGGATTATGCTTCCAGCCTTTTGCGTGAAAAAAAAGTAGTTCAATTCCTGGATGAGATTAAAAACGATGCTGCAATAATATTTATCCTGGGCGATCTTTTCGATTTTTGGTTTGAATATAAAAAGGTAGTTCCAAAAGGATATGTAAGAATATTAGGAAAATTAGCTGAGCTAACTGATAACGGAATTGTGATTCATTTTTTTGTAGGAAACCATGATATGTGGATGAATGGGTATTTTGAAAACGAGCTAAATATTGATGTATTACACGAACCCAAAGAGTATGAATTTAACGGTAAAAAATTTCTAATTGGCCATGGCGACGGGCTTGGCCCCGGCGATCACAGGTATAAATTAATGAAAAAGGTTTTCAGAAATCCGGTTTCTCAGCTACTTTTTGGAATGCTACATCCTTCTACAGGCATCGGTATTGCTGATTATTTTAGCAGAAAAAGCAGAGCCGCCGCCGGAAAAGAAGAAGAACATTTTTTAGGTGAAGAAAAAGAATGGCTAATCATTTATGCCAAAGAAAAATTAAAGGAAAAGCATATTGATTTTTTTATTTTTGGCCACCGCCATTTGCCCATTGTCCATCGCATAAATGAAAACAGCCTTTATATCAACCTGGGCGACTGGATAAATTATAATAGTTATGCAGTATTTGAAAATGGAAGTTGTAACGCTCAAATACTACGAATCATGAAAAGGAAATTATTGTTTCTGATCCTGGTTTTTTCTTTTCTTTTTATGGAATCCTCCCGGGCTCAAAACGATTCTGCGTTTCATTTTATAAACCAGTTCAATTATCCGGTATCTTCTTTTACAGTTGATAATATCGGAGCTCTTTATATAATTACTCCCGATAATCAGTTAAAAAAATATGATGAGAACGGCGATTCCGTAGGAGTTTTTAACCAGGTGACCCAATATGGAAAACTTACTTATGTTGACGCGGAAAATCCCTGGAAGACGATCCTGTATTATCAAAATTTTTCTACCATTGTTTTGCTTGATAAATATTTGAAGGAAGTTACTTCCATCAACTTGCGCCAACATAATATCTTTCGTGTGCATGCGGTCACAAGTTCTTATGATAACAACATCTGGCTATACGATGAACAGGATAATAAATTAAAAAAGATGGATGACAATGGAAATATTCTTTCAGAAACCGTTGACTTCCGTTTGCTTTTTGATTCAGTTCCCGAGCCCAAAAAAATAATTGACAGGGATGGGTATGTATATTTATACGACCCTGAAAAAGGGGTTTACATCTTTGATTATTATGGAAGCTTTAAAAGCAAACTTACTTTTTTAAACTGGACAAATATTGAAGTTTTTGGAAAAACAATTTATGGATTTGACAACCATAATTTATATAAATATGCCCCGCCATTACCGGATTTTACCACATTTTCATTGCCTGGAGAACTACAAACCAGTACCTCGGTTAAACTGGCAAACAGAAAATTATATGCATTAAAAAACGGCAAAGTTTCTGTTTATTCTTTGCCGTGATCTTTTATTTAAAAGTTATTCTTACCCGTTCATAGAAGTCAGGAATTCCGCATTGTCTTTGGTTCCTTTCATGTTCTTCATCAGCGTATTGATCGCCTCTTCAGGATTCATGTCTGCCAAATGATTTCTCAATACCCACATTTTTTGAAGTACATCTTTATCAAGTAAAAGGTCATCTCTTCTTGTTGAAGATGAAACAATATCAATTGCAGGGAAAATTCTCCTGTTGGATAATCTTCTGTCGAGCTGCAATTCCATGTTGCCGGTTCCTTTGAATTCTTCAAAAATTACTTCGTCCATTTTGCTTCCTGTATCTACGAGTGCTGTAGCAATTATAGTAAGCGAACCGCCATTTTCTATTTTACGGGCGGCGCCAAAAAATTGCTTTGGTTTTTGCATTGCATTAGCTTCAACACCACCGGATAATACTTTACCGCTTGCCGGGGAAACTGTATTATGTGCTCTCGCCAAACGGGTAATACTATCTAACAAAATCACAACATCGTGCCCACATTCTACCAGTCGTTTTGCTTTTTGTAAAGCCATGGTGCTCACTTTTACGTGCTTTTCAGCAGGTTCGTCAAAAGTTGAAGCAATTACTTCTGCTTTAACGCTTCTTTCCATATCGGTAACTTCTTCCGGTCTTTCATCGACCAGAACAATCATCAGGTAACATTCAGGATGATTGGCAGCAATGGCGTTGGCAATTTCCTTCAGCAGCATGGTTTTACCGGTCTTTGGTTGAGAAACGATCAAACCACGCTGGCCTTTACCTATTGGTGTAAACAAATCAATAATTCTTGTAGAATAATTGTTTGGCGTGAAAAACAAATTCAGTTTTTGGAAAGGGAAAAGCGGAGTCAGGTAATCAAAAGGAACACGATCGCGAACTTCATCGGGGCCGCGGCCATTAATGGTTTCCACTTTTAAAAGTGCGAAATATTTTTCACCTTCTTTCGGAGGACGAACAGAACCATAAACGGTATCACCGGTTTTTAATCCAAATAATTTTATCTGCGATGGAGAAACATATACATCATCAGGCGATGACAAATAGTTATAATCACTGCTTCTCAAAAATCCATATCCGTCAGGCATCATTTCCAATACGCCTTCGGCAAGAATTATTCCGTCAAATTCAATATTAAAAGTCGGTTCTTTCTTCTGAAAATTTTTCGAATGGTGTTGGTGTCCATTAGTAGCGGCGCTTCAAAATTCATTTCTTCTTCTTCATCTTCATTTTTCAATAGCTCTATCAAAGCAGGGGCTATTGTTTTCGGATCAGCTAAATGTTCCACTTTTTCATCTTCATCATCCTCATCTCTCGCCGGTTTCAAAATCCAGCTCAGGTTTTGCCACTACTTCTTCCTTCTGCTTTTTAGAAGCGGGTTTCTTCTTCTCCTCAACTTTTTTGGTTTTTGTTTCTTTCTCTTCTCTTCTGAAGCAGCAGCTTCATCCGTAGATTGTTTCTTTGCAGGAGATTTTACAATACGTTTTCTTTTGGGTCGTTCGGAAGTAGTTTCCTTTTTATCATTTGGGGCCATGGATGCTTGTTTATCAAGAATTTTATAAATTAATTCCTGTTTTTGTAAATTTTTAGTGTCAGTTATTTCTTGTTGCTCAGCTATATCGAGCAGTTCCGGAACGAGCATATCGTTCAGTTGTAAAATGTCGTACATAAAGAGACGTATAGATTATAGTCAAAAAACGCGCTTGAAATTGTAAATCTAAATTTTGATATTTATAATGGAATGGATTCTGTTAATACTGATGTAACCGTAGTATAGGAAAATTAGTCAGCTTTAATCTGATGCAATATTACACTAAAATAATAAAATAATAAATTTTTTTCTTTTTCGAATTACAACTAAAAACGAGGTTATTTATCTCTTTTAAAAGTTTTTTCAACAAGGATTAGACCAGAAAATTTATTTGTTACTTTATATTTGCGAATATAACAGAAAGAAATGTTGAATAAAAGAATTCGGATAAAAGAAGTATTGGCAGAAGAATTAATTAACCACCAGTTAACAGTAATGGGTTGGGTTCGAACTTTCCGAAATAACCAGTTTATTGCCCTCAATGATGGCAGTACTAATTCTAATCTGCAGGTGGTAATAGAACTGGGAAAATTTGACGATTCACTTTTAAAAAGAATTACTACCGGAGCGGCTTTAAAGGTTAGTGGCACTTTGGTAGCCTCATTAGGAAAAGGTCAAAAAATAGAGCTAAAAGCAGAAAAAGTAGAAATACTTGGAGATAGCGATGCGGAAAAATTTCCGCTACAGCCTAAGAAACACAGTCTCGAATTCTTACGTGAAATTGCCCATCTAAGATTTCGGACAAATACATTTGGTGCCATATTCAGGGTAAGACATTCTTTGGCTTACGCGATCCACGAATTTTTCAATAAAAAGGGATTTATTTATTTGCATTCACCTATTATTACTGCTTCTGATGCGGAAGGTGCAGGTGAAACTTTTCACGTCACGGCTTTCGACCTGGAAAATCCTCCAAAAAATGAAGAAGGAAATATAAATTATAAAGAAGACTTTTTTGGAAAAGCCGCTAATCTTACTGTAAGCGGGCAGCTCGAAGCTGAGCTTGCAGCTTTGGCTTTGGGCGATGTTTATACTTTCGGCCCTACTTTTCGGGCAGAAAATTCAAACACGGCAAGACATCTTGCAGAATTTTGGATGATCGAGCCAGAGATGGCTTTTTCAGATTTGGAAGATGATATGAACCTTGCAGAAGAATTTATTAAATACATCATTAAATACGCGCTGGAAAACAATCGTGAAGATTTGGATTTTCTCGCAGCGAGATTGGCAGAAGAAGAAAAACAAAAACCTCAAAACGAGCGGAGTGAGATGGGCCTCATTGAAAAACTGGAATTTGTAATCAACAATGATTTTCAAAGGCTTACTTACACTGAAGCAATTGATATTCTGAAAAATTCTTCCGCTAATAAGAAAAAGAAATTTCAATATCCTGTTTCCGAATGGGGAATTGATCTTCAAAGTGAGCATGAAAGATATTTGGTAGAAAAGCATTTTAAAAAGCCGGTAATTCTTATTAATTATCCTAAGGAAATAAAGGCTTTCTACATGCGTCAGAATGATGACGGAAAAACAGTGGCCGCGATGGATATTTTAGCGCCCGGAATTGGAGAAATTGTTGGCGGCTCGCAGCGTGAAGAAAGGCTGGATGTTTTGGAACAAAGAATGCATGAAATGAAAATCCCGGTTGAAGAAATGAGCTGGTATTTAGATACGAGAAGATTTGGAACCGTTCCTCATGCGGGTTTCGGCCTTGGTTTTGAAAGAATGATCCAATTTGTTACCGGAATGACAAACATCAGGGATGTGATTCCTTTTCCAAGATTTCCTAAGAATGTGGAGTTTTAAATTAAAAATAAAAATCTGCTTTATTTGTTTACTGCAAAACAGAAGAATTTATTTCGCTAAAAAACTTCTTATTCTCGTTCCCACATTCTCTCTTATATTTTCATAAAAAAGATTGTAATCAGCAATGTGGTAATTTTTTGTTTTCAAAAAAATACTTCCAAAAAATTTTGGCTTGTTTACCCACAATACATTTCCCTGAATCTGTGCATGCACGAGGCCGGGAATCACTTTATTAAAATTGCGGAGTACACCTCCCTTGTTAAGAGAGGCAGGAGCCATACTGGTGTCCATTGTCCAGGTCAGCGGGTTTACCACATAAGCTTTTCGAACTTCGTTTTCCACATACGGCGATTCATAGCCCTGTTCAAAAGTACGCCAGCTAACAAAGCATCCGGTAGAAGCAGCATCTTCGCAAGGCTTTAATTGAGAAAAATAATTGGTAAAAACAGGCAAGCCAACTATGTATGCACAAACCAATTGTTTTTGCAAGGGCTTTCCATCAAAAAATTCTTTCAATAGACGGCCCGCATGATAGGTTCCCTGGCTGTGTGAGGCAATAATAATAGGCCGCCCATTATTATAATGTTGCAAATAATATTCAAACGATTTTTTCACATCGCTATAAGCCAGGTCCAGCGCGGCTTCGCCGGAATCTTTATTGTTTGAATAAAAAGCATCAAGATTGGCCTGGCGATAACGCGGAGAAAAGACACGGCAATATTTATTAAAAATACTTGCCTGGTAAAGAATTGAAGTTTTATCCGTTTTTGCGTTAATTTCTTCATCGTTAATAGCGGCATTCCAGCCATCCGGCTTTTTTAAATCAGTATAAGAAGTAGGATAAATAAAAAATACGTCAGCTAAAGAATCTTTGGTAGCAGGTTTTAAATCTCCTGGTACTTCATCCGATGGATCTTGCTTAAAGGGCAATGCTGCCCAATAATCCGGATTGCTGTAATCAGGCAATCCTTTTTTACTTTTAAAATTATAATTTTCTGCCTGGCTATACATTTTTTGTGTGCATGAAACCAATACTCCCAAACAAAAAAATAAAAAAATAATTGCTATATCTTTAGATAAAAAATATTCTTTGTAATTTGACATTGGCGCTCTGTTATATTTCGTTATTAAATTAAACATAAAAATCAATGACCATACCCGTAGTTGATTTGTCTGATTTTACAGGCGAAGATCCTAAACTAAAAGAATCCTTTGTACAGCAATTGGGCAAAGCCTACGAAGAAGTAGGTTTTGTGGCTGTAAAAAATCATGGGATTTCAGATAAACTAATCGAAGATCTTTATAAATATGTACAACAGTTTTTTTCCCTTCCGGCAGAAAAGAAAAAATCGTATGAAATACCAGAATTGGCTGGCCAAAGAGGCTATACTTCATTTGGAAAAGAACACGCAAAAGGAAGTGAAGCTCCTGATTTGAAAGAGTTTTTTCAATATGGGCAAATCGTTCCCGGAGATCATCCTTTAAAACCTGAATATCCGGACAATGTAAACGTCAAAGATATCGAAGGTTTTAATGAAACACTTTTCAAAGCTTATCGCGCTTTTGAAAAATCCGGGAAATCTTTGCTGCAAGCCATTGCGCTTTACCTTGGCCTCGATGAACATTTTTTTGATGACAAAGTGGAAGAAGGAAATTCCATTGTGCGTGCTATCCATTATCCGCCGATAACCGAAGAACCCAAAAGCGCCATCAGGGCTGAGCAACATGAAGACATAAACTTAATTACCTTATTAGTGGGAGCTTCAGCCGGTGGGTTGGAAATTCTTACCAAGCAAAATAACTGGGTTCCGGTAACATCACTGGAAGATCAGATTGTAGTGAATGTAGGCGATATGCTACAACGGCTTACCAATAACAAATTGAAAAGTACTACTCACCGCGTGGTAAACCCGCCGCGCGAATTGTGGCATACATCGCGTTTTTCTATACCATTCTTCCTTCATCCGAAATCTGCAATGGATCTTTCCGCATTAAAAGAATGCGTTGATGAAAAACATCCAAAAACTTTTGATGATATTACTGCGGGTGAATACCTTGATGAACGCCTAAGGGAAATCGGCTTAAAAAAATAATAAATTCATACCGAAAATAACATCCTGCATGAAAAATTTTTATTTAAAATTCATTTAGGGCCTGGCAAAAATGATTTGTTTTTAAAAAATATTTTGATGATACTGCACAGGCATATTCCCTTTTTAAAAGCTGTTTTTTATTACACTATTTCTGCCTTTGGCGGGCCGCAGGGCCACTTGGGAATGATGATGAAAACTTTCGTAGAAGGAAGAAGAGATGTTTCCAAGGCAGAACTAATGGAATATGTAGCATTTTGCCAACTGTTGCCCGGCGCCTCTTCCACACAAACAATTACTTTAATTGGCTACAAGCGGGGCGGAATTCCCTTAGCTATTCTGACTCTTTTGATCTGGATATTTCCGGCCAGTCTTTTAATGGCTATTTTTTCTTTTCTTTTTTATTATATCAATACTTATCATGTTAGCCTGGACTTATTTTCATATATACAACCTATGGCGGTTGGCTTTATTGCGTTTGCAGCTTTTAAAATGTTTAAGGTTTCAATTAAGAATACGATCACGTTTATCATAATGACAGTTGGCGCTTTTGGCACCTACCTGTTTTTTAAAACTCCCTGGGTTTTTCCGATCCTGATTGTACTTGGCGGAGTTGTTACCAACTTTAGCGACAAACGCATCCCCGAAAAAGAAAATATAAAACCGAGGCATATTAAATGGACTAACATCTGGTTGTTTTTACTGATTTTTTTAATAGTTGGTTTTTTAAGTGAAACCGCACGAAAACAAGACTGGCAACATAAAAGAGCTTATAATCTTACTGAAAATGTGTATCGGTATGGAAGCCTGGTTTTCGGAGGAGGAGATGTTTTGATGCCGATGATGTATGAACAGTATGTTACCAGGGAAAAATCAAATTACCTTGATAAAGAAGAATATTTGACTGGTTGGGGAATTGTTCGGGCCATTCCGGGTCCTGTATTTTCAGTAACCGCTTATATAGGAGGAATGGTTTTACGGGATTATGGACCAGGATGGCAAATCATTGGCTGTTTTATTGGTTGTATATTTATTTTTTTACCTAGTGCACTGCTGGTTTTATTTTTCTTCCCGGTTTGGCAAATTTTGAAGAGATATGTTGTGGTCTACCGTTCTCTTGAAGGAATTAATGCAGTTGTAGTAGGAATAATGTGGGGCGCATTTCTTTATCTTGTAAAAGATATTTCCATTACGGAACTGAATACGGTGAGTTTTGTAAATCTCCTGGTAATTGTTGGTACTTTTTCTTTACTTACTTTCACTAAAATTCCTGCACCGTTTATTGTTTTGGGTTGCTTGCTTATTGGCTTTATATTTTGAAGCAAATACTTTTGAAGATCCAATCTGATCAGTAAACCAACAAATTCGCCCGATTCTTATTTTATTTTCTCAAACGAAATTGCTCAATATCAAAACTCCGATTAACCCTGAAATAGAAACGATAGTTTCCATCACTGTCCAGGTGAGAAAAGTTTGTTTAATGCTTAAATTGAAATACTCTTTAAATAACCAAAATCCACCGTCATTTACGTGGGAAAACATCAGGCTCCCGGCCCCGATTGACAACACCATTAATTCAGGGCGTATGTGTTGATTGATGCCAAGTATTGGTAGCATAATTCCAACAGTGGTAAGACCCGCGACCGTGGCCGAACCAATACAAACGCGAATGATAGCAGCTATCAGCCAACCCAGAATCAGAGGAGACAATTGCATATCCTTTAAAATATGCCCTATATAAATGCTGACTCCGCCATCGCTCATTATTTGCATAAAAATTCCGGAACCGGCGATTATCAAAAGGATTACAGAAATACTTTTGAAAGCATCTTCTAATTTTTTCATAATCGCCGGAATTTTATTTCCCCTTTTTGTTCCGAGAAAATAAACTGCAATTAATACCGAAAGCAACATCGCAATATTAGGATCGCCAAGAAATTGCATAACTTTTCCTAAGAAACTTTCAGGAGAAACAAAAAATAATACAAGTGCTGTAACTGTTAAAAGAATCACCGGCATCAGTGCAGTTATCAAACTAATTCTTATTCCGGGCAACTCATTTTCCGGCATAGATTCAATCTGAAAAATAGTATTGGAGGGTGAAGGATTATACTTTTTTAAAGTCTTCGCAAACAATGGGCCTGCAAGCGTAATTGTAGGAAGAGCAACAATAAGCCCATAGATCAAAGTCTTGCTGATACTGGCATTCAACTGTTCTGCAATAGCCGTAGGCGATGGGTGCGGCGGCAAAAATCCATGAGCCACTGAAAGTGCCGCCAGCATCGGAACGCCCACATAAAGTAATGGTAAGCGGGTAGTGCTTGCAATGGCAAAAATCAACGGAACAACTACAATAAAGCCTGCTGTATAGAATAACGGGATTCCGATAATCAATCCTGCAAGCGCCATCCCCCATTGAATATTTTTGGTGCCGAAAATTTTAGTAAGAGATGAAGTAATCTGTTGGGCAGCTCCGCTATCTGCGACTAATTTTCCAAGCATTGCACCGAAGCCGAGTATGATCACTAAAGGGCCCAATGTATTTCCAATCCCTTTCGTAACAGAAGAAGATATCTGATGAATGTTCATCCCTACTGCGATTCCGAGTAAAATGCTGACAATTAGAAAAGAAATAAAAGTGTCCAGTTTAAAATAAACCACCATTATTATTAATAACAAAATAGCGGCAATACAAAGCAATAAAGGCATATAAGTAAATTAATCTACCAGGGAGATAACGTTAAAAAATGATTTTAAAGATAGCAGAAATCAACAACTGGATCAGTATTAATTTTTATAAACCCAAAGTTTATAAAAATGGAGAGAGATTTGTGTGATAACAAATAATTGTTTAAGCTTGATTTTTTTACAGTAAAGCAACAAATACTTATGAAAACTATTTTACTAGTCCGTCATGCTAAAAGCGCGTGGAACGAACCTTCTCTTTCTGATTTTGAAAGAAAACTTACTGAGAAGGGAAAATATGATGCAAAAATTATGGCTAATCGTTTATTGGAAAAAGGCATTAAAATAGATATGTTCTTATCAAGCTCTGCCAAACGGGCAAAGAAGACCGCGAAGATATTCATGAAAGAATTTGGAGCAGATATAAGTAAATTAATATTGCTGGCTTCGTTATATGAAGCTTCAGTAAAAGATTTTTATGATGCGATTGAAAATATTGATGATAAAGAAGAAACGGTTGCGTTGTTTTCACATAATCCCGGGATTACTGATTTTGCCAATTCAATGGATTGCACACCCGTTTATGACATGCCAACCTGTTCAGTATACGCTGTTAAAGCGAATGCAAAACTTTGGAAAGATTTTCGCGAGGCCGAAAAAGAATTTTTATTTTTTGATTATCTCAAAAATGAGGCATAGAAAATTTAGCCGCGAACATCCAAAGCATCTCTTAAGCCATTTCCCAATAAATTAAAAGAAAGCACTAAGATCATGATAGCAATGCCCGGAGCAAGAGCTAGCGCAGGGCGGTGGGTAATAATGAAATTATAATTTTCTTTAAGCATCAGCCCCCAACTCGGTGTTGGTGGCTGAATTCCCACACCCAAAAAGCTTAACCCCGCTTCAATGATAATGGCGCTTGCAAAATTAGCAGCAGCAATCACGATCACTGGCCCAAGAACGTTAGGTAAAATATGCCGGATAATGATCCTGAAATTTTTTATTCCCAAAGCTTTTGCAGCCTGGATATATTCCAATTCGCGAAGCGCCAAAACCTGTCCACGCACTACCCGCGCAACGCTCACCCACATCGTTAAACCCACGGCAATAAATATTTGCCAAAAACCTTTGCCCAATGTCAGCGTGATTCCAAAAACCAAAAGCAAAGTAGGCATGCTCCAGATGACATTGATAAACCACATAATTACATTATCGGTTTTACCCCCATAATATCCGGCCGAAGCACCCAAAATAATTCCGATGGAAAGCGAAATTAGAACGGTTATTAATCCTACGGCGAGGCTTACACGAACTCCTACCAAAAGCCGGCTTAAGATATCGCGGCCAAAAGTATCGGTGCCTAACCAATATGTTTTTTTTACAATAAAATTTTTAGGCGCCAGCTCATTTTTTGCATAAACTTGTTTTTCCTGCAATCCTTCATCAATGAATTTTTCTACAATTACAGAATCGTTCTTTTTTTGATAACTATTGATGGGCAGGTAAATATATTTATCTTCTTCTCCAAACAAAAGATGCTTAAAAAAACCGGTAGGTTCAATTTCTTTTTCTTTTTTTACACGAAGAAATATTTGTTTAAAACCCGGCCTGGCAGCCATAATTTCGACGATTTGCCTGTCGGCATTTGGGGTAGGATCATTACCAAGAAAATAAGAAAATATTCCCACAAAAACAGAAAGGCAAATCACGACAAGGCCGGCCATTGCGCCTTTATTCTTTTTTAACCGCCGCCACGCATTTTGTGAAAAGGAAAAAGATTGGTGCATCGCAATAAAAGTAGAAAAGTTTTAATGAAAAAAGCGAAAAGTTATTTTTATTACGACATATCAATAATGAATTTTTTAATAAGGCTGAATCAGAACTTCAGCCGGTATTTTTAAATCTGAATTTAGTTTACGAATCATATTTAGACTAAGCTTTCTTTTTCCTGAAAAAATTTCCGATTTACGCACTCTGTTTCCTAAAACCTTTGACAGTTCAGCTTCTGAGAGGTTCATTTGTTCTAATCTGAATTTTATTGCTTCAAGAGGATTCGGCTTTGATATTGGAAAATGTTTATTTTCATATTCTTTTACGAGGATAGACAAAATTTCCAATTCGTCAGATTTGTTTGAATCCGCTTTTATATCTTTTTGCAATAGATTATAAATACGTTCCAGAAACTCTTCATACTGATTATCATTTTTTATGGGTTTTAACATAATTTATTTTTTTAACATCAATTTTATCATATTCCTTATGAGTACCGAACCAAACAATAAAAACAATTTTAAGACGATATTCAATATCAACTATGAGACAATATTTATTACCATGAATATTAAACACTACACGTTTGTTACTTATAATTGAAGCATTTTGAAACTGATCTTTTAATTCATTAGGCGAGTTCCAATTTGCGGCTTCCAGTTCTTCAAACCATGAAAGAATTGGTTGTTCAAAAACGTTACCAAAACGGTAACATTTTGGCAAAAAAATAAAAAAGGTTAGAAAATTCTCACCTCACCCTTCTTCCCTTCCATTGATAGCTTCCGAATTTTCCTAACCAACCTGCCATTACCGTATATAAAATATGAAAAGGTTGTGCAGGTAAAAACCACCAAAGCTGTTTTTTCTTTCCGAAAAATTTAGCCGCCGGAAAAAGAAAAAGTAATTCTGAAGACGTTTTTATAGATAGCGAAATGATAAAGAGATATAGAGCGCCCAAATTAAAAAAAGATATTATTCCGAGGATGAGTAACCATGCGTTTAAAAGATAAACCAACAAAAGAACCGCTGTGATTTTCTTATCGGTATAATTGTCTGCTTTGCTTGCCCACCGGATACGCTGATTCATAAAATCTTTTAAGGTCTCCGATGAATTTGTATTTACCATCACTTTTTTGGATTTCAAAAATGAAATTTCATTTGGGTATTGCGTTTGAATTTTTTGCATCAGCAACATATCGTCACCGCTGGCCAGTTGATCAATTCCCTCAAAACCCCCAACTTTAAAAAACGCCTCTTTTTTATAAGCAAGGTTGGCGCCATTGCACATTGCATGAACTTTTCTAAAAACAGATGCTCCGGTAATTCCCTGGAGCGTCATAAAATCAAGCGATTGAAAAATTTTGAATAGCTTTTTTACAAACGAATCATTGGGCAAAGGGTCGTTGAAATTTACCGGTAAAGCAACAAATACGGGCGATTCTTGTTTATAAAAATGAGCAAGGGTTTCTATCCATTGGGGCCACGCAACACAATCAGCATCTGTAGTAACAATTAATTCTCCTTTTGCAAATCGCATCGCAGTTTCTATCGATTTTTTCTTGTAGGAATTTAATTTTTCACCAAAAATAAAATCAGCCAGATGAATAATTTTAATATTTTCCCTTTGAAAAGATTCAATAACAGAAACTGTTTTATCTGTTGAATGATCATCGGTTACAATTAATTCATATTTATCCGGAGGATAGGTTTGATCAATAATTGACTGAATGCATTTGCCAATATTTTTTTCCTCATTTCGGGCAGCAATAATTATGGTGATAAAAGGAAGATTTATGTTTATACTTTCTTTTAATTCAAAATCCGGAATCTGTTTCCAGGATTTTCTGTAATACAACATCAGCCATGTATAAGGAATTAATAAAAGGAAAGTAAGTAAGATAAAAATCATGTAAAATTTTATTGTATTCCGGTAACCTTTTACCAGAAGCAAAGGCTCACAAAAATAATTTTTTAATATCAAAAGGAATTATTAGATTTGTATAGTTGCATAAACAACTATATGCTAAACAACCAATTTAAAAGAGGAGAACTTTACAGTTTTATCACAGGGAAAGCTTCTACGGCTGTCGCCAGAAGGCTGCAGAAGAATTTTAAAGATGCAGGAATAGAAATTACTATTGAGCAATGGAGCGTCTTATATCATTTATGGAAGGAGGATGGCCAGAGCCAGCAGCAATTGTGCGAAGCTACTTTCAGGGATAAACCAAGCATTACGCGACTTGTGGATAATTTGGAAAAATCTAAACTGGTGAAAAGAGTGGCCTCTAAAAATGACAGGCGGAGCAATATCATTTTTCTTACCAAAGATGCGAAAAACCTGGAGCAAACGACAATGGGAGTAGCAAACCGTACTTTGAATGAAGCACTGGAAGGGGTTACAATCGCCCAAATTGAAACTGCAAAAGAAGTGCTCCAAATGGTTTACGAAAATTTAAAATAATTCTTTATGAATACTACAACAAACACCACATCTGTAAAAGGCGGAGAATGGCTGATTAAAGAAAATAATCCGGCAGATATTTTCACACCTGAAGATTTTAATGAAGAGCAGTTGATGATACTGGATATGTGTCTTCAGTTTTTGAAAACGGAAATCTATCCAATCGTTGACCGGATAGACAAGCTGGAACCCGGCCTTATGCCTTCCCTGATGGAAAAGGCGGGAGAACTGGGTTTGTTAAGCGCCTCTGTTCCTGAAAATTTGGGTGGCCTTGGAAAAGACTTTGTCACTTCGACTATAGTGAGCGAAGGATTAGGCGGCGGCTATTCATTTAGTGTAGCAATGAGTGCTCATGCAGGCATCGGAACTTTACCCATATTGTATTTTGGAACGGAAGAACAAAAGAAAAAATACATTCCAAAACTTGCCAGTGGCGAATGGAAAGGTTCTTATGGATTGACAGAACCAGGCAGCGGAAGCGATGCGCTCGGAGCAAAGACAACAGCCACACTTTCAGAAGATGGGAAATATTATTTATTAAACGGGCAAAAGATATGGATCACCAATGGTGGATTTGCAGATGTGTATACTGTTTTTGCAAAAGTAGATGGTGATAAGTTTACTGCCTTTATTCTTGAACGCGATTTTGAAGGATTTACGCGTGGGCCTGAAGAGCATAAAATGGGGATCAAGGGTTCGTCCACTGTACAGTTATATTTCCAGGATTGTAAAGTTCCGGTAGAAAATGTGTTGGGTGAAATAGGAAGAGGCCACATCATTGCTTTTAATATTCTCAATATTGGCAGATTAAAATTAGCAGCAGCAGCAATGGGCGGTGCAAAATTAGCTTTAGGTAACTCTATTGAATATGCAAAAACACGCGAGCAATTCAAAACACCGATTGCCAATTTTGGAGCTATCAAGCACAAACTCGCCGAAATGGCGATCAAAATTTTTGCAGATGAAAGCGCTTTATATCGCACAGCCAAATGGATAGATGAAAAAGAAGAAGAGCTTTTGACAGATGGCAAACCTTTTAATGAAGCGCTTCTCGGGGCCGCAGAAGAGTTTGCAATTGAGTGTGCAATTTTGAAAGTGCATGGAAGCGAAGCTCTTGATTTTGTGGTGGATGAAGGGGTGCAAATTCACGGAGGTGTAGGCTTCAGCGATGAGTATAATATTAGCCGCGCTTATCGCGATAGCCGCGTAAACCGCATCTATGAAGGAACTAATGAAATAAACAGGCTTCTTACTGTAGACATGATGTTGAAAAGAGCCATGAAAGGACAACTGGACCTGATGGGCCCGGCGATGAATGTTCAAAAAGAATTGATGAGCATTCCGGAATTTGGAAATGGCGAAGAAAGCTCTTTTTCAAAAGAACGTAAAGTTATTGCCAATCTTAAAAAATGCATTTTGATGGTGGCTGGCGCTGCAGTACAAAAGTTAATGAAAGACCTGAGTAAAGAAGAAGAAATTATTATGAACATTGCAGACATGGCTATCGAGACTTTTGTTTCGGAAAGTGTGTTGCTTCGCGTGATAAAAATGACAGAAAAAAATGGAGATGAAAATTCCAGGATACAAGTTGCGATGATGAAATGCTATTTAAATGATGCAGTGGACAAAGTGGCTAAAGCTGGTAAAGAAGCAATCAACGCTTTTGCAACAGGAGATGAACAAAAAATGATGTTGCTCGGATTAAAACGTTTTACAAAAACAGAACCCTTTAACTCTAAAAACGCCCGCCGCCTTATCGCAGATATATTAATTGAACAAGGAAAGTATATTTTTTAAACCGTTTGATTTGTATTCTATAGTAAACGAACTTTTAATACAGATTTTTATTTTGTATATTCCACTTCAGTAAAACAAGAACTGGTTCGTTTTTTGCCGTTTCTGAAAAAAAAATAGTTTTATTTTTTTTAGTTTACAATATACAACATTCAATAAAACCACCTTTTTTCATAAATTTAAAAGATTAGAATTCTCATTTTTTCTTTGCAAATTTCAAAAATATTTATATGGATTTTGATAAGGCATACAATCTCATAATGGATAAATTAACTACCTGGTTGAATGAGTTGATAAAACTTCTTCCAAATATTCTTTTGTCTGCAATTATCCTTGTAATTGGCATTTTTATAGCAAAAAAAATAAGAAAAATATCAAACAAAATAATAGCAAGGTTTTCCCAAAACGTCACACTTAATAGCCTTTTTTCCTCAATAATTTTTATCTTCTTTATAGGAATTGTTTTATTCACGGTTCTCAGTATTCTTCATTTAGATAACGCGGTTGTTTCTATACTGGCGGGTGCCGGAGTAGCCGGTTTGGCAATTGCCCTGGCTTTTCAGGACATCGCAGCCAATTTTATTTCAGGCATATTTATTTCAATAAGAAAGCCTATGCATGTTGGTGATATCGTTAAAATAAGCGATTATATGGGAAAAGTGGATGAAATAAATTTAAGGGATACCGTTTTAAGAACCTTCCAGGGCCAACTGGTTATTATTCCCAACAAATCGGTTTTTCAAAATCCAATAGAAAATTATTCTATGCTTGGTAAAAGAAGAATTGATCTTACGGTTGGCGTTTCTTACGGAGATGATTTGGAGAAGGTAAAAAAAGTTACGATGGAAGCTATTGAAGGTTTAGAAGGATTATCCACTTCTGATGAAGTTACCATGTTTTATAAAGAATTTGGCGATAGTTCCATTAATTATGTGATAAGGTTGTGGATTGATTCCGTCCATCAACCGAATTTTCTGGAAGCGGGAAGTGAGGCTATTATGCGGATTAAAAAGGCTTACGATGAAAATGATATCATGATTCCATTTCCAATTCGCACGTTGGATTTTGGTATCAAAGGAGGCGTTCCTCTGGACCAAGTAAATTTGCATAATTCAAAATAAATTATCTTTTTTTATAAAGAATAGCATAACATTATATGGGGAATATTTATAAAAAAGGTATTTTTTTATTCAACTTAAAAATTTTCAATCATTAATACTCAACCATCAACAACAAAAACGCATAACTTAAGCCGTCTTGCCAACACATTGGTTGGTAGTGAAATTGTAAGATTAGGCGGAGAAATAAAAGAGAAAATAAAGAACGGCGAAAGGATCTATAATTTTACGATAGGCGATTTTGATTCTTCCATTTTTCCAATTCCGGAAAAGCTTGAACAGGAAATTGTTAATGCATATAAGAATAAATTAACTACTTATCCTCCGGCGGATGGTATTCTTCAGCTAAGAAAATCCGTTTCAAAATTTATCAAAGAACGGGAAGGATTGGATTTTACTACCAACGAAGTTTTGATTGCTGCGGGAGGAAGGCCTCTTATTTATACTGTGTACCGCGCGATTGTGGATAGAGATGATAAAGTAATTTATTCTGTTCCCAGTTGGAACAATAATCATTATGTTCATTTTACCGAAGGAAAACATGAAGTGATAGAAGCCAGGCAAGAAAATAATTTTATGCCAACGGCTGAAGATATAAAGCCTCACCTAAAAGACGCGGTTTTGATTGCCTTATGTTCGCCATTGAATCCAACCGGGACTGTTTTCAAAAAAGAAGAACTGGAGAAGATTTGCGATATGGTTTTGGAAGAAAACAGAAAAACGGGGGAAGATGAAAAGAAGTTGTACGTCATGTACGATCAAATGTATTGGATGCTTACTTATGGTACAACTGAACATTATAATCCCGTAAGCCTGAGGCCTGAAATGAAAAAATATACAGTTTTTATAGATGGCATCAGTAAGGCATTTGCTTCCACAGGAGTACGTGTTGGCTGGGCTTTAGGCCCTGAAAACATTTTGTCAAAAATGAAAGCAATCAATAGTCATCTTGGTGCCTGGAGCCCAATGGCCGAACAAAATGCCACTGCAAAATTCCTGCTTCAACAAGAAGAAGTTGATAAATACCTTTCTAATTTCAAAAGAAGCTACAGGAAAGGTTACAACTTATTTACGAAGGATTTCAACAATTAAAATCAGAAGGTTTTGCTGTAGATGCCTGTGCGCCACAAGCCGCCATTTATCTCACGATTCAACTGAGCCTTGCCGGTAAAACAACAAAAAAAGGAGATTTTCTTTCTACCCAGGCACAAGTAACTTCCTATATTTTAAACGAAGCAAAGCTGGCTGTGGTTCCATTTTATGCTTTTGGCGCATCAAAAGATTCTGACTGGTATAGGTTGAGTGTTGGCACTTGTAAAAAAGAAGAGATTCCGGAAATGTTGGAAAAATTAAGAGATGCTCTTAAACAATTAAAATAATTTCACCACTTTTAGACCAATCTTTTTTACCAAGACTTTATTTGGGTTATAAATAAAGTCCCGTACCCTTTAAGCACACTATTTTACTTTACCAATTTTTCTTTTAAAAGCCATTCAGCGATTTGCACTGCATTGGTAGCAGCGCCTTTTCTAAGGTTGTCGCTTACAATCCAGCAGTTTAATGTGTTTGTTTGTGTTTCATCCCTGCGAATTCTTCCTACAAAAGTTTCATCCTTTTCATGCGCCGTTAACGGCATGGGGTAAACGAAATTTTCAACGTCATCCTGTACCACAACACCGGGAGATTTTGATAAGATTTCCCTCACTTCTTTTAAATCAAAGTCATTTTCAAACTCAATGTTCACGCTTTCGCTGTGGCCACCCACAACGGGAATACGAACGCAGGTTGCAGTTAACGCGAGCGTTTGATCACCGATGATCTTTCTTGTTTCGTTCACCATTTTCATTTCTTCTTTGGTGTATCCGTTGTCGAGAAACACATCAATATGCGGAAGCGCATTTTTATCGATCGGGTATTTATAAGCCATTTCTCCCTGAATGTTATTACGCTCATTTTCCATCTGCTGAACCGCTTTCACGCCGGTTCCGGTTACACTTTGATAAGTAGAAACCACCACTCTTTTTATTTTATATTTTTTGTGAAGCGGATTTAAAACCAACACCATCTGTATGGTTGAACAATTCGGGTTTGCAATAATTTTATCTTCTTTGGTAAGTACGTTTGCATTTACTTCAGGAACCACCAGTTTTTTAGACGGATCCATCCGCCAGGCAGAAGAGTTGTCGATAACAGTAATTCCTGCTTCCGCAAACTTTGGCGCCAAAGCAAGTGAAGTATTTCCTCCTGCTGAGAATAATGCGATATCCGGCTTTGCAGCAATCGCATCTTCAGCAGATACCACTTTGTATTGTTTATTTTTAAAAGTAATTTTCTTTCCGATAGATTTTTCAGAAGCTACAGGAATTAATTCGGTAACCGGAAAATTACGTTCTTCGAGCACTTGTAACATTTTGCTTCCTACAAGCCCGGTTGCGCCCACCACTGCGATTTTCATTTTTATTACTTTTTTTAAATTTGAATGCAAAGAAAAGCATAAAGTTTTATCTTTAAAATCAAAGCTACTGATTATGCAGAAAAAGTTTGCAAACTGCCTTTTTATATTCCTGTTAATTAATGCTACAGTAAACGGACAAATAAGTGATAATTTTAATGATGGCAATTTCGAAAACCCTGTGTGGGCTGGCGATACATCTTCTTTTATCGTTAACAATTCTCTTCAACTTCAAAGCAACGATTCTACCATAAATGGCAATTTTTCTATCGTCACAGAAAACAAACTTTGCATTGGTGCACAGTGGGAATTGTGGCTGCGTCTTTCATTCAATCCTTCTTCTGCCAATTACATTGATTTTTGCCTTACATCTTCTCAAAAAAAATTGGACGATACTGAGGCCGAAGGGTATTTTGTAAGAGCCGGGAATACAGCGGATGAAATTTCACTTTACAGAAGAGACAGGGGAGGGATTATAGAAAAAATCATTGATGGGGAAGATGGAATTTTGAGCCACAGTAATAATATTTTTAAAATAAAAGTGAACTGCGATTTATCCGGAAAATGGAGTTTGTATCGCGATCTTTCAGCAACAGGAAATTCTTATTTTAAAGAAGGAACCGTTATAGACTCTACTTATAAAAACTCATCCTGGTCTGGTTTTGTAATCAAACAAAGTACTGCTTCTTTTTTTGGAAAACATTTTATTGATGATTTTGAAATTAAAAATTTTGAGCCGGATATTACTCCGCCTAAAATTATTTCCGTAACTGCTGTCTCACCCAAAAAAGTCGATATATTATTTGATGAAAATATTGATGAAGCAACTAACATTTTCTCAAATTATTTTGCAAATAATGGCTTAGGTATGCCGGATTCGGTGATCAAGGATTTACAAAATCCTTCTTTAGTTCATCTTGTCTTTTCAAATTCTTTTATTAACGGGTATACCTACACGCTAACAATAAATGATGTCAAAGATTTAAATGAAAATTCAATAAAAAACGCTATTTCCACTTTTAGTTTCTATTCTCCTCAACAATATGATGTTGTAATTGATGAAATTTTTGCAGACCCAACGCCTTCTGCAGGCTTGCCAGAATATGAATGGATAGAAATTAAGAATACTTCTGCTTTCCCAATAAACTTAAGCGGATGGAAAATAAGCGATGGCAGTTCAGGTGGGCTATTCCCTTCAATAATATTGAAACCCGACGGTTTTCTGATCGTTTGTTCATCTTCAGCGTTGCCTTCCTTGTCTACTTATGGAAATGCCATTAGTATCGCCGGGTTTCCTTCGTTAGATAATAATGGAGAATTATTATCACTAATGGACCAAAATAAAAAAATTATTTATGCAGTGCAATATTCTTCTGATTGGCATCAAAATGAATTAAAGAAAGACGGGGGATGGTCGTTAGAAATGATCGACACTAAAAATCCATGTAACGCCAATAACAATTGGGCAAGTAGTAAAGATGAAAAAGGAGGCACTCCCGGAAAAGTGAATTCCATTAATGGAATCAATCCTGATGAGATCAGTCCAAAATTAGTAAGAGCTTTTGCTGATGATAACAACACAGTTACACTGACTTTTAATGAAACTGTGGATAGTTTGAAAGGTATAGCGTTACATAATTTCATATTCGATAACAATCTATCAGCTCTTACAGCAAAAGCAATTCCTCCATTATTTAATCAATTAAAAATCGGCTTAAATAATCCTGTTTCTGAAGGGAAGATTTACACTGTTACTGTGCAAAATATCTCAGATTGTGCCGGCAATATTATAGGACGGGATAACCTGGCAAGATTTGGTTTACCCCAGCCTGCGGATTCTTTTGATATCGTAATCAACGAACTCCTCTTTAATCCTTTGCCGGGAGGATTTGATTATGTGGAGCTATACAATCGCTCCGAAAAGATTTTTGATCTCAGCAAAATATCGATAGCGAACAGAAACAGTAGCAATGCAATAAATAGTATTACGCCGTTAACCAATCAAAATATTTTATTTTTCCCGAAAGATTTTATGGTAATAACCGTTGATCCTGCCATTGTAAAAAGCCAATATATAACAACTGATCCAAATGCATTTATAAAAACACAGACTCTTCCCTCTTTTTCTAATGATAAAGGCAATGTGATCATTTTAAATAACCAGGGAAATATTATTGATGAAGTAAATTATTCTGATAAATGGCACTTTCAGTTGATGCATAATACACAGGGCGTTTCACTGGAAAGAATTAATTATGATGGGCCTTCTGTTCAAAACAATTTTCATTCAGCAGCCACCTCGGTTGGATACGGAACGCCAGGCTATAAAAATTCCCAATTATACGTGGCAGATGATTTTCGTGCGGCCATTACCGTTACACCATCCATTTTTTCTCCTGATAATGATGGAAACGAAGATTTCGCAACGATCAATTATACTTTTCCTTCTCCCGGATTTGTGGCGAACATTACTGTTTTCGATGCCTCAGGCAGGCCGGTTCGCTTTCTGGAAAAAAATTCTTTGAGCGGTTTGGCAGGCTATTATCGTTGGGACGGATTAGACGACAAAGGAAGAAAATTGCCACAAGGAATTTATATAATATTCACGGAAATTTTTAATAAGGAAGGAAAGAAAAAGCAATTTAAAAATACGATTGTGCTTGCAAGAAAAAATTATTAACCTGCTTTTTCTTATTGAATAAGCAATTGCTGGAAATCGCTGCTGTCTCCATAAAAAATATTAAAATCAACCGGCGCTTTTATTCCATCTACACTGCCTTTTTCGCTATGTTGCCAGAAGGTCCATTTGCTGTCAATTCTTGGTCTATCAGGCTGAAGATAATGCGCAATCCATAAAGGATATTCTTCAAATCCCGTTAGAAAATAATGCTCGTAAAAATCAATGTTAGTATAAAGAATTGGTTTTACTCCGTAGTGCTTTTCTACCTCATCTAACCATGTTTTTACTTCCTTTTGCATTTCCATAACTGAAACACCCCGGCTTTTTTCAACATCAAGGACCGGAGGCAAATCACCAGGTTTTAGATTTACTATCTGTATAAAATTTTGAGCTTGCTTTTTAACATTTCGTTTAGGTACAAAAAAATGATACGCGCCTTTAGGAATATTTTGTTCTTCCGCCTCAATCCAGTTGCGCCTGAATTGTTCATCTATAATACTTGTTCCTTCGGTAGCTTTTATAAAAGCAAAACCAATCCTGATTCCTTTATCATCCATCTGTTTTACTTCTTTCCAGTTTATGATGCTTTGATAACGGCTCACATCTATTCCGTGAATTTCATATCCATTAGGAATTTCAATTTGAAAGCCCGGGTAAAAAATATGCGGGGGACGGATAAATAAATTGACCAAAAAATACAAGGCAATTATTACCAGAAATAGTGTAAAGAATATTTTAAAAAATGAGCCGGATGATCTTTTCTTTTTTCGTGCCAAAGGAGTTTTTCTTAATAGTAAGCCCAAAACATTATGCTTCAAAAATTTTTGCAAATTTACCATCAATTCTTTTGAAGAAAATTAGACAATAATAAAATAGGTTCCTGTTTATAAGAAAGTCTTTAAAAACTCCGGCCGTAGCCTTGAAGCTTTAAAAAAAAATTCCCCAAAAGTTGTTAAAGTTGTTTAAAAGACGTTTTTTCGTAAGTGATTGGTTTTAATACACTTATATTTAGATTTTTTGGGAAAGGATACCAATTTTTGTCGTGCAATTTCTTAAAACTTGCATCCTACAATTTTGTAGGTTAGATTTGCATGGTTTTTGCAATATAGGGTAGTTCACAAATAAAAAACATAATTAAAGTTTCATCTTTTTTAAACAAACAAACTGGTTACCCCCCATTTATTAGAACGGTATTTTATTACGTGAAATAATTATTTGACCTAGAAAAAATTCTTTATGAAAAATATTCGATCAAAGAGCTTATTAACGTTAATTATAATTTTTTTTATAATTGGCTTTACCACCTCTGCAAAAAATATTATCGGCTTTACAGGTGATATAAATTATTCTGATTCCACTGTTGACTCTTCGGCAGTATTAAATACTATGGTTAAAAACCCTGCGAGAGTAGTATTTCCTGTTGTCCTGCGCGAGCATCGTGAAGAAAGTAAGGATTATATAAAACAATATGCTCACAAGCAAAGAGATTTTATTATTTATATGTTTAGCCGCGGAAAAAATTATTTTCCAAAAGCAGAAAAAATATTTGATAAATATGATGTGCCAACAGAATTGCAAATGCTTCCTGCTTTGGAATCAAATTTTCATGCCGATGCGGTTTCTCATGCCGGCGCTGTTGGCTATTGGCAATTTATGAGCGAGTTGGCGCATGATTATGGATTACGTACAGGTAAAGTAGATGACAGAAAAAATTTTACTAAATCAACTATTGCCGCTGCCAAATTCTTCCGCGATCAGTTAGATTATTTTGATAATGATCTCTTATTATCTGTTGCAGCCTATAATTGTGGCCCAGGTGGAGTAAGATTAGCCATTAAAAAATCAAATGTTCCAGATGCTGATTTTTGGGATATTAAAAAATACCTCCCAAAAGAAACACGCATTTTTGTTATGAAGTTTATTGCACTTAATGTAATTTCTGCTAATTATAACAAGTTTGTTCATCGTAAATTGAATTTTAGCGAACCAACTTTAGTCCAATTGGCCATGAAAGATTCATTAAACTCTGACAGCAATGCGATTGTTCAGAATCCTCTATAAAAGTGATTGAATTTTACCTGTTATCTTTGACCTATGCCACAGGTGAATTTTAATGATGCTTTCAATTTCCTTTCTAAGCTAACGTTTCGGAGAATATGGAATGCGACTAAAGTATATTCCAGTTATTATATTACGCTGATCATCAAAAGGCCGGTTCAATGGGGTTTGCCGATTTCAATTTCATTCGAGCCAACTACTTCATGCAATCTGAAATGCCCCGAATGCCCCAGTGGACTCAGGCAATTTACAAGGCCGCGCGGAATGCTGAAAAGAGATTTTTTTACAAAAACTATTGATGAAATATCCAAAGATATTCTTTACCTGATCTTTTATTTCCAGGGAGAGCCTTATTTGAATAAGAATTTTTTGGAGATGGTATCACATGCTTCTTCGAAAGGATTATATACGGCAACTTCTACGAATGCACATTTCCTTACGGATGAAATGGCAAAAAAAACTGTGGAAAGCGGGCTTGACAGGTTGATCATTTCCCTGGATGGCACCACACAGGAAGTGTATGAACAATATCGCAGAGAAGGGAATATTGAAAAGGTAATTGAAGGCGCCAGGAATATCGTAAAATGGAAAAAAGAATTAAAAAGCAAAACCCCATTTGTTTTTTTTCAGTTCCTGGTAGTGAAGCCAAATGAACACCAGATAGAAGATGTAAAAAAACTGGCAAAAGAGGTTGGTGTAGATGAAGTTCGCTTTAAAACTGCCCAGGTATATGATTATGAAAATGACCCTAATCAACTGATCCCTGAAAATGAAAAATTCAGCCGGTATAAAAAAGATAAGAAAGGCAGACATATTGCCAAGAACAAACTGCAAAATCATTGTTCCAAACTTTGGGAAGCAAATGTGATCACCTGGGATGGAATGGTAGTTCCCTGTTGCTTCGATAAAGATGCTTCACATAAATTAGGCGATTTAAAAAACCAGTCTTTTAAGGCGGTATGGCAAAATGAAAATTATAAGAAATTTCGTAAAGAGCTTACCACGAGCCGCAAAAACATTGACATCTGCGCCAATTGTAGCGAAGGCCTTTCTGTCTGGAAAAAATAATTTTTATCTGCTCTGAAGATAAAAATCAGGCAAATAAGTTCGTTTACTGCCTTTTTTCACAAAATATTTCCCTGGCTTCAAGAGTTAAAAGGAGAAATTTTTCCTCTTTTTCTTAGTATTTTTAGAAGATGAACACTTTCAAAAATCACCTTCGCCAAATAATTTTACTAGGTATTATTATCCTGGCCGGGATTTTAATTTTAAAACATTTTCTTGTTTTTTTGCCGGGTATTTTAGGAGCAATAACCCTTTATATCCTGAGCAAGAAAAGCTATTTCTATCTTGCGGAAAAAAGAAAATGGAAAAAAGGCTGGACAGCTTTTCTTTATATTCTTGCTTATACTATTATCATTTGTCTTCCTGTTTATCTGGCAGTAGTTACTCTTTTACCTAAAATAATAGCGGTTTTTAATAATCCAGTTCAAATATTAGTTGCCGTTAAAACTTTTTCTCAAAAAATTCAAAGTTCAACCGGTATCGAGCTTTATAACCCGGACAATCTTCAGAACGCGATGAAAAATCTTGCCGGAAGATTGCCCATGTTTTTAACCGGTACTGCCAATTTTCTTACGAATCTTATTCTCATGTTTTTTGTATTGTATTATATGCTGATACACGGTAGAAAAATGGAAAATTATATTAATGATTTTATTCCCTTGAAAACTTCTAACCGCGAAATGCTCAGGAACGAAACAGACCTGATGATACGGGCGAACGCAATAGGCATCCCTTTGTTGGCAATTATCCAAGGCCTCGTTGGAATGCTTGGCTATTTTATTTTTGGCGTAAAAGAATTTGCGGTATGGGGTTTTTTGACAGGCGTGGCCTCGTTAATCCCGATCATTGGAACAGGAATTATCTGGGTTCCGCTAACCGTTTATTTGCTAGCTACCAACCAAACCTGGCAAGGGATTGGCCTGGGAATTTATTCGCTCGCTATTCTAACCAATATTGATTATGTAGCACGCATTACTTTACTTAGAAGAATTGGAGACGTGCATCCATTGATAACGATTTTTGGAGTAATTGTAGGATTAAGCCTTTTTGGATTTCTCGGTTTGGTTTTCGGACCATTGTTAATAAGCTATTTTATTTTGCTTATAAAAATTTATCGCAATGAATTCAATTCCGTTCCTATAACTACATTAGAGGAAGAAGAGTATGAAGCGGGTTTAAAAAGTAAAGATCCTGGAGTTCACAAATAGAAATTCTCCTTTCATTTTCTGGCAGGATTTATATCTTTTTTTTAGCCATGATTATGTTCACATTTTAAATAATTATGCTGGTTAACCCCTAATTAATATCAACCAACAACTCCTTCTCATTCCATCTATACAAATCCATCCACTACTGCATTTTCTTTGCTAATGATAATCGAAACTTTTTTTTCGCGTCCGCTTTCTTTCATCAAAATAAAAATCGGGTTAATTTATTTGTTTACTGTATTTTAGAATTTTATTCAGCCAAAGGAAGATGTTTTTCTACCGAGAAAGATATTCGTGATGAAAGTTCGTAAAAATCACGGCACAAGATGCTAAAAAAACTTAAATGAAAAAGGAATACCGGGTATTATATATTTTGGCTGTTATTAAATTTATCCTTCCGTTTATTTTACAAAACCATTATTACCAGCCACAGCGAGATGAATTTCTTTATCTCGCCGAGGCGCATCACATGGCCTGGGGATATATGGAAGTGCCGCCGCTTCTTTCCGTGTTTGCATGGATAACAAATCTTTTTGGCCCAGGCTCGTTCTGGCTAAAATTTTTTCCTTCTTTATTTGGAGCTTTTACTTTTTTACTTGTGGGTAAAATAATAATTTCTTTTGGAGGTAAGATCCTTGCATTGTTTCTTGGCTTTCTGCCTTTTATTTTTGGCGCTTACCTGCGGGTTCATTTTTTATTTCAACCTAATTTCCTGGAAATATTTTTCTGGACGATGATTGCATTTAGCATCCTGCGCTTTATTCAAACTCAAAAAAATGTATGGCTGTATGTTTTTGGTATCAGTGCGGGTTTGGGAATGCTTAGCAAATATTCTGTTGCGTTTTTTATCATCAGCATTTTGGTTGGATTATTAATTACGCGCAACAGGAAAATCTTTTTAAATAAACATTTTTATTTGTCGGCAATCATAGCTTTTTTAATTTTTCTTCCTAATCTTTTGTGGCAATACTATTATCATTTTCCGGTCATCGTTCACATGAAAGAATTGCACCAGTTTCAATTGCAATATGTGGAGCCTTCCGGGTTTTTGTCAGACCAGGTAATGATGAACCTCCCGTGTGTTTTTGTATGGTTAGCCGGACTGTATTTTATTGTTTTTAAAGAAAAAGGTAAATACCGCATTTTTGCGTGGGCTTATTTATCCGTCATTCTGATATTACTTTATTTCCAGGGGAAAGGCTATTATGCATTGGGAGCTTATCCGGTATTATTTGCCTTTGGTGCAATTCACCTGGAACGTTTTGCCGGCCAACATTCCAGCGTATGGAAATATACATTTATCGTCATTCCTTTTGCGTTAGGGGTACTAATTATTCCTTTATTATTACCTACACGTAAGCCGGAAAAATTAGCCGCTTATTATAAAACCCTGCATCTCGACGAAACGGGGCTTTTAAAATGGGAAGATCTAAAAAATCATCCTTTGCCGCAGGATTTTGCTGATATGCTTGGCTGGAAAGAAATGACGGAGAAAACAACAAAAGCGTACAATTCGCTAAGTGTTGCAGAAAAAAAGCATACCATCATTTTTGCAGACAATTATGGCCAGGCCGGAGCGATAGATTATTATGGAAAAAAATATGGCCTTCCCGCCGCATATAGTGATAATGCGAGCTTTCTCTATTGGCTTCCTGATAGTTTACATATAGACAACGTAATTTTAATAACTGACGACAAGGAAGAAATGCAACATCCTTTTATAAAAGATTTTTCTTCAGCAGAATTAAGCGATTCAATCACAGATAAATATGCAAGAGAAAGTGGTTCACTTATTTTAGTTCTGAAAGGAGCCAATGAAAAGATGAATCAGATGTTTAGTGAGAAAATAAAAAAGGACAAGGGAAAATTTAAATATTAAAGATTATACCAACAACCCAAAAAAATATTGCCTTGCAGCAGGCAAACAAATTTCTCAAATTCGTATTCTGTTCTTCTTCGTTTTCTTTATTATTAGCCACTTGCTTTTTTCAAAAAATTCTATTGCCCTGTAATACTAACTGGACCAATTTTAGGAATTACTAAAAGTTAGAAAAAAACAAATAGTGAATTGTATCCAAAATTTCATTCATTTCCATTTATTTTTGGGGGATGAAGATTTTGTTATCATATTTAAAACCTTATAAATGGCTGATTGTTTTGGCCCTTTTTTTAGCGGCTGTCAACCAGGTTTTTTCATTATTTGCTCCGTGGATCACAGGGCGAATTCTCGATCTTTTTGCCAATCACCCTCATGTTTTCCCTGATAAAACTCCAAGAACCGAACACCAGTTTTTCTTTGGCAACGGCGTATATCATGGTTTGCTGTTTTTCCTGATGTTGTTGATTGGTACGGCGATGGTAAGCCGCATCGCAAAAGCGTTCCAGGATTATTTTGGGAATGTACTGGTTCAAAAATTTGGTGCTACTATTTTTACTGATGGCCTGAAACATAGTATGCGACTACCTTACCAGGATTTTGAAGATCAGAGTAGCGGCGAAACATTATCAATATTAACCAAAGTAAGATCAGATACAGAAAAATTTATCACCAACTTTATTAATGTTTTTTTTATCATCATTGTCAGTATTGTTTTTATTTCCATTTTCGCGTTCAGGCTCAACTGGATGATCATGCCGGTGTATGTAGTGGGTATTTTTATGATAGCGATCGTAACCAGTTTTTTGAGTAAAAGAATAAAGATTATTCAAAAAACAATTGTAACAGAAACCAATGCGCTGGCTGGTTCTACCACAGAATCATTAAGAAATATTGAATTGGTGAAAAGTCTTGGATTAACCAACCAGGAAGTGAACCGCCTGAACAACAACACTTTTAAAATATTGAATCTTGAACTTCGGAAAGTAAAAAGCATTCGGACTTTAAGTTTTATCCAGGGAACGATGGTTAATTTTCTGCAGCAGGTAATTACTTTCACTTTATTGTGGCTGATATTCCAAAACTCCATCACACCCGGGCAATATCTTTCACTTACGTTTTACAGTTTTTTTCTTTTTGGGCCGATGCAGGAAATCGGAAATATAATTATCTCGTATCGCGAAGCAGAAGCTTCTTTGGGCAATTTTCATGAGCTGATGTCTAAACCTCCGGAAGTAAAACCTGCTAAACCAACTACCATCCCGGCGATTAATGAACTTGAATTCATCAATGTAAAATTCAAGCATCTTTCGGCGCAGCATCCGGCGCTCATAAATATCAGCTTTGATGTAAAAAAAGGCGAAACCATCGCATTTGTTGGTCCTTCAGGTTCAGGGAAAACCACACTAGTGAAGCTTTTGGTAGGTTTGTATATTCCTCAAAAAGGCGAGATTTTATATAATAAAATCAATCGGGAAAAAATTGATTTTGACGTACTGAGAACGCAGATTGGTTTTGTAACCCAGGATACGCAGTTGTTTGCTGGAACGATAAGAGAAAACCTCATTTTTGTAAATCCTTCTGCCACCGATGAGGAGATCCTGGATGTTCTGCAAAAAGCGTCCTGTAATACTTTGCTTGCACGTGCCGACAAAGGCCTTGATACGATGATTGGCGAAGGTGGTGTAAAAGTTTCAGGCGGCGAAAAACAACGGTTATCTATTGCACGCGCTTTACTTCGCCATCCGCATTTACTCATTTTTGATGAGGCCACCTCTTCTCTCGATTCACTAACGGAAGAAGAAATTACCAACACCATAAAAGACGTTTCTTCCAAAAAAGAACAGATCACGATTTTGATCGCGCACAGGTTGAGCACCATCATGCATGCCGACAGGATCTATGTTTTGGAAAAAGGCGAGATCATAGAAACAGGCACTCATGAGGAATTATTGGGAAAAACCGGTTTGTATTATGCGATGTGGAGACAACAGATCGGTGAAAGAAAAAAATTAAGTATGCATCCTCAAATGGCAAATTAAAAAACTTTTCTTTTTGTTGATTTACTACAAAAGCAGCTTTTCTTTTTGTAGAAAAAGTAAAGGAAGTTTGTCTGAAAAAAGGATTGCTAATAAATTTTAAATACTGAAGTTTTTATTTTCTATTTTGAATTTTGAATGCTACTTTTGCAGCCCTCAATTATTACAAAAGAGGAGAGGTGCCTGAGTGGCCGAAAGGAACGGTTTGCTAAATCGTCGTACGGGTTAAACTGTACCGTGGGTTCGAATCCCACCCTCTCCGCAAATCTTTAATAATAGGGAAAGTTCGGGGCGTAGCGTAGCCCGGTCATCGCGCCACATTTGGGATGTGGAGGTCGCAAGTTCGAATCTTGCCGCCCCGACAAGAATAAAAAACCACTCATAATCTGGGTGGTTTTTTTATTAGAATCATCGTATCACTGCTCAATACAGAGCCATTCATTTTTTTGAATGATTTTTTTGTTGATTATCCGTCCTGGATTTATTCGAATTCTGTTAGATGAATTGAAATGCTTTAATTAAAAATAGAAATAGAACTACTTTTAATCTGTGTTTCCATTTTAAGATGCTATACACAATGAGGATTTAAAGGAAAAGATCATCCAATCTCTTAAAAAAATTTAGAATGATGAAAAACTTTGATATTGTTGTAATTGGAACTGGATCTGGCAGTATAGCAGCACATCGTTGCGCAAATGCGGGTAAAAAAACCGCTATCATTGATTCGTCTCCATTTGGCGGTACTTGTGCTTTAAGAGGATGTGATCCTAAGAAAGTATTGGTAGGTCTGGCTCATGTGTTGGCCCTCAACGAACAATTATATGGAAAGGGAATTAATAAACAGCCGGTTTCTTCGTGGAAGGAATTGATGCAGTTTAAAGAAAGTTTTACAGAACCGGTGCCCGCTAAAAAAGATGCAGAATTAAAAAATGCAGGTATTGTTACTTTTCATGGAAGGGCAAAATTTATTTCCCTCGATAGTTTAAAAGTGAATAATGAAGTGTTGCAGGCAAATAAGTTTATAATAGCCAATGGAGCCAGGCCCCGGAGACTTTCAATACCCGGCGAAGAATTGTTAATTGACAGCACTCAATTTTTGGAGTTACAGAATCTTCCCGATGATATTTTATTTGTTGGTGGCGGATATATTGCGTTCGAGTTCGCCAATATTGCGGCCCGGTTTGGCGTAAAAGCAACCATTGTTCACCGGGGAGAATTGCCTCTTGAAAATTTTGATACTGATTTAGTTACAATGTTGATTAAGGCCGCCGAGAAGCAAGGTATTCGAATCATATTGAATACCGAAGTAAAAAGTATCACAAAAGAAAATCAGCGCTTTTCTATTCATGCAACACAGCAAGGCAAAGACATAATCTTTTCGACTGCACTTGCAGTTCATTCTGCCGGACGAACAGCCGATATTGAAGATATGAACCTGGAAAAAATTGGTGTGAAAACAAATAAAAAAGGAGTAGCAGTAAATGATTATATGCAAAGTGTGTCTAATGAGAATGTTTATGCCTGCGGCGATGCAAATGACAGCAGGATTGGCATTAACTCCGGTAGCCGCAAAAGAAGCGATTATTGCTGCAGGAAATTTGTTGAAGGGCAATTACTCCAAAATCAACTACGGGCATATTCCTTCGAATTGTATTTTCTATTCCACCTCTGGCAATGGTTGGCCTTACAGAAGATCAGGCAAAAAAGAACAATCTCAATTACGTTGTTAATTTTAAAGAAACTTCACAATGGTATTCTTCAAGGCGAATAAATGAACCTGTATCAGCATTCAAAGTACTGATAGATAAAGACACAGACCATATTTTGGGAGCGCACCTTTTAGGAAACCATGCTGAGGAAACCATCAATATTTTTGCCCTGGCAATGAATAACAATGTAAAAGCAAGTGATTTGAAAAAAACGATTTTTTCTTATCCTACTAATGCTTCTAATGTTGTTCATATGTTGTAACAGGATTTTTCTATTCATCTTTTAGAGGCATAAATAATTATGCAAAAGAAAAATTAAACATTGCAAACTTGCATTATTGCTCTAAATTGAAAACAGGCAAATTTGTTGGTTTACTGTATTCGATCTTAGTTTATTAAATTTCGTACATACCATTAAAATTTTATAGAATGAATGACCATTATTACAATTCAGACAGATTTAAAAAAATTTGGAAACGTTGGCGAATTTCAACAAAATCTTGCCGATAAATTTTTCGATTATTATGGTGAAGTATTTAAAGACAGTGAATTGACCGCCAGGGAAAAATCATTAATTGCACTTGCAGTTGCACATGCAGTTCAGTGCCCGTATTGCATTGACGCCTACAGCAGCGATGCATTTGAAAAAGGCTGGAGCGAAGCACAGATGATGGAAGCGGTGCATGTTGCCTGCGCTATCAGGGGCGGCGCATCGTTGGTGCATGGCGTACAAATGATGAATAAAGTGAAAGAAATAGCGATGTGATTTTTTATTAAAAAATCCGGAACCGAATAAAGATGACAGAAAACGTAACAATCAAAGAAAGAAAAATATCATTAAAAGGCCAGCATCAAAAACTGGCCGAAGCGCCGGAACAATTAAAAATATTAGAATAGACCGATTGAGGTAAAACCAGCCTTATACCATTTCGTAAAAAGTTAGAAACGTACAAACCTCTATCCTTTAAAGCCAACAGGCATAGAAATTTTCCAGGTGAATATTGGTAAAATGTGCAACCAAACCTGCAAACATTGTCATGTGGATGCAGGACCAGACCGGCAGGAAATAATGACCAAAGAAACGATGCAACTTTGCCTTGATGCATTAAAAAGAAATCCGCAACTTTCAACAGTGGATATTACCGGCGGAGCGCCAGAAATGAATCCCAACTTCAGGTGGTTTGTACAAGAAATTAAAAAACTGGATCGCCATATTATTGTGCGATGTAATCTTACGATTATCCTGGCTAATAAGCAATACAACGATCTTGCCCGGATTTTATAAAACGAATAATATTGAAGTAGTTTCCTCACTTCCTTTTTATACCCAAAACCGAACGGACAGGCAGCGGGGAAACGGCGTATTCGAAACAAGCATTAAAGCATTAAAAATGCTCAATGATGAAGGATATGGGAAAGATGAAAGTGGCCTTATTTTAAATCTTGTTTATAATCCCGCAGGCGCTTTTCTTCCTCCCTCTCAAAGCGCGCTCGAGCTTGAATACAAAGAAGCGTTGTTGAAAAATTACGGTATTCATTTCAATAAATTATTTACGATTACCAATCTTCCTGTAAGCCGTTTTCTTGATTACCTTTTAAAAAGTGGCAATTATGAAATGTACATGGAAAAACTTATGGCCGCATACAACCCTGCGGCAGCGGCTAATGTAATGTGCCGCAATACAATTTCTATTGGTTGGGATGGCAATTTATACGATTGCGATTTCAACCAGATGCTTGAGTTGAAAGTAAACAGCCAACTAAATCACATAAGCAACTTTAGCATGAATGAATTAAATAACAGAACTATTATTACCGGTCAACACTGCTATGGATGCACAGCAGGAGCAGGTTCCAGCTGCGGAGGTGCTGTTGTATAAAGTATTTATAAAAGAAAAGAAATATCTTCTTCAGAATTAATTAGTTTTTTTACAAACCCTTCGTTGTTCTTTTTTGAATTAAATAAAATACCTGGTTCTTCTCCAAAATATTTCACCACGTTGTTTTCCATCTTCAAATAACTTCCTTCAGGTAAACCCACAATTGAAATATCAGGATTCAATTGTAAGAATTCTCCCAATCGATCATCGCGTGTTTCGCCATTAAAACCTGCTATTTTTTTATTGTAGTAATGCGGATTAATTTGAAAAGGAAATAATCCAAGTGCTTTAAAAGATTTTGGTTCAATAATCGGCATATCATTGGTTGTTGAAATCGTTGGGGACAGAATATTCGAACCTGCGCTCCAGCCAATGTACGGAGAACCATTATTCACTTTTTCAAGAATGATATTTAAAATTTCCAGTTCGTGCAAATCATGGATTAACTTAAAAGTATTTCCTCCGCCAACTATAATTGCATCGCAGTTTTCAATTACAGAAACTGCGTTTGAAGGTAAAGCGACATTAATTTTTAATGCCGCATTTTTTAATCCCTTCTCTACTGCCACCGCATATTCTTGATATTTATTATCTGCATCAGCAAAAGGAATAAATGCAATATTTGTTGGTTTACTGCCAATAAATTGTTGGAATACATATGATGCTTTTTCGAGAAAGCCGGATTTTCCTGATCTTGAACTGCTGAGAGCAAGAATTTTTTTTGAAGCCATTAAATTTGGTTTATAACAATAAGACGCACACGCAATTATTGTCTCAAAATAAATTCAATTTTATCGAGTTCTTTTTTATTGAAGTTTGTATTCTTCGTTGCTTCAATGCTTTCAGTTACCTGGCTTGCCTTACTTGCTCCAAGTATCACAGAAGTGATACGTTCGTCCTTTAAAACCCATGCAAGCGCCATTTGAGCCAGGGATTGATTCCTGTTTTTAGCAATTTCATTAAGCTGTTTCACTTTACTAAGAGTTTCCTCTGTTATTTGCGATTTAGTTATTGCGCCATTTTCGAGATGACGGCCTACCCTTGAATCTTTGGGAATGCCTTTCAAATATTTGTTTGTCAATAATCCCTGGGCTAATGAGGAAAATGTAATACATCCAACTTTTTCTTCCTCCAAAACATCAAGCAATCCATCTTCTACCCAACGGTCAAACATGGAATATCGTGGCTGTACAATAAGGCATGGAGTTCCCAACTGCCTCAACATATCTATTGCTTTTTTTGCTTCATGAGGTTGGTAACTGGAAACTCCCACATATAATGCTTTTCCCTGCCGAACAATAAGATCAAGCGCTGTCATTGTTTCTTCAAGTGGCGTTTCAGGATCAGGGCGATGATGATAGAAAATATCTACATATTCAAGCCCCATTCTTTTCAGGCTTTGGTCAAGGCTTGCCACCAGATATTTTTTTGAACCCCAATCTCCATAAGGCCCATCCCACATTAAGTATCCTGCCTTTGAAGAAATAATTAATTCATCACGGTGAGACTTAAAATCCTGTTTAAAAATTTTACCAAATGTTGATTCTGCAGCACCGGGAGGAGGTCCGTAATTATTCGCCAGGTCGAAATGAGTAATCCCGTTATCAAAAGCCGTATGCAGTATTTTGCGGCAATTTTCGTAATCATCAATTTTCCCGAAGTTGTGCCAAAGGCCTAAAGAAATCAAGGGCAATTTAATTCCACTATTTCCACAACGGCGGTAGTTCATTTTTTCATACCGGTTTTTATTCGCTTTGTAAGCCATAACGTTTATTTGATTTTGAAGACGGAAAGTTCTTTACAAAACTAACAACTCATTAATAAAAACGGCAAAGTAATATGAAAAATAAAATTGAAAGGGCAGCAAAAATTACAACTGTAATTTTATTTCTTCATTGCTTTTATCAAAAAAATGAAATTCGGTAAGGTGGTAATTAGCGTTGGGTCTGATTTTTATTTTTTCTTTAAACTTAAGGCTCCATCTGATGCGTCTGGAAGGAAAGCCTTTGGTTAAATATGCATAAAGTATGGGATGAACCTCTATGGTTAATCCTTTATGTTTTTGCATAATGAGGTAGCTGAGGTTTTTTTCGATCTCATCTTCAAGTACCAGGGTAGCAGAAACTTTACCGGTGCCGCCGCAACTCGGACACAGTTCCATAGTGTTGATGTTAGTTTCTGGCTTCATGCGTTGCCTTGTGATTTGCATCAGGCCAAATTTGCTTATGGCAAGCACGGCATGCTTCGCCCTGTCTTTGCGCATAAACAAATCCATTTGCTCCGCAAGTTTCTTTTTGTTTTCCGGAAGCTTCATATCGATGAAGTCGACAACGATTATGCCTCCAATATCTCTTAATCTTAATTGTCTTGCGATTTCCGCCGCCGCTTCCAGGTTAGTTTCCAGGGCGTTTTGTTCCTGGTTATTCCCTACGCTTTTATATCCACTGTTTACATCTATAACGTGCAAAGCTTCTGTATGTTCAATAATAAGATAAGCACCGCTTGGCAGGTTTACGGTTTTTCCGAAGGAAGCTTTCACCTGGCGTGTAACGCCAAAAGCGTCAAAAACAGGAGACCCGTTATTATAGAAAGAAAGTATATCTATTTTTTCAGGAGCAATGCGTTGAAGATAAGTTTTGGTATCATTGTAAATGTTTTTGTCATTCACTACAATTTTATTAAAATCTTCAGTTAGCAAATCACGAAGAATACTATTGGTTTTTCCTTCTTCAGCCAAAATTTTAGTAGGAGGAACAGCACCTTTTAGGTTATCCTGCATATTTTTCCATGTGGCAATAAGTCCCAATAAATCGTCATGAAGTTCAGCTGCAGGTTTGCCTTCAGCAGCCGTACGGACTATTACCCCAAAATTTTTAGGTTTTACAGCCTCTACAATTTTCTGTAATCTCTTTCTCTCTTCTGATGAATGGATTTTTCTGCTAACAGCAATAATATCATTGAATGGAGTAAGAACAACATAGCGGCCTGGAAGCGAAATCTCACAGCTGAGCCGTGGCCCTTTGGCAGCTATTGGCTCTTTTAAAATCTGGACAAGAATATTGGGTTTGCCACTCAAAACTTCAGCAATCTTTCCTGTCTTTACAATTTCCGGCTCTACCTGAAAATTTTCAAAGTTGATTCCACCAAGCGAAGTATCGTTCATGGACAACTTTGTAAATTTCAAAATAGACCTTATATAAGGACTGAGATCTGAATAATGCAGAAAAGCATCTTTCTCAAAACCTACATCAATAAAAGCCGCATTGAGACCAGGAATTAATTTTTTTACTTTCCCTAAATACAAATCGCCAACACCAAAGCTCGAATTTGCATTTTCATTATGCATTTCCACGAGCTTTTTATCCTCAAGTAAGGCTATTTCAACTGCCTGTTGGGCAGCATTTATAATAAGTTCCTTGTTCAAACTTTAAATTCTTTATTCAGTTTTAAAACAAACAGAAGGAAAAGGATAAAGCCGGGTTACCGGCAGGCGAAAGTAAAAGAAAGTAAATAATTACCTCTTCTTATGACGATTTTTTCTTAAACGCTTTTTACGCTTATGAGTAGCGATTTTATGGCGTTTTCTCTTTTTACCGCAAGGCATAAATTGTTATTTTAATTATTTTATAATAAAGACAAATAAATATTCAATTTATTCGTCATTGTTACTTTGCTAAAAATTATTGATTTCCTTTCAATACTTTTATTCGCTCGTTGATCTCTTTTGTGAACCCGGGATTGTTGACTAAATGTTCACTTTGTTCATACCATTTTATTGCATTTTGCTTATCACCGGCAGCAGCGTAAGCATCGGCAAGCCAGGAAACAGCTTCAAGGTTATGCGGATCAAAATCAACTACCTTTTTCAACCTTTCTATGGCTTTGTTATACTGGGTCGAAATGACGCCTCCGATTCCCAAAACCAATTGCGCCTGCATGTTATTGGAATCTTTCCTCACCACTTCCAGCAATTGCTGAATTCCTTTCATCGTTTGCTGCGCATTACCAATCATTCCTTCTCCATAAACGTAACAACTTCCCAATCCAACTTTGAGATCATTATTATCAGGATCCAGCTTGATCGCCCTTTCAAAAAGTGATGCCGCTGTTTGCGCTTCCCACACTTTTTGGGCAGGGTCATCCTCCCTCTTCATGTTCTCTAAAATTAACCGGGCTGCAAAGGTGAGTTTTTTTTCTGAATTATCCAATTTCGCTGCTTCGCTCAGGTAATAAACATAAGGAATAAACTTTCCGGCAGAATCTTTCCAGAAATTAGCCAGGTTGGTAAATTGGTTTACTTCCTGGTTTTTTACATCTCCTCTGCTTATGCTATTTTCCAGGTTATTTACAAAAACAAGGCCGGACGGAGTCAGTCTTTGTCTCTCAATATTAAGCGTATCTTTTATATTAAACTGAGGTGTTTCAGTTTTGGCCATTGCTGGCATTTCTTTTTTTGTAGTTGCTGTTTTTCCAAAGAAAAAAAGTACGAATACTAATATTACTCCGGTCCCTGCTAAAATGATTCGTTTATTCAAATTTGATCCTTAATTTTTATCAGGGTGCAAAGTTAACACATTACGGGCTTTCAGGGAAGGTCCTTAGCTTTGATTTGATCAACAAATTCTTTGGAAGGCTTGAAGGCGGGAATATAATGCTCCGGGATTTCTACGGCTGTATTCTTTTTTATATTTCGTCCAATTTTTGCAGCTCTCTTTTTCGTAATAAAACTACCAAATCCCCTGATGTAAATATTTTCACCTTCACCAAGTGATTTCTTCACTTCCTTGAAAAAATTTTCAAGTGTTACGAGAACATCTACCTTAGCTATTCCCGTATTTTCCGAAATCCGGTTAATTAAATCTGCTTTTCTCATTTTAAACTCTTTTTTGTTAGATGAAAATTAAAATGTGTTTTTCAAAAGATGCTTCAACCAGGTAAGACAAATTTACCAATCTTTATTGTAATAACCTGCTATAATATCTTTTGTGTATGTTTTTTTTTTATTAAATGATGTAACATTGTGATCAATTGTAAAAGTCAAATTAATTTCAGTTATTTCGCTGTAAATGGCAAGTCTTACTTACTTTTCCAAAAACCTTCTAAAATGGAACGAAATTGAAAATAGCAGGCAAATGCCCTGGAAAGGTGAAACCAACCCTTACCGCATTTGGATTAGCGAAATTATCTTGCAGCAAACCAGGGTTCAGCAAGGCCTGGAATATTATAACCGGTTTATCGCTGCATTTCCCGACATAAAATCGCTGGCAAACGCTGATGAAAAAGTAGTTTATAAATATTGGGAAGGGTTGGGGTACTACTCAAGGTGCAAAAATTTAATTGCTACTGCAAAATTCATTCACAATGAATTAAATGATGTATTTCCGGAGAATTTTGAAGATATTCTTGCATTAAAAGGAATAGGAATTTACACAGCCTCAGCTATTTCTTCTTTTGCTTTCAACCAGCCTTATTCAGTTTTGGATGGAAATGTTTTTAGAGTTCTATCCAGGTTTTTTGGAAAAGAAATTCCTATAAATACCACAGAAGGGAAGAAGTTTTATGGAGAACTCGCGCAATCTCTCCTTGATAAAGACGAGCCGGGAAAATACAACCAGGCTTTAATGGATTTCGGAGCCGTTATCTGCAAACCTGCTGCACCACTGTGTTTACAATGCCCTTTGCGAAAAAAATGTATTGCTTTTTTAGAGAAGAAAGTAAATGAGTTGCCGGTAAATACAAAAAAGATTTTGCAGAAAAACAGGTTTTTTAATTATTTGTTGGTTCACTATAAAAATACATTTTATGTTCGCAAAAGAACCGGAAAAGACATCTGGGAAAATTTGTATGAGTTTATCTTAATTGAAACAAAAGCATGGCTTGATATAGAGTTAATATCAGTAAACGAAGAAATTAGCCGGATTCTTGATTTGACTGAATTCAAAATTGAAAATATTTCGGCTAAAAGAACTCAAAAACTCACACACCAATTAATTACAGGGCAGTTTATCCATATCAAAATTCAAAAACCATTGGTTACTAAAGAATATATTCCGGTAAACAGAAAACAATTACAGTCACTTCCTTTTCCTAAATTTATCACATCACATTTAGCGGATAAAAATGTATCTTTAAATTGAATTTTAAAGGAGAAAAACAGCATTATGCGTGGACTCAATAAAGTAATGTTAATCGGAAATCTTGGTAAAGATCCGGACATTCAATACCTCGAAGGCAATATTCCTGTTTCAAAATTCCCTTTGGCCACTACGGAAACATACAAAGACAAAAATGGAAAAGCAATTTCCCAAACTGAATGGCACAACATAGTTTTGTGGCGGGGGCTTGCGGAATTGGCTCAAAAATATTTACACAAAAGCAGCCTTGTTTATATTGAGGGCCATTTGAAAACCAGGTATTGGGAAGACAGGGATCATAATAAAAAAGTAGCAACAGAAGTTATTGTGGATAACCTGATAATGCTTGACAAACGCAATGATATAAATGCTGAAAACCCTCATGAACATTTGGATAAACATGATGAAACTGAAAATGATGAAACATCAAAAGGAAGCTGATGGAAGCATATCAATTTAATCTTTACTTTTAAATCTAAATTTGGTCATCAAATAGTAATCAATTGCTTACAATTATAGCCATTATTCCTGCATCCACAACTACCATCCTGTTTTTTATATTACTGGTACTTTTTGTTCTGTCTTTTCTTTTTTCTGGGTCTCAAATAGCATTCTTTTCTTTAACGCTGAAGGATATCAATATGCTCAAAACCCGTCAGCAGCCTTCTTATAAGAGAATTGTGACCTTATTGGAAAATCCTAAGACGCTCATGGCCTCGTTGCTAATCGCCAATAGTTTTGTAAATATCGGAATCATATTAATATCTAACCTTCTCCTGGATCAATGGATCAATTCACTGGACCTGCATATAGTTATTAGCTTCCTGTTAAAAATTCTTGCTATCTCAGTGGTGTTGATTTTATTTTGTGAAGTCCTTCCCAAAGTGTGGGCTACTCACCATAAGATTTGGTTTGCGTCAACCGCCTCAATGGTTGTTGATATTTTTAACAGCATTCTTTCCCGGATAAGTTTACAACTGGTAGCATTTGATTCTTCTGTTGAAGGGGCATTTAAATCAGGAAGAGATGTTAAAAACGATTCTCAGCTTGATCTCGCTATTGATCTGTTGCCTGACAATAAAGCCTCCAGCGAAGAAAAACAAATTTTAAAAGGGATTAGAAAATTCAGCAACACGACCGTTAAACAAACTATGCGTCCGAGGCTGGATGTAAGCGGAATTGAGGCCTCAATGAATTTCAGCAATGTATTGAATAAAGTAAAAGAATATTCCTATTCAAGGCTACCTGTTTATAAAAAAAATCTCGATGAGATAGTTGGAATTCTTCATACCAAAGATTTATTGCCGTATTTGAACCAGGAAGAACTTGACTGGCATCCCCTGATGAGGACTGTGTTTTATGTGCATGAGCAAAAATTGATAGAAGATCTTTTACAGGATTTCAGAAATAAACGCATACACATGGCCGTTGTGGTAGATGAATTTGGTGGCACTTCCGGAATCATAACTCTTGAGGATATTATGGAAGAAATAATCGGCGATATCCAGGATGAGTTTGATGATGAACAAAGCAGCAATAAAAAGATCGATGATTATAATTATATTTTTGAAGGCAAAACTATGATAAATGATCTTTGCAGGATATTAAAAATTCCTACGCACACCTTTGATCTGTTACGGGGCGAAAGTGATTCGCTGGCAGGGCTAATATTAGAGATCGCTGGTGAATTTCCAGCTGTAAACCAACAGTTTGAAACCAATAATTACGTTTTTACCGTCCTTGAGATCAATAAAAACCGCATTGCAAAAGTGAAACTTACCTTAAAACAAAAACAGGAAAATTAAATCATTTTATCTTGAACAAAAACTGGCAGATGCGGCGAATATTTTATTTTTTTCTTGTTTTAATTATGGTTAGTTGCAATTCAAACTATACTTCAAAAAAAACAGGTTATTTTAAAATTGATTTCCCCAAAAAACAATATATCACATTCAATGAGCCGGGCTATCCTTATTCTTTTGAATACCCCGTTTATGCAAGAGTAGCAAAGGATTCTTCTTACTTTGAGGAAGGAGCAAAAAATCCTTTCTGGATAAATATTGAATTTCCAACTTTTAATGGAACCATCTTTATCAGCTACAAAAAAATAGGCGGCACTTCTGTTTATAAAATAAAAGATGGAAACGGAAAATATCGTGATTCTATTGGTGTGAACAGTTTTGAAAAAATGGTGAATGACGCCTTCAATCTTACTTATAAAAACGATGTGAAAGCTTACTCTATCGAAGACAGCCTGATGCATACACCGAATAATATCACTGGAGTTTTTTTTAAAGTTTCAGGCGATGTGGCTACAGCAAAACAATTTTTTCTAACTGATAGTGTTAACCATTTTTTAAGAGGGGCTTTATATTTTGACGCCACGCCCAATGAAGACTCTCTTCGGCCGGTAAATGCTTTTTTGCAGCAGGATATGAAACATCTTATCAATACTTTACGGTGGAAATAAATGCCCTTTATTTTTGAAAAACATTTGTATAAAAGAAGTAGAAAAATATAAATGTGTGTATGCTGTTTAAAACTTTTTAGTTTTACATTTTTAATAAATTATTCTTTATGATGGATAGCTTGAAAAATTTATCAGGCCAGTTAGAAGGTGAATTTTTTACAGATGATACCATGCGGAAGTTGTATGCAACAGACGCCTCTGCCTACCAGGAAAAACCATTAGCAGTAGCTATACCCAGATCAGTAGAAGATTTGAAAAAATTAATTTCATTTGCCAAAGCCAATCATACCTCAATTATTCCAAGGGCTGCGGGAACTTCTCTTGCAGGCCAGGTAGTAGGAAATGGTATCGTGGTAGATGTTTCAAAATATTTTACAAAGATTATTGAGCTTAATGAACAAGAGCGCTGGGTGCGTGTTCAGCCGGGTGTCATTCGTGATGAATTGAATATGTTTTTAAAATCTTACGGATTATATTTCGGCCCCGAAACCTCCACCGCTAACCGTGCAATGATAGGAGGGATGGTAGGGAATAATTCCTGTGGATCCAATTCAATTGTTTATAGAAGCACGAGAGAGCATTTGCTGGAAGTGAATGCTTTACTTAGCGATGGAAGTGGCGTTGTTTTTAAAACAGTTAGTCTCGATGAGTTTCATGAAAAATGCGAAGGCGATAATCTTGAAGCGTCTATTTATAAAAATGTAAGGAGCCTTTTGAGCAACTTCGATATCCAGCAGGAAATAAGAAATCAATTTCCAAAGAAAACCGTTGAGAGAAGAAATACAGGGTATGCGCTTGATATATTATTGGATACAGCTCCTTTCGTGGCCGGAAAAGAAGATTTTAATTTTTGCAAATTAATTGCAGGTTCAGAAGGTACTTTGGCATTTATTACAGAAATAAAACTTAATGTGGTTCCTCTTCCGCCAAAAGAGACAGGCTTGTTATGCGTACATTTTAATTCTATTGATGATGCATTGAAAGGAAATTTAATTGCTTTGAAACACAAGCCACGCGCCAGTGAATTAATAGATCATTATATTTTAGAATGCACCAAAGAAAATATTGAGCAAAGCAAAAACCGCTTTTTTGTACAGGGCGATCCCGAAGCTGTTTTGGTAATAGAATTTTCTGCGCCTACGCATGAAGGAGTAATAGAGGTTGCTAAAAAATGTGAAAAAGAAATGCGTGGAGTGGGATTAGGCTACCATTTTCCATTAATATTTGGAGACGATACCAAAAAGATATGGACGTTGCGCAAAGCAGGCCTCGGTTTGTTGAGTAATCTTCCCGGCGATGAGAAAGCGGTTCCGGTAATAGAGGACACTGCGGTGGATACTGCCGACTTGCCGGCTTATATTGAAGAATTCAATATGATTTTAAAAAAGCACGGCTTATATTCTGTTCATTACGCACATGCCGGTTCGGGGGAATTGCATTTGCGTCCCATTATTAATTTGAAGACTGAAGAAGGCAATCGGCTTTTCAGAGTTATTGCACAAGAGATTGCGGATTTGGTAAAAAAATACAAAGGGTCATTAAGCGGAGAACATGGAGATGGAAGGCTTCGTGGCGAATTCATAAAACAAATGGTAGGTGAAAAAAATTACGAATTGTTTGAAAGTATTAAAAGAACATGGGATCCGGATAATATTTTTAATCCGAATAAAATTGTGGATACACCACCCATGAATACTCATTTGCGGTACACGCCAGGTCAAAAAACGCCTGAGTTTAAAACAGTGTTCCGCTTTCATAACCAGGATGTATTGCAACACGCCGAACAATGCAACGGCACAGGCGAGTGCCGAAAAACCCATTTAACCGGCGGTACAATGTGCCCTTCTTATATGGCTACCAAAAATGAAAAGGACACTACAAGGGCAAGAGCCAATATTTTAAGAGAATTTCTTACCAATTCTACAAAGCTGAATCGTTTCGATCATAAAGAAATTTATGAAGTAATGGATCTTTGTCTTAGTTGTAAGGGTTGCAAATCAGAATGCCCTTCCAGTGTAGATGTCGCCAAATTAAAAGCAGAATTTCTTCAACAATATTACGATGCGAATGGAGTGCCTTTTCGCTCTAAGCTGATTGCTAATTTTAATAAGTCTGCAAAACTGGGAGCAATTGCTCCCGGTATTTATAATTGGATGATGACCACTCCGGGTATTAGTAATTTGATAAAACGTTTTTCTGGTTTTGCTGTAAAACGTTCGATGCCTGAATTGTATAAAACCACTCTCCGAAAATGGTTTGATAAAAGAAAAAAGAATACTAACGCCAATGGTGAGCCGAAAAATAAAAAAGTTTATTTATTCTGTGATGAATTCACCAATTATAACGATACTGAAATTGGAATTAAGGCTGTTCTCCTTTTAGAAAAGCTGGGCTATGAGGTGATGATGGTTGACCATGAAGAAAGCGGAAGAGCCTGGATGTCAAAAGGCCTGATAAGGCACGCCAAAAAAATCGCGAATAAAAATGTGAAAATTTTCAGTAAAATTATTTCTGAGGAAATTCCTTTAATTGGAATAGAACCGAGCGCCATACTAACTTTCAGGGATGAATATATAGATTTGGCAGATGCGGAAAATCTTGACACCGCGAAAGCTTTATCAAAGAATGTTTTTATCATAGATGAATTTATAGGGCGCGAAATCGAAAGAGGAAATATCAATAAAAGTATGTTTACTACCGAAAAGCGGCACATCAAACTACATGGACATTGCCATCAAAAATCATTGTCCTCTACGGCGCCTACTTTAAAAATGATGTCTCTGCCGGAGAATTATTCAGCAGAAGAAATTCGTTCCGGGTGCTGCGGTATGGCAGGTTCTTTTGGTTTTGAAAAAGAGCATTATGATTTATCCATGCAAATCGGTGAGTTGGTTTTATTTCCAACAGTCCGTAGTACTTCATCAGATATTATTATTGCTTCCCCCGGCACAAGCTGCCGCCACCAGGTAAAAGACGGAACCGGCGTAAAGGCATTACATCCCGTGGAAGTATTGTATGAAGCATTAGTTTAGGAACAAATACAGTAAACTAAATTTGCCTACCAGTAGGTTGACTAAATAATTGAAATCTTTATTTTATAAGAAGAATTTTAAAGATGGCTTTAGATAAAAAATAAAATGATTAAAGCATTGATATAGGTATGTAAATTGTAAAAATATCAATTGAATATAAGTATCAAAAGATAGTGAAGCAATCAGAGTTATTTATTCGAAAGCACGATTTATGAATTTTATCAATGGCATTAAGGCTTTAAAAGATTGAATGACTTCTTTGATAAGTGAAGGATCAGCCAGATCGGCATCAGCAATATTTTTGGTAGCTACAAAACTTTTCATTCTTAAATAATCAGCCGCAGGATTCTCTTTTTCATATCCTTTGGGCACATTCACCAGCATTTGCTTTTCATCTTTTTCCAGCTCACCATAATTTTTTTTAAAAGCCGCAGCGTTGATGATCTTTTTAAATTCAGGAAAACAATAATCGATTTCCTGCCTGAGCTTTTTTAATTCAACCGGCTCCGGCCTCCACAATCCTCCGCCAACAAAACTGTTTCCCCCTGGTTGAAGATGAAAATAATACCCGGCATAAATTGATTTTTTTCCACCCCGGTTGAATGAAGCACTCAGATTTATTTTGTAGGGAGTTTTATTTTTAGAAAAACGAATGTCGCGGTTAATTCTGAAGGTGCAATTCTTCGGAAGAAGTTCTTTCATGTCTTCATCAACCAAAATAAATTTTGATAACAGTGAAGCAACAAATTCTTCAAAATTATTTTTTGCATCAAGATACTTTTCCCTGTTGGCATCAAACCAGGGTTTATTATTGTTCTTCTTTAGCGATTTTAAAAAAGAAATAGTAGAAGGAGAAATCAAAATGTAAGAAATTTAGAAAGTATTTTCAGGTTGCTTCTATAAAGATTTTTTATGAAACGTCAGCCCAGTTTTCCCCGCTTTTTATCCGGTAAACCGTCATTGCACTTATGTTATATTTATCGGCAATCTGCTGATGTGTAAGCTTGCGGCGGGGATTTGCCAACATTGATTTTATGGTTTTTACCTGTGCGGCCGTCAGTTTTAATCCTCTCCTGCGGTTGCTTTGTACTTTTTTGTATTCAAGTTTTTTCGGACTTTTTTGCTGGTGGTCATTTACTTCCTGTTGTGTAGCCCATTTTAAATTTTTGGCGCGGTTGTCTGTCTTTTCGTGGTTTATATGAATTACAAATTTCTTTTTTGAAGAAGGCTTATCATTAAAAAGCCTGGCTACTTCCCGATGAAGATAAAGCGTATTACTTTTTCCGTCAAGATGGAGATTTAAAGTTCTGTATCCGCTGGTAAGCGAACCGGAAAGAAGCTTACCGTCACCAAGGATATCTTCCCTGTAACTTGCTGCCCGGCCATGAGAAGAGATTGCATATTTATTCCTTAAAGATTGCCAACCTTTAAATTTAAGAGGCTTCCAGGTTTCACCGCTAAGTTTTTTTATCATGGCTTAATTTTAGGGATGAAGTTACAAAACTAACTTTGGATCAAATTTAAAAAATCTTCTTCGCTTATAATTTTTACTGTCTTAATTTTTTGCGCTTTTGCCAGTTTGCTTCCTGCTGATTCGCCGGCCACAAGGTAATTAAGGTTAGCGCTTACGGATGACAGCAGCTTCCCGCCATTGTCTTCAGCAAGCTTTTCAGCCTCGCTTCTTTTTAAACCGGGGAGCGTTCCCGTAAAAAGAAAAGTCTGGCCTGACAGCTTTCCCTGCACGGGTTCAGATTTATCACCTTTCATGTTTAATCCTTTATCAGCAAGCTCTTCGAGAATTTTAATATTATCTTCGTTATGAAAAAAATCATGAACACTTTCCGCTACTTTCTCTCCAATATCTTTTAGTTGTTGCAGTTCTTCAATGGAAAATTTGGCAAGATCAAAAATTGTATCAACACTTTTTGATAGAGTTTTGGCCGTCGTTTCTCCAACATATCGTATGCCCAAACCAAAAATTAAACGATGTAAATTTTGGATTTTGGATTTTTCAATTGCGGACCTCAGGTTGTCAACTGATTTTTGTTTGAATCCTTCCAAAGCCGCAATGTTTTCAAAATTAATTGAATAAATGGAAGGGATATTATGTATTATCTTTTCACTATAAAATCTTCTCACATTGGCTTCCCCAAAGGTTTTGATGTCCATAGCATCTTTGCTTACAAAATGGATAATTCGTTCGACCACCTGCGCTTCGCAATTGATATTTACACAACGCCAAACTGCTTCTCCTTCAGGCTTTACCAGTTTATCGCCACAAACAGGGCAATGGGTCGGGAAGATAATTTTTGTTTCATTCCCTGTTCTTAATTCAGTGAGCGGTTTTACAATATAGGGAATCACATCTCCGGCTCTTTCTACTATAACGGTATCGCCTAAACGCAAATCTTTTTCTTCAATAATTCCTTCGTTAAAAAGAGAAACTGATGTAACAGTTACTCCACCGATATGCACGGGCTCTATTTTTGCCACGGGCGTAACTGAACCGGTGCGGCCCACCTGGAATTCTACATTAATTAATTTTGAAGTGGCCTGTCTCGCTTTAAATTTATAAGCCATCGCCCAGCGTGGATGGTGCGTGGTGCTTCCTACCTGCTGCTGGATTTCAATTTCATTCACTTTTACTACTATGCCATCTATTTCGTAAGGCAACTCATCTCTTTTGTTTTCAAACTCATGACAGAAATTAACAACGTCTTCAATTTTATTAAAAACTTTTTTTTCTTTCACCGGCGTCCGAAAGCCGCAATCAGAAAGCAATTGAAGGATTCCGGAATGGGTGTTTAATAAATCCGGATATTTTTGGCGGCCTTTTTCATTTAGTTCAATAAAACTAACATGATACAAAATCGCTTCTAATTTTCTTTTCCTGACAGACGCGGGATCTTTCATTCTTAAAGATCCTGCCGCAGCATTTCTCGGATTTGCCAAAGGCGCCAATCCTTCTTCGGCAAGAGAGTTATTGTATTTTTTAAAATTTTCTTTGTTTAATAAAACTTCACCCCGAATCTCAATCTTCTGAATTCCATAAGTTGAAAATTTTGCAGATAAGGGAATAGAACCAATCTGTTTAATATTGGTAGTGATGTCATCTCCTGCAATGCCATCGCCTCTTGTAGCTCCCCGGGCTAAAAAATCATTTTCATAGATAAGCGAAATGCTGGCGCCATCGTATTTTGGCTCTGCGCTGTAAGTTATTTTCTGATGGTCAGTTAAAGTTTTTAAACGATTGTCCCATGCGATTAAATCTTCTGCATTATAGCTGTTTTCAAGGCTAAGCATGGCCACCAGGTGTGGCACGGTTACAAAATCTGAATTCAGGCTGTTGCCCACTCTTTGCGTTGGCGAATCAGGTGTGATGATGGAAGGATTTTCTTTTTCCAGCTTTTCCAGTTTTTTGAAAAGCAAGTCGTAATCCTTATCAGATAATAAAGGATCATTTAAAATATAATAACGGTATTCGTGAAACCTTAAGACCTCGCGCAAGTCATCGGCATTTCCCGCAGACGTCATTAGGTGTTCTGTTTTTTGTTGCAAATCTTTTACCTGTTCTGTTGTGTACATAAGTGAATTTTAGAAAAAATAAAACTACATAAAAAAACTACTATTCCGTGGATGGAAAAGAATGCTATTAGCTCCTTCAAGATATCAATCGAAAATAGTTAACCACAAATAATTATTAAACAGTAAAGCAACATTTAAGCTGGTTTTTTATTTTTCTTTTGAGATTAGCGGATATGGTGGAACGAAAATTTTTACGCTATGTTCCAAAAGAATCTTTTCAAAGAGGATAGATATTTTTTTAATGGAAACAAAAAGGGCCGGTTCAGGAGATGTTTCATGCAGTAGCTGGTCCTGGAATCTTCCATGTAAACGGAGGATCTTGATTCAATTTATCACTTGTCAACTTTTGTATTGGAATAAGCTGTTTTATTCAATTGTATAGTAAAGCAACAAATTCAACTAATTTTATATTTTATTAAAATCTTCATAATAATTTGATAGACTTTTAAAAAAAGTGCCAATAATTTAATTAAGAATTCCTACTTTCATGCCTGATTTTAAAAAATCCAATTTTACGATATGGGAGATTTTCAAATAAAAGTTCAGCCAAAAAAATACGATGCAATTATAATAGGTTCCGGCGCAGGAGGCGGAATGGCAGCCTATGTTTTGGCAAATGCGGGTTTAAAGGTTTGCCTGTTGGAAGCGGGGCCTAATTACAATCCAGCAGTGGATTCCAAGCAATTACAAAACGCATGGGATTCCCCCAGGAGAGGCGCCAGCACTAAGTTTAGGCCGTTTGGAGATATGGATGGCTGTTATTGGGGTTGGGAAATAGATGGCGAACCTTATACTAATGCAAAAGGCTCTAACTGGGAATGGTGGCGCGCAAGAATGGTTGGCGGCCGCACCAATCATTGGGGAAGGATATCGCTCCGTTTCGGTCCTAAAGATTTTAAAAGAAAAAGTATTGACGGCCTGGGCGATGATTGGCCAATCAGCTATGATGACGTAAAACCTTATTACGATAAAATTGATAAGCTTCTTGGTGTTTTTGGCACCAATGAAGGATTGGTAGATGATCCTGATGGTTTTTTTCTGCCTCCGCCAAAACCGCGTTTGCATGAACTGATGATCAAGAAAGCCGCAACAGGTATAGGTATTCCTGTTATTCCATCAAGACTTTCTATTCTTACCAAAAAAATAAATGACACACGCGGGCAATGTTTTTATTGTCAGCAATGTGGCCGTAGTTGTAAAATATTCGCCGATTTCTCTTCCTCCTCGGCGCTCGTACTTCCTGCAATAGCTACGGGAAATGTTGACCTGGTAGTGAATGCGATGGCAAGAGAAGTTCTCACCAATAAAGAAGGACTGGCTACCGGCGTTTCTTATGTTGATAAGAATGACATGCAGGAATACCAGGTGATGGGAAGAACTGTAATATTGGGAGCCAGTACCTGCGAATCTGCCCGGTTATTATTGAATTCAAAATCGCCACGGCATCCCAATGGCCTGGCAAATTCCAGCGATGTGGTTGGGCATTATCTCCATGATTCTACAGGCGCCGATATGGGAGGAATTATTCCTGAATTGTTTGACAGAAAACGCTATAATGAAGACGGCGTAGGCGGCATGCACGTTTATACTCCCTGGTGGCTTGATAATAAAAAACTGGATTTTCCACGCGGTTATCATATTGAATATGGCGGCGGTTTCGGTATGCCTCTATATGGTTTTCAATGGGGAATGGAAAATCTGAATGGTACTTATAAGGTGAAAGGAAAACAAAAGGAAGCCGGTGGTTATGGCGCATCTTTGAAAGAGGATTATCGATATTTCTTTGGCTCGCATGTGGGAATGGCCGGACGCGGAGAAGCTGTGGCGATGAAAGATAGTTATTGCGAAATAGATCCGGATACCGTTGATATTTATGGAATTCCTGTTTTAAAATTTCATACAAAATATACGGATTATGAAATAAAGCAGGCAAAGCACATGAAAGAAACTTTTGCTGAAATCCTGCATTCTATGGGTGCGGTTTCCGTTTGGGGAAATGACGATGGACCCGAAAATAATTATGGGCTTCATGCGCCGGGAAATATTATTCACGAGGCAGGAACCATTCGAATGGGAAATAATCCGAAAGAATCACCATTGAACAAATGGGCACAGGCTCATGATTGTAAAAATTTGTTCAACGTAGACGGCGGCATGTTTGTTTCGCAAGGCGATAAAAATATCACCTGGACTATTCTTGCCCTTTCAATGCGTACCTCAGAATATATCGTTGACCAGTTAAAGAAAAATAATATTTAGCAGAAATTATAAATTTCAAATTGTTATGGACAGAAGAAAATCGCTGAAAGTAATGGTTCTCGGAACTGTATCATCAGGCTTTTTATTAGAAGCCTGTGAAACTTCAGACAAAAAAACAATTGTAAAGAAAGCGCCGGCTGCAAGTGATCAGAAACATCCGGGGTTAATGAAAGAAGAAGTAAAGCATTTAAACGAGGTGAAATCTTATACTTATTTTACTCCTCATGAAATGCAAACCATCACTATTCTTGGCGATATCATTATTCCCAAAGATGAGGTAAGCGGAAGCGCTTCTGACGCCAAAGTTCCTGATTTTATTGAGTTCATCGTAAAAGATAAACCTGAGTACCAGGTGCCTATGCGTGGAGGATTGAAATGGATAGATATGCAATGTCTTAACCGATATCAAAAATCATTTGCCGAATGCACTCAAAAGCAGCAAATGGAAATAGTGGATGAAATTGCATGGCCTAAAAAAGCGAAGCCTGAAATGAAACAAGGCGTCAATTTTTTTAGCCTGATGCGAAATCTTACGGCTACCGGCTTTTATACTACGGAAATTGGTTACAAAGATGTTGGCTATATAGGAAATACACCGAATCAATGGAATGGCGTTCCGGAGGATGTTTTAAAGAAACACAACCTTGCTTATACACCAAAAGAATTAAAAGAATGTATCAGCTTTTCATAACATTGTAGAAGAACCTGCTTTCAGGCAATTAATAACCGATTTTTTTATTTTAAATTATCAGCATGAGAAAATTAAGAATGGGAATGGTAGGCGGAGGAAAAGACGCTTTTATAGGAGCGATCCACAGGCTTGCCGCTAATATGGATGGATTAATAGAACTAAGCTGCGGCGCATTAAGTATTAATCCTGATATAGCTAAAGAATCAGGCAAAGAATTATTTCTTCCTGAAGACCGGACTTATCTTTCATTTGAAGAAATGATTGAAAATGAAAGCAAAATGCCGGAAGATAAACGAATAGATTTTATCACGATCGTTACACCCAATTTTGCCCATTATGCTCCTGCTGCAATGGCGCTGGATCATGGGTTTAATGTAATTGTGGAAAAGCCTATGACATTCACTTTGCAGGAAGCAAAAGACCTTAAAAAGAAACTGGAAGAAAGTGGGAAGGTTTTGTGCCTTACGCATACCTATTCAGGATTTCCAATGGTAAAGCAGGCGCGTGCGATGGTTGCCGATGGAAAGTTTGGAAAAATCAGGGATATAGTAGTTGAATATTCGCAGGGATGGCTCAGCAGGTTAACAGAAAGAGAAGGTAATGCACAGGCATCCTGGAGAACTGATCCAAAAAAATCAGGAAAAGCAGGCGCCATGGGCGATATAGGAACTCATGCGGCGCATCTGGCAGAGTATATTTCAGGATTAAAAATAACTAAACTTTGTGCAGATTTAAATATAATGGTAGAAGGAAGAGCGCTGGATGATGACGGAAATGTATTGTTGAAATTTAACAATGGTGCGGCAGGAGTTTTAATTGCTACGCAGGTTGCGGCCGGGGAAGAAAATAATTTAAAGATCAGGATGTATGGGGAAAAAGGTGGAATAGAATGGGCCCAGCAGGAACCCAATACTTTGTGGGTAAAATGGCTGGATCAGCCAACGCAGGTTTACCGGGCAGGCAATAATTACACGGGTTTGAGCAGTTTCGCTTCGAAAAATTGCAGAACACCGGGGGGCCATCCTGAAGGTTATTTGGAAGCTTTCGCTAATATTTACAAGAATTTTGCACACACTTTAATGGCAAAAATAGAAGGCAAAGAGCCTACCAAAGAAATGCTGGATTTTCCCGGAATTGAAGATGGTGTGCGCGGGATGGCATTTATTGAGAACGTAGTGAAATCAGGAAACTCAAATGAAAAGTGGACCGATTTTGTGGAATAAAATAAAAATTACGTTTTGATAAATTTTTTAAAAAAGTGGCGGCCTGCCACTTTTTTTGTGCAAAATAGAAAATGTGTTTTTTTGTTTGTTTACTGCTTTTTTATAATTATCGCTCTTGCGGATGAATAGTGGTAAATTAAAAGATAGGAAGACCGGCATTGCAGGCAAAGGGCTAATTTTCAGAATCCGGGAACTTCACTTCTACCGGAAGCCAGGAAATAATATTATAAGGTAAAGGGAAACCGGCAGAACCCGGGACTTTTTCATTCATGCCAAATAGCGGCTTTCCTTCCTGTATTTTTAAATGTTACCGTTATGAAGACAGAACTTCCTGCTTCCTATCAGTTAGCAATCAATTCTGATGGAACCTGTAGCAGCTATGCTGCAATGGGTTCATACGAAAAATGCCCGTTTAAAATAAAATTGTCGTACACCTGTTTATGGTATTTTTGGCAACTAAGAATTGATAAAATCTTATTTTCATTTCAATAAAGCCTGGATATCCGGGTCTGCCTGTAGATTATTCATTTGCCGCATTATCCATGGATACCGGTAGGCCACACGCCGCGATATAGGATGTATAGTAAATAAATCAGGATTGGGAAGGCAGGAGGCTATCATTGCTGCTTCTTTTCGGGATAAGCTCATTCGCATTTTTGTTAAAATAATATTTAGCAGCATTTTCTACTCCAAAAATCCCAGGCCCCGTTTGAGCTACATTGAAATACATTTCAAGGATTCTTTTTTTCCCCCACAATTGCTCTATCATAAATGTAAAATACACCTCCAGGCCTTTTCTGAAATACCCTCCATGTTGCCAAAGAAAAACATTTTTTGCTACTTGCTGGCTTATAGTGCTTGCACCGCGAATGATTTACTTTTTTGATTGTGTTTCATGGCCTTTTGGATACTTTTAAAATCAAAGCCATTGTGATCAGGAAACAACTGGTCTTCACCGGCCATTACCGCCAGCTTAATATTTGATCCCATTTCATCATATTCAATGATAATTTCTATGAAGGCCCTTGCCGGTTATCAGGCTATCAACTTGTGTAATCGTAATAGGAGGATTAATCCATTTGCAAAACAAAATATAAAGAATCGAAAGAAGAAATCCGTATAAAATAATTTTTAAGAAAGTGCGGCCAAGCCTTTTAAATAAACCGCGTTTTCTAAAGTAGGGCTTTTTTTTATCCAAGAAAAGAGAGTTTTACTATTTAAGCTTTTATATAATGCAATGTATATTTTTTTCCCAATTTCATGGGCTTGTTGCCTGTTTTCAAAAGAAGGTATCCTATTCCGGCGAGCACTGCAGCACCTATTACGAATTGAGGCCTCGCATAATATCGCGTATTGGGTTTAGCAAATATCCAGGTGATAAGGCCCGCCGTTGTTAATAAAATACCTCCGCCAAAAAGAGCAGCTCCGGAAGCGCTCCAGTTAAATTTTTCAGTGTTTTTCCCCAGGGAAATAATTTCTTTATAATTAACCCCGAAATGATACACAGCTACCGTATCAATCAGAAATACGCCAAGAGTGGAGGAATAAACTCGCCTTGTGTCGTATTGAGCCAGATAAACAGAATCCTTTTTAATACCTGTTATTTGAGCTTCATAATATCTCGAAACAGTTGAAAAATCAATTTCAGTTCCGGGAAAGAATGATTTTACAGTGCGGCTATTTTTTTTGAGAATAGCAGCAAATCGTTTTGAGCGAAACAATTAGAAGCATATAAAAAGAAAGTGGCTAAGATAAACAACAGGCGCATAAATATTATATTTTTCTAACAAAAAACAAAACTCCAAAAAGCAAAACCGTACCGAAAATTACGAGAATCAATCCTGATATTTTGTTAATCAACCGGATATTTTTAACCGTAAGCTTTTTTCGCAATTTACCTGCCAGTGTAACTTTGGCAATATCGGCAGACATATTCAAAAGTAATGCTGTAGCGAAAATAATAATGCGATCTCGGATAGTATGTGAAACCGCGATCGCTGTCGCGGCCGTTAGCCAGAAAGCAATAACGGCGGGATTTAAGGTATTTAACAAAAATCCCTGCAAGACTATTTTAGCATGGTCACTTGTCTTTAAAGAGATAGAAATATCTTCAGGATGAATATGGACTTTTTTGAAAAAAATATAAAAAATTCCCATTGCCATCAAAAAAATGCTTCCGGCAATTCCTATCTGCATTTTAAAATCCATAAGAGTTGTTACCAGCGTTGAAAAGAGATTACTTAAGACCACAAGAATAAAATCGCTTATCCAAACGCCAATTACAAAACTAAAACCGCCGCCCCTGCCATTATTGATGCTTTGTTTTATTACTGTGAATATTACCGGCCCTACGGAAATTACAAGTAACAAACCCATTGCTATTCCTTTAAGTATTGCTTCGATAACATCAACCATTTATAAAGGAGAAATTTTTTTATTTGAATAAAAGAAAGCAAATTAAAAATATTGACCAAAACTTGCTTTACTGTAATTAAGATTTATACTTTAACCTCTTTAAGGAATTTTTGCCAATCTTCAAGTATTTTTCCTTTTAAGACCCTGGGAAATTTATGTTGGCCACCAACTTTGCCCTTTGATCTCATAAAGTTCATAAATGTCTCTTCACTTAGTACATCCACAAAAATTTCTTTTAAAGCATGATTTCTCTCTACCTCATAATCGTCATTTAGCTCTTTTAATTTTTTGTCGAGAAGAAATTTAAGCGATTCAGAATTTATTTTGTCATCAGTTCCAATAAACCATTTGTGCGCAAAAAAATCTCCATAAGGAATTCCTGCTACTGCAAATTCACTGATGGAGATATTCAATTCGTCGCTAACAAGTTGAATCGCTTTATTCATGTTGTCAACGCTGAAATGCTCGCCCACAAGGCTCAAAAAATGCTTGGTTCGCCCGGTAATAATGATTTCTGATTTTTCAACATCGACAAATTGAACTGTATCTCCAATCAGGTATCGCCATGTGCCTGCATTGGTGCTGATTAATATTGCATAATTCTTGTCTTTCTCCACTTCATGAACCATTAATGTCTGTGGGTTAGCAACCATATTTCCATTGGTATCAAAATTGTTTTGATCGAAAGGCACAAATTCAAAAAAGATATTATTATTTGTCGCCAGCTTCATACCCTTTGCGTCTTGCCGGTTTTGAAAAGCAAGAAATCCTTCGCTGGCAAGATAAGTTTCTATATAAGTAATAGGTTTGCCCAAAAGCTTATCAAATCCTTTTTTGTAAGGTTGCAATGCAACGCCACCATGAACATAAAAGGCCAGGTTTGGCCATATTTCATGAATATTGTTCAATTGGTATCTTTCAATCACTTTTTCCATACACAACTGTACCCACGCAGGCACGCCAACCAAAAAAGCGATGTCCCATTCAGGTGCTTTTTCTACTATCTCGTTTAGCTTTTTAGACCAGTCACTTACTTTGGCAATCTTCTTTCCTGGTTTATACATTCCCTGGAACCAAAAAGGAATATTTTTGGCCTGGATGCCACTCAGGTCACCGGCATAATAAGTAGCCGTTTTTTGCAAATGCGTACTACCTCCAAGCATCAGCCAGCCTTTGCCAACATATTTTTTGGGAACATTATTATAGGATGCCAGGCTGATAAGTTGCTTAAAACTGGTTAACGTATTTGCCCTGATTAATTCTTTTGTAATAGGAATGTACTTGCTGGAAGCTTCGCTTGTTCCACTGCTCAAAGCAAAAAATTTAATCATTCCCGGCCAGCATACATCAGGTTTTCCTTCAAGTGCTTTAAACCACCATTCATTATAAATTTTTTCATAAGTAAAAGTTGGTACTACTCTTTGAAAGTTTTTGGCAGGATGTTTACTAAGCAGGATTTGATCGAATAAAAATTTCTGGCCGAATTCAGTAAACCGGGCTCTCTTTAATAATTTTTGCAAAACTTTTAATTGCTGTCGCCTGGTAGAACTTGCAGGAATACGCAATGCCCGGTAAAATGATTTTGGAAATTTTATATCGATAAATGCCATTCCTTAGTAAGTTGTTGACAATAACAAATTTAATGAATAGTTAATCTACATAGGTCACAAATTTAAGAATGTGCTTTTTATAGCTTTATGATTATTTGAATATAGAAACGATTAAGGACAAAATCCAAAGCTTAGTTACAACTCCTGCTTGATTTTTTACCACTTATTAATTAAATTAAACCATCAGCTAAATGAATAAAAATAAGATAAAAAAAAATAATGAAATTTAATGAGTTGTTTTTTTTAATCTCTTTTTGCAAAATCTTTTACGTTTATTCTTCAATAATAGTGTGTAGTTTTTAATCAGGATATCCCTCGCATTGTAATTTGTGAGGGATTTTTTTTGAATATATTCACGGGATTTTTTTGCTGGAATTAATTTTTGTAATGTGGTTTATTAAATAATTTGCCATTATAAAAAGCCGAAAAGTTTTTCATGAAAAAAATTTCCATTAATTTTATCGCGTTGCGAATAGGATTTTTAAATATTTACGGCGTCTGATATCCGGATGTTGAATCACCTTTAATTAAACTCTCTATCTAAATGTATACTCACATCTGGAAAAAATACTTGCCCATTATCAGGATATTAATGAAAAAATCAATTACTGAGGAGCAGGTATTAGATCTTAATCGTATTGATTTTGAACGTGCAGGAACCGGAAGAAAAGCCGGGTATAAATTTAAAATCGAATTTACAGATGGGAAAGTTGGTAATGTGATAAGCGGCTCAACATTAGCAATGCATCTTGCCCAGGTTGTTCTGGAAGATGAAGCTGCCCGCGAAATTATCAGCGAAAATAATTTTGAAGTAAGTTTAAATACCAAATTTCAGCTAACCATAAAAAATATCCCAAAGGAAGTGGCTGAAGAGGAGTGAAATGGATTGTTCCCTGAATTAATTATTATTAGTTTATAGGTTTCTAACGATGAAGCGCATTTCTGATTTATGCTCAAATGCTGCCTGCCTCTGCCTATCAGTGAACCCACAAATAATTCACTTTCTTATTTCACAGGTGAACGGTAGATTAAAGAGCATCACACCTGTTGCAAAATGTTCTGATCTTTTGATGGCAATAATGAATATCCCATCAAATATTCATCTACTTTCCTGGCACATTCCCTTCCTTCTGATATAGCCCATACTACTAATGATTGGCCACGCCGCATATCTCCCGCTGCAAATATTTTAGAAATGTTGGTATGAAATTCTTTTTCTGTTGCTTTTACATTACCTCTTTCATCAAGTTCTACATCCAACTGGCTTAATAAACCTTCGTGTTGTGGATGTAAAAATCCCATAGCCAGCAAAGCCAGTTCGCACGGAATTTCTGTTTCGCTACCCGGAACTTCTACGAATTGGGCCGGCTTGTTATCCTCGGTAAATTTCCATTCAAGATCAACTATTTTTAATGCCTTTAAATTGCCATTTTCATCTCTGATAAATTCTTTGGTAGCAATAGCCCAATGGCGCGCAGCGCCTTCTTCATGGGAACTTGTTGTTTTAAGGATCATAGGGTAAGAAGGCCATGGCATAAAAGGCGTGCGGCTTCCGGGAGGTTTTGGCAATAATTCAAATTGCGTAACGGATTTGGCCCTTTGCCGGTTTGAAGTGCCTACACAATCGCTGCCGGTATCTCCTCCACCAATCACTACCACGTTTTTTCCGGTAGCCAAAATATCTTCTTCTTTAACTTCCTTATGCGAAACTCTTTTGTTCTGCTGCTTTAAAAAATCCATAGCAAAATGGATTTCTTTTAGTTCGCGCCCCGGAATGCTTAGATTTCTTGGAATAGTAGAGCCGCCTGCTAATACGATCGCATGATATTCTCTTAAAAGGTCGTTTATGCTGATGTTGACCCCAACATTTGCATTACACCTGATTTCAATTCCTTCCTCTTTCATAAGGTTAATGCGCCGTTCAACCACCCGTTTTTCCAGTTTAAAATCAGGGATACCATATCGGCATAAACCACCTGGTTCATCATCTCTTTCAAAAATTGTAACCGAATGTCCTGCTGAATTTAATTGGGAAGCGGCCGCCATTCCTGCCGGCCCGGAGCCGATTACGGCAACTTTTTTCCCGGTTCTGATGGCAGGCACTTTGGGAGTTACCAAACCTTTTTCAAAAGCAATTTCAATAACATGCTTTTCTATTTCTTCAATTGTAATGGCAGGTTGGTTAATTCCCAAAACACACGCGGATTCGCAGGGCGCGGGACAGATTCTCCCGGTGAATTCAGGAAAATTATTGGTGGAAGAAAGAATTTCATACGCCTCCTGCCAGCTTTTGCGATATACAGCATCGTTAAATTCAGGAATTAAATTCCCAAGCGGGCAGCCATCGTGACAAAAAGGGGTTCCGCAATCCATACACCTGGCTGCCTGTTGATTCAGTTTTTCATCTGAATACATTGCTTCAAACTCCTTGTAATTTTTTACTCTTTCCTCTGGTGGCCTTTTTTGGGGTAGCTCTCTTGTAAATTCTAAGAATCCTGTTATTTTTCCCATTACGGTAACTATTTCTTAATTTATTTATTTAATATTTACTTCTTTAGCTGCAACTGTAGATTGCAACACTTTCTTATAGTCTTTCGGAAATACTTTTACAAAAGATTTTATTTGATTTTCAAAATCATTTAAAATGAATTTTGCTACAGCGCTTCCGGTCAAATCAAATTGTTTACTGATCATTTCATGAAGAAATCTTTCATCGTTCTCATCAGGTTCGTCGAGGTCAACCATCTCTTTATTGCAAAGCGCATCAAAATTATGTTGCACATCATACACGTAAGCAATTCCTCCGCTCATGCCCGCTGCAAAGTTTCTTCCTGTCTGCCCAAGGATAATTGCATTACCGCCGGTCATGTATTCACAACCATGATCGCCAACCCCCTCAACAACAACGTTTGCCCCTGAGTTGCGAACGCAAAAGCGCTCACCGGCTTTTCCACGAATAAACGCTTCTCCTGACGTAGCTCCATAAAATGCTACGTTACCAATTATTATATTTTCTTCAGGAACGAAACCTGCATTTTTGGATGGATAAATGATAAGCCTTGCGCCACTCAATCCTTTCCCGAAATAATCATTTGCATCTCCTTCCAGTTCCATTGTTACTCCTCTTGTATTGAAAGCGGCGAAACTTTGCCCTGCTGTACCTGTAAATTTAAAATGAATGGTATCGTCAGGCAATCCCTCTCCCTTATATTTTTTTGAGATTTCGTTGGATAAAAGAGTTCCTGTAGCCCTGTCTGTATTAATAATATCAAAAGAACCTTTTATCTTTTTCCCACTTGCCAGTGCCTGGTTAGCTATCTTCAATAATTTCCAGTCTAATATACCGCCCAAACCATGATCCTGGTCTTCTGACCTGTATAACCCTACAAATTTTGGGGCCGGTTCTTTGTATAAAATCGGTGACAGATCAATATTCTTGAATTTCCAGTGATCAATATTTTCTCTTTTTTCAAGATAATCTACTTGTCCTACCATTTCATTAATAGTTCTGAAACCAAGTTCGGCCATTATCTCTCTTAATTCCTGTGTCAGGAATTTAAAAAGATTAACTACATGGTCGGCATCCCCTGTAAACCGGTTGCGTAATTCAGTATTTTGAGTTGCAACTCCTACAGGACATGTATTCAGATGGCATTTGCGCATCATGATACAACCTTCTACAATCAAAGCGGCAGTAGCTACCCCCCACTCTTCAGCTCCTAACAAAGTGGCGATGGCAATATCTCTCCCGGTTTTTAACTGCCCGTCAGTTTGAACTACTACGCGGCTGCGCAATTTATTTTTAACCAATGTCTGGTGAGTTTCTGCAAGCCCTAATTCCCACGGCAAACCTGCATGCTTGATGGAACTCATCGGGGAGGCGCCGGTGCCACCATCATGGCCTGAAATTAAAACAACATCCGCTTTTGCTTTGGTGACGCCCGCTGCTATGGTTCCTACACCAGCTTTTGAAACCAGTTTTACATTGATCCGCGCATTCCTGTTTGCATTTTTTAAATCAAATATCAATTGTGCAAGATCTTCGATAGAATAGATATCATGGTGAGGCGGTGGCGAAATAAGGCCTACACCCGGAGTGGCATGTCTAACTCTTCCAATCCATTCATCCACTTTAAATCCTGGTAATTGTCCACCTTCTCCAGGCTTAGCGCCCTGGGCCATTTTTATTTGAAGCTCATCAGCTTCACTCAAATACCAGCTTGTAACACCAAACCTTGCTGAGGCCACCTGCTTTATCGCGCTACGCATAGAATCTCCATTTGGCAGTTTTTCATAACGCACTTCATCTTCTCCTCCTTCACCGGTATTACTTTTTCCTCCAAGCCTGTTCATCGCTATGGCTAAAACCGTATGCGCTTCCCATGATATACTTCCAAATGACATAGCACCTGTAGCAAATCTTTTATAAATATTTTCAGCAGGCTCTACTTCGTCAATTGAGATAGAAGGACGGTTCTTTTTAAACCTGAACAAACTTCTTAATGTTACCGCTTTTTCACTTTGTTCATTTACCGCTTTTGAATATTTTTTAAAAATCTTATAATCATTCATTCGGGTGGAATGCTGAAGCAAATGAATGGTAATAGGATTGAACAAATGAAATTCTCCCCTCCGTTTCCATTTGTACAAGCCACCTACCACAAGTCTGTCGAATTTTATATCCTTTTTGCTGAATGAGAAAGCGTGTTTTACTAAAGTTTCTTTGGCTATTTCATCAAGGCCCATTCCTTCAATTCTGGAAGTGGCTCCTACAAAATATTTATCAATCACCGATTTGTTGATGCCTAATATTTCAAATATCTGGGCTCCCTGGTATGATTGGAAGGTAGAGATTCCCATTTTTGAAAATACCTTTAGCAATCCACTGTTGATAGCTGTTTTATAATTTCTTTTTAAGGCGTTTGAATCCAGTTCACTTCCCATTTTGCCCTGGATTCTCAAATCGCGGATGGTTGATAGGGCCAGGTAAGGGTTGATTGCCGTGGCTCCAAATGCGATAAGGCAGGCAAAATGATGAACTTCCCATACATCCCCGGCTTCAATGATCAAACCAACCTGACCGCGCAAGCCTTTTTTAATGAGATGATGATGAACCGCTGAACAGGCTAACAAAGAAGGTATCGCCGCATGTTCAGAATCTATTGCCCTATCAGATAAGATCAATACTTCAAAGCCATCCTCCACCGCTTCGGCGGCATAACGGCATAAACGCTCAATTCCTCTCTGAAGAGAACCGGGCTTGCCATCTGCCATAAAATAAGTTTGTAAAGTGTGTGCCTGGAATATTCCGGTATCAATACTTCTGATTTTTTCCAGTTCAGTATTGGAAAGCACCGGATGTTTCAGCGCAACGGTATGGCATGACAAAGGGTCGTCTTCTAAGAGGTTGCCATTGCTGCCCAGAAAGGTCGCTAAGGACATCACCAATCTTTCCCTGATGGGATCGATTGGAGGATTAGTAACCTGGGCAAAAAGTTGCTTGAAATAACTGCTAAGATGCTGGGGCTCATTACTTAAAACTGCCAAAGGCACATCATTACCCATCGAGCCTATAGGCTCTTTTCCTGTCAGGGCCATCGGCGTAATAAGTAGTTCAAGATCTTCAGTTGAATATCCAAAAGCTTTTTGATATTTGAAAATCTGGTCATGTTCCAGGTGGGTAAACATTACGCGCGGCGCGGGCAATTCCTCAAGGCGGATCTTATATTTATTTAACCATTCAGCGTAGGGTTTTTGTGCACATATTTTTTGTTTGATTTCTTCATCGCTTATAATTCTTCCTTCTTCCATATCAACTACAAACATTTTTCCAGGTTGCAGCCTTCCTTTTTCTTTTATCAATTTAGGATCTACAGGAAGTACACCGGTTTCAGAGGCCATAATTACCCTGTCATCAGTAGTAATGCAGTATCTTGAAGGACGAAGCCCGTTCCTGTCTAAGGTAGCGCCGATTATTTTTCCATCGGTAAATGAAATGGATGCCGGCCCATCCCAGGGTTCCATAAAGGAAGCATGATATTCATAAAACGCCTTTTTTACAGGATCCATTTGTTCATTGCCATCCCACGCTTCCGGAATCAGCATCATCATTACATGCGGTAAAGACCGTCCGCAAAGATGAAGTAATTCAATCATGTTATCCAGGCAGGCAGAATCCGACTGGCCTTTTTCAACTACGGGCAAAAGCATCTCCATCTCTTCTTTGGAAAAAAACTGGGAAATAAATCCTTTTTCGCTGGTACGCAACCAGTTTACATTTCCCTGCAAAGTATTTATTTCACCATTATGCGCAATATACCTGAATGGCTGGGCCAGTTTCCAGGAAGGAAAAGTATTAGTAGCAAAGCGTGAATGAATTAAACCAAAAGCAGAAACAATTTTTTTGTTGCTTAAATCGGGAAAGTAGCCGCGAACCTGGCCACTTGTAAGCTGGCCTTTGTAAATAATCGTCTTGTAAGACAAGGATGCAACATAAAAACCGATAGCATCTTTTTTAACGGTATTGTTTATAGTTTTGGCTGCATAATTTCTTAATACAAATAGCTTTCTTTCAAATTCATCCGGATTGTTAATATGATCAGGGCAGGCGATAAAAACCTGTTCCATCTCAGGCTCTACTGACAAAGCGGATTTCCCGATCTCTTCTGTATTTACAGGAACCCGTCGATAACCCATTACCTCAAGCCCGAGGGTTTCTGAGCATCGGTTAAAAATGTCCCTGCATTCTTCACGCAGGCGAATATCTTTTGGGAAAAATAAAACGCCTACTCCATACCTGCTATAAGAAGGGAGGTGTATTCCCAGCTTTAAACATTCGTCAAAGAAAAATTCGTGCGGGGTTTGAATTAGTATTCCTGCACCATCACCCGTATTCATTTCGCAGCCGCATGCTCCGCGATGCTCCATTTTTTCAAGAATAGTAAGCGCATCTGATACGATGCGGTGGCTTTTATTACTTTTTATATTGGCCACGAAGCCTATTCCGCATGAGTCGTGCTCAAATTCTGAAGAGTATAAACCTTTATTTTGCATAATTGATTAGCTCGATTGTTTCAATTCTTATTAACTACATTTTAGAAGCTCATAAGATAGTTTAAAAGTTTTTATTATTTACCTAAAAATTTTTTAAGGCAAATGTTGCTGAAATTATCTCTAAATCATTGATTGGTAAAATAAAATATTTCTTAATTCTACAATTGGCAAATTGTTCGGATTGTTTTGAAAAGCTTTGCTATAAAGGGTTTCCCGGAAAAAAAATTACAGTTTCCAAATTACACTTCTTTACTTTACAAAAGTCCTTCTTAAACTTCCAAAACAAAAATCAACGATATTATTTCGTTTACTGCAATAATTTCTTAACAAAATTACAATCCGGGAGATATATGTGAAGTAAATCTTTAAGTTTTAACATGATTATTGGTCCTTTTTTGGATCTTCCATAAAGTGAGTCTGATCTTTTTCTACCTGTAGCAAAGCTTTTTTCTTTTCTGATTCAGATAATTTGTCCATTTGCCTTGCCTGGTTTTTGGGGTTTTCGTTGATCTTAATATGGGCAACATCCCGCTGATTAAATACCGATGGAATTTCTGGCGCTTGAGTTTCAACGTAAAGCGTATCTGCAGAAGGTGTTTGCCCGCCGGGATATTCCATTGACGAAATAATCTCTATTGTGCCGGCATTTAATGTGGTTCTTACCAATGCCGGAGCTGTTCCCCAGATAATTTTATGTGGATTGATGCCGGGGATATTTTTACCAATCAGTATTCCTTCTCCCTTAACAGTAAAATGTATCAGCGATTCATTTAAGCGTTTTACAATTCCATTTTCATCCTGCATTTCAGCAAAAACAGGAATGATAAAACTACCGTCAGCAATGGGGTTTAATGCCTTCCAAATCAGTTACCAATTTTAAATGTGAAGGTCTTTTGGAAGGCTTTCTGGTTACCTTTGATTACTTGTTTTCCATTAGCATAACCAATTGCTATCAAAGATGACCAATCCGGATCAGAAGACATAATACCTCGATGCGTTAAATCTTTAATATCCATAAAATGAAATACATTTTTAAAAACGAGCACCGGATGCGGCATTTTTAAAGATTTATCCGGAGCAAGCGTCATCGAATCTTTTCCATATGCAATCAATTTTACTGAATCACAATTGGAGTAAACCGTAACATCAGATGGCGAAAACGGCGACATAGTATTGGCGATATACAAATGATATGGATTTTTTTCTTCCTTTTGAACATACAGAGTATTGGGCGATTGCTGGCTTTTAAATAATTCGTAAGAATATTTTGGCTGGCGAAAAACATCTACAATTCCGCCATAAAAAGGATCAGGATGATAGCCTCTTTGCGTGTCAAATGAGTGCCACAGGCATCCACCCAAAACCTGCTTCGGCGCTTCATAAAACATTTCCCAACTATCATATCTGTAAGGTGGGTTTGCATAGTGCGTTGCCTGGATCAATTGCGGAACTTCTCCCCAGGCGATGCTTGCCCTGCTGGGTGAATTATGCGCCGACCAGTTATCAACGTTGTCTCCCCATTCCCTGGTAAAAAGGCATTTATCAGTATGCTTTTCAGCTTCGCTAAAAGGATGTGCATATAATAAATCAAACATTTCCCAATCAGCGCTTCCATAATCGCAGGCGGCTATGCAGTTTTTATTCGGGTCTTCCTGGTGTACAATATGGTAAGCATTTTTTGCAAAATAATCAGGATAACGGGTTTCATTGGGAATAGGTTCCCACGCAAAAAGGCAAGCATGGTTCCTGTCTCGGCGAACCATTTGCCTTATGTCACTGTACATCAATTCGGCAAAAGTGGAATCCTTGTTCCAAAACTGCCATCCTGGTGTAGGAACAATGGTAAAAATTCCCAATTCATCACAGGCATCCATAAACGCGTTTGACTGTGGATAATGAGACAGCCGTAAAATTCGTATTCCCGCATCACGAAGCTTTTTTGCATCATTCCAGGCAAGATTATCGGGAACGGCATTGCCCACATAAGCATAATCCTGGTGGTGATTAGCGCCCATCAATTTATCATTAAAAGGTTCGCCATTCAGGTTCATTCCATCTTTACCTTTCAATTCCACACTCTTCACGCCAACGCGTTGATAATATCCATCTATAACCTGGTTTTTATCATCAAGAATAGTGGTGTACATATCATATAAATAGGGATGATCCGGGTGCCAGAGCAAAGGAGTTTTTATGATAAAACTTTGCAAAAAAGTTGCATCTTTTCCTTTGTTTAAAAACATCTTTTTCTTGTTTTGGAAAACAATATTTCCATCTTTATCTTTTAGTGTAACCATTGCCGTTACTCTCTGTGATTTAGCCGATTCATTAATCACATTCATCGCTACATTAACGTTAGCCTGGCTTTTAGATACCTTATCAAAACTTACAAAAACTCCATTGCCGGAATTTGTTTTCAAAATATTTGCATCGGTAATATGAATTGGATTGGTAGCAATTAGCCATGCGTTGCGATAAATACCGCCGAAATAACAAAAGTCAAGCGCGTATTGGGGCTTCCCGGGAGGATAAGAAGGATCGTCACTATTATCGGCCATTACCGCAATTACATTTTCGGAATTCAATTTTACGCCCTTAGCAGAAAGATCAATAACAATAGGTAAATAGCCACCTTTGTGTGAGTCAATTAATTCTCCGTTTAAATAAATAGAACACTTGCCCATAATGGCTTCGAAGGTGAGTGATAATTTTTTACCCGCTATATTTTTAGGAATTTTAAAACGCTTCCGGTACCAAACTATTCCCTGGTAATTGATGCCGCCACTGGCTTCTTCAGGCAGGATATCTACACCGTGAGGAAGTTGAACTTGCTGCCAATCAGAATCTACTATATTACTTTGCTGTGCATTTTTTAAATCCCCTTTGTGATAAAGCCAGCCATTATTAAAAGAATAAATGATTCGCGAATCATTATCGGGCAGTTTAAAAAAACCGTTGGTAGAAAACATCGGGCCGCCGGAGTGGAAAGAATTTTGCGCGTGGGAATAAAAAGGAATGGAAATTATAACAAACAGAAAAGCAATTCTTAAATTTTTCATGAGAACTTAGGAGATTTTAAAAATGTAATTTAAAACTTTTGTTCAGAAGGATTAAAAATTAAAATTGCCGGAAGCTTAAACCCGTATGGTTTTTCAAGTCTTACAAATCAAGGTATCAAAAATCTTTATCCAATTAAGCAATTTCTATTTTCGTTTAATCATAAGCGTTATTAACATTTTAAAATAAAAATCACCGGAATTTGTTCTTTCACTGGAAATAATTTCTCCTGATAAATTTTTGAATTGATTATAAAAACTAAATCTTATTAAACCACAAATAGTTCTTTTAATAAATAATAAAATAACTTTCCCAAAAAGCGCAGATAATTCTTAAATTGGCATCCCTAAGTAAAAATCATGATAAAAAATCTTTCTGTTTTCCTTTTTGCGATCTTTTTAATGGTGAGTTGCAAAAACAAGCCACAATCTTGCGATCCACAGCCCAGAGATTCATCGCTGGCTTCCATTGATTCAATGTCAACCAAACTAAACTGGCCCGCTGATCTTAATATTATGGGATTTTCAGGCCCAAATCTTACGCCCAGTCCGGCCTGCCTTGCGGTTGCTGCTTCAGGAGAAGTATATGTCGGTGTAGATATGATTGGCTCACTTGGTAAAAAACCGGGACAAGGAAGAATTGTGAAACTGGTGGATTGCAATAATGATGGCATTATCGATAAGCACACGGAATATGCTTCGGTAGATGATCCGCGCGGTATTGTATCAGTAGGAGACAAGTTGTTTGTGCTTCACACGGTTTTTAAAGACAGTACCGCCACAGGAATGGCGCTCGAAGTTTATGAAGATAAAGACAATGATGGTTTTGCAGATGGCGCGCCCAAACCGCTTGTTCAGCACATGAGTAACCCTACTTACCTGGCAAGTCGCGGAACAGATCATGCAACCAACGGAATCCGGCTCGGCATTGATGGCTGGATTTATATTGCTGTAGGAGATTTTGGGTTTCATGATGCGGAAGGAACCGATGGAAAAAAAATTACTATGTTGGGCGGAGGTATTGTAAGAGTAAGGCCAGACGGAACAGAAATGGAAATCTATATGCACGGTACCCGCAATCTTTATGATGTGGCTATTGATCCCTACATGAATATTTTTACGCGTGATAATACGAATGACGGCGGTGGCTGGAATATCCGTTTCAGTCACATGATTCAATCCGGTGAATATGGCTACCCGGTTTTGTTCCAACATTTTACTGAAGAAATTATTCCTGCTCTGGCAGATTTGGGCGGCGGTTCCGGAACAGGAGCGCTGTATATGGATGATAATTCGTGGCCTGCTAAATACAATCATGTACCGATGATGGCGGATTGGGGCAGAAATGAATTATATATTCACAGGCTTACGCCCGACAATGGCACCTATACCCAACAGCAGGAAGATTTTATTCATCTTCCCCAGATTACCGATGTGGACGTGGACGCTTCGGGGCGCATGTATCTCTCTGCCTGGGATGGAGCGGGTTATTCAGGAGATTCTACCAAAGGGTTTACCGTACGCGTAGTTCCTAAAGACTGGACCTACAAGCCTTTCCCGGATCTTAAAGACGCGTCAATTAAAGAATTGATTTCGCTGATGAAAACAGAAAGTAGCGTTGCAAGATTGTATGCACAACAGGAATTGCTCACAAGAGGAAAAGATGCAACCGAAGCAGCATGGAAATTAGCTGCTGATAAAAATGTTCCCACTTATGCGCGCGTGGCTGGAATGTATGCCTATTCACAAATGGCTAAAGAAGATGCTGTCAAAAACCTGGTTGAACTTTCAAAACAGGAAGAAATGAAAGCGTTTGCTTTGCGCGCACTTTCTGATAGAAAACCATTTTTGAAAAATGTTCCTGTTGAACCATTTTTAAATGCATTAAAAGACACTTCTAAAAGTGTAGAGTTTGCGGGGATTATTGGCTTGGGCCGGTTGGGTCGCCCTGAAGTAGCCGATGCTTTATTACAGATTCCTGTACCGGCATCTTTTGTGGCTCCGGAAAAAGGGACAGAAGGCCCGCACGCCACGCCTAATTCTGCAATAATCCCTCCTCATCTTGCGGTAAGAGCGCTGGTTGCTTTGAATGCTGTGGATGCATGTGTAGCCGCTATTGGCACAGAACATTCTACGCTGGCATTGTGGGCACTTCGCTATATGCATGATAGCAAAGCGGTTTCCGGTTTGTTAGCGGCTTACCGGAATACACAAGACCGGGAATTAAAAACAAAAATACTTTCTACACTTGCCCGTCTCTACAATGAAGAAGCGCCTTATGATGGAACATGGTGGTGGAGCACCCGCCCCGATTCGCATGGGCCTTATTACAAACCTGTCAACTGGGCTGGTTCCGATAGTATCAAAGCTTTTTTGGTTGATGTTTGGAGTAAATCCAATCCAACCCAAAAAGAATTTTTCGCCGATCTCAATGGCAAACTCAGAATGGGGATCACACAATTTGGCGGCAACATGGACGAGATAGCGAAGGAGGAAAAACCAAAAGTTGACCTTGATAAGATCAGGAATAAAAAAGGCCAGATTGGAGAGTCATCTATTGAAGATATTATGCTGGCGATGGATCACCTCAAAGGAAACCCGGCGAATGGGAGGAAGTTGTTTATGCAGCAGGGCTGTAATACCTGTCACGCACTTGACAAAGGCGAAGTAATGAAAGGCCCTTTTATGGGACAAATTGGTTCCATTATGACGCGCAAACAAATTGCCGAATCTATTCTTAAGCCCAACGCTTCTATCTCACAGGGCTTTTCAACCGTACAGGTAGAAACCAAAGATGGAAAAACGCTGATGGGTTTTGTAACGGATGAATCTGCAGGCAAAATTACTTTACGGGATATTACAGGCGCCGTTCATAACATCGCTGTTAAAAATATTAAGAGCAGGAAAGAATTAAAATATTCGATGATGCCAACGGGAATGGCTAATGCATTATCTTATGAAGAATTTGCTTCGCTGATTACGTTTTTATCGCAACAAAAAAAATAAAGGTTCAGCAAAAAAAAGTTTCTCTAAGGTTCGGGGCCACCCGAACCTTTTTTTCTTGCTCTGTGTTTTTATGCTAAAATAGATTTACGTAAAAATTTAAAAGAACGAATCCCTAAAGGAGCTGAAATTTCAGTAACTTGAACTTAATGAAAATAGTAACTCTTTCTTTTTTTATTCTTCTGGCGCAATTTGCCTGCGCTCAGGATTCTACTATTTTTATTGCAGCCGATCAATATGTTTCCGAAGTGGCTACTCCTGAAAGAATCTATCGCTTTCCGAATTTTACGGATGGCAAAATTTTTTTTAGAAACAACAGTATTTCAGATGCCCCGCTTAATTACAATTGCCTGAACGGCGAGATTGAGTTTATCTCGCCCAATAATGATACTCTTGCCATTTCCAAAGAACAAATGTTGAACATCGGATGGGTAGCTGTTGATAACAGCACATTTTTTTACAACAACGGCTACCTGGAATTGGTGGCGCAAAGCGAGGCTGGAAAGCTGCTAAAAAAACAAAGGTTTGAGGTGTTAAAACGGGAAAAAATCGGAGGCTATGGTCAGCCATCTTCTACTTCAGCTATTCAATCCTATAGTAGTTTCAAAGAAAGCTATGGTGCCCGTGAATTCAATTTGAAAGTTAGGGAAAACATCACCCTGGTATTAAAAACTAATTATTTTTTTGGTGATCAATATCAGATGATACTGCCCGCTAACAAGAAAAATATCTACAAAGTCTATCGCTCCAAAAAGGGGCTGATTGATTCTTATTTAAAAGAAAATGTGGTGGATTTTAAAAAAGCTGAAGACTTAAAGAAAATATTTGCCTTCCTGTCAAAAGAAGGAAGCTGACATGGATGGCTTTAGAGAAAATGACAATAATCTACATTTTGGGTTATAAGGATTTTAAACATAATTCCATGATTCAATTGCTCACTATTGAGCTGTCAGAATTTTTATCATCTTCTGAATGCCTGCAAACGTCACTGTTTTTACTGCAGTTTTTCTTTAAAAAAATCTATCGTCCGCTGCCATGCAAGATCTGCCGCAGCCTTATCATAGCGAGGCGTGGTGTCATTATGAAATCCGTGATTTACATTAGGATAAACGTAAGCCGTGTATGCCTTACCGTTAGCTTTTAATTCTGCTTCGTAAGCAGGCGCACCTTCATTTACGCGCGTATCGAGGCCTGCATAGTGGAGAAGAAGCGGAGCCTTGATTTTAGGCACATCTTCGGCTGGAGGCTGCGTGCCGTAAAAAGGAACTGCCGCAGCCAGATCGGGGATTCGCACTGCCATCATATTAGCAATCCAGCCGCCAAAACAAAATCCTACTACGCCAACTTTGCCATTACAATCTTTATTGTTTTTCAGGTATTCGTAAGCGGAAATAAAATCTTCCAGCATTTTATTCCTGTCGAGTTTCGATTGCATTTCACGGCCTGCATCATCATTGCCCGGGTAGCCTCCCAATGGGCTAAGCGCATCCGGGGCGATGGTTATAAAACCAGCAAGGGCAGCCCTTTTAGCCACATCTTCAATGTAGGGATTTAGACCGCGGTTTTCATGAACAACTACGATTCCTCCCAATTTCTTTTGCGCATCTGCCGGCTTTGACAAAAGGGCTTTTATAGATCCGCCGCCCTTAGGGGAATCATAATGAATATATGCTGAAGTGATGCGCGGATCGCCGGCTTTCACCTGTAACGTATTTTTATAGTCGGGCATCAAAAAGCTCATTAGCGATGATACGGTAAGGCCACCAACTGCATAGATGGAAAGTTTTTCCATAAAGTCGCGCCGGCTGAGACGGCTGTGTGCATAGTCATCATACAAATCGAACACTTCCTGTTGGATGTCTCCTTTTTTAATATTGCTCATACAAGATATTTTAGGAAAATGAAGTTAAAGAATAAATGGTGAGTGAAATCAAACCGCAAATCGCTTTTATAGCTGCATTTCAATTTTACTAAGCCCGGCAAATTTTTAAATGCTTCTTACATTTTCGCTTATGCTTGGGCGTTATATTTAAATACAAAATAAAAATTAAGTTTATTTCTTTGTTTACTGTAAGAGGGATTTTCAAAATTCTTTTAAGAAATAATCATTGCGTTCATGATGTTCTTTATGGCGAATTGTTTCTTCTTTTCATTCGTAATTTTTTTTATTACGACTTGTTCCGAAAATCAGGAAAGTCACAAAGAGCAAAAGAAAAAAGCATCACATTTAAAAAAAAGCTTGTAAATAAGTTCTTTTATGCAAATTAAATTGATTTTATGAAGCAGATTGTAAAGATTTTTCTTGGGGAAATTTTTTGTTATCTCTTCCTTATCGATATAATATCATAAAAAAAGTAAGTACCAGGCACACAATCGCAACTTACAGGCGTTTTGGTTTGTCTAAGCGAAACTGTTACTGATATTGAATCTGCAACCGTAATATTTCTAAATTCAGCCGCCAATTCTGATTCTTTGAGCGGCAATGCCTTCCATTGGCCAACCCTGGATTCTGCAAAATACCAACCTACTCCACCTGCAAGTAAACTGCCGTCTGTATAAATAAATCCATCGCCGTTAAAAACTTCAAAAGTTTTATTGTTGTCTTTTTTGCAACCTAAAAAACAAACTGAACTCATAACAAGAATTAAACAGGGAATTTTCATATTTTCTATTTGCAGGATGACAGGCGAAGACAGTAAAACGTTGCATGTAAATCTTATTTTGTTTTGCGATAACTGATGAATAATAATCCCAAACCCTGAATCTTATTTTCTTTATTTTTATAAATCGTGAAGCATAATTTAATTACCAAAAGTTGGTGGGGTGCCCCCAAAAAATTTTCTACTGAAAAGATAGAACGGAAAATCAGTTGGCTGGAATTGTTCTATGATCTCGTTTACGTAATCGCCATTTCTACCATCACTCATTATGTGGCGCAGCAGTTCAGCATCAACGCACTGCTGGATTATATTTACCTGTTTGGTATTATTTTCTGGGGCTGGCTTAATGGAAGTTTATACCACGACCTTCATGGTACCGAAGGCCTTCGGACAAAATTAATGACGCTTTGGCAAATGGTAATCGTAGCGGCATTGGTAATTACCCTTCACAGCGACGAAAAAGATTTGTTGTTCAATGCAACAATAGCGCTAATAATTATGCAGGTTTACATCACTTACCTGTGGTGGAGCGTAGGGATCTACGATAAAGAACACCGCAAGCTCAATAGGCCTTACACCATCCTTTACCTGGTTTCGTTAGGATTAATAATTGCAACTCTATTTGCAGAGCAGCCTTATGTCCGCATACTCTTTTACCTTACGCTGATTTTAAATTATTCGCCTCCTTTTGTAACGTATCTTTTGCTTAAAAGAAGAACAAGGCGCTCTCGCTCTCTTCAAGCATGACCGAAAGGCTGGGGCTTTTTACCATTATCGTTTTGGGAGAAGTGGTACTGGGCGTTATCAACGGCATTATTGCATTGCATGATTTGAGTCTTCTTACGTGGGTTTGGTTTGTATTGGCCATCAGCATTGTGTTTTCACTATGGTGGTTGTTTTTTACCATCATATCCGACAGGCAATGTAAAGCCGGATTATTGAACAGCAGCATTTTTGAATTATTATTTATCCCTGCCCTCATCGGTTTAGGATTGCTGGGCGCATCGTTCAGCGATATCTTCAAATATTTTAACGCGCCCGGTATACAATCTGTTTGGATCAATAAATCTTTGGGATTTTCTATCGGCTTTTTTTTGCTGGGAACCAGGGCTATGATGTCTTTTTTAAATTACCCGGATATTTTTCTTCCTTTTAGAAAAATTGCAAAACAGGCTTTTCTTATTACAGCGGTTTTGATTGTTGCATTCACCTGTCTTTCTTTAAAAATCGCTTTGGTGTTCCACCTGTTAATTCTGCTGGTAATATTGATCGGATTGATTTTATATTTAAACGGTATTTGGTACAAGATGATGAAGAATGAAAAGAAGAACTGAATACTGCTTTTTATCCTTCGCATGTGAAAGCCCAATAATATTTCCTGCTTTTGAACAAGAAATAAGCCGCCAGTGATATCTGCATTACAATCCGGTGAAAGCAGGATTATGCGAAAACCCCGAAGATTATTATTATTCATCTGCGAGGTTTTATGTAAATGGATTGGATCGTTTTAAAATGCTGACAGATTTCACAGGCAATTGATTGGGGATAAACGCAAGTATGCCGTTGGTCAGGAGACGAGAGGGCGGCGCAAATTCACTCACGTTGGTAATTTGAATTAAGGAAAACCGCCGTAGGCAAAGATTTCTTCCTTCGCTCAACATCAACAACTGACTCTTTTATTTATAGAAAGACAACCAAAGGGAAACACGAGTCGATCGTTTTCATTTCCCATAATCTCCTTGTGCATAGGAAGAAACAATACTAACACTTGGCTTTTTAAGATTACTTGGGAAATCAAAGAAATAAATGCCCGTAGGTAATCCATTAGCAAAAATAATTTTCACCCATCCTTTACTGGTACCATTAAAACCTGAATAACGATAATCTGCTTTACAATCCGGTGAAAGCAGGATTTATGCGAAAACCCCGAAGATTATTATTATTATTTCATCTGCAAGATTTTATGTAGATGGATTGGATAATTTTAAAATGCTGACACATTTTACTGGTAATTGATTGGGGATAGATGGAAGTATGCCGTTGGCCAGGACCACACTGCGGCGGCTCTTCAATAACCAGCCGGAAATGCATCATTTAACTTTTTAGCGCCCTAATCAGCTCGTTATAATATTTATACACGACAAAGCTCTCAGGTATAAAAAAATCCATTATTTATACATGATACTCCTGTCATGTATAATTTGCGATATAAATAGAGCGACAAATAAATCAATCCCTGAGTCACTGTTCCGACAGAAAAACAATGACCAGCCAACCATCCATCATTTAACTTTTCCCTCCGCAAAATATTAAACCAGAAATCTTTACTTTTAGGCACAAATTTTTTCGGATGCGCGTATTTTTTTTATCAGCTATGCTTTTCTTTTTTGCAACGGCAAAATCTCAAACGGTTTTATCACCGGGCTTTGGTCTATATCCGCAGAGCACGAATTTCATGAATAACAGCCAAACTCACGACAGTCTTTCTACACCAAAAAAATGGTTTTTCAGTTCTTATAGCGGCGTGTCCACCAGCGTTTCCTTTTTTAAAGGAGGCAATGCGTCTATCTTTTCTGCGCCGATGGGCCTTCAGCTAAACCGCAGGTTAACTAATAACTGGTATGCTTTTGCCAACGTATCGGTGGCGCCTTCTTATGTAAGTATCAACCCTTCTTACCTAAGCGGTTTTAATAAAAATTTTTCCAACAATTCTTTTAAGCAAAACAGCTTTGGTTTGTATCCTGCGGCCTCTTTGGGTTTGATGTATATAAACGATGCGCGGACATTTTCTATTTCCGGTAGTGTTTCTACAGAAAGTAGCGCCTATCCAATGCTTCCTTATTACCCCGGCAATACTGTAAAGCAAAACCCGGTTCTTATTCATCAGCGTTAATTACGATTCTAACAAATTATTCCTGTATAATATTTTAGAGTTGCATGCCAAAGCGTTTGCTTCGGAAATTCATTTTAGTTTATCTTGTTACCCATTTTAGAAATAATCGTTTAAATTATTAAAATGAAAAAACTGGTATGGCTAATCGTTATTGGAATAGTTGCCAATTCATTTACACCCCGGAAAATTACCTGGGTAGCTATTGGTGATTCTATCACGTATTTAAATGAACATACAGATGAAACAGGCAACAGGGTTTCAAAAGGATATATGACCAGGGTGGTTGAAAAATTACCCAACATTAATTACATAAACCAGGGCCATAATGGCTGGACCTCCGGGGGCATAGCGAAAGAAATTGAAAAATTAGGCATTGTAAAAGCTGATGTGTATTCTGTTTTTTTAGGAACCAATGACTGGTGGGCTGGAAGGCCGGTTGGTGAATTTTCGGATTATCTTGACAATACAGGCAATACTACTGTATATGGATCTTTCCGCATCATCATCAACAAACTTCGAAGCCTTAACAAAGATGCGCGCATTATTTTGATTACGCCTATGCAGCGCGTAGATTTTGTATATATCAATGACATGAAAAATAATGCCTGGGGATCATACAAAGATAAAAACGGGCAATCATTAGAATCGTTTGCCGGGGCTATTAAAGCTATTGCGAAATATGAACATTTTGATTGTATTGATTTGTATCATAAAAAAGGCATGGGCCTGAAAAACCTGGTAAATTATAAACGCTTAAAAGATCCGGAAACAGGCCAATACAAAAATTACAAGTATCCAAAGTTTATCGGTATTCCGTTCAATCCTTCAACAGATGAATATCCTTATCCTGTGGGTGCGATGAATATTACGTTTGATGGCCTTCATCCATCTGATAAAGGCTTTGCTATGATTGCAGATATGTTGGTGCCTATATTAAAAAAATCTTGACACAACTAAATTGTAGATTTTGCTTTCCGGCACGGCAACAAAATGGTTTATTTTTGCCTGGCATTAATTTGTCTCCGCCATATAAAAATAAAAACCGCTTCAAAGCTTCTATGCTGATATTTTTCTCCATTCTCATTTTTTTAATTACTTGCTGTTTTTATTTTTTTGCATCTGCCCCGGTTTGGCAAGTTGCCTTCAGGAGATCGTTTGAAAAAAATAATTCAATCCCCGAATTATGAGAAAGGACAGTTTCAAAATCTAAGCGAAACGCCAATGATCACTGATGGTGTTGGATTTTTTACCGTTTTAAAACAATTTTTATTTGATAAAAAGGTGCGTGTAAAACCTGTTGATATTATTCCTTCAGTGAAAACCGACCTGTTGAATTTAGATCCGGCAAAAGATGTGTTAGTATGGTTTGGGCATTCCTCTTATTTTATGCAGGTGGATGGAAAAAAGATTTTAGTTGACCCGGTTTTTAGCGGCGCGGCATCTCCTGTTCCCTTCAACATTAAAGCTTTCAAAGGAACAAACATTTACACAACTGATGACATTCCTGAAATTGATTTCCTTTTAATTTCTCACGATCATTGGGATCATCTTGATTATAAAACTATCAAAGGATTAAAGCCGAAAATAAATAGTATCGTCTGCGCTCTTGGTGTTGGCGAACACCTGGAGCGTTGGGGTTTTGACAAGATCATCATCAACGAACAAAACTGGAATGAAGAAATTTATTTGAGCGATGGCTTTGCCGTAAATACTGTAGCTGCAAGGCATTTTTCAGGAAGAGGTTTAGTAAGAAATAAATCCATTTGGGTTTCTTTTATTTTAAAAACGCCAACCATGAAAATATTTATTGGAGGCGACAGTGGTTATGATACTCACTTCGGGGAAATTGGAAAAACATCCGGTCCTTTTGATTTGGTAATTCTTGAAAACGGGCAATACAATAAAAACTGGAAATACATTCACATGCGGCCTGGCGAAACGTTACAGGCAGCAAAAGATTTGCGGGCAAAACGATTGTTTCCGGTTCATAATTCAAAGTTCCCTTTATCGGTTCATCCCTGGGATGAGCCATTGAAAACAATAACAGAACTCAACAAGGAACTAAACCTAAACCTGGCCACACCAAAGATCGGAGAAGAAGTTTTTTTGAAAGATCCTGATCAACAATTTTCAAAATGGTGGGAAGGTGTGGAGTGAATTTCTGCTGCATAGAAAGATAAAATTGAATTGTCCGAGATCCGGTAACATAAACTATTAAAACCTACAATTGTATTAATCTTAGGGCACGGTTCTACATGGTAGAAAGTTTTAACTTTCAATCTCACTCACCAGCGATTTCATTTTTTGCAGCCCGGTTCTTGCAACAACCAGAGGATCTTGTGACCAATAGCTTTTATTAAAAAGTTCGAGTGAAAGCACCTTGCTACCCCCAATACTTTTCAGATCACGCAACACTTGTTTGAGTGGTGCCACACCGTCACCGGGATATACCCTGTCACTGTCCGTCTGTTCATTCACCGGTTTGGAAGAAGGATAATCATTCATGTGGATAATGTCAATCACCTTTCCATTTAAAAGACTTAATCCTTCAAAGCCGGAGCCCCCGCGAAACAGGTGAAAAACATCCGGCAGGATACGGGCATCCCGCGCATCAGCCGCTACCGCTATAGCGATGGCCTGGCTTAAGTTATAAAGTGTTCCTGATGCTCCCCAGAATTCCAATAACGGCATCACATTATATTTTCTGCCTAATTCCAGTATCTCACGGTAACGGATAGCTGCGTTTTGAAAATGGATTGGTTGGTCCCTCGAAACACCTGCCGGGGGCGCAGCGATACGATGGCAACCGAGAATAGACATAATTTTCATTTCATCTTCCAGTTCTTTCAATGCCGCTTTGCGTCTTTCATCATCATCAACCATCCATTCTGTAAAACTGATCGCATTCTCTATCACAATGTTTTTAGATGAAATAAAAGAAGCCAATGACTGGATAGAGTTTCCCTGCTTTAGATAAGCTTTGATATCATTTATCCAAAGTTCCATACCATCGTATCCTGCTGCTGAAGCGATTTCTATGGAATGAAGAAGCCCCGGATTTTGACCGCTGATGGTGCTTGTATTCAGGCAAAATCTGAATGGATTATGCCTGGCAGAAAGTGCGCTTTTAACCGGCCTGGGAATGTATGCGCCTGCAATAAGGGCGGCAGATAATTTAATGGAGTCTCGTCTGTTCAGCATATTATTAATTAATAAATTTAGGTACAATTATTTTACTTTAATAAAACAAGTATATTTTTTCCCGGAAAGATACGTCCATAGGTGAGTCTTCAGGAGGTACAAATAGGCAAAAACAGAAGTTTGCTATTAAAATTATACAGGTGAAACTTCTTGTAAGCATGACGGAAATTGTTTCTATTTAGTTTCTGTAATTAGAAAAACATTTTTCTCAGCAATGTCTCCCAACGTGGACGATTCGTACCATAAAATTCTCTTTTACTAAAGGGTTAAATTAAAACAGGAATTATTGTTTTTTGTTGGTTTACTGTGCTATCATCATTTTCTTTAATTCTGACAGATTTTATTTCGCAATTAAACAGGTTATAATGCGTTCTTTAAAAAACAAATTGCTCATCCTATAATAATAAATAACCCGGATAATGAAACGAAGCCCATTCCTTATTTTTTTATTTTTTTGGTATTTTGCTTTAAGCAGCCAAATCGGTTTTGCACAAACTGAAATTGACGCTTCACTTGCCGCTAAAATTACTGTTTCAGGGTTTTGCCTTTGCAAAACTACTTTGCAGGATCTACAGCGTTTGGATTCGGATTTAAAATTAATTGACGTAGAAGAAATGAATGGTGGTAAAAAATGCTTTGGTGAAGATGCGCGTTTTGTAAAATGGGAAAGGCTATTATTCTGAGAAATATCCGGGCCTCATTTTTCAAAAAGACCCCGATGAAGATTATATCAGTAAAGTACGCTTGACCAAAGAATTTATTGGAAAATTGCCCGGAGGAATACCAGTTGATTTAAATAATTTATTATTGAAAGATATCATTAGAAATTATCCGGAAGGCCAGTTTAAATGGTCAACACGGGATTGTTCCGATTATTGGACGTACAGTAATGACACGCTCTCATTTTTTCTAAAAATTGACAGGAACAAAAAACCGCAATATCCTCTTGACGATAGATTATTATTTGAACCGGCCTGTTGATGGCATTGATATTTTGATATCGTGTTATTCTATTTACCATAAGTCAGAGGATTTCAAATTATTTCCCGATAATGAACCTATGCTTTTTATTGATAGTATCCGAACCAACGGTGCTTTTATCAAATCTGCTTACCAACCATCTGAAATCGCTATGGTTACTGTTTACAAAGGTGATAAAGCCATTGCGTTAGCGGGCAAAGATGCTAAAAACGGCGTCATTTATATTACCACAAAATCGTTTGCCCGTGATAGTTATTGGAACTATTTTAAATCAAAATCTTCTGAATATAAAGACAATGTTCCTGATGTGAAAATTGAATCAAAAGTGGTTTACATCTTAAATAACCAAATACTCCGTACCAATTTTGAAGCAGACCTTTTTCAAATAAATGATTCTAACTTTCTATCATTACAGGTAATTACCGGCAAACAATTAAAGAATAATTACAAGATATCCGGTAAATCAATAGGAGTAGTTATCACAACAACAGTGAAAAAGGAAAAAAATGACTAACAGAAATTATTGTTTTTTGTTGCTTTACTGCCAGGTATAAATTGAACAGGGATATTTGCATCATTCATACATAGCCTGCTTATGTTCTGAGTAAAATATTTTTCGTTTGGATTTAGGTAATACTTTCATAGTTACCTCGCTGCCATCTGCTGCAAACTGCTGCTGGTAAACTGCGAAGGATAATTTTTTACCTTTTGTTTCCAGTTCCTCATAAAATAAGCGGGCATAGTTTACCACTTCTTTTATAAGCTTGGTAATCTTTGCTGCAGGTATCTTTCCTGTAACACTCAGCGGGTGAATGCCTGCCCGGTAAAGCGCTTCATTCCTTATAATATTTCCCACACCGGAAAATATTTGCTGGTCCATCAATACTTCATCAATGGTTTTATCCTTTTGTGTTTTTAATAAAGTTTTTACATAAGCCGGGTCAAACTCTTTGCTTAATATATCCACCCGCCAGTCATAAATTTCGTTTAACGGTACCGTTAGTTTTTGGGCTTTTACCACATAGCCATTTATTTCCCCTTTACTAAATTCAAGAAAAAAAGACCGGTTTACTTTTTTACGCTCGTTTACCAGCACATTGCCAAACAAGCCGAGGTGCACTTTTACCGAGCCGTTTTCAAAAACAAAAAGCAAGTGTTTTCCCCAGGTGCGTATATCCAATAATTTTTTTCCTTTTATCCACTTTGTATCCATTGGGCCATAACCCCCGGCTTTTATAACCTTCTTTCCAATAAAAGAGGTTAACTGGCTTTTTAAATGAAGAATAGAAGGGCCTTCCGGCATGAGGGAAATTTATAATTAAAAGTAATCAATAATTTTTTTGGGAGAGGAATAATAAGACATAGTGGGAAGGGGTTTTATTCATATCGAAAAATAAATAAAAATGAACAGAAATAAAGCCCAGATTGCCAAGCAATGCTTTCCCAAATTAAACATATAGGTTAGTTGTACTTTATATTTGAACAAATTATGGATAGCAGGTCTATGGCAAACTCGAGAATTGGCGCTTACGCCACATGAGAGATACTTGCTAAATAGGAGCAGGAAAAACTTTTTTAATAGCAACTTAATTTTACATTACTTTTAGTTTTGTTTTTGTAAATTTTGATATGAATCAAGAACTACTATTGAGACTTTTCCGATCTATTGAAGGAGAGCCTACAGAAGATATTATTCTTGTAGCGGGAAGAATTATTGAGGACGAGACTAAAAAAGGTCATGTAAAACTTGCCAATAAATTAAATGAAATACTTAAAAAGAATATTCATAGCTATTCTTCATTCAGGGGAGAATTAAAATCATTATTACCTCCAGGTGTTTCGATTCCAAAGGATAAAAGATATAATATACCCTTTGCGACTCATGTAGAACGCGATTTGTTGCGACATTATATGATCTTACCTGAAGAAATCGAAAGTAAAATACAAAGAATTGAGAAAGAATTTGTAGCAAAGGAAAGATTAGGTCATTATGGTCTTTTTCCTAAACAAAAGATATTATTGTATGGTGCCCCTGGCTGCGGTAAAAGTATGGCCGCCGAACGAATTGCATGGACAATTGGTCTGCCATTCTTAAAAGTGCGTTTTGAAGCTATTATATCCTCATATTTGGGTGAATCCGCCTCCAACTTAAAAAGACTATTTGAATCAATTAAGTCTTTTCCGTGCGTATTGCTTTTAGATGAATTTGATTTTATCGCAAAATCACGTTCCTCCACCGGACAAGATGTTGGTGAAATGCACCGTTTAGTAAATTTACTACTAAACCTATTAGAAGACTACCAGGCACCGGGAATTTTAGTTGCTACGACTAATTTCGAAGGAATTATTGACCATGCTTTATTTCGCCGCTTTGATGAAATAATTGAAATGCCAAAACCGGGGGAAAAACAAATTCTACAAATATTTAAACAAACCCTTTCTTCCATTTCAATTTCCAAAAATATTAATTGGAATAAATTTATTGATTCTATGAAAGGTGTTTCTTCAGCAACTGTTGTAAAAATTGCTAACGATGCCGCAAAGCTTGCAGTTCTTTCGGGAGAAAAAGTAATAAATGAGAGACATTTAAAAACGGCATTGCAAGAGAACCTTATACTAATCAAAAAATAATATGGCTGATTTTCAGCATTTAACCTTAATTCAAGTTGTACAGAGAAAGCCATTTATAGGCTATGGTGGGGGACCTAAAAAAGGAGAAGCCGCAAAATATAACCTTGAACACAGGAGAGAACATTTTGACAATCTTACAGGTCAAATAAATTCTATTAAAGAAAATTGGGAAAAAGAAAATGCCGCACGGGAAGAAAACAATTTGCCTGAACTTCCCATCAAAGATGTAATTCCGCTTTTTCTACACATTGATTTAGCAAAAGACTTGGAATCATTAAAAAGCTTTGGCATCGAAATTATTTCGGAAGAAGAAGATGGTTATATCATTGGTGCAAATAGCGATGAATTTAAAAAGTTCGCTGATCGGCTTGAACAATTCTTAACTCAAAGTAATAAAAAATTCAAGGACTCCGCTGCCTCCATACTCGAAGTAATTCCTGAAGCAACGGAAAGGTTAAAACGAATCCTTTCAAAAAACTTGCTTGACAAATGGGAAGGAATAGATCAGATAAAAGAAATTGTAGTCTACGTAGCAATTTCGAGTTATTTAAAAATACCCGACTATCCAACTAAGAAGGAAGAACAGACAGATGAATCATATGATTTTTCTGTTGAACGTTGGCGAATCCGTTATAATCAGTGGCAAATTGCAAAAGATGATTTAGCCAGAGAAAGACAAACTGCCTTTGAAGATTTTATTGAGATATATAATGCTGAGTTCGTTGGCAGGTTAGGTCAGTATTCCGAATTTGATGATGGATTTGGCTGTAAGATTAGGATAAGTGGTGCAGGTTTAAGAGAATTGGCTTTGAGGTTTGCATATGTATTCAATATAGAAGAACACGATGCTTTGTATAGTTTTGAAGGGAGTCGTGAATTAGAAAATCTTCTTGAAATAGAAATACAAGCTCCGGATGAGGAAAGTCCTAAAATATGTATAATTGATAGCGGTATTCAAGAAGGTCATAGATTATTATCTCCTGCAATTGATGAAGATCTATCAATATCTTATGTATCTAATGATACAGATACTTTTGATAAAGTTCCAAACGGAGGACATGGGACTAGAGTAGCCGGGGTTGTATTGTTTCCTAATGGAATCGATTCAAATGAAGAAAACATACAAGCCCATTCTGGCTTCAGAATGCAAGAATTTTAAATGATGAGAATAAGATAAGTAGTGATTTAAATGAATCCGACCTTATGAGCGATATTGTCGAACGTTTTTACCCCACTAAAATATTCAATTTATCTGTTTCAAATAGTCGGCCCGAAGACCATGTTCATATGCCTATTTGGTCTGCAACGATTGATAAAATTATCTGGCAAAATGATATTCTTTTTTGTATCGCTGCGGGAAATATCCCTCGTGATTCAAATGATGCAGGTATTCCCGGAATAACGAATTATATTTCTCAAGGAATAAATTATCCTGACTTTTTAAAGGATCCAAAAAGTTCTATTACAAATCCTGCCTATAGTTGCTTTGCGTTAACTGTTGGATCCATTTGCGATTCAGAATTTGAGGATGATACATTTAAATGTTTTGCAGATAAAGATTATCCATCTTCTTTTTCCCGGTCAGGATTTGGATTGTGGGGGATGATCAAGCCAGATGTTGTGGAATATGGCGGAGATTTTGTTTTCAATAAAAACTCATCAGCTATAACGACACACAAAGAGGCCTCACCTAATTTAATAAGATCAACAAGAGACAATGGACCAGCCGTTGGTAGAGATGTGGTAGGAACGTCTTTCACTACACCTAAAATCAGTCATATTGCTGCTACTTTACAAAATTTATATCCGGACGAGTCATGCATGTTATACCGAGCCTTAATAGTTCATTCTGCAAAACTTCCTCCTGCCATTGAAATATTCCGGATTTTTTGCATCATTATGGCTATGGCATCCCAGATATTATTAGTGCTACAAGAAATTCATCAAAAAGAGTTACACTTTACAATTCAGGCGAAATCAATCCAAAAAATTCGAATATCTATTTGATTAAAATTCCCAATGAAATAAGGAGACCCGGTTTGGATTTTGATGTGCTAATAGAAATAACACTTATCGTTTAAGGCGGAACCAAGAATAACCAGACGGAAGACACATTCATATTTATCAGCGTGGCTTGATTGGGAAACTTCAAGAAAAGGTGAAACTCAAAAAACTTTTTCTGAAAGAATATTATCTTCTAAAATAAGCGACAGAAGATGATGATGAAGCAGGCAACGCTGAAGAATCAATCTTGCACGAATCAAAGCCTGAATCATTTAAATGGTCTATTGCATCTAAGGGAAATGATGGAGAAATAAGTGGTGTAAAAAGGCAAGACAGCTCTATTCAAAAAGATTGGTGTATAGAAAAATCTAACCAACTACCTGAAGAATTTTTAATTGCAGTAAAAGGTCATAAAGGTTGGGAAAAGGATTTAGATAAGGAAATTCCTTACTCGATAGTTGTTAGTTTTGAAATATTAGATATCGAAGTAGATGTAGATATTTATAATTTAATTGAAGTTGAAAATCGAATTGAAATCGAAAATGAACAAGAAATCGTCTTCGATAGTTTATAACTTCAAGTTTCACCGTCGCCAAAAACTTTGGCGGCTTCCGTGCATGTGTTGCCTGCTCAAAAGCATAAGCAATTTTCAGCAACACAGGTTCGCTCCAGGCTCTTCCAAAAAAAGAGATACCTATTGGCAAACCAAATACATCGCCTGCGGGTACGGTAATATGCGGATAGCCCGCTACTGCTGCCAGTTGTGAACTTCCGCCCAAAAAATGGTCACCATCCACCAAATCCGTCATCCAGGCGGGAGCGTCGGTTGGCGAAACGATTGCATCAAGATGGTGTTTGTCCATTACCGCATCAATGCCTTCTTCACGTGTCATGCGATGGTTCTTTTCCAGCGCTTCCAGGTATTCAGGATCTGTCAACGGGCCTTTGGCTTCGGCCTGTAAAAACAATTCCTGGTTGAAGTAAGGCATTTCCTTATCCGCATGTTTTTCATTGAAATCAATCAAATCTTTTAGCGTATGAAAAGAAGTGCCATTGCCGCGATGTTTTAAATAAGCCGCCATATCGGCCTTTAATTCATAACGCAACACAGCGCCCTCCGAATCATCAAACTTTCCAAGTGTATCAATTACTATTGGATCAATTAAAATGGCTCCTTGCTTTTTTAAAATTTCCAATGAATCATTGATGATTTTATCAACAGAAGGCAGAAAGCCAAAGTACTGCCGAAGCACCCCAATCCTTGCGCCTTTCAATCCATCTTTTTCTAAAAATTTCGTGTAATCATTAACGTTAGTCCGGTTTTTATTTTGTGTTGCTTCATCTTCTTCATCAGCCCCGGCCATCGCGCCCAATAAAATAGCTGCATCCCGAACGGTTCTTGCCATCGGGCCGGCCGTGTCCTGTGAATGCGAAATGGGAATGATGCCTGAACGGCTTACCAGCCCCACAGTTGGCTTAATCCCGACTAATCCATTTAAAGAAGAAGGGCTGACAACCGAACCATCCGTTTCTGTGCCAATGGCGACCGCACAGAGACTGGCTGCTGCCGCCGCGCCTGAGCCCGAACTGGAACCCGAACAATTCCTGTCAAGCGCATATGGATTTTTAGTAAGGCCACCTCTTCCGCTCCATCCGCTGGTGGAATGTGTTGAGCGCATATTGGCCCACTCGCTAAGATTGGTTTTACCAAGAATCAACGCGCCTGCATCACGAAGTTGCTTCACCAGGAACGAATCTTTTTCCGGCTTTGCATCCATCAAAGCAAGAGAACCAGCGGTAGTTTCCATATTGTCTGCAGTATCAATATTGTCTTTTATCAATACCGGAATGCCATGCATACGACTTCGCGGCCCTTTTTCTTTTAATTCTTTATCAAGCGCATCCGCAATTTTTAATGCATCAGGATTTAACTGGATAACGCTGTTGATTGCCGGGCCGGATTTATCAATTTCATTGATGCGTTTAATATATTTTTCCGCAACAGAACGTACCGTGTATTTTCCTGATTTGAAACCTGAACTTAAATCATCAATGGTTATTTCATCCAGTTCGAAAGGTTTGCCTGGAATGATTTGTAAGCGAATGGAAGAAATTGCGACAGCCGCATGCCGCCTGCCATTCCTGTTTAGAATTTTATCTGCTTTGATTAACTGATAAAAAATTTTAGAAGTGCATTGAAAGGCTAGCAATACCTTTTGCAATACTTTTCTTTAAAAATTTATCTCCTGCTATCAGAAGTTCTGGTTTTTCTTTTTATAAAGATAGTGGCATAAGGAAAAATAAGTTCAGTGAATACAATTCTTATATTCATTTAAATTTACTTCCCAACAACTTTTTCAAATAATTATAACTGTTTGTTACATCTTCAAAAGGGCTTGGCGCTCCGTCCTGTTCTACAAAAAAATATTTCATTCCGGATTCTTTTGCGTTGTCGAATATCCGTTTAAAATCAACGATACCTGATCCTACTTCTGCAGGTTCCATCTTTACTTTATCCAAATCTTTTACATGCCATAAGGGGTAACGGCCGGGATGCAGTTTAAATAATTCTACCGGATCTTGCTTCGCCTTGGTGGCCCACGCCAGGTCCAGTTCCATTTTTACCAGGTCTTTATCAGTATGGTTCAGAATATAATCAAAAGGCCTGACCCCTTCTATTTCATCAAATTCTGAAACATGATTGTGATAAGCAAACTGAACGCCATTCTTTTTGCAGGCTTCGCCACTTTTGGTAAAAACTTCCACTGCTGTTTTTATCTGATCCAGCGTATGTACAGGAATACTTGAACAAACCAGGTAACTTAATCCGCCTTCTGCAGCATCGTCAGCCAGTTGCTGATAATTGTCTGTTAAGTTCAAAGGCCTGGGCGTATTCTTCATCCTGTCAATATATTTTTGAGCCCTTGCCGAGTCTTCAGCATTTTTAGCCATATTCATAACATCACGAGGTGTAAACCCTGCGCCGCCTACATGGGCAGAGCGCCAATGCATGCCTGCATCTTTTACCATCGCCGCAAATTCCTTAGGCTTATAACCATAAAAATTTCCTTTTTGTGATCCGGCGCTTTCCACTTCTCTGTAACCTATGGCGGCCAGTTTTTCCAGTGTGCCTTTTGTATCTGTTGTCATTAAATTTCCCATCGTATATAATTGAAGCCCGATAGGAGGAAAGTTTTTTCTTTGAGAAAACAAACCTGATTTACCTAATTGTGGAATCAACAAACTTCCGAGGGCAAAAGCGCCTGATTGTTGAATGAATTTTCTTCGTGTAGCCATTGTGATATTTTTTAAAGATGAATAATAAAGTTATTGATTCCGGTTCAGCTAAAGATGAGTTAATTTTCCGATGAAATTATTCGATAAAGAAGATGCTTTAAAAAATTATGAAAAAAACTGACTTCCAGGATGGAAATAATCAGATACTATATCTTATTTAGCTAAACAATTAGGAATAATATAATTTCCAACTGCTGTAGTTATTAAAGATGGTATTATTGCAAAAATATTGGATGATCAATACCATGGATTGCCGGACTTACAGTTAATGCTAAAAAAAGGGGCAGTGGTTAAATGTTTCATCCCTTGTTTGCTTATAACATGCAATTCAAAATAAATATAAAATCATATTAAAATGAAGTTTAGAGGGTCTGACTTTTTCATAAAATACCGTTTTCTTACAGTAATTTTTTTAGTTGCGGTTATTTCCGGCTGTACGTCTTCCCGTATCAGTGATAACACAAAACCATTTTACTTCTTCCAAATGTCCGATCCCCAATTTGGCATGTTTACGGATAACCATGGTTTTGCCAGGGAAACCCAAAACTTTGAAAAAGCCATAGCAGCGGCTAACCGGTTGCATCCTGCATTTGTCATTGTATGCGGCGATTTGGTAAACCGCACAGGCGATTCGGTTCAGATTGCTGAATATAAGCGTATTGCTGCAAAATTAGATCCCTCTATTCCTCTTTATAATGTTGCCGGAAATCATGACGTGAGCAATACGCCTACCGCTGCATCGCTTGCTGATTATCGCAAAAACTTTGGACCGGATTATTATACATTCCAATCCGGTAACCTGTATGGAATCGTGCTTAATTCGTCGCTCGTCTTTGATTCATCAAAGGTTCCTGAAGAAGCCGCTAAACAGGATGCCTGGTTACACTCGACTCTTGAAGGAACGAAGAAGTTGAAAAAATAAGAATATAGTAGTCTTTGAACACATCCCCTGGTTTATTAACCAGCCGAATGAAAAAAACGGCTATTTTAATATTCCGAGCGAAACGCGAAAAGCATATATTAATCTTTTGAAGAAATATGGGGTAAAATATGTGTTTGCAGGGCATTTACACAAAAATGCCATTGGTACCGATGGCAATCTTACAATAGTTACTACAGGGCCAATTGGTAAACCATTAGGAGAAGATTCATCAGGTTTTCGAATCGTTACGGTCCACGGCGATAAATTTAGTTACCCGTATTACAGTTTAGATTCCATTCCCGGTAGTATTGATTAAAAGTTTTATCTATTCCTGGCATTCAAATAGTGCTTTATTTGAGAATAGAAATTGGCATTATTTGTACGTTCACTACAAATCCAATAATTGGAAAGTTTAACCACTCATGTATTTGATCCGTTCAGTGTTTGCTCAGTATTTATCTTTAAGTAAATGATTACATTCATCGCGTGGATATTGCTGTTTATATTGTGCTGGCCGCTGGCCATCCTGGCTTTGGTATTATATCCCATTGTGTGGTTGATCATGCTACCTTTCAGGTTGTTGGGTATTGCCGTGGAAGGCGTATTCGGCCTTATTAAATCTGTCATTATGCTCCCGGTCCGGTTGATTCAATCCTCTAAAATACCAACATGATAAAAAGTAAAAATCTTCTTCTTTTAGTGATGAAATTGTAACCATCAAATTTCGATACAAGGCACCGGATGGCAATGAAAGCAAATTGATTGTTCATCCTGTACGTAATGAATCGCTACCTTTTGAAAATGTTTCTGAAAACTTCAGGTTTGCCGCTTCGGTTGCTGGTTTTGCCATGTTGCTGCGCAATAGCGAATACAAAGAAAATGCGAAATACAGTATGGTATTACAGATGGCCGGTGCATCTCTTGGAAAGGATGAGGAAGGTTACAGAAAGGAATTTATAAGCCTTGTGAAAAAAGCGGCTGAGTTGAAAAATAGTGTGGTGAAAACGGGAGATATAAAGGGCGCTATTCATTGAACCATAGATAGAACGGGCAGGCACGCGGCGTGGAGTTCCGTGCCTGCCCGGAACTTAACAATTCATCTAAGCATTTTTCGTCACAGGCAATTGCCATTCAGGCCTCACGTAGTGGCACGTATATCCATGCTTGTGTTTCTGTAAGTAATTTTGGTGCTCTTCTTCAGCATCCCAAAAATCACCTGCAGGAACTACTTCCGTTACAATTGGCCCGGGCCAAATACCCGATGCATTCATTTCGCTGATCAATTCCTGTGCGGTTTTCTTTTGATCTTCGTTGAGATAAAATATAGCGGAGCGGTACGATGTACCCACATCATTTCCCTGCCTGTTTTTTGTAGTGGGATTATGAATCCGGAAGAAAAATTCCAGCAGTTTGCGGTAAGATAACTGTGTTGGGTCGAAGGTGATGGCAATTGCCTCTGCATGGTTACCATGATTTCGGTACGTTGCATTTTTTACATCGCCGCCACTGTAGCCAACTCTTGTTGACAGTACACCCGGAAGATCTCTTACCAATTCTTCCACTCCCCAGAAACAACCGCCTGCTAATATTGCTTTTTCGCTTTCCATAATAAATTTATTTTGCTATCATAAATTGCAACTTTAAAGCCAATCTTCTTTTGGGGTTAAAATTATGCTGTTATGTCATGTTTCTTTTTGGATAATTTGCAAAGAATGAATCCAGCGGTGATACAAACGTAAAGGCTGACAGGGAAATACAGGAATACCAAAGCGTTCACAAAAAAATTGAAAGAATGCAGCCATAGATTCGTAATTTGAATGATTACGCATTTAAAACTGCCAGCTAAATAATTCAAGAAAAATAAAATGGCCAATACCGCTGATCTGCATATAGAAGATGAAATACTTCCATTATTTGATTTCACTTTTAATTTATTTTCGGGTAAAGCAGTGCGCAGATTACTAATGGAGCCGCCGGGCAAAATGGAAGAAATATTGAACCGGCAACAAGTGCTAAAAGGATTTATTGCCAACTATGAAATATGGAAAGAATATTCTTTTTCCCGATTCAATTTATCAGAAATATATGACTTCTTTCAAACCTTTGGCGAAGGTAATTTTTCTGCAGAAAATATGAAATGGAAGCTTAGGTTTTCTGAAAAGGAACGAAGCCAGAGAAGGGGAAGGCTGATTTTGCTTATCCGGCTTTTTAGTAAAATCCAGGTCAGATTATATTGGCAAACTCAACACAAAACTTTTTCCGCCGGAATATGCAACCGAACTGGATTTGCTCAATCGCTTTTTATTAGATTTTAATTTGGACCATTATGAAAAGATCTACCAGAAAAAGAAAACTTTTCATGTGACTCAAATTGTAGAGCTGATGGCAATTGTTACCAAAAAAGTAACTAACGGGGAGGTGGAAGCTTTTTGGAATCGCTGGTTTTTATTTGAGGCTTATCTTTCAGTAAGCAAAGGCATTGCAGAGCATGGATTTGTTTTCCCTTCCTTTGAAACTTCCACCTTTTCCATAGAAGGCCTTTATCACCCGCTGTTGAAAAATCCGGTCAGTAATGACATTACGGCTACCCGAAATGTGATTCTTTTGACCGGCCCGAATATGTCGGGCAAATCCACTTTTTTAAAATCGGTTAGTTTGTGTGTTTATCTTGGTCACGCCGGGCTTGCCGTGCCGGCCACCAAAGCGGTCATTCCTTTTTTTGATAACATCTCTGTTGCCATCAACCTCACAGATAGTATTGTAAGCGGTTACAGTCATTTTATGACGGAAATTATCACTTTAAAAAATGTGGTGGAAAAAGCGCTGCAAGGCAAAAAATGCTTTGCTGTTTTCGATGAATTATTCAGGGGTACCAATATTGAAGATGCCTTGGAAATAAGTACGGCAACCATAAAAGGCCTTACTAAATTTACCAACTCTTATTTTTTAATTTCCACGCACCTTCACCAGTTGAAAGCAATGGAGGAGATCAGTAATGGCAAGGTTGCTACTTGTTTTGTTGAATGCCAATTAGATGGCGATACACCCGCATTCACTTACAAAATAAAAGAAGGTTGGTCAGATTTAAAAATTGGCCGAATATTATTTGAAAAGGAAGGGCTGAATGGGATGTTGAAATAAGATTGGATAAAGGCTTCTGTGGGGGAGGCCTGCAAATAGTGAATTCATTTTTCCCTGCTTCCATATTTTATAGCCGCCTCAAGCACATCAAGGTTGATATCTTTTAAACTTTTAAACCTGATGCAGTACCCGGTTACACTCGCCTTGCCCAATTTTTCACCATACGTTTGCGCCAGGTATTTTTTATCTTCAAGGCCAAGGATGTAAACAGAGATGCCGGTTTTGTTGGCACTCAAACCGATCTGATAAAACTCCCTGGTGGTTCCATCTGCATATTTCATTGTGTAAAAGCCGTATCCTATATTTGGATTAGAAACCGTTTTGTTTTCACTGTTTTTACCATCCAGGAACCATAATTTACAACCGGGCATTAGTTGCAGAATGCGGCCGTGCAACGCCTGCATATCGCTGCGCTTTAGTTCCGGCTGACTGGTGATATACGCTTTGATTTGTAGTTGAACGTTCATATTTATCCTGGTTTTTTGCAGTGAAATGAGTTAAAACATAAATTTTTATTCTAACAGATATTAACGGGGACGCCAATAACAACAGGTTTTTTTTGCGAAAAATAAATGATTTTAATTACTAAATCACCTAAGGCTTTTGCCGCGCGCCGGCACGGAAAAACGCGCGGAGCGATCGGGTTTTCCTTGATTTTTTGTTTCTTTTGCATCAAGGCAAAAGAAAAGACAAAAACATTCTGCAAATCGAAACAATTCTTTAAAGCAGATAAAATATAAGGTGTCAGGCCACTCGAAGTGGCCTGACACCTTTCCTCAATTACTTTTTACCTGCTGCATTTGAATTAAAATCCACCATCCATTCAATACCATATTTATCTCTAAAGCATCCAAAATAGGAACCCCATGGGCTGTCTCCAATCGGTCCTTCAATTTCGCCGCCGGCCGAAAGGCCATTGAATAATTTGTCCGCTTCTTCCTTGCTGTTTGCAGTAATGGCTATTTTTGACCTGTTTTCGTTTTCATTGGTTCTTCCCAAATGTTCCGGAACGTCATTGCCCATTAGCGTACTGTTGCCGATAGGCAAAGCGATGTACATTATTTTATTTGCCTCGTTTCTGCGATTGGAAATTCATCGCTTGACAAGTCTTTGAAACGCATAACTTTTGCGAATTCTCCGCCAAATACTGATTTGTAAAAGGTAAATGCTTCTTCGGCATTTCCGTTAAAGTTGATGTGAGGATTGATAAGTGCCATAATTTTTGTTTTTTAAATTGTTTTTAATTTTTTATTATAATTCTTCGCAGTGATATTGATGACTCTTTAGTAACTCAGTAATTTTTAAAACAATATTTTCCCCGCTGTCAATACGCAAAATATTATCGCAATCGTCGAGGTCGAAATTCCATTTTTCACCGGGCAGAATTTTATTAATATGCGGTTGGAGTTTCTTAACCTGCGTTTTTGTTTCTACAGAAGTTTTAAAAACGTAAATCATTTTTTTGATAAAGTTGCCAGCAGGTTTTCCAGGTTGCTCAACGACATCTTCATTCCTATGGTGAAGCCTTCAAGTATCCTTTCTAACCTTTCAAGAGATTCATTATAAATAGTGATGTTCACTTTTGTGGTTCCCCCATTTTCGCTGAAAGTATGATCCCAGTCAGAGCCGGGTAGTTCAGGGTTTTCATCTTTATCCGCAAAAGCATTGTACATTTTAAAGTTGGTCTTCGGGGTGATGGAAGTGTACTCCTGTATCGACCAAAGCTCTTTCCCCTCCGGCGTTATCATAGCATAAAATCTTTTGCCGCCCACTTTAAAATCCTGGTATTTCGTTTTAGCCGTCATTGGTTTTGGTGGCAACCATTGGTCCAATAATTCTGCTTTGGTAAAAGCATCCCACACCAGCGAAAGGCCAGCATCAAATTCTCTTTTTATAATTACCGTTTTTGCCGCTTTATCAACGGTAAAATCCAGCTCTGAATTCGTACTCATTTTTTTTGTTTTTTTATGTTTGATAATAGTTCATCCAATTGAGTAAAGCGGCTTTCCCAAATCTTGCGGTACTGTTCCAGCCACTTGTCTATTTCTTTCATTTTTTCAATTTCGAGTGAGTAGTAAATCTCCCTGCCCTGGGATTCCTGTTTTACCAATTCGCATTCTGTGAGGATGCGTAAATGTTTCGACACGGCCTGCCGGGTGGTGTTAAAATTTTCAGCAATGGCGTTTGGAGTCATTGCCTGCAAGGCAATCAGGGCTATAATCGCCCGCCTTGTAGGATCTGCAATCGCCTGGAAAATATCACGCCTCATTGGTAAAAATTTATTTAAGCAACTAATTGGTTGCAAATATATGTGCAACTATTTGGTTTCGCAAATTTTTTTTATAATTCTTTGGAAAAAAGGAAATTGATTAATGCCTTTTCAGGCACAAACAGCAAATGCGCAAATTTTTCTTTAAAAAATGAAAGTTATTAATAAGATGTTGGCGGGGACGCCAACAAAAGCAGGAGTGAAATTGTTAATGAAAATAAAAAACCACTTACGATTAAACCTCTGTAAGTGGTTGATTACCAAGTGGGCCCACCAGGACTTGAACCTGGGACCACCTGATTATGAG